>NZ_JCADBN010000004.1:0-637878 GCF_059359135.1 Pseudonocardia sp. OZ21
TGGGTAGTGCTGGGACCGGCGTGTCATGACTCCATCTCCTCACAAGATCGAGCCTCCCGACACCCCGGGGCGCTTCAAATAGGGCCCTGATCTGAGATTTTGTTGAGTGGAGCTGAGGGGATTCGAACCCCTGACCCCTTGACTGCCAGGCATGCCCTCGACCGGGTCGACGTGGCCCTGATGCCATTCCCCCGCAGGTCAAGCGTCCGCTGCCGTCCTGCATCGTCCGCGGCCCTACGGCGGGGTCGTCACTCAGTTAGTCACTCACCGGTGGCGTGCTGACACGGTCCTCGATGGGACAGAGGAGCATCCTGCCGCCCGGCGAGGGCTCGCGTCTATTGCGAGCGCTCTGGTGGGGCACGCGAGGCCCTTGACGACGTGTCCTGGATGGGATCTTGTGAGGGACCGCGAACAGGTGGGGTTCACAGCAGGAGGCAGAGATGGTGGATCCGGTCGTCCTGGTGGCCTTCGCGGCAGCAGCAGCGCTGCTGGTGCTGACCCCGGGCCCGGACATGGTGTTCATCGTCGCGGTTGGTGCCCGCGGTGGACCACGGGTGGGGCTGGCCGCGGCCGTCGGGGTCGCCGCAGGCCTGGCGGTGCACGCCGCGGCCGCCGCGTTCGGGCTCGCCGCACTCTTCCAAGCCGTGCCCGTCGCCTACGACGTGGTGCGCATCGCCGGCGCCGCTTACCTGCTCTACCTCGGTGTCACGACCCTGCGCCGCAAAGCCGACGCCACGGACGCAGCTCCCCACTCTGGGGGTCCTGCCGCTGCCGGGGAAGGTGGTGGGTCAGCGCCGGACGGCACCGGTCGGAACGGCAGCTGGCAGCCGCGGCGGGCCTTCGCACGAGGGCTGATGACGAACCTGCTCAACCCGAAGGTGGTGCTGTTCAACGCCGCCTTCCTGCCGCAGTTCGTTGACCCATCCCGGGGCTCCACCACTGTCCAGCTGCTCGTGCTTGGCGCCTGCTTCGTGCTCGTCGACCTACTGATCGACGGCCCGATCGGGCTTCTCGCCGGCCGGTTGGGCGCCTGGCTGGCTCGTCACCGCCGCGTCCAGCGACGTCTCGATGTCGCCACCGGGTTCATCTTCATCGGGCTGTCCCTGCGCCTTGCACTCGACCGGCGCTGAGCGCCAAGAACTGAATGGTCCCGCCGGGACCTCACAGTTGCCTGTCTCGGCACCCGGATCGCGGCGGTGCAGGGAGAGTTGCAGCGCCTACCTCGCTGGGACCGGTCGGTTTGTACCCACACTGCGGCGTGACCGCGCTGCGGCGACGCGCGGACAGCAAGGTTGACGTCAGCGGTAGTCGGTGAACTGCGTCTGACCAGGACTTTGATGTCTCGCGACGCGCTGAGCTGCCGTTCTGTGCCGTTCTGTGCCGCCTGATGACGGGGCGGCCTGGCGCGGGTTTGTACCGGATTTGTACCGCGAGCGGCGGTCATGGCCTTCATCATGGGTTCTATGAGCAGCGTCCCGAGGAAGATCCTGCCCACGCCTCGATACGAGACGATCATTCGGATGGCTGAGGAACAGGCTCGTGAACGAGGGCATCGCTACGTGGGCGTCGAGCACCTGATGCTGGCCATCCTCGCCGAGGGCATGTCCGTGCCGGCCCAGGTACTTCGCCAGCGAGGCGAGGAGCCAGAGTTTCGCGCTGCGTTGGAACGGGCGATGGACGAGCGCAACTACGGCCCCAAGGGTTGAGAGCTAACACGGCCTGAGATCGACAAGATCTTCTGGGAGACCAAGTCGGCTGCCTGATCCAGGCACTGAAAGCGGCGCTGACCAGCGGGAACACCTCCCGTCGGTCGGCGTCGTTTCTCGTTGTTGAGTGGTCTCCCACGGCCCAGGGACGGCCCAGACGGCCCAGACTCGGGGCTCTTGCCCTTGCACGCTGGGGCTCGTGTGGCGTCCCGTCGACCTGGCATCGCCCGACCGCGCGGCGACTCGGCGGCAGCCCTCGACGGCACCGGCCGGCTACCTCGTGAAGCTCTGCCGTCGGGTCGCCGCGTGGTAGCCCTCCGGGAGGTCGTCGGGACGCCACACCCCGCCTCCCCCACCCCTGTCCGCGCGCCTGCTCGTCCGGCCGTCCCGGAGACCTGCCGCCCGGCGAGGGCATTGTCTTGGCACCTGCCGTTCCAGCGAAGACGTCTCGTCTTCCACGTCCGCCACCGAACCGGTCGTCCTCAGACCGCGGATACGGTGTGGCCCGTGAGCGACGCGCATTGGTTGGAGGACGCCCGGACCTCGTACGACACGGTCGCCGCGAGTTACGCCGATCAGGTGCGAGGAGCCGTTGGTGCCCACCCGTACCTTCGTGCTGCTGCGGTCATGCTCGCCGAGAGCGTGCGTGCCGCCGGGGATGGCCCCGTCGCCGATATTGGCTGCGGACCCGGACACGTCACCGCGTATCTCCACACACTCGGCCTGAATGCCTTCGGCGTCGACCTCTCGCCCAGAATGGTTGAGCTGGCCCGCCGGGAGCACTCCGGCCTACGGTTCGAACTCGGCTCGATGACCAGTCTTGACCTCCCCGATGGGGCGGTGACAGGTCTACTTGCATGGCAGTCGTTGATCCACATCCCTGATGATCAAGTTCCGGCCGCATTTGCAGAGTTCCACCGGGCAATGCGGCCTGGTGGGCCCCTCCAGCTCCTGTTCCACGTCGGGCACGGGTCGGAGCTGAAGACCGACGGTTACGGCGGGCACCCGATGAACGTCCATGTTCACCGGCGCCAGCCTGACCAGGT
The DNA here is from genome assembly GCF_059359135.1 of Pseudonocardia sp. OZ21. Classification (NCBI taxonomy): domain Bacteria; kingdom Bacillati; phylum Actinomycetota; class Actinomycetes; order Pseudonocardiales; family Pseudonocardiaceae; genus Pseudonocardia; species Pseudonocardia sp. OZ21. The sequence continues at coordinate 2,753 of NZ_JCADBN010000004.1, forward strand.
GGCAGGCTGGCTACAAGCCGCAGGTTTCGATGTCGAAGCCGAGATGGTGCTCAGTCCGCGTGAGACTGCTTCTCAGGCGTTCCTGTTCGCACGCCGCCGATGAGCGTTATGCCGACGTCTGTGGCGCCGCATCAGCAGCCGCGCGCCGCGCGGGGACCGGCCGGAGGCCGCACGCCCCGTGCGAGCGCTTGCGGCTGCATCGGGCACAGCGCCGCGCGGCGCCGCAGGCGCCGCCTTGAACAAGTAGAGAAAGTCTGAACACAGCGGCCCGGCGGCTGCGTGTGTAGTCCCGGGACATGCTTGACACTCCGGTCCCACCTGATGCTTGACGGTGGTCGTGATCGGCTTCGCTGTGCCTCGTCGTGCGAGCGTCGGGGTAAGAGGAGCCGGGATTGGCCCTGGTCGAGTTGTCGATCGTTGAGCAGCGGTATCGCGCGGTGTTGGCGGTGCTGGCAGGAGAAGCCGTCGTGGACGTCGCCGCGCACCACCAGGTGTCGCGGCAGAGCGTGCACACCTGGCTGAGCCGGTATCGCGCCGACGGGCTGGCTGGGCTGGCCGACCGGTCGCGGCGCCCGGTCTCGTGCCCGCACCAGGCCCTGCCCGAGGTGGAGGCGGTGGTGTGTGAACTACGCCGCGAGCACCCGCGCTGGGGTCCGCGGCGGCTGGTCCATGAACTGGCCCGGGTCGAGCGGGTCGCGCCGGTGCCCTCGCGGATGACGGTGCACCGGATCCTGGTCCGCCACGGCCTCATCCAACCCGGCCGGCGACGCCGGAAACGCTCGGACTACCTGCGGTGGGAACGTCCGGCGCCGATGGCGTTGTGGCAGATCGACACCGTCGGCGGGATCTGGCTCGTCGATGGCACCGAGGTGAAGGTCGTCACCGGGGTCGATGACCACTCCCGGTTCTGCGTCATCGCCGCAGTCGTGCCGCGCGCGACCGGGCGGGCGGTGTGTCTGGCCCTGGTCGAGGCGCTGCGCCGCTACGGGATCCCCGAGGAGATCCTCACCGACAACGGCAAGCAGTTCACCGACCGGTTCGGCCGCGGCGGGGAGGTGTTGTTCGACCGGATCTGCCGGGAGAACGCCATCACCCACCGGCTGACCCAACCCGCCTCACCGACCACGACGGGAAAGGTCGAGCGGTTCCACCAGACCCTGCGCCGGGAACTACTCAACGACCGCGGACCGTTCCCCGACGTCCTCGCCGTCCAGGCCGCGATCGACACCTGGGTCACCGACTACAACTGCGACCGCCCCCACCAGGGCATCGGCGATGCCTACCCCGCCACCCGGTTCGCCACCCGCCAGACCGATCCCGTCGTGGGAGGGGCTGGGGCGGAGGCGGTGCTGCCGCTGCGCGTCCCGGCCATCCTCACCCCAGCCCTCGAACCAGCACTCGACCTGGCAGCTGAACCGGCAGCCGAACCGGTAGCTGAGCTGGCAGTCGCGCAGGAGGATGGCGCGGTTCGCGAGGACGCCACCGCCCCACGAACCGACCTGCTCTATCGGGGTGGGCCGGTGGAGTTCGAACGCGTCGTGCCCACCGCCGGCAACCTCGGAGTCCGCGGCAAACAGTTCTGGCTCGGACCGGCCCGGGTCGGGCAGACGATCACCTTCTGGGCCGACCACGAGTTGATCCACCTGCTCTCCGCCGGGACCCGGATCAAGACCGTCCGCTCGCACCTGTCGTCGGCGGACCTGGCCACGCTCGCCGCCCGCGGCGGCCGCCCCGCCGGCCCCTCTCCATTGCCGCCGCTCGACCCCGACGCCACCGCGCTCGAGGTCGACCGCACCGTCAACCGCAACGGCAACATCACCCTGGGCCAGCACAGCGTGTTCATCGCCGAGATCCTCGCCGGGCGCCGGGTCAGTATCCGGATCGAGCCCACCGTGCTGCTGGTATTCGACCCCCAAACCCGGGAACTGCTGCGCACCCGCCCCAACCCACTGACCTGGACCCAGGCCCTGCGCGTCCAGAGCGTCCGCCCCGCCGGGCCACCACCACGCCCCCGCACCGAACCGGTCACCGTCCAACGCCGCGTCTCGGCCTCAGGCGTGATCACCGTGGCCAGCCAACCCATCAGCCTCGGCCGCGCCCACGCCGCCACCGTGGTCACCGTCCACGTCTCCGACTCCACCCTGACCGTCGACACCCCCGACGGACAACAGCGCACCTACCGGCGCGCCACCGCCCAACCCGTCCGCTCCATCAAGGCCTACCGACCCCGCACCACCACCCACGTTTCCTAGACCCACTGACAAGCATCAACTGGGACCGAAACGTCAAGCATCAACTGGGACTAGACACCCAGCGGTACTCGACCACCTTCGGCGCACTCCGAGCCGACCGCCGGACCTGGCGGCTCGCCGACGACCTGGCCCAGCTCGACCGCGACACCGACGACCCCAACACCATCCCCGTCGACCTGTCCACCGTCACCGTGATCAACGACTGGCGCCTCGTCCACATCGGACACCACACCCACGCCGAGCGGGAACTGGCCATCGCGATCGCCGAACGCAACCGCACCCAACGACGCAGCGACCGGATCAGGAGGGCGGCATGAGCGGCAAGGAGCTGTACCGCGTTGCAGAGGCGATGGTCATCCTTTCGCTTGGGCGCAGCGTGATCTATGAGGAGCTCCGCTGCGGGCGACTGAGGTCGGTGCACGTTGGGCGCACGCGGTTGATCCCGGCTTCCGCCATCGCTGAGTACGTCGCTCTCCTGGAGCAGGAGGCGAACGCCGAGCGGGTCGGGGCAGCATCGTGACGACTCGCCGGAGCCGCGGTGAGGGCGGTCTGCACTGGGACGAGCCCCGCCAACGGTGGATCGCGACCGCAACTCTCGGCTTCGATGCCCGAGGCAAGCGGATCACAAAGAAGGCGAGTGGCCGAACGAAGACGGCCGCAAAGGACAAGCTGCGCGACATCCTTCGCGATCATGAAGACGGTCTGACGGTAGCTGCGGGTAGCTACACCGTAAGCGACGCGATCTCTGACTGGCTGTCCTACGGCCTCGCCGGGCGCTCGGCGAACACGGTTGCGAACTACACGACCACGGCTGAGGGGCACGTCGTGCCGCAGCTCGGCCGCCGACGCCTGCGCGACCTCTCCGCCGAGGACGTTGACCGATGGTTGCGCGAGGAAGCCGAGACGGTCAGCACGCGGACCCTGCGCTTGATGCACTCGATCCTCAACCGCGCAATCACGCATGCGATGGCGCGCGACAAGGTCAAGCGCAACGTGGTCGGGCTCTGCAACGTGCCAATCGGGCGCGAAGGGCGCCGCTCGAAGTCGCTGACGCTGCGCCAGGCGGAGGCACTGTTGACCGCCGCTGAGGGGTCGGCCCTCCACGCCTACATCGTGCTGTCCATGCTCACCGGCGCGCGAACGGAGGAGCTGCGTGCCCTGCGCTGGGAGCACGTCGACCTTGCGGGCGAGCCAGCCGCCGTCCCTCCGCTCCCTCCGTCGATCTCAGTGGTGCGGTCCGTCCGCCAAGGTGGCGACACCAAGACGAAACGATCCCGGCGTCGCCTGGCAATGCCTCAGCGATGCGTGGATGCGCTCCGCCGCCATCGTGACCGGCTTGGTGTGGTCCCTCCCGCATCCGCACTGGTGTTTGCCACCTCGAACGGCACAGAGCTGGACGCGCACAATGTCCGTCGCTCGTTCCGGAAAGTGGTACAGGCGGCTGGGCTCGACGCCTCGGCATGGACACCTCGGGAGATGCGGCACAGCTTCGTGTCACTGCTGTCGGATGCCGGCGTGCCGTTGGAGAGCATCTCGCGACTCGTGGGCCACAGCGGGACGGCGGTCACGGAGGCGGTCTACCGCCAGCAGCTCCGGCCGGTACTGGAGGAGGGCGCCACCGCGATGGACACGATCTTCCCAATCACTGATGCGGGATAGACACTCAGATAGTCACTCAGCTTACGATCGATCTTGCCGATGATCGCTCTGCGAGTCTCTGACCTGGGTGGAGCTGAGGGGATTCGAACCCCTGACCCCTTGACTGCCAGTCAAGTGCGCTACCAGCTGCGCCACAGCCCCTTGCGGACACGAAGTTACACGATGCCCGTCCGGCCCCGGCAACGGGGTCGCCGCTGCCGCCGGTGCTGATCTACGGTCAGCCGGTGAAACCTGCCGACATCGGACAGCTCGTCACCACCTCCGCGCCGAGGGTCTCCCCCGACGGCCGGCTGGTCGCCTTCGTGGTCACCCGCGTCGACGTGGAGAAGAACCGGTACCGCCGCGCTGTCTGGCTCGCTGCGGCCGACGGGTCCGCGGCGCCCTACCCGCTCACCACGGGCGAGCACGGCGACGGGCAGCCCAGGTGGTCGCCGGACGGGCGCAGGCTCGCGTTCACCAGCCGGCGCTCGGAGGAGAAGGGGCTCCACACGCTGCACGTGGTGCCCGTCGGGATCCCCGGCGAGACGATCACGATCTGCGAGCGCGAGGAGGCCATCGAGGAGCCGGTCTGGTCGCCCGACGGCACGCGCATCGCGTTCGCCTCGCGCGAGCGCACGGGTCGTTACCGCGACGGCGAGGACGAGCGCGGGCGGCCGCCGCGGCGCATCGACCGGCTGTTCACTCGCCTCGACGGCGAGGGGTGGATCGTCGACCGGCCGCGCAGCGTGTTCGTGGTGCTGGCCGACGGTTCCAGCACGCCACGCCTGGTGGCGGGCGGGCCGTACGAGCACGGCGGGCCGGCGTGGTCACCGGACGGCAGGCAGCTGGCGGTCGCCGCCTCGCGGGGCAAGGACTGGGACCTCGACCTCGTCCAGGACATGCACCTGATCGACCTCGGACCGGCCGGCACGCCTGACACCGAACCCCGCGCGATCACCGACCGCGGCCTGTCCCACAGCCTCCCCTCGTTCAGCCCGGACGGCATGCGCATCGCCACCCTCACCGAGAACGTCCGGATCCTGCCGTCCCACGCACAGGTCACCGTGACCGACGTCGCCACCGGGGAGCAGCAGATCCTCACCGCGGCGCTCGACCGCCAGTGCGCGCCCCCGAGCGCCCGGAACCCGGTCTGGCACGACGGGAACCTGCTGTTCTCGGTCGAGGAGCACGGCTCCGTGCACGTGTACCGGGTCGCCGCCGACGGGTCCGGGCAGCCCGAACTGCTGCTCGGCGGCAACCGGCTGATCAGCGGGTTCGACCACGCGGGCGGCACGTTCGCGTTCGTCGCCGCCACCCCCACCACGCTGCCCGAACTGTTCGTCCGCGACGAGGACGGGACGGAGCGGCAGCTCACCTCGGTCGGCGCCGCGTTCCACGCGGCCGTGCCGGTGGCCGAGCCCGAGCACTTCACCGTCCCCTCCCCCGCGGGCGACGGCGACATCGACGCCTGGGTGGTGCGTCCGCCGGGCGTGCCGGACGACGCGCGGGTGCCGGTGCTGCTGTCCATCCACGGTGGCCCGATGGCGCAGTACACGAACTCCTGGTTCGACGAGTTCCAGCTGTGGGCGGGCGCCGGGTACGCGGTCGTCTACTGCAACCCGCACGGCTCCACCGGTCACACCGACGCGTGGTGCCGCGCGGTCCGGCCGCCCGAGGCACCCGAGGCGCCCGGCACCGGTTGGGGCGGCATCGACGCCGACGACGTGCTCGCCGTGCTCGACGCCGCGCTCGAGCGCGACCCGGCACTCGACGCCGAGCGCGTCGGGGTGCTGGGTGGCTCCTACGGGGGCTACCTCACGAGCTGGTTGATCGGGCACACCGACCGCTTCGCCGCGGCGTGCAGCGAGCGGGCGGTCAACAACGTGTCGTCCCTGGAGACGAGCTCCGACGTGGCCGGCTTCTTCCGCTACGAGTTCGGCGTCAGCCACCTCGACGCACCCGAGGTCTACCAGCGGATATCGCCGATCACCTACGTCCGGGACATCACCACGCCCGTTCTGATCCTGCATTCCGAGGACGACCTGCGCTGCCACATCGAGCAGGCCGACCAGCTCTACGTGGCACTGCGGCTGCTGGGCAAGCCGGTGGAGTACTGGCGCTTCCCGGAGGAGGGGCACGAGCTGTCGCGCAGCGGCTCGCCCCGCCACCGCGTGCAGCGCGCCGAGATCATCCTCGACTGGTTCGGCCGCCACCTCGGCGGCGAACGGCCGCAGATCGCCTGGGACCACCCGTCGCGCACCGCCTGACCGACGTGGTGGGCCGCGCGGGCGTCCGCGCGGCCCACCACGTGGGAGTGTCAGCGCCCGGCGGCGATGGCGTCCTTGAGCCAGTCGGTGTTGTTCAGATCGATCTTGGCGCCGCCGACGGCCACGGTGGGCGTACCGAACTGGCCGTTGGTCTGCAGCGCCGGGTTGGCGGCCGAGGCTTCGGTCTCCGCGGTGATGGCTGCGGCGTTCGTCGAGCCGTTCACGCACGAGGCGAAGTCACCCTTGGCCCCGAGCTCGGTGCCGAACTGGATGAGCTGGTCGTTGGTGAGGCCCGCACTCCCCTCGGCCGGCTGCTCCGCGAACAGCTTCTCGCGGTAGGCCGGGTAGATGCCGGCGGGCACGGCGCACAGGGCCGCGTTCGCCGCACGGGTGGAGTAGCCGGGCGGGGTGGTGGACCGGTCGAGGATCGAGATCGTGTGGAAGCGCACCGTCACCTGCCCGTTGTTGAGGGCGGCGACGATCTCGTTGCCGTAACGCTCCTCGAACCGCTCGCACTGCGGGCAGAGGAAGTCCTCGTAGGTGTCGATCGTGGCGGGGCCGTTGCCTGCGGTGATCACCGCGCCGGACGCGGTGGCGGTGTAGGTGGGGGCGACGTCGGCGCTCGAACCGTTGCGGTTCACCAGCACCGCCACCCCGGCGACCACGGCCACCACCACGACCACCGCCACCACGATCAGCGGCGTGCGGTTGCGCTTCGGCGGCACGTTGATGCCCGCCGCGGCGAGGCGCCGGTTCGCCTCCGCCTGCCGGCGCTTCTTCTCGTTTCTCTCCGCCCCGCCCATGTCAGGTCCTTCCCGTGTTCTCGAGTCGAGAGTCCAGCGACAGCAGCGTCCGCGGCCGCACCACCAACCAGGCGGCCAGCGCGAGGAACCCCGTATCGCGCAGCAGTTCCTGCACGTAGGCCGTCTGGCCGGGCTCCACCGCGCCGCCGCCGCCGAAGCAGCCGCAGTCGATCAGCAGCCCGCGCGCCCACGCCTGCGAGACCCCGGCGACGAACACCAGGAGCAGCAGGATCGACAGCACACCCACCGTTCGGATGCCCACCCCGACCAGCACCAGCACGCCGAGCGCGATCTCGAACCACGGCAGGATGCCCGCCACCACCTCCACAAGGGTGGGGGCCAGCACGTCGTAGGCGCGGACGGCGATGTAGGTCTGGTCGGGATCGGTGGCCTTGAGGACGCCGGAGGTCAGCCACACCGCGGCCAGGCCGAGCCGCGCAACCGTGCCGACGACGTCGAGCACCCGTCCCCGATCCACACGATCAGCGTAGCGGCGCCGACCATCACCAATCGGGCAGCCACACCCCGCACCGGCGGACGGACGAGTGACGTCGACGGCGCCCGCGCCCTGGGGGCCGACGGCCGGTCAGAAGGACTCGCGGGCCGCTTCCTGCTCCAGCACGGCATCGAGGTCGGCCAGCCGCCGCATCGACGCGACGGCGCGGGCCGTGCGGTTGTTCGCGGCGAGGAGGTCCTGGTGCCGGTGCACCCATGCCCAGTACCCGGCCGTGAACGGGCACGCGTCCTCACCGAGTCGTTTCCGCGGGTCGAACGCGCAGCTGCCGCAGTGGTCGGACATCCGGTTGATGTACGCGCCGCCCGAGCTGTAGGGCTTCGTGGCCATCATCCCGCCGTCCGCGTGCTGGCTCATGCCGATCACGTTCGGCGGCATCACCCATGCGAAGCCGTCGACGTAGGCCGCGGCGTACCAGTTCGTGAGATCGAACGGCTCGTAACCACGCTGCAGCGCATGGTTGCCCAGCACCATGAGTCGTTGGATGTGGTGGGTCCAGCCGCGGTCCCGCAGGCCCTCCAGCGCGGTGCGCAGGCAGGTGGCCGTGACGCCCTCGGGATCGAGCGACGTCCACCAGTCCGGCAGCGGCGTGCCGGCCCCGAATGCGTTGCGCCGCAGGTAGTCCCGGCCGAACCGCCAGTAGAGCTGCCAGACGTACTCCCGCCAGCCCAGCACCTGCCGCACGAAACCCTCGGCGCCGGGCAGCGGCACGTCCCCGGACCGGTAGGCGGCCTCGGCCTCGTGCACGGCGTCGAGCGGGTGCAGCACGCCCAGGTTGAGCGGGACCGACAGCAGCGAGTGCGCCATGGCCCAGTCCCCGGTGAGCATCGCGTCCTCGGGCGGACCGAAGTGCGGCAGCCGATACCGCACGAAGTGCGCGAGCGCGCGCCGAGCTTCGGCGGCGGTCACCGCGAACAACCGCGGGCCGTCACGTCCGACGGTGGGCAGGTCCATCGCGTCGAGGTCCGCCCGGACCTGCTCGTCGATCTCGTCCTCCGGCGGCTGCCACGGCCCGGGGACGCCGAGCGTCGACGCCCCCTTCGGCGGCGGTTCCCGGTTCTCGTGGTCGTAGTTCCACTTCCCGCCCGCGGGTTCGCCGCCCTCCATCAGGACGTCGAACCGGCGGCGCTGGAAGCGGTAGAACTCCTCCATCCGGAACGTCTCACGGTCTCCGGGCCACTCGTCGAAGGCAGCGCGGGATAGCGCGAACGTGGGTGTGGGCAGCACGTCCGCGACCAGGCCCTCATTGCGCAGGCGCTCGACGAACGCGGCCGCGGCGTGCGACGTCGGCTCGTGCACGACGACCGGCCGACCGACCTGCTGCAGGGCCTGCCGGTAGGTGTCGGTGCGGAGGTAGGTGGCCCGATCGCCGAGCTCCTCGGCGAGGTGGCGCATGCCGGACAGCACGATGTGCAGCTTCTGCCGGTGGAACCGGCGTTGCCGCAGGACCCGCGTGGACTCGATGATCACGACCTCACGGTGGCGGTGCGCAGCGGTGGCGTGCACGTGCGGGCCGAGCTGGTCGCCGAACACCCACAGCGGCGCCTCGTCGTTGTGAGCCACGTCTCTCAGTGTGGGACGAAGGCGTGGCTCCGGCCACCGGAGGCCAGCCTGTCCATAGTCCAACCTGGACGGTTGAGCGCGGTTACGCTGGTCTGATGACGCAGCTCGAGGGCTCGGCGGAGTTCGCCGAGCACCCGCATGACCACCACCACACCGACGTCTCCGGCGGCTGGTTGCGCGCCGCCGTCTTCGGCGCGATGGATGGCCTCGTCACGAACATCGCACTCATCTCGGGAGTCGGCGGCGGCGGTGCGAGCCGGCACGTGATCATCCTGACCGGCATGGCGGGACTGGTGGCCGGCGCGTTCTCCATGGCGCTCGGCGAGTTCGCCTCGGTCGGCACGCAGAACGAGGCCGTGGCCAACGAGGTGGCCGTGGAGCGGGAGGAGATCCGCAGGCACCCGCGCGCCGAGGAGGCCGAGCTCGCCGAGATGTACCGGGAGATGGGGCTGAGCGCCCCGACGGCCGAGACGATGGCCCGCGAGGTGCACGCCGACCCCGAGCTCGCGGTGAAGGTCCACGTCGCGCAGGAACTCGGTGTCGATGTCGACGACCAACCCTCGCCGTGGACCGCGGCGACCTCGTCGTTCCTCTGCTTCGCCGTCGGCGGGATCATCCCGCTGATCCCGTTCCTGCTCGGGTACTCGTCCCTCCTCCTCGGGCTCGTCGTCGGAGCTGTCGGCCTGTTCGTCGTCGGAGCGGTGACGTCCCGGTTCACCACCCGCACCTGGCTCTTCAGCGGGTTGCGGCAGCTGGCGTTCGGGGTGATCGCCGCTGGTGCGACGTTCCTCGTGGGTATGGCGATCGGGATCAGCGCGGGCGGGTAGCGGCCTTGTGCCCGCGCTTCTCGGGCTCGCGCAGGGCTACCGTCGAGGCATGGATCAGGAGATCCCCGAGCCGGGCTCCACCGCTCCCGCCGCCCCCGTGCCCGCCGGTGCCACTGCATGAGCCCCGACCACGAGGCCCCGGAACAGGTCACGTTCGACCGGCCGGAGGTGGTCGCGGAGGTGCGGTCCGCGTTCGAGCGGTACGAACGCGCGCTCGCCGACGGGGACGTCGCCGTCATGACCGAACTCTTCTGGGACGACCCCCGCTGCGTGCGCTTCGGGATCGCCGACCGGCAGCAGGGCGCCGACGAGATCGAGGCCTGGCGCCGCACGCACCCGTCGGTGCCGGCGGGCCGGACGCTCCGGGGCACCAGGGTGCTGGCCGTCGACGACCGGACGGCGGTGGTCACGACGCTGATCCACTACCCCGACCGCGCGATCGAGGGCAGGCAGAGCCAGACGTGGGTGCGGTTCCCCGAGGGCTGGCGTGTCATCGAGGCCCACGTGTCGGAGCTACCGCTGGGATCATGATCGGCCCCGCCTGAAAGGGCGCGAGACGGGTACGTTTTCGCCATGGCGGAATTCGAGGCGGAACGCGGGATGCCGGCCGACGCGGACACGGTCTTCGCGGTGGTCTCCGATCTGGACCGGCTGCCGGAATGGATGCCGGGGCCGGTGGATGTGCAGCCGACAGGTGAGGGCGAGGTGCACGCCGACGTCGAGACCCGGGGCGTGGACAGCGAGGGCACCGTGCAGGTCCGGCCCGAGCAGCTTCGGGTGGAGTGGGGCCACGCACCCGACTACGCGGGCTGGCTGCAGGTCGAGCACGCCGCCCCCGGCCGCTCGTCGGTGGTGCTGCACCTGTCGTTCCTCGGTCACCAGCCAGAGACCCACGGCGGCAAAGCCGCAGGTGAGGTGCGGCAATGGCTGGACGACGGCCTGACCCGCCTGGAACGACTGGTGACTGAGGGCTGAGGCGCGCCGGACAGGGCCGAAGGCGCCCCCCACTCACGACGACGAACACGCAGAAATGACGATGCCCAACACGAGCGAACGCGCCGCCTGCTCAACCTGAGCCCACGAGCACCAACCCGCGCCGAGCAGGAATGACGATGACCGGCACAAGCGAACGGCGGCCCGCTCTCGTGAGCCGGGAGCACCAACCCGCGCCGGGGGATGGGGGGTCCGGGGGCGCCCCCGGCCGGGGGTGCGGGGGCTAGGCCCCCGCAGAGATGACGATGACCGAGACGAGCGAAGGCGTGCCCGCCGAGCAGGCACGCCTTCGGTCGAGTGGAGGTGCCGGGAATCGAACCCGGGTCCTCCGTCGCTTCACAAGGGCTTCTCCGTGTGCAGTCCGCGTTGCCTCTACTCGGATCCACCGGTCGTGCGGACCAGCCGGTGTGACGATCCCAGTCGCTGTTTGATGTCCCCGTCCGCCCCGCGACCGGGCGGACAGGTGAGTCCCCTAGCTGATGCCGGGGTCCGGGTCGGGGAACGCACCCGGTCCGACAGACTCACACTCGCTCAGGCGGCGAGGGCGAAGTCGCGCTGATTGGAATCGGCGCTTATAAGGTTGCGACATATGGTTAACGAGATCATCGTCGCCTTCCTCGACACGCTTCCCCTTGATCGACGTCCGGAGTCGAAACCGTTCACCCCCTTCTACGCCCACGTCGGGGCGTCCGCACAGAGTAACGCCTACGGCGTCCGGCTTCATCCCGGTTCGGCGATCAGCGGTTCCGGCCCAGCAGGCGGTCGGTGATCGAGCGGGCCGGGCCGCGGTCGGACCGTTCGCGGTCGGCATCCCCGGCGGGTCGATCGACGGTGCACTGGTCACCGGCCTGCATCTCTGCCTGCTCCGGGACGGCGTGGCCGGGTCGATCGTGTTCACCGCTGCGCTGACCGGGCACGGACGTCACCGGCTCCGCCCCCGGCTGCCCGGGCCCATCACCGGCGACCGGCCCGCGTCCGGCCTCGGGGCCGGCAGCGACGTCGGGCCGGCCCGGCTCGGTGCCGCCGACCTCAGCCGCGGGTGCGGCCCCATCGGTGGCAGGCGCATCGTGGCCGGCGGCGTGGGCACCACCGGCGATCCCGGCTCCGCTCACCGGAGCGCTCGCCCGGGCGCCGCGCTGCGTGGTGCCGTTCCCGCCATCCTCCGCCGCCCCCAGCGGTCCGGGCTGCTCCCCGGTCCCCTGGTCACCGACGGGAATGCGGTCCGTGCGCGCAGCCGGGTCCGCACCCTGGGGTGCGCCGGCGGGAGCCTGGCGCGAGTCGGTGGTGTCACCGACATCCATCCGGTCGGTCCGCGCAGCCGGGTCGGCGTCGTGCGCCGGGTCCTGGTGATCACCGGGGCCCATCCGGTCGGTCCGCGCAGCCGGGTCGGCGTCGTGCGCCGGGTCCTGGTGATCACCGGGGCCCATCCGGTCGGTCCGCGCAGCCGGGTCGGCGTCGTGCGCCGGGTCCTGGTGATCACCGGGGCCCATCCGGTCGGTCCGCGCAGCCGGGTCGGCATTCTGCTGAGTCGGGTCGCGGTGCTCACCGGCGTCCATCCGGCCCGCGCGGGCGGCGGGGTCGTCGCCCTGCGGCGAGCCGGCGCCGTCACGAGCGTCGGTCGCGTCCGGACGCCCGACGGCGCCGTTGCGATCCGGCGAGTCGTTGCGGGCGTCGAGGTTCATCCGGTCGGTGCTCGCGGCGGGATCTGCGCCCTCCGTGGAGCCGACGCCTGCCGCGGGGGTGTTGTCGTCCGCGTCGTCGCGGTTGCGACGGCCCTTCACGTCGGGGTCGATCCGGTCGGCTGCGGCCTGCCGCTCCTGCGCCACCTCGCGGTCCTGCTGGGCCCGGGCCGCCTCCTCGTTGGCCCGTGCCTCCTCGTGGCGGGCCTTGGCCGCGCGTTCGGCGGCCTCGGCCTCGCGCCGCTCCGCGCTGGCGGTCCTGATCTCCGCTTCGTGGCGGTGTTCAGCCGCCTCCAGCCGCTGCTGCTCCTGCCGGCGTTTCCGTGCCCGAATCGCACTGAGGCCGGTGACGAGCAGCACCGCGACGACCACCACGACGATGACGAGCAGCACCCCGATGTCCATGCCGGGGACTACCCGGTCGTACTGATCCACAACCGGACAGCGCTCAGAGCGCGAGCAGCCTCCGCGGGGCGTCGTGCAGTACCGAGCGGAGGAAGGCCGGTCCCAGGCGCTGGTCGGCAGCGGCCCAGCCTGCGACGGCCCGCACCTGCTCCGCGTAGGCGTACGGGATGTTGGGGAAGTCCGAGCCGAAGACGACACGGTCGGCGACGTCGGCGAGAAGCGCAGGCCAGTCGGGCGGCAGCGGCGACATCTGCAGGCTGAACGGCGTGCCGACCATCGTGGTGTCGAGGTGCACGCGCTCGTAGCGGTGCACCAGGTCCAGGGCGCCTGCGAAGTCGGGCATGCCGGCGTGGGCCAGCACCACCGGCAGCCGCGGGTGTTCGGCGAGCACCTCGCCGAACACGTCGAGCCCCGTGTGTCGCCCGCGCAGGGGGCCGTGCCCGCAGTGGACGACGGCGGGCACGCCCGCGTCGGCGAGCAGCCCCCACGCCGGGCGCAACAGCGGGTCCCGCGGGTCGAACCCACCCACCTGGACGTGCACCTTCACCACCCGCGCGCCGGCCTCGACGGCGGCGCCCAGGTAGTCGGCGACGTCCGGCTCCGGGTACAGCGTCGCGGTCGGCACGGCGTCGGGGGTGGCGGCGGCGAACTCCGTGATCCAGTCGATGAGCCAGCGGGCCATGCCGGGCTTGTGCGGGTACACCAGCGGGGCGAACGTGCGCACGCCGAGCTTCTGGAGCGTGGCCACCCGGTCCGCCTCGGAGGTGCGGTAGTGGATGGGCCAGTCCATCCCGTAATGGGTCCGGGCCTGGTCGAAGTAGGCCCAGACCTTGCGCAGCACCGACTCGGGCAGGAAGTGCACATGCACGTCGACGATCCCGGGCACGCCGAGATCGGCGAGGAACCGCGGGACGTCGTCGTCCGCCTGCGGCGGAGCCGGAACACCGTCCACGGCCGCGGGCTCCGCCGTCACCTCAGCTCCCGGGCCCGCCCCTTGGCAGCGCGCCCGTACGCCCGCTGGATCTCCCGGTCGGCGTCACGCTTGGCGAGGTCGGTGCGCTTGTCGTAGGACTTCTTGCCCCGGGCGAGCGCGATCTCGCACTTCACCTTGCCGTCGCTGAAGTACAGCGACAACGGCACCAGGGTGAGACCGCCCTCGCGGATCTTGCCGATCAACCGCTCGATCTCGCCCCGGTGCAGCAGCAGCTTGCGGGTGCGACGCGGTTCGTGGTTGGTCCAGCTGCCCTGGGTGTACTCGGGGATGTGCAGCCCGCGGAGCCAGACCTCGCCGTCGTCGACGGTGGCGAACGCGTCGACAAGGGACGCGCGGCCCAGACGCAGGCTCTTCACCTCGGTGCCGAGCAACGCCACGCCGGCCTCGTACGTATCGAGGATCGCGTAGTCGTGTCGTGCCTTCCGGTTCTGCGCGATCACCGAGCGGCCTTTCTCCTTCACCTACCCAGAGTACGCGGACAGGCTTCCCGATTGCCGCGCTCCGCGGGCGCGTGCGTTTCCCCGTGTCACAGCCGGACGTACAGCCGCAGCGTCACGTACCCGGTGACGGCAGCGATGCCGGCACCGATCATCACCAGGATCGGCGACACCCAGATGATGTCGGCGACCTCGATCGGCGGCACGACACCGTTGGACACGATCCCGCTGAGCAACTCGTCGATGAAGAGGAACTTCCCGACCAGTAGCCCGCCGACCGCGATCAGCGCGCCGACGACGCCGGTGACCACGGCCTCGATGAGGAACGGAAGCTGCGTGTACCAGCGTGTGGCGCCGACGAGCCGCATGACCCCGACCTCGGTACGGCGCGTGAACGCCGAGACCTGGACGGTGTTGGAGATCAGCAGCAGCGCCGCGACCGCCTGCACCATCGCGAGCGCGAACGTCACGTTGCGCACGCCGCCCAGGAAGTCGAACAGCTTCGCGACGACGTCGCGCTGGTCGATCACGTTGCGCACGCCGACCTGCCCCGCCATCGCCTGGCGCACGGCGTCGGCGCCCGCCTGCTGGTCGGACAGCCGCACCCGCAGCGTCGCAGGCAGCGACTGGGGGCGTACGAGGTCGGCGAGCGACTGCCCGGCGAACAGCTCCTTGTAGCGCTCGTAGGCCTCCTCCTGGTTCTCGAACCGCACCGACTCCACGAGCGGTGAGTTCTCCAGGGTGGACTTCAGGCCGGCGCAGACCGGCTGGCTGCAGTCCTTGTCGTTGGCCGAGACGTCGGAGGTGAGCGCGACCTGCACCTCCACCCGGTCGCTGTAGAGCTGCTCGGTGCGGTCGATGGTGCGCACGGCCAGCAGACCGGTGCCCACCAGCCCCAGCGAGATCGCGGTGGTCAGCACCATCGCGACCGTCATCGTGACGTTGCGCCGCAGGCCGGTGACGACCTCGCGGACGACGAAGTCCGAACGCACCTCTACCGCCCCACGCCGTAGACGCCGCGCGACTCGTCGCGCACGACCTGCCCGAGATCCAGCTCGACGACCCGGCGGCGCATCGAGTCGACGATCGAGTGGTCGTGGGTGGCCATCACGACCGTGGTGCCCGTGCGGTTGATCCGCTCCAGCAGCAACATGATGTCCTGGCTGGTGTCAGGGTCCAGGTTTCCGGTGGGCTCGTCGGCCAGCAGCACCAGCGGCCGGTTCACGAACGCCCGTGCGATCGCGACGCGCTGCTGCTCACCGCCGGACAGCTCGTGCGGCATCCGGTCGGCCTTGCCCTGCAGCCCGACGAGGTCGAGGACCTCCGGCACGACCTTCTTGATCGTGGCGGACTGCTTGCCGATCACCTCGAGGGCGAACGCGACGTTGCCACCGACGGTCTTGTTGGGCAGCAGCCGGAAGTCCTGGAACACGCAGCCGATCCGCTGACGCAGCCGGGGGACGCGGCGTCGTGGCAGCTTCGCGACGTTGAGGTCGGAGACGAAGATGTTGCCGCGCGTCGGGACGTCCTCGCGGAGGAGCAGCCGCAGGAAGGTCGACTTCCCCGAGCCCGATGGCCCGATGAGGAAGACGAACTCGCCCTTGTCGACGGCAACCGACACGCGATCCAGCGCGGGCCGCGTCGAGGTCTTGTAGAGCTTGGTGACACGTTCGAGGCGGATCACGGATGCGGAGGCTACCGGCGGGTGCAGTGGGGGCTGACATCCGGCCCGTCCCCTTGGCGCCCAGGACCAACCGCTCAGCACATCGGCGTATTTCGCGCCGATCATGCCGACATATCGGGCGCAGGTCAGGACGCGGAAATGCCGTCAGCGACGATCAGCGATCGCGATGGCCGAGGCCGCCGATCAGGCGGCCACGGTCGCCCTCGCCTCGGACCTCAGGAGTCGGCGGACTGGCTGCGCCGCCACCGGATGCCGGCCTCGATGAAGCCGTCGATCTCCCCGTCGAGCACCACGGAGGGGTTGCCCACCTCGTAGTCGGTGCGCAGGTCCTTGACCATCTGGTACGGGTGCAGCACGTAGGAGCGCATCTGGTTGCCCCACGACGAGCCGGTGTCCTTGAGGGCGTCCATCCTGGCCCGCTCCTCCTGGCGCTGCCGGGCCAGCAGCTTAGCCTGCAGCACCAACATCGCCGTGGCCTTGTTCTGCAGCTGGGAGCGCTCGTTCTGGCAGCTGACGACGATGCCGGTGGGGATGTGGGTGAGCCGCACGGCGGAGTCGGTGGTGTTGACGCCCTGGCCGCCGGGCCCGGAGGAGCGGTAGACGTCGACCCGGAGGTCCTTCTCGTCGATCTCCACGTGGTCGCTGGACTCGACGACCGGTGCCACCTCCACGCCGGCGAACGACGTCTGGCGGCGACCCTGGTTGTCGAACGGCGAGATCCGCACGAGCCGGTGGGTGCCCTGCTCGACCGAGAGCGTGCCGTAGGCGAACGGGGCGTGCACCTGGAACGTGGCCGACTTGATGCCGGCCTCTTCCGCGTAGGAGGTGTCGTACACGTCGGTGCCGTAGCCGTGGCGCTCCGCCCAGCGCATGTACATGCGCATGAGCATCTCGGCGAAGTCGGCCGCGTCGACGCCACCGGCCTCGGCGCGGATGGTCACGAGCGCCTCGCGCTCGTCGTACTCACCCGAGAGCAGGGTGCGCACCTCGAGCGAGGCGATGTCCGCACGGAGCTTGGCCCGCTCGGCGTCGGCATCGGCGATGGCGCCCTCGTCGGCCTCGTCCTCCGCGAGCTCGTAGAGCACGGGCAGGTCCTCGAGCCGGCGGCGCAGGTCCTCGAGCCGGCGCAGGTCGCCCTGGGCGTGCGCGAGCCTGCTGGTGACCTTCTGCGCGGCCTCGGCGTCGTTCCAGAGATCGGGTTGGCCCGCCTGGTCGGAGAGGTCGGCGATCTCGGCGCGCAGCGCAGGCAGGTCGGTGACCGCCTCGATGCTCTCCAGGGTGGTGGAGAGTTCCTTCAGGTCGGCTGCGGCGTCGGGGTTCACAACGCTCCAGGTTACGCGGGTGCGGTTACTCCGTCGGGATCGCGTCCAGCAGCTTGAGCATCGAACGGGCGTGGGCCACCGCGAAGTCGGCGACCGCCTTGCGATGCGGGTCGGGCTCGCCGCGTGCGGTGGCGCGGGCCGCCTCCAGCCGCGCGGCGTACGCCTCCCGGCTGCTGCGCACCAACTCGGCGCGCTGCTTCACCGTGAGCGACCCGGCGTAGAGCAGGCGCAGCACCAGCGGGCTGCGCAACGGGTCGGCGCCGCCTCCGGTGGCCAGCCAGGCCTTGAACGACCGCCGCCCCGCGGCAGTGATCGCGTACTGCTGCGACGCCCGCGGCCCTTGCTTCCCGAGCTTCAGCAGTCCCGCGTCCGCAAGCACCGGCAGCTCCCGGTACACCTGGCTCCGGGTGACCGAGAAGAACGAGCCGAACCGCTGACCCGCGGTCGCAACCAACTGCCCTCCAGTCATCGGCCCGTCGTGCAACAGTCCGAGCAGCGCGGCGGCAGTGGCGTTCACGGCGGTCGCTCTGGCGGGCGGCATCCTCACACCGTGCCACCCCGAGGCCCCGGGCGCAGCCTCCACAATGGCCCCGAAGTCCGAAGTGGGCACGATCGGCGGCCGGCGAGTGGGTGATCGGTGACATCGCGCGCATCGCGGGGCAGCGTCCCGAGTCGCCACGACCCTGGGCCGGGCCGATGAAACGGTTCGGAATGGTTCCGGGTAAAGACGCGAACACGCAGGACAGCCCAGTTGGAGTCGACTCCGCCTGTAACGATCACATGAGCTGATTCCGAGCTACACCACCCCAGACCAGCCCAATTGCGGCAGGACCGTGCATCCGCACGTTACGGGTGGCGATCGGACGTCGAAACCTCACACCGAACACACACCGGTGCATTCAAGGTACCCGCCAGTAGCCCGGCGGGCCCACCCGTTTTCGCGCCGAGCGGACACACAGACCGGTGAGACCCATCGGGCATGAGCAAGGAGATCGATGGCTCGCTTCCTCGTGCGCCGACTGTTCAACTACGTGGCGCTCTGCCTCGTCGCCACCTTCCTGGCCTTCGCCCTCGCCGCACTGACGTTCGATCCGATCGCCAAGCTGCAGGAGCGCAACCCGCCGCCGCCGCAGTCCGCGATCGACGCCAAGCGGGCCGAGCTGCACCTCGACGAGCCGATCCCGGCGCGCTTCGTGCACTGGCTCGGCGACGCCGTGCACGGCGACTTCGGCCAGACCGTCGTCAACACCTCCATCAGCGACGAGCTCCCCCGTCGCGTCGGGGTGAGCCTGCGTCTGTTCCTGCTCGGCACCGTGGTGGGGATCGGGCTCGGGGTGATCCTCGGGGTGGCCAGTGCCATCCGGCAGTACAAGTTCAGCGACTACTTCGCGACGCTGTTCTCGTTCGTCATCCTGTCCACACCGGTGTTCCTGCTCGGGCTGCTGCTCAAGTACGGCGCGCTCCAGCTCAACACGGCAGCGGGAGCCCAGCTCCTCGTCTTCACCGGCGAGACGTCCCCCGGGTTCCAGGGGAGCTTCGGCGCCGCCCTGCTCGACCGGATCCAGCACCTCATCCTCCCGACGCTGACGATCGCGCTGGGCCAGATCGCCTACTACAGCCGCTACCAGCGCAGCGCGATGCTCGACGTGCTGGGCAGCGACTTCCTGCGCACCGCGCAGGCCAAGGGGCTCACCCGGCGCAAGGCCCTGTTCAAGCACGGGCTGCGCACGGCGCTGGTGCCGATGGCCACGCTGTTCGCGTTCGGGTTCGGGCTGCTGATCACCGGCGGCACGTTCACCGAGCGGATCTTCGGCTGGTACGGCATGGGCGACTGGCTGGTCTACGGCATCGAGCAGGACGACACGAACATCACGGCGACCGTCACGCTGTTCGTCGCCGTGCTGGTGCTGATCTCGGGCTGGCTGTCCGACGTGTTCTACGCCCTTCTGGACCCGCGGGTCCGGCTGCGCTGACGCCGAACAGGAGACCCCGATGACCACCACAGATGTCGGCGCAGGCACCCACCTCCCCTCGGGCGGCAGTACCCCCGTCGAGGTTCCGACGGGCCCGGCCGAGACCGAAGGCGTCACCCGCGGCCGGCTCGTCCTGCGCCGGTTCCTGCGCAACCGGCTCGCGCTCGCCGGGCTCGTCACGCTCGTGCTGCTCTATGCCGTGTCGCTGCTCAGCCCGCTGTTCGCGCCATGGGCGTACAACCAGTACGACTACACCGCGTTCCTGCAGCCGCCGTCGCCCAGCCACTGGTTCGGCACCTCGCAGATCGGCGAGGACGTGTTCGCGCAGACCATGCGCGGGCTGCAGAAGTCACTCACGATCGGCTTGCTGACCGGGCTGATCTCGATCGTCATCGCGTCGCTCGTCGGCGCCTCGGCCGGCTACTTCGGCGGCTGGGTCGACCGCGGTCTGATGTGGGTGGTCGACCTGCTCCTCGTGCTGCCCTCGTTCCTCATCATCGCGGTGATCTCCCCCGCGCTGCGGGGCAGCAGCTGGATCTGGTTCGTGCTGCTGCTGGGCGTGTTCGCCTGGATGATCACCGCCCGGATCCTGCGCGGGATGACGCTGACGCTGCGCGAGCGCGAGTTCGTGAAGGCCGCGAAGTTCATGGGCGCCCCGTCGTCGCTGATCATCCGGCGGCACATCCTGCCGAACATGGCGTCACTGATGATCATCGACGTCACGATCACGGTGGGCGCCACCATCCTGCTCGAGACGGGGCTGTCCTACTTCGGCTTCGGCGTGCAACCGCCCGACGTCTCACTGGGCACCCTGATCCGCGCCGGGAGCGACGCGGCGGTCACCACGCCATGGCTGTTCCTGTTCGCGGGCGGCCTGCTGGTGATCTCGGTGCTGGCCGTCAACTTCATCGGCGACGGCCTGCGTGACGCGCTCGACCCGAACTCCCGCGGAGGACGCCGCCGGCAGAAGTCCAGGAAGACGAAGAAGGTCGCCACCTCATGACGATGATCGACTCCGACGTGCTGGCCGACCCCGGTCTCCCGCCCGGCCCCGATGACGCCCTGCTGGAGGTCTCCGACCTCGAGGTGTCCTTCCCCAGCGAGGACGGCCGTGTGCGCGCGGTGCGGGGGATCAGCTATCGGGTGGCCCCTGGCGAGGTACTGGGCATCGTCGGCGAGTCCGGCTCGGGCAAGTCGGTGTCGTCGCTGGCCGTGATGGGGCTCCTGCCGCCGTCGGCGCGGATCACCGGCTCGATCCGGCTGCGCGGGCAGGAGCTGCTCGGCCTGTCGGACACCGAGCTGTCGCGGATCCGCGGCCGGAAGATCGCCATGGTGTTCCAGGACCCGCTCTCGGCCCTGACCCCCGTCTACACGGTGGGCGACCAGATCGCTGAGGCGCTGCTGGTGCACGGCGGCCGCTCGATGACCGCGAAGGCCGCGGCGAAGCGGTCCGTCGAGCTGCTCGACCTCGTCGGCATCCCGAACGCCACGGACCGGGTGAACGCGTTCCCGCACGAGTTCTCCGGCGGGATGCGCCAGCGGGCCGTGATCGCGATGGCGATCGCCAACGACCCCGACCTGATCATCGCCGACGAGCCGACCACCGCCCTGGACGTCACGGTGCAGGCCCAGGTCCTGGAGGTGCTCAAGACCGCGCAGGAGGTGACGGGCGCGGGGATCGTGCTGATCACGCACGACCTCGGGGTCGTCGCGGGCACGGCCGACCGCGTGGTCGTGATGTACGCGGGGAAGGCGGTGGAGACGGGCACCGTCGACGAGATCTTCGCGGCCCCCCGCATGCCGTACACGCTCGGCCTGCTGGGCTCCATCCCCCGCCTCGACATCGGACGCGGGCAACCGCTGGTACCGATCGAGGGCCAGCCCCCGTCCATGGTCGCGCTGCCGCCGGGCTGCCCGTTCGGTCCGCGTTGCCCCCTGCACGTCGACGCCTGCGACCAGGCCGAACCCGAGCTGCTCGTGGCGCCGGGGGCCTCCGGCGACCACCGCGCCGCCTGCATCCGCACGGCCGAGCTGGCCGAGGCCGACGCCGAGGGCGGCGAGCTCGCCGCCGAGGTCTTCGACGCCCACGTCGTGGACACCTCGGCGCTCCACTCCGTGCCCCGCACCGAGCGCGAGGTGGTGCTCGGTGTCGACGGGCTGGTGAAGCACTACCCGGTGCGCACGGGCAGCGTCTTCCGCCGCAAGGTCGGCGCGGTGCAGGCCGTGGACGGCGTGACGTTCGACGTGCGCGCCGGGGAGACGCTGGGCCTCGTCGGCGAGTCGGGCTGCGGGAAGTCGACGGCGATCCTCGAGATCATGGGGCTGGAGCCGCCGATGGGCGGCACGGTGTCGGTGCTGGGCTCCGACATCACGGGCTTGTCGAAGACCGACCGCAAGCGGATCCGGCGCGACCTGCAGATCGTGTTCCAGGACCCGATGGCCTCCCTCGACCCGCGGCTTCCGGTGCGCGACCTGATCGCGGAGCCGCTCGAGGTGCAGGGTTTCTCCAAGGAGCAGATCGCGCAGCGCGTCCCGGAGCTGATGCGGCTGGTCGGGCTGCGGTCCGAGCAGATCAACCGCTACCCCGGGGAGTTCTCCGGTGGCCAGCGCCAGCGCATCTGCATCGCCCGCGCGCTCGCGCTGGAGCCGAAGGTGCTGGTGCTCGACGAACCGGTCTCCGCGCTCGACGTCTCCATCCAGGCCGGGGTGCTCAACCTGCTCGACGAGCTCAAGGTGCGCCTCGGGCTCGCCTACCTGTTCGTCGCACACGACCTGTCGGTGGTGCGCCACATCGCCGACCGCGTCGCCGTGATGTACCTGGGCAAGATCGTCGAGATCGGCAGCGTGGACGAGGTGTTCGCCGCCCCGCAGCACCCGTACACCCAGGCGCTGCTCTCGGCGATCCCCGTGCCCGACCCCGAGGTCGAGCGCCGCCGCGAGCGCGTCCTGCTGCAGGGCGACATGCCCAGCCCCGCCAACCCGCCGTCCGGCTGCCGGTTCCGCACCCGCTGCCCGCTGTTCCTCACGCTGGATGCGGACCAGCAGGCCCGGTGCATCGGCGAGGAGCCCCCGCGCCTGCCTGCGCAGCCCGCCGAACCGGGCACGGCCGTGGTCGACCACGAAGCGGCCTGCCACTGGGCCCGGATCAAGACCGTCGTCTAGCCCGCTCCGCCCGCCCCCGAACGTCCGTCATCCCCGAGTGACGGCCCCACCCCGTAGCGACTCCACGAGCTGCGGATGAACCAGGAGGAACAATGAAACCGTCACGTCGAGGAGCGGGGTTGGTGACGCTCGCCGCGGCCACCGCGCTCGTGCTGAGCGCCTGTGGCGGAAGTGGTGGTGGCGGCGCCACGGCAGGCGATGTCACCGGCGGCACACCGCCGCAGGCCGGCAACGACATGAACCCGGTCGCCTACGACCAGGTGCGCGACGGCGGCGACTTCTTCTGGTCGATCGACAGCCTCCCGCCGCAGTACAACTACAACGAGCTCGACGGCACGGAGCGCAACAACAAGGACATCATCGACTCGATGATGCCCGAGATCATGAAGGGCGACGCGCAGAGCGTCTACCAGATCGACCCGGACTACCTCGAGTCGGCGGAGCTCACCAGTACCGACCCCCAGGTGGTCACGTACAAGCTGAACCCCAAGGCCAAGTGGAACAGCGGACGTCCGATCGACTGGACCGACTTCGACGCCCAGTACAAGGCGCTCAACGGGTCCAACCCGGCCTACACGGTGTCCGGCACCACCGGTTACGACGTGATCCAGTCGGTGACCCAGGGTGCCACTCCGCAGGAGGTGGTGGTCACCTACAGCTCGAAGTTCGCGGACTGGAAGGGCAACTTCCTCCCGCTCTACCCCCGCGAGACGAACTCCGACCCCAAGGTCTTCAACGAGGGCTGGATCAACCAGCCGATCAACGACCAGACCGCCGGGCCGTTCAAGCTCGAGAGCGTCGACACCACGGCCAAGCGGCTCACTGTGGTGCGCAACGAGAAATGGTGGGGCCAGCCCGCCAAGCTCGACCGCATCGTCTACGTCGCGCTCGACCAGGCCGCACAGGCCGACGCGTTCGCCAACGGCTCGCTGAGCTTCCTGACGATCGGCCCGAGCGTGGCGACCTTCCAGCGGGCGCAGCAGGTGCCCGACGTCGACATCCGCACGGCGAACGGGCCCAACTACCGCCACATCACCTTCAACGGTGCCCCCGGCTCGATCCTCGAGGATCCGAAGCTGCGGGTGGCGATCATGAAGGGCATCGACCGCAACGTCATCACGCAGTCGCAGATCGGCCCGATCGTGCCCGCAGCGAAGCCGCTCGGCAACCACCTCTACGTCGAGGGCCAGGAGGGCTACGAGGACCACTCCGGCGTCGTCGCCTTCGACCCGGAGAAGGCCAAGTCGGAGCTCGACGCCCTGGGCTGGACCCTGCAGGGCAACGTGCGCGCCAAGGACGGCAAGCAACTCGTGATCCGTGACGTCATCCCCACCGGCACGCCGGTGAGCGAGGCGGAGGCCCGCATCGTGCAGCAGCAGCTCGCCGCGATCGGCGTGCAGGTGACCATCGACTCGGTGCCGAGTGACAACTTCTTCGAGCAGTTCGTCAACGTCGGCAACTTCGACATCACGCACTTCGCGTGGCTCAGCACTCCGGCGCCGATCAGCTCGTCGAGCGGTATCTACCGGCTGGTGGACGGCACGGTCGGCCAGAACTACGGCCGCATCGGCAACCAGAAGATCAACGACCTGCTGGTGGCGGCCAACGCCGAGCTCGACCCGGTGAAGCAGCGCGCGATCGTCAACGAGATGGACACGGAGCTGTGGAACATCGGGCACTCGCTGCTCACCTACCAGCGCCCGGACGCGGTGGCCGTGAAGCCCAATGTCGTCAACTTCGGCGCCAAGGGCTTCGCCGACTACAACTACACCCTCATCGGCTTCGCCAAGTGAGCAAGTGAGGTCGTAGTCGTTTGACCAGCGGCAGCGCGGCGGGCGGAGGGCGTCTCGGCACCCTCCGCCCGCTGCGCCATGCCCTGCTCACCACCGCAGTCGTCCTCGCCGTGTGCGGGGTGCTGGCCGGCGTCGCGGCGACCACGTTCGCCGCGGCGTCGGCGCGCATCGGCGTGGCGACCGGCCGGTCCGAGGGTGTGGTCGAGGGTGCTCGTGACGAGTCGACGGCTCTGGTCCGCTGGACCCCGCCCGGACAGGCGGAACGGGTCGACGCCGTGGAACTGGCCGGCACACCCCCCGCGCCCGGCGCGCGTACCGAGGTGGCGTTCGACCCCGCCGACCCCACGAATCCGCTGATCCCCGGCGCCCTGTTTCTCGCCGACGCCGACCGGGCACTCACCACGCTGGCGTTCAGCCTCGTCGTCGCCCTGCTCGTGGTCGGCGTGCTCGCCTGGCAGGTGATCACCCGCAGGCGGGCGTTCGCGCAGCCGGTGCGGTCGGTGCCCGTACGCCGGGTGCGCTGGCAGGCCGGTCTGGCCACCCGCAGCTACCTCGAGACCGACTCCCACCCGGGGCGCTGGATCCCCGTGCACTTCGACCCGGTGCTCGTCGGCCTCCCCTCCCCCACGGTCGTCCGCCTGCACGGTGACCCGCTGCGGGACCGCCTGGTGGCCGCCACCGTCACCGACTCCGACGGGGAGCACCCGCTCGTGCCGTCCGGACCGGTACGCCTGGACGAACCACGCGGGCACCGCACCGACAACCCGTCGCGGCCCGACGCCACCGTCGGCGTCCGCGCCGCCGCGCTGGCGCGCATGACCCGGCAGCTGCAGGCCGACCTCCCGCTCCTCGTGCCGGCCCCGTTCATCGGCCTGCTGTGGACCTACGTCGACCGCGGCGGGCTGCTGACCTGGGTGGCCGTCACCGCCCTGACAGCAGCACTCGGCCTGTGGCTCGGCGCCGTGCGCGGCTCCGACCCCACCTGACGCGTTTCAGTCGCGCCCGTCGAGCACGTCGATCCAGCCACCGGAGCGCCAGTACTCGCCCGCGTCGCGGGCCAGGAGTTGGTGGTCCACCAGGTAACGGCGCAGGGTGGCGTGGTCGGCGGCGCCACCGTCGGTCCACGCCCGCAGCACCGCGTCCACCTCCCGCTCCGGGTAGCGGCGGCCGGGCTCGAAGCTCTGCGCCACGTGCTCCAGCACCATCCGGCGTTTCGGCCCCTGCGCCGGGAACGACAGCAGCCGCCCCTCGCGCACGAACCGGCCGACGACCTGCTCGACGCCGGGATCGGCGTAGCCGAGATCCTCGACCGGGACGACGGGCGCCGCGGAGCGGGCGGCTTCCTTGAACAGCTCGGCCCGCACCTCGAACCTGTCGTCGACGAGCCCGCCTGCCTGCAGCTTCTGCAGCGCACGCCCGACCTCGCGAGGGGCGAGGCCCGTGGCGGCGCCGACGTCGGTGGGCGTGCGGGCGCCCAGCACGAGTGCGGCCACGACACGCAGGCGGTCGGGCTCGGCGAGCAGCCCGACGATCTCGGCAGGGGTCACGGCGGTCGAGATTACCGGTCCTCCGGACAGAGGCACCGGAGCGCCCGAATCGGCGCAGAGGAGGCATGACTTTCCAGGGGCGACCAATCGCAAGAACGGCGCCAACAGATAAAGCAGAACAATTGTCCACGAAGACATTCATGATCAGATCTCACAGGTACGCTCGGGGATTGATCCGACGCCGACCCGTGTGAGAGAGCGAGCGCCAGCCGCGTGCTGAGACACCTTCTCGAGAAGAGTCTCGGTTGGCTCCTGATGATCGTCGTGGCCACCAACCTGACGTACTTCCTGGCCAGCTTCTTCCTGGATCCACGCGCCAACTACCTGCAGCTGAGGCCGCCGCGATCCCCCGAGGAGATCGACCGCTCGCTGGCCCAGTACAACCTCGGCCCCTCCATCCCGCTGCTCGAACGCTGGTGGCACTGGATCAGCGACATCGTTCTGCACTGGAATTGGGGCTATTCCCCGGTCGGGGTCAGCGTCAACACCCAGATCGCCTTCCGGATCGGTGTCAGCGCACAGCTCGTACTGCTGTCGATGATTCTCTCCACGGTCCTCGGTATCGCCCTCGGCGTCTACACCGCGGCCCGCCAGTACCGCGTCGCCGACCGGTTCCACCAGGCGCTCTCGATCATCGCGATCAACGTGCCCACCGTCGTCGCCTCGCTCGTGGTGGTCCTGCTCGCGATCCTGCTCAACCAGTCGCTCGGCACCACCCTGCTCTTCGTCGCGGGGGCGCAGTCGCCGACGGTCAGCGGGTTCTGGCCGCTCGTCCTGGACCGGATCCGGCATCTCGTCCTGCCCACCGTCTCGCTCACGCTCATCAGCTACGCGGGCTACCACCTGCTGCAGCGCTCGCTACTCCTCGACACCATCAACTCCGACTACGTGCGGACGGCGCGGGCCAAGGGCCTGACCCGCAAGGAGGCCATCCGGCGCCACGGGCTGCGCACGTCGCTGATCCCGGTGGCCACGTCCATCGCGTTCGCGGTGCCTGCGCTGTTCACCGGAGCCGTGATCACGGAGACGATCTTCGGCTGGCAGGGCATGGGCCAGTACTTCACGTCGACGATCAGCAACAACGACATCAACGGCGTGGTCGCCGTCGCCGCGTTCGGCGCGCTGATGACCGCGGTCGGGGCGATCCTCGCCGACATCGCCGTGGTGGTGCTGGACCCGCGAGTCCGGATGACCGGCTCATGACCGCCGACTTTCCCGGCCCGATCCCGCCGGTCGATCTCGGCGCAGAGCCTTCCACCGTCGAGAAGCGCGTGACCCGCGGCCGCCTGAGCAGGCGCCGGCTCTACCTGCGCCGGTTCCTGCGGAGCAAGGGCGCCGTGGCCGGGCTGGTGATCCTGGGCCTCCTCGTGCTGTTCGCCGTGGCGGGCGGGGAGTTCACGCCGTACTCGTACAGCGACGTCGACTTCGCGGCCCTGACGGCGCCACCCGCACCCGACCACCTGTTCGGCACCGACAGCGCGGGCAACGACACGTTCGCCCAGGCCGTCCACGGCCTACAGCGGTCGCTGGTCATCGCCGTGTCGGTATCGCTGCTCACCACGGTCATCTCGGCGTTCGTCGGTGCCGTCGCGGCCTACTTCGGGGGCACCGTCGAGCGGGTCGTCCTCGGGATCGTGCACTTCCTGCTGGTGGTGCCATCGTTCCTGATCCTGGCCCTGGTCTCACAGAAGGCAGGCGGCGACTGGAGGGTGCTCATCGTCGTCCTGACGGTGTTCGGCTGGATGTACAACGCGCGCGTGGTGTGGGCGCTGGCCACCTCCCTGCGCGAGCGGGAGTACGTCCTCGCGGCCCGCTTCATGGGCGTCGGCC
This sequence comes from Pseudonocardia sp. OZ21, assembly GCF_059359135.1. Taxonomy (NCBI): domain Bacteria; kingdom Bacillati; phylum Actinomycetota; class Actinomycetes; order Pseudonocardiales; family Pseudonocardiaceae; genus Pseudonocardia; species Pseudonocardia sp. OZ21. The sequence continues at coordinate 30,436 of NZ_JCADBN010000004.1, forward strand.
GGATCCGGATCGTGCTGCGGCACCTGATCCCGAACATCGGGTCGTTGCTCGTCGTGACGTTCACGATCGGGGTGGTCGCCACCGTGCAGAGCGAGACGGCCCTGTCGTTCATCGGGTTCGGGGTGCAGCCGCCCGACGTCTCGCTGGGCACCATGCTCAACGACGGTGCCGGCACGATCTCCAGCGCGCCCTGGCTGTTCTACGTCCCTGCGGTGCTCGTCACGCTCCTGACCGTCTCGATGGCGTTGATCGGCGACGGCCTGCGCGACGCGCTCGATCCGACGTCCCGATCCGGTGGTGGGGCGTGACCGCCGCGCCACCGGAACCCGGCCCCGTGCTCTCCGTCCGCGACCTCGAGGTCTCCTTCCCTTCCGAAGCCGGCCGGGTGCACGCGGTCCGCGGCGTCGACTTCGACCTGTACCCGGGCCGCACCCTGGGCATCGTCGGGGAGTCGGGCTCGGGCAAGTCGGTCACCTCGATGGCGGTGATGGGCCTGCTCCCGGACTACGCGGCGGTACGCGGCTCCGTCACGCTCGGCACCAGGGAGCTGCTCGGCCTCGACGACCGGCAGATGTCCGCGATCCGCGGGCGTGAGCTGGGGATGGTCTTCCAGGACCCGCTGGCGGCGCTGACCCCGATCTTCACCGTGGGACGCCAGGTCGTCGAGGCGTTGCAGATCCACCAGGACCTCGACCGGACCTCGGCGTGGAAACGGGCGGTGGAGCTGCTCGACCTCGTCGGCATCCCGAACGCGGCCGCCCGCGCGCGCTCGTTCCCGCACGAGTTCTCCGGCGGGATGCGCCAGCGCGTGGTCATCGCCATGGCGATCGCCAACGGCCCACGGGTCCTCGTCGCCGACGAGCCGACCACCGCACTGGACGTCACGGTGCAGGCGCAGATCCTCGACGTGCTCCAGCTCGCCCGCGCCGAGACGGGGGCGGCGCTCATCCTGATCACCCACGACCTCGGCGTCGTCGCCGGTACCGCCGACGACGTGCTCGTGATGTACGCGGGACGCCCGGTGGAGCGGGCCCCGGTCGACGAGCTGTTCGCCCGGCCCCGGATGCCGTACACGATCGGGCTCCTCGGTGCCGTCCCGCGGGTGGACAGCGCCGAGCGCCGACCGCTCGTGCCGATCACCGGCAACCCCCCGCTCCTGGTCGACCTGCCCGCGGGCTGCCCGTTCCAGCCGCGCTGCCCGATCGCGGTGGCGGAATGCGCCGCGGCGGAACCCGTGCCGACTCCGGTCTCCCCCGACGGGGAACACGCCGCGGCCTGCATACGCGCCGGGCACATCGCCGACGGCCGGGTCGACGGGGTCACGGTCTATCCCCTGCCGCCCGCTCCGGTGGCGCGAACGGCCGCGATCCCCCGCGAGCGGCGCCCCCCGGTGCTCGAACTGGACGGCGTCAGCAAGACGTTTCCCCTGCTCAAGGGCAAGCTGCTGAAGCGACGTGTCGGCTCGGTGTACGCGATCTCCGGGGTCGGGTTCGACATCCGCGAAGGCGAGACGCTCGGGCTGGTCGGCGAGTCGGGCTGCGGGAAGACCACCACCCTGCTGGAGATCATGAACCTGCGCGCGCCGGAGCAGGGCAGCATCCGCGTCACGGGCGTCGACGTGTCGGGCCTGGCGGACCGGCGCCAGGAACGGGCGCTGCGACGCAAGCTGCAGATGGTGTTCCAGGACCCGATGGGCGCGCTCGACCCGCGGCTGACGATCTTCGACATCCTGGCCGAGCCGTTGCGGGCGGTCGGCGAGGCGGACCGGGCGACGATCGGGCGCCGCGTCGACGAGCTGATGGAGCTGGTCGGGCTCGACCCCGAACACAGCGACCGGTTTCCCACCGCCTTCTCGGGAGGACAGCGCCAGCGCATCGGCATCGCCCGTGCGCTGGCCACCAACCCGTCGCTCGTGGTGCTGGACGAGCCGGTCTCGGCCCTGGACGTCTCCGTCCAGGCGGGCGTCATCAACCTTCTGAACGATCTTCAGGCCGAGCTCGGGCTGTCCTACCTGTTCGTCGCGCACGACCTGTCCGTGGTGCGGCACATCTCGGACCGGGTCGCGGTGATGTACCTGGGTCGCATCGTCGAGATCGGCACCGTCGACGAGGTCTTCGACGACCCGCGGCATCCGTACACCCAGGCGCTGCTCTCGGCGATCCCGGTGACCGACCCGCAGGTCGAGCGCACCAGGGAACGGGTGCTCCTGCGCGGTGACCTGCCCAGCCCCACCGACCCCTCCCCCGGCTGCCGGTTCGTCAGCCGATGCCCCCTGCACCCCGTCCTCGACGCCACGCAGCGCGCCCGGTGCGTGGCCGAGACGCCCGAGCTGACCGGCCCCGGCGGCTCGGACCACCTCAACGCCTGTCACTTCCGCTGATGCCCGGCATCTCGTCGAGGGGAGACCGACCGTGCACGTCCTGAAGCGTCCCGCCGCACTCGCGGTCGCCGCCGTGCTGTCGGTGGCGCTCGCCGCCTGCGGCGCCACAGCCACCGGGGGCGATGTGGACGCCCGGACGCTCGCCACCCAGGTCGCGTACAACCCCCAGCCCTACGACAACATCAGGGCCGGCGGCGCGCTCACCACCTCGTTGCCGGAGCTCAACCCCCAGTTCAACAACTGGCAGAGCGACGGAGCCACGGCCGACGGCGCGCAGGTCTGGAGCTGGTACAACCCGGACCTCGTCACGTTCACCGCCGACGGCAAGCCCGTCTTCGACCCCGACTACCTCACGGACGTGCAGCAGGAGACCGTCCATGGGAACACCCGGGTCATCTACACGATCAACCCGAAAGCCGTCTACAACGACGGCACACCCATCGACTGGACGTCCTTCGACACCGTCTGGAAGGCCGACCGGGGCACCGATCCGGCCTACCTCGTGGCGTCCACCGACGGCTACGACCGCATCTCGTCATTAGCGCCGGGCGTGAACTCCCGCCAGGTGGTGGTGACGTTCCGCGGCATCAACCTCTGGTGGCAGAACCTGTTCGGCTCGCTGCTGCACCCGAAGGCCCTCTCCCCGGCCGTGTTCAACCAGGGCTACATCAACAACCCGCATCCGGAATGGGGCGCCGGCCCGTACACGATCAGCAAGTTCGACCAGCAGAACGGCATCATCACCTTCGAGCGCAACCCCAGGTGGTGGGGCAGGAAGGGCAAGCTCGACTCGCGGACATTCGTCGTCATGGAGGACTCGGCCGCCCTCAACGCGTTCAAGAACGGCCAGATCGACGCGGTGTCGGCGGACACCAAGGACCGCCTGGCGCAGGTCTCGGGACAGCCGGGCACCGAGATCCGCAAGAGCACCTCGCTGCAGATCGACTACTTCACGCTCAACGGCACGAGCCCCGTCCTCTCCGACGTCCGGGTGCGCAAGGCGGTGATGGAGGCCATCGACCGCAACGAGATCGCGAAGGTCCAGCTCCAGGGCCTCGGCTACACCGCAGCCCCGGCCGGGTCGATGATCCTGCTGCCGTTCCAGGACGGCTACCAGGACGACTTCGGCAAGGTCCTCCGCTTCGACCCGCAGCAGGCGGAGAAGGACCTGGACGCGGCCGGGTGGACGCCCGGTCCGGACGGCGTCCGGGTCAAGAACGGAACGCCGCTCGAGTTCAGCTACGTCAACACCGGCGACGACCCGATCGGCAAGGCGATCGCCGGTGCCACGGCGGCGATGTTGAAGAACGTCGGCATCCGGCTGGACATCCGGCAGGTTCCGTCGAGCGACTTCTCCCAGATCATCGCCGGGAAGCAGTTCGACATGTTCTACTCCGGCGTCGTGGACGGCAGCCCGTTCGGGATCGCCCAGATCTGCCAGCTGTACTGCTCGGACACCCAGTTCCTCGAGTCCGGCGTCAACAGCCCCGCGAACGACACCCTCGTCCGGTCGGTGAACACGCTGCCCACCCCGCAACAGCAGTACGCGAGGGCGTCGGAGGCGGAGACCGCGGCACTCACGACCTACGGGGTCATGCCCACGGTCAACATGCCGGACATCGACGCGGTCAGGACCGGACTGGCCAACTACGGGCCGGGGCGCTACTTCAGCACCACGCCGGAGAACATCGGCTGGCAGAAGTAGCGCCCGTCCGCATCAACCGGTGATCGTCAGATCGGCGATCGTCGCGCGATGGGCGTCGGAGTCGCCGAACTGGCCGGCCAGCCGCTTGGCCCGCTTGTAGTAGAAGTGCGACTCGTGCTCCCAGGTGTATCCGATACCGCCGTGGTACTGGATCATCGCGGCGGTGGCGTCGACGGCGACGTCACCCGCCTTGGCCTTCGCCACCGAGACGGCGAGCGGGGCGTCGGGCAACCCGGTGTCCACGGCGTGGGCCGCGTAGAGCACGGCGTGCTCGGCCATCGTCACGCCGATGTGCAGGTCGGCCAGTGCGTGCTTGATCACCTGGAACGACCCCACCGGCACGCCGAACTGCTGCCTCTCGCGGTCGTAGGCCACCGTGCGGGTGATCGCCTCGCGCGCGATCCCGACCAGGTCGGCTGCGACGAGGACGGTGGCGCGCGCCGCGAGTTCGGCGAGCACCTCGGCGCTCGCCCCCGGCAGTGCCTGACCCGAGCCCGCGTCCAGCGTGGCCAGCCGCACCGTGCCGTCGTACGAGCCCTGCCGCGTGGCGGGGGCACCCTCGACCAGGGCGAGTCCGTCGCCCGACCGCGCGACGACGACGTCGGCGATCTCGCCGTACTCCACCGTCGGGAGCGTGCCCGGGGCGCTGCCGCGCAGGGTCAGGGCGCCCACGGCGTCGCCACCGGCAAGCCTGGGGAGCCAGGCCGCCTGCTGCTCGTCCGACCCGGCCAGCCGGATCGCCTCCGCGGCGAGCACGGTGCCCCGCCACGGTCCCGGGGCCGCACCGGCGCCGAGCTCACGGGCGATCACCTGTGCCTCGACCAGCCCGAGCCCGAGCCCGTCGTGCGCCTCGGGCACGAGCACCGCCAGCCAGCCCTGCTCGGCCGCGGCCTTCCAGAGCGACGCGGGGTGCCCGTCGCCCGCCGGGTCCTCGACGACCGCGCGGACTGCCTCCAGGTCGAACCGATCGGCGAGGTAGCCGCGCACGGCGGCACCGAACTCGCGCTGGTCCTCGGTCGGGGCGAAGAACATGACCAGCTCCTATCGCGGGAGGCCGAGCACGCGCTCGGCGGTGATGTTGCGCTGCACCTGCGAGGACCCGCCCCAGATCGTGACGGACCGCGACCACATCGACTGGGCGTGCAGCGGCCGGATGTCGACACCGTCGATCGCGTCCAGCGTGGCGTCCTCGCCCAGGACGTCGTCGAAGACCTCCCACAGGTCCTGGAAGGTCTCCGACCACTGCAGCTTCGTCATCGACGCCTCGAAGCCGAGGTCGCGCCCCTGCTCCACCTGCGTGAGCACGTGCATGGCGTGCAGGCGCAGGCACTCCAGTTCGGTGAGCACCCGGGCGAGCTTGTCGCGCACCACCGGGTCGCGGTCGCGACCGAGCTTCTTCGCCACCGCGACGATCTCGTCGTACTGGCGACGGAACTCGGTGTACTGCGCGATGCCGGACGCGCCACGCTCGAAGGAGAGCAGCAGCATCGCCGTGCGCCAGCCGTCGCCGATCTCCCCGAGGCAGTCGGCGGCGGGCACCCGCGCGTCGGTGAAGAACACCTCACCGAACTCGCTGGCCCCGCTCATCTGCTTGAGCGGCCGCGCCTCGACGCCGGGCTGGTGCATGTCGATCAGCAGCATCGAGATGCCGCGGTGCTTGGCGGAGCCTGCCTCCGTGCGCACCATCGTGAAGATCTTGTCGCCGTGCACGGCGTTGGTGGTCCAGACCTTCTGGCCGTTGACCACGAAGTCGTCACCGTCGCGCACCCCTCTGGTGGAGAGGGCGGCGAGGTCGGAACCGGCGCCGGGCTCGGAGAAGCCCTGGCACCAGATCACCTCGTTGCGCAGGAGCGGCCCGACGATCTCCTTCTTCTGCGCGTCCGTGCCGATGGCCATCACGGTGGGCGCGAGGAACGACAGGCCGAGCGGGTTGACGGTGCGCGGGGCGCGCGCCAGCACCATCTCCTCGTCGTAGATCGCCCGCATGCCGGGGGTGCCGCCGCGGCCGCCGAACTCGGTGGGCCACTCGATGCCCGCGAAGCCGGCGAGCGCCTTGTCGCGCTCCCAGTCGCGGCGCAGCCGGAAGCTCTCGTCGTCGTCGAGCGACTCCCAGAATCCCGGCCGCTGCCAGTCCTCCGCGATGTTGGCCAGCAGCCAGGACCGCAGCTCGCTGCGGAACTCCTCCTCCGCTGCGGTGTACGTCAGGTCCATGCGGCCTCCTCGTCACGATCGCGCTGGGATCACCTTGGCATACCGGCCAGTAACCTGCGTACCCCTCACCCCGCCACCGGCCGTCCGCGAGTCGCCCGATTCACGGGCCCGAGTCGCCCGGCGCACCGCCCCCATGCCACCACGGGCGTCGACAGAGGTTGACGGTGGGTGAGCGCCGGGCGAACGGCCGGTACGCTCCGCACATGCGCACTGAGCGTGTCACGGTGAGCCTCCCGGCCGAACTGGTCGACGAGGCCCGCAACGCCGTGCGGCGCGGGGCGGCCAGGAGCATCTCCGCGTACGTCGCCGACGCCGTTTCCGCCCGCCATCTCCGCGACCGGTCCCTCGCCACCCTCGCCGACCTCTACGGCGGCCCGCCCCCACCCGCCGAGCTGGCGCAGGCACGCCGGACGCTGCGCCTGGTACCCCCCGCGGCCGCGGTCTGATGGCACTCGAGCCCTGGGAGGCCGCGATGACGGCCGTCCTCGTAGCCCGGCCCGTCCCGGCCACCGCGACCGCCCGCACGGGCGTTGCCTGATGACCGCATGATCGGCGGACGGGTCCTCGACGCCACCGCGCTGGCCGCCTTCGCCACCGGCCGGCCGGTCTACGTGCGCGCCCTGGTCTGGGCCGCGGTCGAGGAGAACATCGTGCTCGCCGTCCCGAGCGCCGCGCTCGGCCGGGCGTGGGCCCTCCTCGAACCCGAGCACCACCCGGCCCTGCAGGTGCTGCTGGACCTGCCCAACACCGTGATCGACGAGCTGGGGCCCGCCTCCGCCCTGGAGTCCGGGCTGCTGCTGGCCGCGTCCGGGCAGGACGACATCGTCGCAGGTCAGGTGGCCGCCAGCGCCCGCCGCCGGGGCTGGCCGGCGGTCACCGGCGAACCCGCCGCCCTGCGCAAGCTCGACACCACCGTGACGATCGAAGAGCTCCCCTGACCCGCGAGTCGCCCGTTCCGCGCCCGCGAGTCGCCCGGTTCCGCCCCGCGAGTCGCCCGATCCACGCCCGCGAGTCGCCCGGTTCCGCCCCGCGAGCCCGCCGGCGGCCCCTACTCGGCCGTGAACCGGGCGCGCAGGCGCGCCAGCGACTCCTCGTCGAGGCCGTTGGCCAGCAGCCACCCCGCCGCTCCGCCCGAGCCGTTCTCCCCGAACTCCGCGTCGAGGTGGGCGAGCACCGTGGTCATCACCTCGGCCCGCGGCAGGTGCCGGGAGATGTCGTCGGGCATCCGCTCACCCGACGCGGTGGTCCAGCGGCGGAACAGGGCCTCCACCTGCTCGGCGGAGAGCGCGTAGTCGGCCACCACCGCATCACGCTCGACGCCGACCGCGTCGAGCACCAGCGCCACGAGCGTCCCGGTGCGGTCCTTGCCTGCCGCGCAGTGCACCAGCGTGGGCCCGGCGTCCGGGGCGGCCAGCAACCGCACCGCGGCGACGACGTTCTCCCCACGGTCGGACAGGTAGCCGAGGTAGTTGCGCACCATCGGGTCGCTGTCGTCGTCGGTCTCGGGGAGCGCCCGGCCACCGTCGGGGAGGAAGTCGAGCGCCACCGTCTCGACCCCGGCACGGGCGACGGCGGTGGGCCCGTCGCGGTCGATCTCCCGGGGCGTCCGCAGATCCAGCACCAGCTTCAGCCCGATCACGTCGATCAGATGGTCGACGTCGGCGGGGGTGCAGAAGTGCAGTGAGGCGCTGCGCAGCAGGATGCCCGGCCGCGTGCTGCCACCGGAGCGCAGCGGCAGGCCGCCGACGTCCCGGACGTTGTCGAGTCCCTCGAGGGTGAGCCAGCGCTCCACGGATGCAGACACGTCCTCACCCTCGCTCATCCGATCGACATCCGCACCCACCGGTGCCTGACCGATAGGCGAAGTTCACGGGCGATCAGACGGCCGCGGTCACGACCCCGCGGGGGTGAACGGGGCGGTGCTGAGCACGCGCCTGCTGATCTTCGCCACGATCGGGCCATCGGCCTCGCTCGCACTGCGGGCCTCGCGCCATCCGGCGTCGGCCTGGAACGCCGCCCACTTCGACGCCATGTCGTCGTAGGAGTCGAACTGCAGCACGTAGACCAACTCGTTGTTCGAGTTCTCGCCGAGCTCCGTGACCGACAGGAAGACCACCTCCATGCCGTGCTTGGCGAAGTAGCCCAGCGTGTGGTCGTTGAAGCGCTTGACCAGCGCAGGCAGGCGTCCCGGGACGGTGGTGTACTCGCGAATCTCGTAGATCATCATACGATCATATGGGCAGGGCAGGCGGTGGCGTGGCGGTCGGCGACCGCGTCACAGGAGCCGTTCGGCGAACACCCCGACCGTGCAGTCCCCGACACGTCGTAGGCTGCGTCGAACGAGTGACCGCGGCCATGCAGCTCCCCGCAACTCAGGTCGATGGTCACGGAGAGTTGCGCCGACCCGAGGAACTCGATGACGGATCCCCGCACCAGCCTCATCCGCCAGCAGCTTGCCGATCTCGGCAGGCGCCACGCTGCCGAGGAGAGCCGTGGCGCCACCACGCCGCGCGCCACCCGCGTTCTGATCATCGGGAACTTCGGCAACGGCAACACCGGCGACGAGGCGATGCTCGCCCGCACGTTGCAGGAGCTCCCCGACGACACCGAGGTGCGCGTGGTGTCCCGCAACCCGCGGATGGTCGAGGCCCTGCACCGGGTCCCCGCGGTGGCGATGGAGGGCATCCCCTTCACGAAGGCGCTCAAGTGGTGCGACGGCATTGCCGTCGTGGGCGGCGGCCTCTTCGGCACCGGCGCGTCGTCGCTGGTCAAGGCGCTCCCGGCGATCGTCTGGGCCGCCACGGCCCGCGGCCGCGACATCGCCTACGTCGCGATCGGCGTCTACCCCGGCACCCCGGAGCGGGTGCTCGACCTGCTGCGTCGCTCGGTCCGCAAGCCCGGCCGCATCACCGTGCGGGACGAGGTGTCCGCAGCCACGCTGGGCAAGGCGATCGTGGCGCCGGTCGTGGGCGACCTCGCGATGGGACTCACGCCCGCCCCCGACGCCGACGCCCGGCGCGCACTCGCGGCGGCCGGCGTCGACCCGGCGGTGCCGCTGCTGCTCGTCGCACCGAAGGCTCTGCCCAACCCGATCCTCGTCGACTGCCTACAGGACGCCGCCGAGACGCTCGCGCGCCGCTGGATCGAGCGGGGCGGCGCCGTCGCGGGGCTGGCCATCAGCACCCACGCCGACTACGGGCTCGGGCTCGCCCGGCGCGACGAGGTGCTGATCCAGGAGCTCGGCGAGCGGCTCGGACGGCCGGTCCCGGTTCTGGGCCCGCAACTGCCGCCCGCGCTGGCCAAGGCCGTGGTCAGTGAGGCCGACGCACTGTTCGGCCTGCGCATCCACGCGCTGATCTTCGCCGTGTCCACCGGCGTGCCCTGCCTGGGCGTCGGCTGGGAGGAGCGCACCACGGCCTTCCTCGCCGAGCACGAGCAGTCGGCGATCAGCACCCGGCCGCCCGCCGAGGAGCTGCACGCCTGGGTCGACCGGTCGCTGCCCGCGCGCTGGTCCGCCCGCCCGCGGCTGCTCTCCTCGTAGCTCGCGCGCCCCGGCCCGGGCTGCTCAGACGCCCTCCGCCGGGGTGCGCCGCAGCATCGGTGGCAGCAGCCTCGCGCCGGGGCCGAGCTCCGACACCTGGTCGCCGGGGTTGTAGAGGCGGCAGCGCTGCAGGGAGAGGCACCCGCAGCCGATGCACGAGTCGAGCCCGTCCCGCAGGGCGACGAGCGCCTGGATCTGCTCGTCGAGGCGCCCCCGCCAGGACCGTGACAGCCGTGACCAGTCCGACTTGGTCGGGGTCCGGCCGTCCGGGAGCTGGTCGAGGCCTTGGCGTACCTCGTCCAGGCCGACGCCGATGGTGCGCGCAGCGCGGATGAACGCGAGCCTGCGCAGCACCGAGCGTTCGTACCGCCGTTGACCGCCCGAGGTGCGGGTGGTGCGCAGGAGCCCCTCCCGCTCGTAGTACCGCAGCGCCGACGGCGGAAAGCCGCTCCGGTGCGCCACCTCTCCGATGGTGAGCAGGTCGGTCGTCTCCATTCGCGTCCCCCTTGACCTGAAGCTGACTTCAAGTCGCACGGTAGTCGCATGACCGATATGACCGCCATCGTCACCGGCGCCGGGCAGGGGTTCGGGCTCGCCCTCACCGCCGCCCTCGCTGCTCGTGGCACCACCGTCTTCGCCTGCGCTCGCGACGGCGACAGGCTGCGGGCCGCCACCGCCGGCCTGCCCGGCGTGGTCGCCCTGCCCGGCGACGTCACCGATCCGCGGTTCCGGGCGGAGCTCGTCGACGCGGCCGGGCGGTTGGACCTCCTGGTACACAACGCCGGCGAGCTCGGCCCGTCCCCGCTGCCCGTACTCGGGCGCTACCCGCTCGACGCCCTGCGCGGCGTGCTCGAGACCACGGTGCTGGCCCCGCTGGCACTCACCCAGCTCGCGCTGCCGCTGCTGCGCGCCTCGGCAACGGGCACCGTGATCACCCTCAGCTCCGACGCCGCCGTCGAGGCCTATCCGGGCTGGGGCGGATACGGCTCAGCGAAGGCAGCACTCGACCAGCTGGCCGCGGTGCTCGCCGTCGAGGAGCCCGCACTGCGGGTGTACGCCTTCGACCCGGGCGACATGCGCACGGCGATGCACCAGCGGGCCTTCCCGGGGGAGGACATCTCCGACCGTCCGGAGCCGGAGGCGGTCACCCCGGCGCTCCTGCGCCTGCTCGACCGGCGGCCGGAGAGCGGCCGCTACCGCGCGGCGGACCTCTCCGACGGGCAGCAGGCGCCCGGCACCGATGCAGCGGCCCAGCCGGCCGGGAGCACGGCGTGAGGGCCGCCGCGACCACGACGTTCACGGTTCCACCCGAGCTCTCCGCCGCCGAGCCACCCGAGGCCAGGGGGACGTCCAGGGACGGCGTCCGGCTCCTGGTGGCCAGGGGCCGCGGACCCCTGCGGCACACGATCTTCCGCAACCTGCCCTCGGCACTGCGCCGTGGCGACCTCGTGGTCGTCAACACCTCCGACACCGAGCCCGCCGCCGTCGACGGGCACCGGACGGACGCGCCCTCCGCCGACGCGCCACCGGTCACCCTGCACATCTCCGGCCCCGCGCCCGACGATCTGGTCGTCGTCGAACTGCGGACGCCGGACGGACGACGGGTCCTCGACGGCCGGGCAGGCGAGTCGATCCGGCTGCCCGGCGGCGTGGTGGCCACGCTGATGGCCCGCCACCCCGACCCCTGGGTCAGCAGCACCGGGAGCAGGCTCTGGCGCGCGCGGATAGCGGTGGCAGGCGGCTTGCGGGCCTGGCTGGCCGAGGTGGGGCGGCCGATCCGGTACTCCTATCTCCGGGGGGACTGGCCGCTGGATGCGTACCGGACGGTCTTCGCCACTCCCGGTCCGGAGTTCGCCAGCGCCGAGATGCCCAGTGCCGGGCGCCCGTTCACCCCGGACGTGCTGGCCGGTCTGCGCAGGCGCGGCGTCGGCCTCGCGGAACTGGTGCTGCACACGGGGGTGTCGTCACTCGAGGCCGACGAGGTGCCGCTCCCCGAGCGCTACCGGGTACCCGCCGCCACGGCCGACCTCGTGAACGCCACCAGAGCCGCGGGCGGGCGCGTGGTCGCGGTCGGCACCACCGTCACGCGAGCGCTGGAGACGGTGGCCGATCCGGAGGGCCTGGTGCGTCCGGGGGCCGGCTGGACCCACCTCGTGCTCGGCCCGGACCGTCCGGCGCGGGTGGTGGATGGGCTCGTGACGGGATGGCACGAGCCGATGGCGTCCCACCTGCTGCTTCTCGAGGCTGTGGCAGGGACGGCGCTCGTCGGGCGGGCGTACGCCGCTGCCGTCGACCGCGGGTACCTCTGGCACGAGTTCGGCGATTCGTGCCTGCTTCTCCCGACCAGGACCGTTCACCGCGCGTTCTGAACGTTCATCGGATGCGGCAGATATTCATTCCTGGAGCCCTTTCGAGCCGAGCGGCAGGCGGGGTGCGGTGACCGGGCACCCCTCGCCTTGCTCGCTACCGACGCCCGCCAATACAGTCACGCCAGCGTCACGATCCGATCATGAGCGCAACCGAGCCGGGACTCCCCACCCGACTCGCCCGGACCCCCGACCGGTAGCTCGTGAACGGCTCGCTCCCCCGCGCTGAAAGGGCTTCTCGTTGGCAGGACACCGCTCCCCCCGTGGTCGTCGCGCGCAGTCGACTTTCGATCCTGCATCCGCGCGGCACAAGACGGCGTCGGCGCCGGCGCACTCCGGACCGGCGCTCCGCACCACTGTTCTCGCCACGGCTGCCGCCGTCGGCGCGGTAGCCACCGGCACGTTCACCGCTCTCTTCCCCGCCCCCGGTAACGTCGCCCCGACCGCCGCTGCCGACGAGCTCGACACCGAACTCGCAGCCAACAGCTCGTCGCTCTATTCCGGCGCCGCTGCCACCCTGCTCCCGGTGAGCTACACGACCGAGACGACCGATGGTCAGGACGAGCAGCTGGCCCGGCTCGACAAGGCGGCCTCGCTGGCCGCGGAGCTGGCCGAACTGCACGCCAAGCAGGCGCGTGAGCAGGCCGAGAACGACCGGATCGACGCCCTGATCAAGCGCGGTGGCGTGGACGGCTGGATCGCCGAGGCCCTGCAGATCATGGATCTGCCGCAGTCCTACTCGTCCAGCCTCAAGAAGATCATCATGGCTGAGTCCGGCGGCAACCCGCGCGCGATCAACACCTGGGACAGCAACGCCCGCCGGGGCACCCCGTCGCAGGGCCTCATGCAGACGATCCCGTCCACCTTCCGCGCCTACGTGCACCCCTCGCTGGCCGGCCGGTCCATCACCGACCCGGTCGCCAACATCACCGCGGGCGTGCGCTACATGATCGCGCAGTACGGGGTCTCCACCCTCAAGGCCGGCGGCCGCAGCAACAGCTCCGGCGACTACGTCGGCTACTGAGCAGGCTCACCACGGGCGGCGCCGGGCTCACGAGATCCGGCGCCCGGCCGGCGGGCCGCCCTCAGCCGAGCGCGACCGGCCTGGCTCGCCGGTCGTCGACCGCAACGACGTCTCCGGCCCGCAGCTGTGCGCCCCTCCGCGTCTCCACCCGGCCGTTCACGAGCACGCCCTCGGCCTCCAGTAACGCCTTCGCATGCCCGCCGTCCTCGGCGAGACCGGCGAGCTTGAGGAACTGGCCGAGCCGGATGGGGTCCTCGGCGATCGGCACTTCGAGGATCGGTGATCTCGGCACCCGCACATCATGACGCATGCCCGTCCGGCCCCGTCAGCCGCGAACGCGCACCCGTTCATGATCCAGAGCGAACAGGTGCACGTTGATCATGGGAGCCGGAAGTAGGCCCGGACCGTGGTGCCGTCCGCCGTGGTGTGCAACCGGACGAGGTCCGCAAGCTGGTTGACCACGAACAACCCCCGCCCGCGGTGCTGCAGAGGGTCGGGCCTGCGCCTGCCGACGAGAGGGTCGAGCAGCTGCCCGGAGTCGCGGACCTCGACGACGAGGAGCGCATCCTCGATCCAGATCCGCAGCACCCCCGTACCACCGGCGTGCTCGACGCTGTTGGTGACCAGTTCGTTGGCCACCATCTCGACATCGGCGGCGCGCTCGTCGTCGAGGCCGGCGTCGAGGGCCTCCACCACCGCGAGATGCCGGGCCCGGGCCAGCACCGCCGCGTCCACCAGCAACGGCCGGTGCTGCTCCGGCTCCGGGAACGGGCGGTTGAACTCGGCGAACACGCGGTCGGCTGCGTATGCCGCGCTGGCGCGGGAGCCGTGGGCGTCCACCACCACCGGGTGCGTGGCCTCGGCGTCGGCCAGCACCTCGGCGGGCAGGCCAACGGCGTCGTACGGGCACAGGATGGTGACGGGCCGGCCCGCGAACGCCAGGTTGATCAAGGCCTCGTGCTGCACGCACGCCGGGTACTCCACGGCGCTGCGACCGACCCAGATCGGCTCGCCGATGATGCGAACGTGGGCAGCCCCGGCGTGCTCCTCCGCGAAGGCCAGCAGCACGCCGGGCAGGATCCGGCCGGGGTTCCGCCCGGCCTCGCCCATGTCCAGGAACCGCACCCGCTCCGCGGCTGAACCCAACCCGTCGCGCAGCGGCTCCAAGCGGGCAGCGGGAACGGCGACGGCGACCGGCTCGCCGGCGTCCAGCCCCTCGTGGACGAACGGCAGCGTGCCGGCCAGGTACTCGTCGAGACCGCGGTAGAACAGCGCCGGGTGACCGAAGCGATCCTCCCGAGATGACACCGGTTCGATCGCGATCGTCGCACTCACGGTGTCGCCTCCAGCTGTGCCGCGCTCTACGGGTGCCTCCGAACCGCAGGCACCCGAAGACCCGTCAGCCCCGGCATCAAGGTCTCCCCCGACATTCTGCAGTATCGCGACCCCGCGCCCGACCAGGCGCGGATACCTGGTGCGGCGGCCAGAAACGTCCACCGGGTCCTCGCGTGATCACCGCGGCAACGTTCCTGGCCACCGCACTAGCGGAATGCGCCGCTGTAGGCGTTGAGGGCGGGCTGGCCGCCGAGGTGGACGTAGAGCACGTCGGAGTCGGCGGGAATGTCTCCCCGGCGGACGAGGTCGATGAGGCCGGCCATCGACTTCCCCTCGTACACGGGGTCGATGATCATGCCTTCGAGCCGCCCGGTGAGCCGGATCGCGTCCAGCGTGGACTGCACCGGGATCCCGTACTCGTCGCCTGCCCAGCCCTCCAGCACGGTGATCTCGTCGTCGCGCAGGTCTCGTCCCAGGCGAAGGAGCTCGGCCGTGCGGCGGGCGATCTTCTCCACCTGGGCGCAGGTCTCGGCGATCTTGGCCGAGGCGTCGATGCCGAGCACGCGGCGCGGCCGGTCCTGGCCTGCGAAACCGGCGATCATCCCGGCCTGGGTGCTGCCGGTGACGCTGCAGACCACGATCGTCTCGAAGAAGACGCCGAGCTCGCGTTCCTGCTCCTGCACCTCGTAGGCCCAGTTGGCGAACCCGAGGCCACCGAGCGGGTGGTCGGACGCTCCGGCGGGGATCGCGTACGGGGCGCCTCCGGCTGCGCGGACGTCCTCCAGCGCCTGCCCCCAGCTGTCCTTGAACCCGATGCCGAACCCGGCCTGGACCAGGCGCACGTCGGCGCCCATGATGCGGGACAGCAGGATGTTGCCGACCTTGTCGTTGACCGCGTCGGGCCAGTCCACCCAGCTCTCCTGGACGAGCACGGCCTTGAGGCCGAGCCGGGCGGCGACGGCAGCTACCTGACGGGTGTGGTTGGACTGCACTCCACCGATGCTCACCAGGGTGTCCACACCCTGCGCCAGGGCGTCGGGGACCAGGTACTCGAGCTTCCGCGTCTTGTTGCCCCCGTACGCGAGCCCGCTGTTGCAGTCCTCCCGCTTGGCCCAGATCCGGGCTCCACCGAGGTGCTCGGTGAGCCGTTCCAGGCGATGGACGGGGCTGGGCCCGAACAGCAGAGGGTGCCGCTCGAAGTCGGCGATGGGCATGTGGCTCCTCGTGAGCGTCGGGTCGGGGATGCCGGTGTGGTCAGCGCGGGGACGTGCCGGCTGCGTCGTCCGGGCGCTCGCCATCGGGGAGCAGCGTGTCGAGCAGTGGCGCCAGCGTCTCCCAGTTGACGCGGACGGCAGCGGCGGCGCCGTCGGCGTCTCCCGCCTCGCACAGCGAGATGATCCGATCGTGCTGCGCCACCGAACTGCGCCCGCTCAGCGAGGAGAAACGCAGGTGCTCCACGCGCCGTAGCAGGGGGGTGAACTGCTCGAGGACGCTGCGGATCGCGCCGTTGGCGCTGGCCACGACCGCAATGCCGTGGAACTCGTCGTCGGCCACGACCGCCGCGTCCACATCGCCCCGCCGCAGCGCGTCCGCGAACCGGGCGTTGGCCGCGCGCATCGCGTCCAGCTCGACGGCGGACAGGTTCGGCAACGCCTCCCGCACGGCGAGCTCGTGCATGGCGGCGGTGACCGAGTGCGCGGACCGGGCCGCACGGACGTCCAGGGGGCTGACGATGGTGTAGCGGCCGGGTTTGGTCTGCACCAGGCCGGCCTGCTCCAGCCGCGCCAACGCCTCCCGCACCGGGGTCCGGCTCACTCCCAGCCACTCCACCAGGTCGGCGTCGTTGAGACGCTCGCCGGGCGCGAGCGTGCCGTCGACGATCGCGTCGCGGATGGCCCGGTAGGCGTTCTCCCGGAGGAGGGATCGGGTGACGAGACCGTGACTCTGCGGAACGGGCATGCGATATATTGCACGCAGCATGCTGATCGTTGTCAAGCCAACGACCGTGCGATCCACGTCGACGTGCTCTGCCGCCGAGGGTTCGGCGGAGCACGTCGACGGCCGCGACGGCGACCTGTCGTGCCGAGCAGGCACGACCGACCCGGTATCACCGGATTCCGCACAGGTCGACCGTATTCGGAGATATCCCTGCACGATATGTGTCGATATCCGAGGCCTCATCCGATCGGGCTGTGGATATGACCTCGACCCCACCAGATCCTTGCCGCAATCGGTCCTAGAGAACGGACCGGCGGCTCCTGCGGTCGAGTCGAAACACATGATCTTCGCCTCACGCCTGCACTGAACGCCGTTGCCGATCACAGCCGTGTCTGCCCGGTGAGTCGGCGCACAGGGCACGGCTCGCAACAGGAGGACCGAAATGACTCGCAGCACGAGCCGTCGCAAACTGGTCGTTGCAGCCGCCACAACCGCGGCGGTAGTCGGACTGACGCTCGGCGGACTGAGCGTGGGCACAGCCGCCGCCGCGCAGCCCGTGGCCGCCGCCCCGACCGCGGCCATGGCGATGTCCGCACCGGCGGCCCCGATGGTCAGCGACGCCCCCCAGACCTCCGACGCTGCCGCGGCGACCTACTTCGTGGGCGCGCTGAAGGGCACCAACGAGGTGCCGGTGAAGGGTGGCCCCGAGGTCGGCGACAAGGACGGCAGCGCGACCGCGCAGATGCGTATCCAGGGTGATCAGGTCTACTTCGCCTTCACCTGGAAGGGCATCGGAACTCCGACGATGGGTCACATTCACGAGGGCGTCAAGGGCAAGAACGGCCCCGTGGTGATCCCGTTCTTCATGAAGATGCTGCCCGCCGGACACAACTCGGTGAGCGGCACGGTGAAGGTGACGGACGCGGCGCTCCTCGCGAAGATCAAGAGCCACCCGGACCAGTTCTACTTCAACCTGCACACCGCCGAGTTCCCCGGCGGCGCCATTCGCGGGCAGGTGCAGTTGCGCCACTGAACGCCGACCCGCACCCGGCACGACGACGGACAGCCCCTGGTCGCCGGCCCGGTGTCGTGAAGCGGCCCCCAGACTCATCGTCCGGGGGCCGTTTGTCGATTGCGGCCACCACGACCGTCCGGGCTCCGAGCACCATGATCGCCGCGAGATCCACCGATCCGCCCCGGCGGAGGCGTACCCGCGGATCTCGGAACGATCATGGCGGCGGGGGTGCGCGGGCTCCGCGTCGCTCCCACCGACGAGCAGAAGCAATCGAAATCACACAAATCACTATCAATCGAACTTCGGGCTCAAATCACCGCGGCCCCAATTGCCCTCGAGCGGCCTTGTAACCTCCGCCCGTGGCTCTCGCAATCATCGGTGTCGTTCTTCTGGTGGGAGCGGCCGTTGCGGTCGGCTTCGCACTGCGCGGCAGACGGCGCTGGCAGGCAATGCTGGGCACCGAGACGTCCACCGTGGCCGAACTGGCCGGTGACCGTGCCACCGTGCATCAACTCGGGGGCGGGGGCTACAAGCGGATCGCCGAGGTGACCGGCGCGGCGGCGATCGGGCCCGTCGGCGAGTTGACGTCCGAGCTGGCCGGGCTGTCCTGTGTCTGGTTCCGGTACGAGGTCCGTCGCCGCTACTGGTACACCACCACCGATTCCGAGGGCCGGACCAGCCGTTCGGAGCGGAAGGAGCCGGTGGCGAAACTGGCCAGCTCGCAGCCGTTCCGGCTGGCGGACGAGACCGGCAGCGTGCTGATCGAGCCGGGCACGCTGGTGGTCGACCACGCCGAGCGAGTGGTCGAGCGGTTCGAACCGGCAGCCCAGGCCGCCAGCACGTTCAGCCTATCGATCGGCGGCCTCACCTTCGGCAACCGCGGGAACGACACCATCGGTTACGAGTACGAGGAGTGGGTCGTCCGCCCCGGCACCCGGCTCTACGTATTGGGCGAGGCGAACGACCGCACCGGCGAGTTGGCGATCGGCAAGCCGGCCGCCGGCGGCATGTTCGTCATCTCCACCCGCAGCGAAGCTGAGCTGCGCAGCTCCGCCCAGCGGACGCAACGGATCCTGATGTGGGTGGGCCTCGCTGCCGCGGTCGTGGGCATCGCGCTGCTGATAATCGCCGCCGTGCGCTGACCGTCCGCCAGGACGACGGCGAGCCGGCCTACTGGCCGAGGTCCTGGACGATCTCGAGGCCGTTGCCGTCCTGGTCGCGGAACGTGAACATCGGTGGGACGCCGGGCCAGTTCAGGAGCTCACCGACCTCCACGCCGGCAGCGGTCAGGTCCGCGTGCAGAGTGGCCGCATCGCCGGTGGTGAACCGGACGCCACTCTCGCCGCCGCTGGGCAGGCCGTCGTGCGCTTGGACGAGAGCGACGGACACCGCGGCCCCGACCGGCGCCACCTCGATCCAGCGGGAGCCGAGCTGCGGAACCGGCATGTCCATCCGCTTCTCGAAGCCGAGCGTGCCGACGTAGAAGGCGACGGCCTTGTCCTGGTCGGTGACCGGGACGCCGATGGTGCGGATACCGCTGATGCGAGTGGTGGGCTCGGACATGTATCGGTCCTGTTCTGGGAGGCGCCTGCTCGTGCTGTCGACATACCGACCACGGCGCCGGCCCGAAGTCATCGCGGAGACCCGCCCGAGTCACTGGTCGGGGATCAGGACCGTCGACAGGATGCGCCGGCTTCTGCCCGGGTTCGGGACGGTGGCCGTTCGGCGCGGGCTCCATGCCTCCGGAGATCGGCCTCGGCTGGCTGCTGCAGGACGTCGACGCCGTCCGGCCGTGGGCACCGGCACCGTCGCCCAGGTCGCCGCAGCGGCCGAGGTCTCCAAACCCACCCTGTTCCGCTACTTCCCCACGAAGGAGGACCTGCTGATCCACCGCTTCGCCGACCACCAGGGCGAAGCCGCGCGCCTGGCCGAGTTCAGCGCGCTCCAACAGGGCGTCGGCAGCCTCGGCTTCTGACTGGACGAGCCTGCTCCGCGCGCCGGCTGTGGCCCTCGCAGAGCCTGTGGGCGCTGCGAGGACCGCAACGGGCGCGCGCAGGCGGCCAGAAGTTGGCTACTTCGTGCCGGCTACACCGATCAGATGCCCCTCGGGATCGGTGAACTGCCCGACCACGATGACTCCCGGAGTGCCCTCCGGGCCCAGCACACGCTTCCCCCCGAGCTTCTCGGCCTTCTGGAGCGCGTCCTCGACGTCGGGAACCCCCACGTAGAACAGCACGCGCCCCTCGAAGCCCGCACCACCGCCGACACCACCGTTGATCCCGTTGCCGGTCGTGCTCCCGTCCACGAAGCCGTAGTTACCCAGCTCGGAGACCGTCTCGGTGGCCGCGTCGCCGGTGTGGAACTCCCACCCGAACAGCTCGCCGAAGTAGCTCCGTAGCTTCGCCGGATCGCGCCCGATGATCTCGAAGTGCACAACTGGTTGCCCCATGGCGAGTCCCTCTCCGGGCCGTTGTCCCACGGCTCCCCTCTGGAGACGTCGGCGAGGGCCGGAAATCATCGGCCGGTCAGCAGCCGGCGCGACACCCGCCCCTTCGACCTATTGACTATCGATACAAGGTCATCGATACTCGATCGGTGTTCACAGAGCATCGGGCCGTAGCCCCACTCCGAGTCTTCCTCGTGCTGCTGTTCGTGGTCCTGATCCCGTTCGAGACCCTCTCGCTGCCCGGACAGTTCGCACACATGGCCGAGGAGTCCCCCGAGCTTGCGTACCTGAGGTGGCCGTTGACGGCCGTGACGGTGTTCTGGGTGCTGTGCGTCCAGGTGGTGATCGTGGCCACCTGGAAGTTGCTCACCATGGTCAAGAAGGACCGCATCTTCAGCGACGCTTCCTTGGTGTGGGTGGACGCGATCGTGTGGGCCATCGTTGCGGCGTGGGTGGTGCTCCTGGGTGTGTTCCTCTACTTCGGTTTCATCGCCGACGATCCCGGGCTACCGGTCCTGCTGTTCCTGATGCTGACCGGAATCGCCGTGGTGGGGCTCCTGATGGTGGTGATGCGTGCACTGCTGCGGCAGGCCACGACATTGCGAACCGACATGGAAGCGGTCATCTGATGCCCATCGTCGTCCGCATCGACGTCGAACTGGCCAAGCGCAAGATGACCGTCGGGGAGTTCTCCGAACGTGTCGGGCTCACGCCGGCGAACGTGGCGGTGCTGAAGAACGGACGCGCCAAAGCCGTACGTTTCAGCACCCTGGAAGCCATGTGCCGGGTACTCGACTGCCAGCCCGGTGACCTGCTCGAATGGGTCGAGGAATGAGCGGCGACGGGGGTCCGGCCCCCGAACGGAGAACTCCCGGGAAGTACCTTCTCCTCGCCGCCGCCGCCGTCCTCGTCGTCGCGATCGGCGTCGCCGCCGTGGTGTACGGGGAGGCCGACGACTCGCCGGGCCTCCAGCTCCTGGGCGTCCTGTTCGTCGTCGGGGCGGTTGCGCTCGGCGTGCGGACCGCCCGGCGCCGCAGGTAGCAGCACAGGCCATCGGCCCACTGATTGTGATGTGGGGTCGGCCGGTTCAGAATCTCCGTAAGTGAGTGCTCTCGACGAGGAGATCGAGCCGCGGTCGCGCGGCCGCAGGCATGTCGTGGCGGTAGGGGCGGCGGTGGCCGCCGGCGCCGGGTTGGCCGTTCAGGCGCGGTTGAACGGGGAACTCGGCGCCCGGCTCGGCGATGGAGTCGCGGCCTCACTGGCCTCGACCACTGCCGGCATGGTGGTGCTGCTGGCACTCGTGCCCACCGTGGCGGCCGGACGGCGTGGGCTGCGGTTCGTCGGTGCCGCCCTGCGGACCGGAGGGTTGCGGTGGTGGCACTGCTGCGGTGGCGTCGGCGGCGCGCTGTTCGTGGCCGGCCAAGGGGTCAGCGTGGGCGCCTTGGGGGTCGCCGTGTTCACCGTGGCCGTCGTCGGGGGCACCGCGGTGGGCAGCCTCGTGGCCGACCGGGCGGGACTGGGACCGGGTGGGAACCACCCGATCACCGCTGGCCGCGTCGGTGGCGCGGTGGCCTGCGTCGCGGCAGTGGCGATCGCCGCTCATGACCGGCTGGGTGGCCAGGGCACGCTGCTGCTGGTGGGGCTGCCGCTGCTGGCAGGCGTCGCGGTCACCGTCCAGTCCGCTCTCAACGGCCGGGTGGGCGCGGCTGCCCGGTCGCCATGGCCCGCCACGTTGGTGAGCTTCGTCGTCGCCGAGGTCGCCCTCGGCCTCGCGCTGCTGGTCGGGTGGGGCGTGCGCGGTGCGCCCGCCGGTCGGCTCCCGGCCGAGCCATGGCTCTACGCCGCCGGCCTGGTCGGCATCGTGGTGATCGCGACAGCCGCGCGCTTCGTCGGCCAGGTCGGCGTGCTGGTCTTCAGCCTGGCCAGCGTCGCCGGCCAGCTACTGGGCGCGCTGGCCCTGGACACACTGACCGCCGGCCCCGAGCCGTCCGTCGCCACCTGGATCGGGACCGCTGTCACGTTCGGCGCCGTGGTGCTGGCGGCCCGCCCGAGCGGACGGGCCGCGCGGTTCACGCGGACACCGACGCCCTCTCCTGACTGACGGCGTCGAGCAGCAGCGTTGCGGCCACCGTCGCCCCGTCGGTACGGATCGTGCCGGCCACGGCGGTCGCTCGGGCGCGGGTCTCGGGTGTCAGGACCGTCCTGAGCGCGGCGGACAGCGACTCGGTGGTCGGAGTCGGACCGTCGTGAGCCGTGCCGATGCCCAGGTCGGCGACCCTCCCGGCCCAGTAGGGTTGGTCCGCCAACTGGGGAATCACCACCTGGGGCGCGCCGGCCCGGGTGGCCGTCGTCGTGGTGCCCGCGCCGCCGTGGTGCACGACGGCGGCCATCCGGCCGAACAGTGCCTGCTGGTTGACCTCACCCACGACGAAGCAGTCGTCCCGGTCGTCGATCGAGGCCAGGTCGGCCCAGCCGCGGAGCACGACCGCGCGGCGGCCCTGCGCCCGGATCGCCTCGATGGCCACCTGGGCGACGTCCGCCGAGGCATGCATGGGCATGCTGCCGAAACCCACGTACACCGGTGGCGTGCCGGCGTCCAGGAAGGCCTCCAGGTCGGCCGGGAGCGGGCGAACGTCGGGCAGGATCCACGCGCCGGTCTGCACGACGTCGAGGTCCGGCGTCTCCTGCCACGGGTCCAGGACCTGGTCCGTCGCCAGCCACGGCCGGCCGCCGAGGACGTAGTCGCGGACGTCGTCCACCCGTGGCAGGCCGTGCGACACCCGGTTGATGTTGAGCGCCTCACCGAACAGCACGTTGATGCTCTCGGCGTCCAGTTCCCACAACACCTGGTTGTCGGTCACCTCCGGCGGGAACGGCCGTCCCGGATAGGCCAGCGGCGGGCGGTGCGGCGAGGGCAGGGTGAGCTGCTGGAAGGTCACGGACACCGACCGGATGCCCAGCTTCTCGGCCACCGACAGCGCGCCGGCCGCGGCCGGCATCATGCCCGTCACCACCATCGCATCGCATCCCTCGGCCGCCCCGGTGACCGTGTCGAACTGGCCGGCGATCAATTCGGCCGCGCGCCGGGGCAGGCCTGACGGCGGCAGCGCCGCAGTCGTCAACGCGCTCGCCGACGGGCCGACGGGCACCATCGGCACGCCGACACCGGCCAGCCGCTCCGCGAAGTCCGGCGGCGCGCACACCCGCACGTCCGCACCGAGTTCCCGCAACTGCACCGCGAGCGCCACCAGCGGTTCGACGTCCCCGCGTGACCCATACGTCGACAACAACACACGCACTCCGGTACTCCCATTTCTGCAGGTCCTGGCTACGGCCGACGATTCTGGGACACAACCCGGGTCTTGCCGCAAGCCCCCCGGTGCGCTATAAGTTGAAAAGGGCAGGAGGGAGTGCTCTCCTTTTCCCGGTTGTCGTCCGCTGCGAACGGATCCCATCCCCCCTGGTCTCCTCGGCATTGACCAGGACGTTCGGCAATGAACCGATGCATGCCATCGGCGTGGGACCGGACGCACGGCGCCGGTGGGCAGGCGTACCACAGCCCGCACTCATGGGATTCACCCGACGTGACTTTGCACAGCGATATGCGGAGAGCTATTCTGAAGGGTGCGATCAGAGAATGAGTCCGTAACTCCGCAACTTAATTATAGCATGGGCGGGGAGAGCGTGGACAGACCCCCTTTCGAGCAGGAGTTGAATGCGGAGACCGGGCGGATCCGCCGGCTGCATGCGCTGCTCGCCACCGAACTCGCGGCCGCAAGGGCCCAGGCGCAGGGCATGCTGGCCGCGCCGACGGGCGGGGAGCTCAGCGCCCGCTGGGAGCGCGACGTCTCCGTGCACCGCTGGTCGGAACGGGCGGCCGCGCTGACCGCCGCCCGCTCCGGGCTGTGCTTCGGCCGGCTCGACCGCACCGACGGGTCGATGAGCTACATCGGCCGCATCGGGCTCACCGATCCCGCAGACGGGGAGAGCGCGCTCATCGACTGGCGGGCGCCCGCCGCCCAGCCGTTCTACTGCGCGACTCTGGCCACACCGCTCGGCATCACCCGGCGACGGCATCTCCAGCTCACCGGAACGGCGCCCGACGAGCGGGTCGCCACCTTCCACGACGATCTACTGGACCAGTCGGCCCTCACCGAAGCGGATTCCCGATCCGCTTCCGATCCGGCGCTGCTCGCCGCGCTGACGGCGCCGCGCGGATCGACGATGCGCGACATCGTGACCACGATCCAGGCCGAGCAGGACGCGATCATCCGGTTGCCGCTCTCCGGCGTCGTCGTGATCGAGGGCGGCCCGGGCACCGGGAAGACCGCGGTTGCGCTGCACCGCGTCGCGTATCTGCTCTACACCCACCGCGAGCGGCTGGCCCGCAGCGGCGTGCTGGTCGTCGGCCCCAGCGCGGGCTTCATCCGGTACGTCGGTGGCGTGCTCCCCGCACTGGGTGAGTCGGCGGTGGTGTTCACAACCCCCGGCCGGCTGGCGCAGGGCGTCGTCACGACCGCGGTCGACGAGGACGAGGTGGCCCGCACGAAGGGCGACCTGGCGATGCTGGACGTACTGCGCCGCGCCGTCGCCGACCGCCAGGAGCTACCCGGGTCGCCGATCGCGATCGAGCTCGACGACGTCACCGTCACCATCGATCGGGCCACGGCGACGGAAGCCAGGAGGCGCGCCCGGGTCACCGGCCAGCTCCACAACGTTGCACGCACGACGTTCCGCGACACGCTCGGCAGCCTGCTCGTCCAGCAGGGCATCGAGCAGCTCGACCAGAACCTGGAGGACCCGCCCGAGCTCGCCGAACTCCTCCGGGAGCTCGGCGACCTCCCGGAGCTCGCGCAGTCGGGCGCGGCGCAGGTGTCGGCGGAGATGCGCCACGAGTTGCGCGACGACCTGCGCTCGAACCTCGACTTCCACGCGGCGGTCGAGCAGCTCTGGCCGGTGCTCACCCCGGAGCAGCTCCTCTCCGACCTCTTCGCGTCCCCGGCGCGGCTGGCGTCGGCAGGCGGCCAGACCGACGTCTCCGGGTTGCACCGCGCCGAGGGCTCCGCGTGGACGGTGGCGGACGCGCCGCTGCTCGACGAGCTGGCCGAGCTGCTCGGTCCCCCGCCGGTCCCCCCGAGCCGATCCGAACGCGAGCCCGACAACGCCTACGCCACGGAGGTGCTGAGCATTCTGGAGTCGGCCGACCGCAATCTCGCCGGCGAGGATCCCGACGAGCTGCGCCCCACCGACTTCGTCACCGCCGACGTGCTCGCTGCCCGGCAGGTGCCCGATCACCTCGCGAGCGTCGCCGAGCGGGCCGCCGGCGACCGGGACTGGCGGTACGGCCATCTCGTCGTCGACGAGGCGCAGGAGCTCTCCGCCATGGACTGGCACGTCCTGCTGCGGCGCTGCCCGTCCCGTTCGATCACCGCGGTGGGTGACATCGCGCAGCGCAGCGCCCCCGCGGGAGCGGATGCGTGGGCGGACGTGCTCGCCCCGCACCTCGGTACCCGGTGGACCTACCGGACGCTCACGGTGAACTACCGGACGCCTGCCGAGATCATGGCGCTGGCCGCCGGCGTGCTGGCCGAGTTCGCGCCCGACCGGCAGCCGCCCGTGTCGGTGCGGACGACGGGCGAGGATCCGTGGCAGCACACCGTGCCCGCCGCCGACCTCGCAGCCGAGGTGCGCAAGGCCGTCGAGGCGGAGGCTGCGCAGCTGAGCCGCGGGACGCTGGCGGTGATCGCCGCCGACGTCGACGGCCTTGCCGGCCTGCCCGCGCAGCTGCACACCCCGGTGTCGGCGAAAGGTCTCGAGTTCGACGCCGTCGTGATCGTCGACCCGGAGCGGATCCGGGCCCGCAACCCCGCCGACCTGTACGTCTCGATGACCCGCGCCACCCAGCGGCTCGGGCTGCTGCACGTCGAGCGCTGAGGCAGCACGACCACACCGAAGGGGCCGGACACCGCCGCGGATGAGCGGTGTCCGGCCCCCGGCCCGGGGTGCGGGAACCCCACGGAAGTTAGTTCGATTTTCCGACTAACAAGCCCTAGGGTGACACCCGGCAAGTAAGTTCGATTTCCGTACCTACAGGAGCAGTCCATGTCTTCCGTCCTGATCACCGGGGCCTCCAAGGGCATCGGCCGGGCCACCGCCGCCGAGTTCGCCGCCCGCGGCTATCGCGTCATCGCCACCGCCCGCGACCCGCGCACACTCGAGGACCTCGACGTGGCACAGCGACTCCGCCTCGACGTCACAGACCGGGCCGGCGTCGACGATGCGATCGCGGCCGCCGGCGAGGTCGACGTGCTGGTGTCCGACGCGGGCGTGATCTTCGTCGGTGCGGTCGAGGCGAGCCCGGCCGACGAGATCGAGCGGCTGTTCGCGCAGAACACCTCCGGCGCGATCAGGGTCGCGCAAGCGGTGCTGCCGCAGATGCGGGAGCGCAAGAACGGGCGGCTGCTGTTCGTCTCCAGCGTGGTGGGCCGCATCGTCCTGTCGGGGGACGCCGCCTACGCCGCCAGCAAGTGGGCACTCGAGGCGTTCGGCGAAGCCCTGGCCATCGAGACCGCCCCGTTCGGGATCCACACCACCCTGCTGGAGCCCGGTTCGGTGAGCTCCGGTGCGCTCGACGACCCGCCGGCCTACCGGCTGCCCGACGATCCCTACGCCGGGGCACTGACCACCGACCACACGGACCGCAACTACTCCCTCACACCCGAGCAGGTAGCACGCGCCATCGCCGACGCCGCAGAACTCGACGCACCGCCGCTGCGCCTGCCGATCGGAGGCGAGGCCGCAGCGCTCCTCGCCGCCCGCAAGGCCGCGCGCGAGAACGTCCCCTTCATCCCCGGCGCCTGAGCGCAGGGACGTGGGAAGGGGCCGAGCACGGCCGGGCCGCTCAGGAGGTTCGGAGCACCGGGGTGGCGTGGCGTTCGCCCCATTCCCGCAAGGAACGGAGAACAGGCGCGAGGTCCCGGCCGGCGGCGGTGAGCAGGTACTCGTCGCGGGGCGGGTGCTTCGAGTACTGGCGGCGCTCGATGAGCCCGACGTCTTCGAGCTTGCGTAGACGCAGCGCGAGCGTCTCGCGGGGTGCGCCGGTGTTGGTCTGGATGTCGTTGAAGCGATGGACGCCGAAGCCCAGCTCACGGAGCACGAGCAGGGTCCAGCGCTCGCCCACGAACTCGAGCGCGTCGGCGATGGAACAGACCCGGGGCGCCCCCAGATTCGTCGGTTCGCTATCCAGACTCACCTGGCCATGGTATCGCGGCGACACACCAGGTCACACCCGGTGCCGGGAGCACTGAGCCGGCCGAACCGCAGCAGAATCGCGGCGATCAGCAGGACGGTCCCGAGGTAGCACGCGCCTCCGGCGACCGACGGGGCGGCGAAGATCAGGGTCAGCGCGATGTTGCCGCTCATGTGCATGAGCACGGCCGCCGGCACGCCACCACGCAGCCGTTCGGACACGAACCAGTACCCGACCGACAGCGGCAGCATCGCAACGAAGAACCCGAGCGCCACGGGGGTGAGCAGCCCCATCTGCGACTGCGCCGTCCCGACCAGCAGGAACAGCGGCACGTGCCACAGAGCCCAGAGCGTGCCCAGCACCGCGGCCGTCCGAGCCGGGGTGAGCCGGCGGCGCAGCCGCGGCTGCAGGTACCCCCGCCAGCCGAACTCCTCGGCCAGCGGGCCCGCGACGAGATGCAGGGCCAGGTACGGCAGCAGGCCACCGGCGCCGGCCACCGCCACGACGAGCACCCGCGGGTCGACCGCCGCGGCCCCGAACAGCGGCGCCACGGTGACCGCGACGACCGCGGGCCCGGCTCCCAGCAGCACTGCCGCCGGTAACCACGCGGCCACGGCCGCCCACTGCACCTGCCGGCCGCCGGGGCGTCCGGACAGGCGCAGGATCCCGGCGGAGAGGCTCGGACCGAGGGCGCCGAGCACGTAACAGGCGAAGACGGCCGGGTCGGCGATGTTCCCGCCCAGGACGACGGCGACCGCCCAGAGCCCCCAGCTGATGGTGAACGTCAGCGCGACGAACGGGGTGACGTCACGGACCAGGGACCGGGAGACCTCGACCCTGGGGATCGGGCGTGTGACCATGCCGGCGAGTCAATCGCCGCGGCCCCCGCCGGGCACGCCGGTGCGCCTCCGGTTCCGGGTGGGGACAACCCCACCGGCCCCGGGATCAACCTCGTAGATGATCTCGAGGCCGTCCTCGTCGTCCCACTGCTCTCCGACCTCGGTGAACCCGTACTGCGACGCCAACCGGTGCGACGCGACGTTGTCGGGGCTGATGGTCACCCGCACCGTGCGGACCTGCGGTTCGCGAGCAGCGCGCTGGAGCAGGGCCTCCAGCGCGGCCCGGGCGTAGCCGCGTCGCCGGTACTCCGGGTCGACCGCGTACCCGATCTCGACCATCCCCGACGGATCGGGGGGCCCGTGGTAACCGGCTCGGCCGACGGCCGCCTGTTGCCGTTCGTCCCAGATGACACCGGTGACCCATGCCGCGCTGGCGGGGTCCTCCTCGACCTGCTTCCTGCGCCGCTGCCACACCCCCCTCCACTCGGCTCCGGCGAAGGGGGCCGAGAGAGGCACGGGGCTCACGGCGTTCGCGGCCGCGAGGTCACCGTCGGCCAGCGCGCGGAAGACGGGCGCCGTCAGATGAACGACGCGCACCTGCTGCGAGGGGCGCCCTGCCGGCGCGTCGATCTGCTTCTCGGGTTCCACCGAGCCAGCATGCAAGGCGGGCGGCCGCATCTCTCCGGTCAGCGGGCGACCACCTTGCGGTGGGCGATCCGCCAGCCGTCCGGCGTCCGGACGACCCGGTCGTTGTAGACCACCGTGCCGGTCCGGCCGTCGGCCATCACGGCAAGACCCTTCGAGCGCACCGATGCCGCCCCGTCGGCTCGTTCGGTGACGATCACGTTGGTCACGTGGTGACCCACCGGCTGCTCACCCGGCGCTTCCTCGAACAGCCGGCGCAACGCGGGGAGACCCGCCACCACACCCATGCCGTAGTCCTCCAGGTCGAAGACGGCATCCTCGGTGAGCAGCCGGGCCAGCTCGTCGGGGCGCCGGTCGTCGGCCAGATGGCCATGCAGGGCGATCAGCTCGTGGACCTCAACCCGGTCCTGCGCGGACAGCGCCATCCTTCGCACCTCTCCCAGCTAAGTGGGGCACTCCCCACTTCTTCCCCGGTACCGTAACGGGGATGTCCCCGATTTGCTAGGAGGCCCATGGCTCCGGTTCCCCGCCGGTCGGACGCCCTGCGCAACCGGCAGCTCCTGCTGGCCGCCGCTCGTGAGGTCTTCGACGAGCAGGGCGCCGCCGCACCCCTCGATGACATCGCCCGGCGGGCCGGCGTCGGCAACGCCACGATGTACCGCCACTTCGCGAACCGCCGCGAACTGGCCCTGGCCGTCTACGCCGACGAGGTCACGAGCCTGTGCGACCGGGCCGCGGCACTGCTCGACGAGCCGGACCCGGGTGACGCGCTGTTCGCCTGGCTGCTCGCCTTCGTCGAGCACGTCGCCACGAAGCGCGCGCTGGCGATGGTCGAAGCCGACGACCTGACCGGTCCGGGCTCCGAGCGGTTCGCGCAATGGCACGACGCGATGCAGCGCGCCATCGGTGCGCTCGTCGAGCGGGCCCAGCGCGCCGGGGCCGTACGGCTCGACCTCGACGCCGTCGACCTGCTCCTGGTGGCCTCCGGCATCGCGCTCACGGGTGTCGACGCCGGCCGCGCCCGGCGGCTCGTCGATCTGGTCCGCCGCGGGGCACAGGACTCAGGACGCTGACCACGCCGACTTCTGACCAAATCTCCGTCCTGCGTGCCCGCGCGACTTAGGCTGAATCCCCCACGAAACGGACAGGAGGCCGAGGTGGCCGAGACGCCGGTGGCCGAGGTGGCGGTGTCCGAGGTGCTGGCCGAACTGGCCGCGCTCGAGGACCCGAGGGCCCGCGAGGTGAACGAGAAGCACGGCGACGATCACGGTGTGAACCTCGGCACGCTGCGCGCGCTCGCGAAGCGGCTGAAGACGCAGCAGGAGCTCGCACAACAGCTCTGGGCGACCGATGACACCGCGGCGCGGCTCCTGGCCATCCTGATCTGCCGCCCGAAGACGTTCGAGCGCGACGAGTTGGACACCATGCTCCGCCAGGCGCGCACCCCCAAGGTGCACGACTGGCTCGTGAACTACGTGGTGAAGAAGAACCCGCACGCCGAAGAGCTGCGCCTGGCCTGGTTCGCGGACCCGGATTCCGTGGTCGCGAGTGCTGGCTGGGCGTTGACCACCGAGCGGGTGGCGAAGAAGCCCGAGGGCCTCGACCTCGCAGGGCTGCTCGACGTCATCGAGGCGGAGATGAAGGACGCTCCGGATCGCTTGCAGTGGGCGATGAACCACTGCCTGGCTCAGATCGGGATCGAGCACGCCGGGTACCGCGCCCGCGCGATCGACATCGGTGAGCGCCTGCAGGTGCTCAGGGACTACCCGACGCCCCCGAACTGCACGTCGCCGTTCGCGCCTGTCTGGATCGCCGAGATGGTGCGCCGCCGGCTCTGAAGTGCCCGGCCGGGGTCGCGCTGGCCTATCGTTCGGCGCTACGGAACGGGTAGCGATGCACGTGCTCGGAGAGCCTGAGGTCTGCGTGACGATGGATGCAGGTGCGACAACGGGGCAGTGCCGTTGCCCCCGGCTCCAGCCGGGTGTGCCGGACGACGCCCGCCAGGCGTACTGGGCGTGCCTCGACCGAGGCCAACACGACTGGATCTACGACGGCTTCACGTGCTGCCTGGAGGCGCCGCGGAACTGGCGGCAGGTCTGTCACTGTGGCGCACAGCGCTGGACGGAGGCGCCCCCGTCTCATAACCCACGGCTCGATCGACTCAGAGCTGAGATGAGCACCATCCCGATCCTCGCGACGGAGATCATGCGGTGAGCGCCCTTCGACTCAAAGACTGGACCTGAAGTCCGATTGAGCCCCTACCGTCCTTCTACGTGACCAGCAGCAGAACGGCTCCGGGCGCCACCAACCTCGGCCATCAAGGGTTCGGCGCCATGCGCCTACGCGTGAACGACTCAGCGGATCCCGACCGGGACCCTTTCCGTGTCATCGATGCCGCGCTCGACGCAGGCGTTCGGATGATCGACACCGCCGACGCCTACCAGAACGAGGACCTCGTCGGCCGCGCAATCGCCCGCCGTCGGGACGACGTGGTCCTCGCCAGCAAGTTCGGCCTGGTTTGGCACGACGACGCCGCGGGGGACTTCGACGTCCGGGCCGACGCCGAGTACGTACGCCAAGCATGCGACGCCAGCCTCCGGCGCCTCCAAACCGATCGCATCGACCTGTACTACCTGCACCATCGCAGCGACACGGTCCCCATCGAGGAGACGATCGCAGCCATGACCGGCCTGCTCGATGCGGGCAAGATCGGTGCTATCGGCCTCTCGAACGTGACGGCCGAGGACCTGAAACGCGCCCATGCCGTCCACCCGGTCACCGCGCTCCAGGAACGATGGTCGTTGTCCGAACGCAGCATCGAAAGCACGCTCGCCCAGACCGCGACAGCCCTTGGCGTCACGATCGTCGCGCACTCACCGACCAGCCACGGCGCGCTGCACGAGCGGCGGGTCAACATCCGGACGGACGACGCGAAGCAGGCGACCCTGCGTGAAATCGCCGCGGCGCACGAGGCATCCGTCGGACAGATCGCGCTCGCCTGGGTTCACAGCCGCGGCCCCTCCTACGGAGCCGACGTGGTGCCCCTCCCCGGCACAACTCGGGTCGGTCACGCTCGGGCGAACGTCGCGGCGGCATCGATCAACCTGACGCCTGCGGAACTGGCCCGGCTCGACGACGCGTGGTCGATCAACACCTGACTCAGACGGCAGTGCTCGCCCCCGGGACTACCGGCTCCGCCGGATGCCGCAATGGCGACTTCCCGACTCGGCGGGAGCGGATTTACAGAGCGCCCCGAACTGGCCCAACTCGGCGACCAAGAACGCGTCGTGGTGTGCCACTCCCTCGGCTGCGCCCTGTGGCTGCACGCCGCCCGGACCTGCCTGCCGACCTGCGCGTCACTCGGGTGCTCCTGGTGTCCCCGCTCGGTGAGCAAGCGTTCACCGCGGCCAACGGCTACGAAGAGTTCACGCTCGAGCGCGTCGACCGTGAGCTCCTCACCGCCGCGTCGGCCAAGCCGCCGCATGTGGTCATCTCGGAGACCGATCCCTACGCGCCGGCCAACCCGCGCGCGTGGAGCGCCGCCCTCGGCCTGGACTGCGACGTCCTCCCCGCCGCCGGACACATCACCCCCGAAGACGGATACGGCCCCTGGCCGGCCGCATTCGCCTGGTGCCTAGATGAACAGGCCCCCGTGTCAGCCACCACCGGACCGTGAGGGCTGCTGCCCGATCAGGGACCCGATCACATCGGCCGCGGCCGAAGCCCCGCCGACGGCCCTGGCGATCTTCTTCGTGGGCCGTTGACGAACTGGTCGGCCGCCTGCGGCACGGCGACCATCGGGACGCCGTGCCAAAGGCCCTCCGAGCAGCCGCCCATCCCGGCGTGCGTGACGAAGGCCGACGCGTGCGCGAGCACCGCGAGTTGTGGCACCCGCTCCCGGACGATGACGTCGTCGGGGATGTCCCCGAGCCCGATCACGTCGACGTACGGGCCGACGGCCAGCACGTTGTCCAGCCGGTGCCGTGCGTGCATGGCGGTGATGCAGTCCCGCCAGAAAGCCGGCCGGTCGTTGTAGGCCGACCCGAGCGAGACCAGCAACAGCGGCCGGTCCGACCTCGTTGCGAGGTCGGCGAACGATTCCTCGTGGGAGCGGTCGCCGATCACCGGCCCGACGAACGTGTAGCGGGTCCGGTCGACGCGGTCGAGGTCCAATTTCGGGCTCGGGCGGCAATCCTCCGCGGCTGACGGCGTGGCCCGCGTCGACGCTCACCACGCCGTCGGAACCGACCGCAGCCTGGTCGCGCGTGCGCGGGTCAGGCCGGGCGCCGCGCAGCAAGCAGAACCTGCGGGAGCAGCGACGGCGGCTGCACCGGCAGCCTCAGCTCCGCGACCACGTCGAGACCGGCGTCGACCAGCATCCCGACCAGCTCCTCGGGGCGGTACAGGTGGGTCGTCCAGGACACCGGCAGGCCGCCGTACCCCTCCGTGCGGGCGATGTCGCCGTCGCCGACGTGCGTGCCGACCAGAGTCTGACCGCCGGGGACGAGCGCATCGGCGAAGGTCCGCAGCACGCCGGGCAGTGCCTCCCGCGGGAGGTTGAACAGCGACCACCAGCCGAGCACTCCGCCCAGCGAGGCCGGCGCGAGGTCGAGGTCGCTCGCCGACGCGACGGAGAACCGCAGGTCGGGGTACACCCGTCGGGCGTGCTCGATCATCCGCGGCGACAGGTCGACGCCAGAGGCGTCGAGACCCAGCCCCGCCAGGTGCGCGGTGACGATGCCGGGCCCGCAGCCCACGTCCAGGACCGGGCCGAGTCCGCGGACGGACTCGGCGAACGCGGCGAGCGCGGCCCGCAGCCACGGCTGCGCGTCCAGCCGGCCGGCCCCCATCTCGACGTAGGCGTCGGCCACCCGGTCGTAGGACTCGCGGACTGTCTCTAGGTCGGAAAGTTGCGGCACGAGTGCACCCTACGCACGCAGCATGGCCGCCTCGCCGGACTCGCCGCCGCCGCTGGACTGCGGGACGGCCGGCTTCACGACGCGCGTCGCACCGCGGCGCCCCGGAACGGGCCGAGCGACAGCGTCGAGTCAGCAACCGCGAGGAGCGCATCCCGGCCCGTCCTGAACGAAGATGCCCGTCTCAGCTCCGCAACGCGACGACCCGAGGTCATGACCTCCGGCTGAACGGGGCGTGTCGGTCGACGGCCGATCGAGAGGGTACGGCCGTCGCGGCTGGGACGTGCCGACGAACACCAGGACGGTGGTCCTGCGACAGGGGGGTACCGACGACTAGCTCGCCGTGTCCGTCGCTGCGTACGCGAGACCGGCCTCGCAGGTTCAGCAAGGCGCCCCTCGCAACTGCGGCCCTATCCGTGTTCCGCCTGGCCTTCCACCATTCTTCGGATGGCCGTCACCAGTGCCGCTCGATGTGCGGCGATGCGCACGTCGTCGGAGGGGTCGGAGCCGTCCGCAGAGAGCAGTCCGACCGGTGTGAGATACCACGCCTGGGCGACGGCGTAGATGATCGTGAGCAGGTCGACTGCGGGGAGGGGTGAGCTGGCGGCATCTGCGACCTGTGCCGTCTTGGCCAGGTAGCTCTCCATGGGTTCGGATGCCGCCTGAGGGCGTTCGAGTTGAGCCCACAGGCTGATGCGCATCGCTGCCGGCGCACGCCCGTGGTAGTCGAACAGCCTGCCTGCCCAGCCCGGCAGGTCCTCTGTCGTCGGCGGCACGGCCGCGGCCATGGAGCGGACGGAGTCGACGAGCGCGGCGTCGAACAGCGAGTCCTTGCTGCCGAAGTAGGCATAGATCATCCGGATGTTCGTCCCCGCCCGTCGGGCGACGCGTTCGACGCGGGCACCGGCGAAGCCGTGCGCGGCGAACTCGCCGACCGCGGCGTCAAGGATCCGGGCCTTCGTCGCTTCCGGGTTTCTGGCGGGCAAGGGGGACCTCCTGGTCAGGCACGTTGACAAGAGTTCACGATGACCCTAGCTTGTAAGTAATCACTTACTTACACTGGAGCAATCATGGACCCGTCGATACAGAACGCGCTGGCGATCACCCCAGCGTCTCCCGCGCGGGAACGCACGATCGACATCACGACGACCGGTGCCCGAACCGGCAGGCACCACCGGATCGAGGTGTGGTTCTACCGGGCTGATGGCGAGATCTACCTGTCGACCCAGCCGGCACGCCGCGACTGGTACGCGAACATCGTGAAGAACCCCGGCTTCACCTTCCATCTGAAGCATGGAGTGCGCGCCGACCTGGATGCGGTGGGAACACCGATCCGCGACGCCGCGCATCGGGCGAGGGTCTTCCGCGCGATCATCGCCGACCTCGACCAGGCCTGGAATCCCGCCGGGATCCCCCAGCCGGTCGAGCCGCTGGAGCAGTGGGTGGCAGACAGCCCGCTCGTCCACGTCACGTTCACGAAGGAAGCCCTGAAATGACCGACCCCCGCGTCGCCGTGATCACCGGCGGCAACCGAGGCCTGGGCCGCAGCGCCGCACGGTCCCTCGCCGCTGCCGGATACCGCATCGTGGTCACCCACCGCCCGGGCGGTGAGGCCACGGACACGGCTCGGCTCATCGAAGCCGCAGGCGGGGACGTCATGACCATGCCGCTCGACATCAGCGACGTCTCCGCCTTCTCCGCATTCGTCTCCGACCTGGAGCAGGGCTTGACCTCCCACTGGGGAGCAAGCCGGCTCGACGTGCTGGTCAACAACGCAGGCATCGGGCTGTTCGACCCGCTGGCAGAGGTCACACCCGAACGATTCGACCTGCTGGTCGGCACCAACTTCCGCGGCACCTTCTTCCTGATCCAGGCACTCGTGCCACTCATGGGCGACGGCAGCCGGATCGTGAACATCTCGACGTCCCTGACCCGGCACGTGAGCCCCGGAACGTCGATCTACACGGCAGCGAAATCCGCCGTCGAAGCCCTCACCCGCACCCTCGCCGTGGAACTCGGACCCCGCGGAATCCGCATCAACACCGTCGCCCCCGGACCCACCGCAACCGACTTCAACGGCGGCGCGATGCGCGACAACCCCGAACTACGCGGCTACCTGGCCACACAGACCGCTCTCGGGCGGGTCGGTCGGCCCGAGGAGATCGGGGACGCGATCGCCGCCCTCGTCTCCGACCAGATGCGCTGGGTCACCGCAGAACGCCTCGAAGTCTCCGGCGGCGCCCTCCTCTGACCGCCAGCAGCACTCCCGCCTGCTGGCTGCGGCGTCAGCCTGGCACCGTCCCCCGACACTGTGACGGCATCCAGCGGCCGGGCCCGAGATGGGCGAACGGCCTCGAACGATCTTGGGAACGCCCTGGGGGAAACTACTCGACGCTGTCGCTCGACACCGGGATCGAGCCGAAGATCCTCAGCGACAGGGTGGGGCACTCCAACCCGGCAGTGACGTTCCAGATCTACGCCCACCGCTCGACCGGGCAGGACCGTGCCGCCGCCGAACTCATCGGCCAGCTGATCGAGCGGGCCGTCACCGGCCCAAGGACCCCGCTCCGGAGGCCTGCTGGTCGAGGCCTACTACGATCCTTGCTACCGCGGGCATGAAAACGGCCCCCGGACTGATGTCCGGGGGCCGTTTCCGCTGGTAGCGGGGGTAGGATTCGAACCTACGACCTCTGGGTTATGAGCCCAGCGAGCTACCGAGCTGCTCCACCCCGCGTTGCCATGTTGCTGTCTTGCTGTTGAAGACATTACACCCCGCCGAAACCTGCCTGCAGCGGGGGGTCCCCTTAACGGCCACCGCCCCGCTGACCTGGTCAGGTCCGCGGGGCGGTGGCGTTCGGGCCGTGAATCAGCCGCCGGGGCCGGGCGGCGGTGTCGGCGTCGAGCCGGCGGCGGCCTGCGCCTGCTGGAACTGGCGGACCGCCGAGTCCAACTGCTGGAGCGCCTGGCCCTGCGCCGCGAAGTCACCACTCTGGTTCGCGGTGCGGAGCTGGGTGATCGCGCTCTGGATCGCCGCTGCAGCCGCGGCGACCTGAGGGCTGGCCGCCGGCGCAGCGGGCCCACCGGCTGCCGGCGCATTCCCGGGTGGCGTGCCGGCTGGTGCTCCCCCGGACGGAGGCGCAACCGCCGCCCCGGCCCCTGCCCCGAACACCTGATCGAGCGCCACGGACAGGTTCGCGTCGTAGCCGACCCGCCCGTTGTAGGACACCAGCACTCTCGCTAGCTGTGGATAGCTCGACTGCTGGTTGGCGCGCTCGATGTAGACCGGTTCGACGAAGAGCAGCCCGCCGGCCACGGGCAGGGTGAGCAGGTTGCCGTACTCGACGGTGCTCTGCCCACCCCTCGATAGCAGTCCTAGATCCTGGCTGACGTTGGGTGAACCGACGAACTGGGTCTGCACCTGTTGCGGGCCTAGCGTCTGGGTGTCCGGTGGTAGCTGGAGCACCGTGATCTTGCCGTAGTTGGCCGGATCGGAGCTCGCCGTGACGTAGGCCGAGAGGATGTCACGGTTGCGGAACACCAGCGCGCTGGTCAGCTGGAAGGTGGGCGTGGTGCCCTCCTGGCCCGCGGCCCCTGGTTCACCCGCCAGGATGTAGTACGGCGGCTGTGGTGCGCCGCCTGCTCCGCCACCGCCCGGCACCGTCGGGTCGGACGGCACGTCCCAGAAGGACACGTTGCCGTAGAACTCCAGCGGATTGTCCACGTGGTAGCGCGTGAGTAGCTCGCGCTGCACCTTGAACTGATCCTCCGGATACCGGAAGTGCGCTCTCAGGTCCGGACTGATGGCCGACGCCGGCTGCACGGTGCCCGGGAAGGTCTTCATCCAGGTCTTCAGCACCGGATCGGACTCGTCGAACGCATACAGCGTGACCGTGCCGTCGTAGGCGTCGACGGTGGCCTTGACGGAGTTGCGGAGGTAGCTGATGTCCTTGTCCTGCTGCGCCCGCTGCAACGGCTGCAGGGCGTCGGCCGTGGCCTGCCCCAGGCCCATCCGCTCGGCGTAGGGGTAGTTCTGCAGCGTCGTGTAGCCGTCGACGATCCACTCGATCCGCCCGTTGACCACCGCCGGGTACGGGTCGGTGTCCGTGGTGAGCCACGGCGCCACCGCCTGCACCCGGTCACGCGGGTCGCGGACGTACATGATCTTCGAGTCGGCGTTGATCGAGTTGTTGAACAGGATGTTGCGCTCGCCGTAGAACAGCGAGAACACGAGCCGGTTGACGATGTTGCCCAGCGGCACGCCGCCCTTGCCCGTGTAGGTGTAGCTCTGCGTGTCGGAGTCGTACTCGCGCGGGGTGGCACCCTGCTCGGCACCGACGATCGAGTACCCGTCGATCAGCTCGCCGTAGTACACCCGCGGCTCGGTGACGCGCAGGCTCGGCGGCAACGACGGCGAGTTCGAGTTGCTGATGTCGATGCTGGTGAAGTTGGGCAGACCGCCCTGGCCACCCGCCTCGTCCAGTACGGCGTTCACCTGGTTGGCCGGAGCCACCACGATCCCGTTGCCGTGCGTGTAGACCAGCCGCCGGTTGATCCAGTCGGTCTGGTTGCCGTTGAGCCCGGCGCTGTTCAGCTCGCGCAGGGCGACGATGTAGTCCTGCGTCTTCCCGTTGATGTTGTACCGGTCGATGTCGAGCTTCTGCGGGAAGCCGTAGAACGTACGCCGCTGCTGGAGCTGGGTGAACGTGTCGCCGACCTTGGCCGGGTCGAGCAGGCGGATGTTCGGCACCGTGGCGGTGTCGTTGCGGACCGCGGCGGGCGTGGCCTCCGACGTGCCGCTGTAGGGCACCTCGGTGACCTTGTCGTCCGTGAGCCCGAACGCCTGCCGAGTGGCCGCGATGTTGCGTTCGATCGGCACCGACTCACGCTCGTTGGCGTTGGGCGACACCACGAACTGCTGCAGCACCTGCGGCCACGCCGCACCGATCAGCACGCTGGACAGGACCAGCAGCACCGTGGCGATCGCGGGCAGCTGCAGGTTGCGCCGGAACACCGCCGCGAAGAACGCCGCCGCGCAGATGATCGAGATGAACAGCAGGATCAGCTTGGCGGGCATCACCGCGTTGAGGTCGGTGTAGGTGGCACCGGTGAAGATGTCGCTGCGGTTGCTGAACAGCAGCTCGTACCGGTCGAAGTAGTACGCCACCGCCTTGAGCAGCACGAACACCCCGGCGAGGATCGCCAGCTGGGCGCGCGCAGCGGCCGAGACCTGGCCCGAGCGCCCGCTGAGCCGGATGCCGCCGAAGATGTAGTGGGTGATCAGCGAGATCACGAAGCAGATGGCCACCGCGACGAACAGCCAGTCGAGCACGTACCGGTAGAACGGCAGCTGGAACGCGTAGAAGCCCACGTCGATGCCGAACTCGGGGTCGGTGACCCCGAACGGCGTCGAGTTGAGGAACTGCTGGACGGTCTGCCAGTCGCCCTGCGCCGCGAGACCCGCGATGACCCCGATGATCAGCGGGATGCCGATGGCGAACAACCGCAGCCGCTGGATGATCACCGTGCGGTAGCGCGCTATCGGATCCTCCGGCCCGGTGACGGGCACGAAGACCGGGCGCGAGCGGTAGGCGATCCACAGCGACAGCGCCACCAGGCCGCCGATCAGCAGCGCGGCGACCAGGAACTGGACGATCTGGGTGAACAGGACCGTCGCGAAGACGCCCCGATAACCGACCTCCCCGAACCACAGCCAGTCGACATAGAAGTTGATGAGGCGTGAGCCGCCGAGGAGTAGCAGCACCACGATTCCCGCAAGGATGAGCAGGATCCGGGTACGGCGGCTCAACGTCGGTGCTCCCACCGGGGGCCGCATGGCCACAGGGCACGCTCCAGTCTTCGCGGGGTCTGGCGCCGGGCGCGGGCAACGGGTCGGTCCGGTGCCGCGGCGACCTGCCCGATCGCCTCCCGCAGCCGGCCCGTCGATGCGCCCTGCTCATCCAACTCTACGGAGGGGGTGTGGGGTTCCCGTGGGGGCCTCAAATGTCCGAGTCGCCCGATTCAGGTGGCGGGCGAGCAGGACACCGGCGTCCGACCGGCTGTGAGCTCATCGAGGCCGGTGAGAGCGTCCTGCAGGTTCGCGACCCGCACGAGCTCCAAACCGGCGGGCGCGTTCGCGGCGGCCTCCGCGCAGTTGTCCGCCGGAACGAGGAACACGGTGGCCCCCGCGTCCCGCGCGGCGCGCATCTTGAACGGGATGCCGCCGATCGGTCCGACCTGGCCGTCCGGCGCGATCGTTCCGGTGCCGGCGACGAACCGGCCGTCGGCGAGGTTGCCGGGGGTCAGCTTGTCGATCACGGCCAGCGCGAACATCAGACCGGCCGACGGACCGCCGATGTCACCCAGGCTGATCCTGATGTCGCCCGCCTGCGGCTCGATGCCGGGGCGGACACCGAGCAGACCCTGCGGCCGGTCCGGGCTCGACCCGAGCACGACGTCCGCGTCGTGCTGCTGGCCCGCCCGGCGGTAGGTGATCGTGACCGACTGCCCCGGCTTCGTCGTCGCCAGCGCGCTGGACACGGCGGCAGGCGAGTCGACGGCCTGCCCCGACACCGCGACGATCTCGTCGCCGACCTCCAGCCGGCCCTGGGCGGGCGAGTCGGGAACCAGGTCGCCCACCACCACGCGGGTGGGCACCTTCAGCTCGGTCAGCGCCGCGACCTCGGCGTTCGCCTCCGAGGCCGCGAACTGCTCGGTGTTCTCCTGCTGGACTTGCTCGTCGGTCTTCTCCGGGGGGAAGACGTCGCTGCGCGGCACCACCTGGCGGTCGCCCGCCGCCCACAGGCCCAACGTCGAGAACAGCGTGAGCCGGTCGGTCACCGAGACCGTGGTCATGTTCAGGTGCCCGGACGTCGGGAAGACCTGGAGGCCGTCGACGGCGACGACAGGCTTCCCGTCGACGTCACCGAGCGTGTCGTACGTGGGCCCCGGACCCAGTGCCACCATCGGTACCGGCACCGCCGCGGCGAGCACGCCGAGCGCCAGTGCGAGCATGCCTGCGACGACGCGCGTCCACGTCCGGCGGTTCACGATCTCACAGCCTATGTGACCGCATGCGACGCCCTCGAACGGTCGGCACGAGGCACCACGGGCAGCACTTTTACTGCCGAGCGCGAACACCTGAGCAGGGCGGACCCGCGTACCGTAGTGACATGAGCGATACCCCGTTCGGATTCGGGCCGTCCGACCGAGACCGCGACCGCGACGACGAGAACGACCGCGGGCACGAGCCCGATCGCCCGGGCAACGGGCCGCAGGATCCGTTCGGCTTCGGCAACCTGCCGGGCATGCCGCCCGGCGGATTCCCCGGCCTACCAGGCATGCCGGGTATGCCCGGGATGCCCGGAGGAGCCGGTGGGTTCGACGTCAGCCAGCTGGGGCAGATGCTCACCCAGCTCGGGCAGATGCTCAGCCAGGCGCAGAACACGGGCGG
Organism: Pseudonocardia sp. OZ21; assembly: GCF_059359135.1. Taxonomy (NCBI): domain Bacteria; kingdom Bacillati; phylum Actinomycetota; class Actinomycetes; order Pseudonocardiales; family Pseudonocardiaceae; genus Pseudonocardia; species Pseudonocardia sp. OZ21. The sequence goes on from NZ_JCADBN010000004.1 coordinate 71,496, forward strand.
CGGCCCCGTCAACTACGACCTGGCGGCGCAGCTCGCCCAGCAGCGGCTCGCCGCCACCACGTCCTCGCTCACGGGGGCGCAGCGCGCCGCGGTGAGCGACGCGGTGAAGCTCGCCGAGCTCTGGCTCGACGCCGCCACCGACTTCCCCGCCGGTGCCGTGGAGACCAAGGCCTGGTCGGCGAGCGAGTGGGTCACCGCCAGCATGCCCACCTGGAAGCGACTGTGCGATCCGGTCGCCCAGCGGGTCTCCGTCTCGTGGGTGGACGCCATGCCCGAGGAGGCGCGCGCCGCAGCAGGCCCGATGCTGGCGATGCTCGGCCAGATGGGCGGGCTCGCCTTCGGCAGCCAGCTCGGCGGCGGCCTGGCTCAGCTCGCCGCGGAGGTGCTCACCTCCACCGACATCGGTGTGCCCGTCGGTCCCGACCGGGTGGCGGCGCTGCTGCCGGAGAACATCGAGAAGTTCACGAAGGACCTCGACCGGCCGGCCAGCGAGGTGATGATCTACCTCGCCGCACGCGAGGCGGCACACCACCGGTTGTTCGCCCACGTCGGCTGGCTCAAGGAGCGGTTGCTCGGCACCGTCGAGGAGTACGCCCGCGGCATCCGCGTCGACACCTCCCGGATCGAGGAGCTCGCCCGCGGCATCGACCCGTCCAACCCGGCCGCCATCGAGGAGGCCATGCAGTCGGGCATGTTCGAGCCCGAGACCACACCGGAGCAGGAGGCTGCGCTCGCCCGCCTCGAGACTCTGCTCGCCCTGATCGAGGGCTGGGTCGACGCCGTGGTCGCCGACGCGGTGGGCGACCGGCTCCCGGGAGCCGAGGCCCTGCGGGAGACCCTGCGCCGTCGTCGCGCCTCCGGCGGCCCTGCCGAGCAGACCTTCGCCACGGTGGTCGGCCTCGAGCTGCGGCCGCGCAGGCTGCGCGCCGCGGCGGAGCTCTGGCGGCTGCTCGGCGAGCAGCGCGGCACCGCCGGCCGCGACGCTCTCTGGGCCCACCCGGACCTGATCCCCTCGGCCGACGACCTCGACGATCCGGCAGGCTTCGTCGGGCGTGACGAGCTCGGCGACCCGATCGCGGAGCTGGAGAAGCTGGCGGGCAAGGCTGCCGCCGAGGACCCCGAGCAGAAGCGCACCGACAGCAGCGACAGCACCGACACCCCGAAGTCCGACGGGCCGGAGTCCGACGGACCCGAGTCCGGCGGGCCGAAACCCCCCACCGCCTGATCCGCGGGAACGCACCGGAGAGCGCCGGCGCGGGTGAGAGTCAGCCCGCCTCGGCGTCGGGCTCGTCGCCGTCGATGCCCACCAGGCCGAGGCCTGCGGCGGCGGAGAGCCCCTCGAGGTAGCCCATGGCGCGTTCCGCGCGCGGGTACCGGTGCACCCACGCCCAGAACCGGGCGTCGTGCCCGGGCTCCAGCAGGTGCGCGAGCTCGTGGATCAGCACGTAGTCGACCACCCAGCCGGGGACGTCACGCAGCCGGTCGCTGATCCGGATCGTGGCGTCCGCAGGCGTGCACGACGCCCAGCGCGTGCGCATCGGTGCCACCCAGCGCACGGTGCGCGGCTCCGCGCGACCGTCGAGGTAACGGCGGGACAGCTCCATGCTGCGGCGGCGCAGCTCGTCGTCGCCCTTGCGGGCGGGTGAGCGGCGGCGGGCCTCGCTACGTTCGAGGCGGCGCACCATCTCGTCGACCCAGCGCCGTTCCTCGGAGTCGCTCATCCAGCCCGGGATGAACACGATCACCGTGTCGCCCTCGCGCCGGGCACTGACCATGCGCCGGCGGCGGTCACTGCGCCGGACCTCAACGACCGCGGGCTGCGCCATCGCTCCAGCCTAAGCCCCGTGCCTGGGCACCGGGGCGACTCCTGGAGTTGTCCACAGCCGGGATCGGGGTCTGTGGACAACCGGATGCGGTGGTCCCGGGCAACGGCGCACCATCGGCCGATGCCCACCGCAGCGCGCCCCTCCCCGCCGGTGATGCTCCGCCTGTCCCCACACCGGTCGGTGCTCCGGCTGGGCCCCGGAGCACGGCTGCTCGGCCTCGACCCCGAGGCGGCCGTCGCCGTCGACGACCTCCCGCCCGCACTGGCGGCGATGCTCGACGAGCTGGACGGCCCGGTGGGCCACGCCGAGCTCGTCGCCAGGGCGGTGCGACGTGGGGTGGAGGCGACCGAGGCGGACGCGCTGGTGTCCGACCTCGTCGCAGCCGGCGCCCTGGTCGACGCCACAGCGCTGGAGCGGACCACCCGGAACCGCGCCACCAGCACCGTCGTCGTCACCGGTTCCGGGCCGCTCGCCGTCGGCATCGTGGTCGGCCTGGCCCAGTCCGGCGTCGGTGCGGTGCACGTCGAGACCTCGGGCCCGGTGCTCGCGGCCGACCTGGGCACGGGTTTCCTCGACACCGATCGGGGCCACGACCGGCTCGCCGCCACGAGGGCCGCGGTGCGTCGGCTCTGCCCCGGCGTCGCCACCGCACCGCCGCCGCAGCGGCTGGTGCCCGATCTGGTCGTGCTCGCCGACGCCCTCGCTCCCGAGCCGGAACGGGTCACCGAGCTGCACGCGGGCGGCACCGCCCACCTCTCCGCCCGGATGCGCGACGGCATCGGCGTCGTGGGGCCGCTCGTCCTGCCCGGTCGTACCGCCTGCCTGGGCTGCCTCGACCTGTTGCGCAGCGCCCACGACCCCGGCTGGCCCACCGTCGCCGCGCAGTTGGTGGGCAGGCCGGGCCGGGGTGATCCGGCGGCGATCCGCGCCACCGCCGCGCTCGCCGCCGCCCAGGTTCTCGCCGCGCTCGACGCCACCGCCGGTGGTGGCCCTCCACCCCCCACCCTCGACACGACGATCGAGCTCGACGCCGTCGCCGGCACGCTGCTGCGGCGCGCCTGGTCACCCCAGCCCGGCTGCGGGTGCGGGGCGAGCAGCGAGCGGGTGCCGCAACCTCGGCGAACTCCTCCCGACTCGACTCGCGCGTGATCCTGAAGCAGGCCTCCTTGCCTGTCGAGCAGCCGGTGCGTGCTCGAATTATTCAGATTCAACAGCTTTGTCGGAATTCGCCGATTCATCGACGATGGACAGATCTGGTTCGTCCAGTGTTCAGCGGCGGACCACTCGATCGAGTGAAGACGCTGGAATCTTGAGGCGCACCATTCGCCCACTTTATGGAGACCTGCGTGCGTCTACTCCCGCGGTCCGTGTTGGTCATTGCCGTCACCTCGGCGCTGATCACCCCGATCGGAATCGCCGCTGCCGCCACCCCCGTTCCCCCGAACACTGGTGGGAATTCGGCTGCCCCCGCTCCTCCGACCGCTGGAGTGGATACGCCCGCCCCTGCTCCACCGCCTACTGGCGTCGCCGCGGGCGTGGGCCACGACAACCAGGTCCGGATCAACCAGATCCAGACCGTCGGCACCCACAACAGCTTCCACGTGGAGATCACCGACCCGGAGAAGGCCATCCGGGAGCAGGCCCAGCCCGGCTCCGGCACCGGTGGCGAGGAGTACTCCCACGCCCCGATCCAGCAGCAACTCGACGGCCAGAAGGTTCGTAGTCTCGAGTTCGACCTTGCCCAGGACCCCGATGGCGGCCGGTTCACCAATCCGATCCTCCGCCAGATCTCGGGCGAAGGACCGTGGAACGCGGAGGTGATGAACAAGCCCGGCATCAAGGTCCTCCACGAGGAGGATGTTGACTACCACACCAGCTGCCTGACCTTCGTCGACTGCCTCAAGCAGGTCAAAGACTGGTCGGACAAGAACTCCAATGCCGTGCCGATCACCATCCTGCTGCAGTTCGACCAGGGCAACGGCCCGAACTTCCCCGGCCACCCGACACAACCGATGCTGCCCTGGACGCACGACAGCTTCACCAATGCCGAGCAGGAAGTGCTGTCGGTGTTCCCCCGCAACCGCGTCATCACGCCCGACGACGTCCGCCACAAGGGGATGACCTTGCGGGACTCGGTCCTGAAGTACGGCTGGCCGACCCTGCGCGACGCCCGTGGCAAGGTCATGTTCGCGATGGACAACCTCCGGCCCGAGTACCTCCAGGGCAACGACCCGAGCCTCGCGGACCGGCTGTTCTTCACCAACGCCCAGGACAACGGCGACAAGCCGGACGCGGCCTTCATGATCCGCGACGAGGCGCCGCAACTGCACGACACGATCATCGACCTGGTCAAGCAGGGCTACATGATCCGGACCCGGGCGGACGCGCCCACCGGCGAGGCGCGCTCCGGCGACACCACGCGTCGCGAGGCCGCGCTGACCAGCGGCGCCCAGGTCGTCAGCACCGACTACCCGGTTCCCGGGATGGCCGCCCGATTCGGCTCGGGCTACTACGCCTCGCTCGCCGGCAACACGGTGGCCCGATGCAACCCCATCAACGCACCTGCCGCCTGCAAGGACGCCGACCTGGACAAGGCGGGACAGCACTGACGCGTCTGGCGTGACGTCCTCCACAGCCCGCCCCGTACGGTCATCCGTTGAGGGCGGGCTGTCGGAGGCGTTCTCGGCGCCCGGATCGCTGGGCAGCCGTTTCCGCAGCGCGCCGGCCCTTTCCTCGACGGCCGGCGAGATCTCGGTGATCTCGTCGCCGCCCCGACCGCCCGTCATGTCATGGTGCCGTCAACGGACCTCCACCACGGCCCAGCCGTGTTCGGCCGCGAATGAATCCGCGTTCGTGACCGAAGGCAACATGCGCGCAAGGGGGAGATCGGGACACAATCAGGGGGTGAAGGAGCCCGCAAGCCCGCCATCGGACGGAGCACGGCCCGACCCACCGACGACCATCGACAGGGATGCCACGGCCGGCGAGCGTTTCGCGTCGGCGATCCCGCCGCTCGCCACGGCGGCACCGCACCCCACAAAGGAAACAGCGTGACCGACATCCCGCGGCGTACGGCTTCACGCACGGCCAAGCTGGCCAGTCTCCCGCTCGGAGTTGCCGGGCGAGCCGCAGCCGGATGGGGCAGACGGCTCGTCGGAGGCGACGGCGAGGAGATCTCCGCCCAGCTGATGGCCAAGAGCGCCGAGCAACTGTTCGCCGTACTCGGCGAGCTCAAGGGCGGGGCCATGAAGTTCGGCCAGGCCCTGAGCGTGTTCGAGGCCGCCATTCCCGACGAGTTCGCGGCGCCGTTCCGCGAGTCGCTCGTCAAGCTGCAGTCCGCGGCTCCGCCCATGCCGGCCGCCGACGTGCACCGGATGCTGGCCGAGCAGTTCGGCCGGGGCTGGCGCAACCGGTTCCAGGACTTCGACGAGACACCGGCCGCGGCCGCGAGCATCGGCCAGGTCCACCGCGCGGTCTGGAAGGACGGGCGCGAGGTCGCCGTCAAGGTGCAGTACCCCGGCGCGGAGGAGGCGCTGCGCTCCGACCTTCGGCAACTGTCGCGGATGAGCAGGCTGATGCAGCCGTTGGTGCCCGGCCTGGAGATCAAGCCGCTGATCGCCGAGCTGCGCGATCGGATGGAGGAGGAGCTCGACTACCGCGACGAGGCGGAGAACCAGCGTGCGTTCGCCTCGGCGTTCGACGGCGACGACAAGGTCAGGGTGCCCCGCGTGGTGGCATCGGCGCCGCGGGCGATGGTCACCGAATGGGTCACCGGCCGGAAGCTGTCGGACGTCATCCGGGGCGGCACGCAGGAGCAGCGCGACAAGGCCGCCGCCCTGCTCGCCGAGTTCCACTACTCGGCCCCGGCCCGGGTCGGGCTGCTGCACGCCGACCCGCACCCCGGCAACTTCCAGGTGCTCGACGACGGCAGGCTGCTCGTCATCGACTACGGCGCCGTGGCGCGCCTGCCAGAAGGTCTCCCCCGGCCGCTGTCGGTGATGGTCCGGCTCGCGCTGGAGGACAAGCCGGGCGAGTTGCTCGCGCTGCTGCGCGACAACGGGTTCGTGCGGGCAGGCTCGCCACTGCGCGCCGAGGACGCCGTGACCTACCTGGCGCCGTTCACCGAACCGCTGCGCACCGACACCTTCCGCTTCAACCGGCGGTGGCTGCAGAGGCAGGCCGAGCGGGTGGGAGACCTGCGGAGTCCCGACTTCAACACCGGTCGTGAGCTCAACCTGCCGCCCCAGTACCTCCTCGTGCACCGCGTCACGATGGGCACGCTCGGGGTGTTGTGCCAGCTCGACGCCGACGTGCCGCTGCGCGGGATCGTGGGGCACTGGCAGCCGTGGATCTTCGACGCCGAGGACGAGTCGGCCGGCCGCCACCTCTGAACCCGGCCCCGGTCCCGCTGATCGTGGCGTGGAGCGGGCCGGGCCGGGCCCAGAGGTGGGTTCGGTGCCCTGAGGCCGACGGTGCCCCGGCCGATGGCCGGTCGGCCGGGGACGTCGGCTAGTTACCTGTTCTCTTCATCGGCGCCGCTCACACTGCGCCGCGGAGCCCGTTCGCAGTGGAACGGGGGCGGCCGTACAGCGGAGCCGTGCCTGCACTCGCCCGTGCACGGGTCGCGCGCCTGGCGGCGAAACCGGCGAGCGAGGCCCACCGGCGGCCCACCGTGAACCGGCGGGCCAGTGCGTAGTCGCGGGCTGCCTCTTCGGCTTCCCGCTGTCGGGATCTGGCCAGGGCTTCGTGGAGCAACATCTGGGTTCCCTCTCGGTGCAGGACCATGGATCGCGGCTGGGTGGGAGCCGTCGGCGGGTTGAAGTCGGTCATCGGAATCGGTCTCCTGTCGGTGTGGCCCTCGAAGGGCCGACGGGTGGGGCGGTGGATCAGGCGGACGCGGCCGCTGCGAACTCGCGGTCACGGGCCAGTGCAGCCTTGCTCGGACGGCCACGGGGCCTCTTGCGCGGGATGACTGCCCCTCGCAGGAAGATCTCGCCGCCCCAGACGCCCCACGGCTCCTCACGGCGCACCGCGCCGGCCAGGCACTCGGCCTGGATGGGGCAGTGGCCGCACAGCTCCTTGGCCCGCTCCAGCTCCGCAGGAGCCTCGGCGAACCACAGGTCCGCGTCGCCTGAACGACACGGAAGGTCCAACCCCGCGCGGGGAGCCGCGTCGAGGAGGGACCCCAGACCGGTGACCGGGTCGCCACCGAGCTGGTCGGGACTGATCGCTCCGCCGTCCAACGGAACTGATCGGACTAACACCTCTACCTCCTGAGTGATGTGGTCAGGCAGGACAAACAAAAAAGGCCGCGGATCCCGGTGTGGGTCCGCGGCCTTGGTTCTTCGGGCCGGTGGCGTGGTCGCCGCCTAGGTTGGGCGACACTCCACTTCGGACACACCTGTGCTGTTATCGGTGACGCTGACGCCCTTGATCACGAAGGCGCCGGGAGCCGTGCCTGCCGGTCGCTGCTGCCACACGTGCGCGTGGCGCGGGGAGCCGACCGCCGGGATACCGGACGCGACGCGCTTGCGGGTGCCGTAGATCCCGGAGACGGGAAGCATCATCGTGATCACCGGGCACCCCCTTCGCGTGTGGTCGCAGCAGAAGACGGGCTGGTGAGGACCGTCGACGGATACGTTAGAGATACCCGGACAGACCGCACAACTGATTTACGGGGAACTTCTCGGATCAACTACCGGATACATCCGGGTCGGTGACGAGCGCCAGCACGGCAGGCCCGTAGCGGTCGAGCTTGCGCGCGCCGATACCCGGGATCCGTACCAGTGCCGCGTTGTCGGCGGGCCGCTGCTCGGCGATCGCCGTGAGGGTGGCGTCGGTGAAGACCACGTAGGCCGGAACCTGCTGCTCCTTGGCCTCTTCGCTCCGCCAGCCGCGCAGCCGGTCGAGCAGCTCGACGTCCACATCGGACGGACAGTCGGAGCACCGGCGCATCTTCAGCGCGTCGGCGCCCATCAGCGGTGAACCACAGACACGGCAGCGCGGCCGCGGGCCACCCCGGCTCGACCCGTTCGCTATCCGCGAAGCCGCGTGCTCCTCCGGAATCAGCCCGTAGAGGAAACGGCTCCGCCGCCTGCGGCGCGGGCCACCCGGCTGCCGGGACAGCGCCCACGACAGGGCGAGCCGGCGCCGGGCCCGTGTGATGCCCACGTAGAGCAGCCTGCGCTCCTCCTCGATCGCCTCGTCGTCGCCGTCGGCGTGCTGGATCGGGAGCGTGCCGTCGACGAGCCCGACGAGGAAGACGACATCCCACTCCAGGCCCTTGGCGGCGTGCAGCGATGCGAGCGTGACGCCCTGCACCGTGGGGGGATGGGCGGCGTCGGCCCTCGTCTCGAGCTCCGCGGAGAACCGGCGCAGGTCGGCCTCGGGCTCCACCGCCACGAGCTCCTCGGCGAGCTCGACGATCGCGAGCAGCGACTCCCACTGGGCCCGCTGCGCAGCGCCGCCGGGCGGCTCCGGGGTGAGTCCGACGGGGGCGAGGACGGCGCGCACGGCGTCGACCAGCGGGGCGTCGTCGTCCGGCCGCCCGGAGGCCGCGGCGCGCACCACCGTCATCGCCCGCCGGACCTCCGGCCGGGAGAAGAACCGCTCTCCCCCGCGCACCTGGTAGGGCACGCCGACCTCGGTGAGAGCCTGCTCGTAGACCTCCGACTGCGCGTTGATCCGGAACAGCACCGCGATCTCGGCGGCCGGGGTGCCCTCGGCGACCAGCCGCTTGATCTGCGCAGCCACGGCGGCGGCCTCGGCCGGCTCGTCGTCGTGCTCCGAGAAATCGGGTTCCGGCCCCGGCGGGAGCTGCCCGACCAGCTGCAGCCGGGTGCCCGCCACCCGGCCGCGGGCCGAGCCGATGAGAGTGTTGGCCGCGGCCACGACCTGCGGGGTGGACCGGTAGTCGCGCTGCAGCCGCACGACGGCCGCCTCCGGGAAGCGGCGCGGGAAGTCGAGCAGGTAGCGCGGGCTGGCGCCGGCGAACGTGTAGATCGTCTGGTTGGCGTCGCCCACCACCGTGAGGTCGTCGCGCTCCCCGAGCCAGGCGTCGAGCACCCGTTGCTGCAGCGGCGTGACGTCCTGGTACTCGTCCACCACGAAGCAGCGGTAGCGGTCGCGGAACTCCTCCGCCACCGCGCCGTGCTCCTCCAGCGCCCCGGCGACGTGCAGCAGCAGGTCGTCGAAGTCGAGCAGCTCCGCGCGGTTCTTGAGCTCCTCGTAGCCCGCGTACACGGTGGCCACCTGCTCGGCGGGGCCCGGGGTGTCGCGGCGCAGCTTCGCGACCGCCGCCGGGTAGCCGTCGGCGGTGACGAGCGTGGCCTTCGCCCACTCGATCTCGCCCGCGAGGTCGCGCAGCGACGCCGCGTCGGTGCCTGCCTTCGCGCGGGCCGCCGCCTGCCCGACGATCCGCAGCTTGCCATCCAGCAGCTGCCACTGGTCGCCGCCGATCACGCGCGGCCAGAAGTAGCGCAGCTGACGCAGGGCCGCCGCGTGGAACGTGCGCGCCTGCACTCCCGCCACCCCGAGCGTGCGCAACCGCGTGCGCATCTCCCCCGCCGCGCGCGCCGTGAACGTGACCGCGAGGACCTGACCCGACGCGACGTGCCCGGTGCGCACGAGGTGGGCGATGCGCCGGGTGATGGTGCGGGTCTTGCCGGTGCCCGCCCCGGCCAGCACGCACACCGGGCCCCGGGGGGCGGTGACCGCGGCCAGCTGCTCGTCGTCGAGACCGGACTCCGGGGCGTCGGGGACGAGGCGAGCGGTCACCTGACCATCCTGACACCCGGGGAAGACAGGAACGCCGCCGGTCGTTGAATCGACCATGGCTGACGTGACGATGTACTCCACGACGTGGTGCGGCTACTGCCGCCGACTCAAGCTGCAGATGGACCAGGCCGGCATCCCCTACAACGAGGTCGACATCGAGCGCGACCCTGACGCGGCCCGGTTCGTGGAGGGCGTCAACGGCGGCAACCAGACGGTGCCCACCGTCGTCTTCGCCGACGGCACCGCCATGACCAACCCGCCCTTCGCCACGGTGGCCGAGAAGGTGGCGGACCTCGCGGCCTAGCACCGCACACATCTGGTGGCCACCGTGCACACGTCATGACGTGTGCACGGTGGCCAGCTCGTGTGCACGGTGGGTCAGTTCCCGCGGAACCGGTGCTGGAGGCGCTCGGCCACGGGCATGAACCGGTCCAGGTCGCTCCAGCCCCACCGGACGACGCCGAGGTCCTCGGCGCGGAGTTCGTCCTCGCGCAGCTTCTCGCGGTAGAGCACCTCGGCGGCATCCTCGCCGGGCGGCACGAGCAGCCCGTATTTGACGCGGCCGTCGAACTCCCCCACCGTCCGCAGGGCGGGCCAGCCGAAGTCCACCTGCGCCACGAACCGCCCGTCGGGTCGCCGCACCTCCCACTGCAGCACCGGAGCCGGGAGGCCGGCCCTGGCCAGCGCGACCCGGCTACGCGACTCGCCCACGCTCTCGCTGCGGGCGTCGGCGAAGGTGAGTGCTCGCCGCGCGGCGGGCAGCCCCGGCCAGCGCGACCGGTGCTCCAGCATCTCCGCGAGGCCCGTCGGTCCGACGAGATGACGGTGCAGCGCGGCGTCGGCGACCACGACGGCCTGCTCGAAGGGCACCACCCGGGCCAGGTCGACGAGCGTGCGGCCCACCGATGTGACGGCGAGTCCGCCGATCGTGACGATCTCATCCGGTTGGAGTGGGGCGGCGTGGACGTGCACGCGATCCCCCCGGCGCCCGCCCGACCGGCGCCCGCGGGTGACGTGCACCCGATCGAGCGGGATCCCCCACACCGGAAGGCCGTGCAGCAGCGCCGCCGACACGTGGCTCACCACGGCGTCCGACGCGAGCTGCGCCATCGCGGCGTGGACGAGGAGCAGGTGGTGGGCGTGCGCGTCCCGAGGCGGCGGGCCCTGGACGTAGGCGCCGGGCCGTACCGCGCTGAGCTCGCCGACTCGGCGCATGCGGCGTAGCTCCTTGTCGGAGAACCCCGCCGCGAGGAGCTCAGGGCGCCGGTGCAGAAGCGGATCCACGGGCATCAGCCTCGCGCGCAGGCCGGAAGCCGAGGGCCCGTTCCGCGGAACCTGTGGACAACCTCCACCGCGCACACGCGTTGCCCACCGTGCACACGTCAGGACGTGTGCACGGTGGCCAACAGATGTGCGTGGTCAGTCGAGGGCGGCCCAGGACTCCAGCATCGAGCGCGCGATCGACACCCGGCCGGGCAGCAGCAGGGGACGCGCGCCCTGCTGGCCGTCGGCGGCCCAGTCCCCGTGCTCGAGGGCGGCGCGGAGATCGGCCCGGCTCACCCACATCGCCTCGGCGATCTCGCCGTCGGCGGGCACGAGCGGGACGTCCGGGTCGGCCTCGGCGTGGAAGCCGACCATCAGCGAGCGCGGGAACGGCCACGCCTGGCTGCCGAGGTAGCGGACCTCGCGCACCGTGGCTCCGACCTCCTCGTGGATCTCCCGCAGCACGCACGCCTCGAGCGACTCCCCGGCCTCGACGAACCCGGCGAGCACCGAGTAGCGCCCCTCCGGCCACGACGGCTGCCGGGCGAGCAGGACGCGGTCGGCGCCGTCGTGCACCAGGCAGATGACGGCGGGGTCGGTACGGGGGTACTCCTCGTGCCCGTTGGCCTCGCAGTGCCGGTGCCACCCGGCCAGGCGCGGGTGCGTCGCGGAGCCGTCGCGCGCGCAGAAGTGAGCGGCGTCGTGCCAGTTGAGGACGGCGACCGCGGTGGTGAGCAGGCCGGCGCCCAGCGAGTCGAGCGCGGCTCCGGCCATCCGCAGGTCCAGCCAGCGGCTCGGGTCCTCGCCCGCGTCCGGGTCGGGCTCGCCGCGCACCCCCCAGTACGCGACGCCGTCGCCCTCCCCCAACAGCACCGCGCCCTCCGACGGCACGTCGCCCGTGGTGGGCCGGGTGTGCAGGCGGGCGCCACCGCCGGTGACCGCCTCCCAGGTGGCGTCGGAAGGCCCGCCGTCCCAGTCCACGGGCGTGCGGCCCCTGGAGTCGACGACGACGAGGCGCGCCTGTGGCCACCCCTCGATCTGCCGCGCGGCGTCGTTGCGCAACGGCTCGTCGCGGAGCACTGCCGAGCGGGAGAGCACCGGGGGGACCAGCAGCGTGAAGTCGAGCGCGGGTCCGACCGCGCAGGAGCCGCTCACGGGCCCGTGATCCCGCCGAGTGCCCGCACCCCGGCGCCGATCACGTCGGCGTCGCCCACGACGACACCGGTGAACGCGGACGGTGCGAAGAACTCCAGTGCCACCTCGGCGACCTGCTCCGTGGTGACCGCCTCGAGCCGCGCCGGGTGGCCCCGCAGCCAGTCGATGCCGAGCCCGTCGGCGGCCAGCGCCGACAGCGACGACGCGAGGCCGCCCTGGCTGTCCAGGGAGATGAGCAGCGAGCCCACCGCGTAGCTGCGCGCGGCCTCGACCTCGGCCTCGGTGGGCGGCACCGCGGTGAGCCTGCCCAGCTCGTAGCGGGTCTCGAGCAACGCGGCGGCGGTGACGTTGCTCGCCACGTCGGTCTCGACGCCGAGCACCGCGCCATCGGGCACGAACTCGACGCCCGAGTGGGCACCGTAGGTGTAGCCCTTGTCCTCGCGGATGTTCTCCATCAACCGGGAGGAGAAGTAGCCGCCGAACACGAGGTTGGCCAGCTGCAGGGCCGCGTAGCGCGGGTCGTGGCGGCGCAGCGCCGGCGCCGAGAGCCGCAGCTGCGACTGCACGGATCCCGGGCGGTGCACCAACTGCAGGTCGCCGGGGGAGATCGCGGACGGTGGAGACAGCTCACGGGCCGCGACGTCCGAGGTCCAGCCGCCGAGCGCCTTCTCGACCTGGGCGATCGCCCCGGCGGTGTCGATGTCGCCGACCAGCGTGAGGATGGATCCCCGCGGAACGAGCGACGCGGCGTGCAGCGCCCGGATCTGGTCGGCCGTGACGGCGGCGACGTCGTCGCCGGTGGGCATCTCGCGGGTGATCGGGTGGTCGCCGAACCGCTTGCGCTGCAACGCCTCCCTGGCGATGGTGCGCGGCTGCGAGCGGGCCACCGAGATCCGCTCGATCAGGCGATCCCGCTCACGTGCGACCTCGGCGTCGGGATACGTGGCCGAGGTGAGGACGTCCGCGAGCACCGAGAGAAGGTCGGGCAGCCCCTCGGCGAGCCCGTGGCCGCCGATCTGGAGCCGTTCCGGGTCGACGTTCACCCCGAGGTCGGCGCCGACGGCCGCCATCTCGTCGTCGATGCCGACCCGGTCACGGCTCGTGGTGCCGGTGAGCAGCGTGGACGACAGCAGCTCGCTCACGGCGGAGTGCTCCGGCTCGTCGCCGGCAAACGGGACCCGCAGCCGCAGCTCCACCATCGGCACGCCGGGGCGGTGGGCGGCGAGCACCCGCAGGCCCGAGTCGAGCGTGCGCTCCTCCACGTCGGGGAGCGGGACGGCGCGGGTGGGTCCCAGCGGCGGCAGCGGGCGTGGCCCGGCTTCGGTGCGGCCGATCTCCTCGGCGCTGCGGTGGCGGGGGTTCTCGCCCGGAACGGCGTTCCCGTGCCCCGAGGTGTCCTGCGTTGCGGTGGTCATTCGTTGCCCTCCTGGGCGGCGGTCGGCTCGACGAGCAGGACGCCCCGCCCGGACGAGCGCAGGCTCTCCGCCGCGGCGCGGACCTGCTCCGGTGTGACGGCGGCGAGCCGGTCGGCCAGTTCGACGGCGATCTCCGCCCGGCCGTAGAGCAGCTCGCGCGCACCGAGGCCGAGCATCCGGTACATCACGCGGTCGTTCTCCTGGTGCAACCCGGCCGACCAGCGGGCCACCTGCCGGGCGAGCTCGTCGGCACTCGGGCCTGCGGCAGCGAGCTTGTCGAGCTCCTCGTCGACGGCGGCGAGCACGCGGTCGGGGGCGACGGCGGCGGGGTGCACGGCGGTGATCGTGAACGTGTCCGGGTCACGGGCGTCGAGCGGACCCATCAGCCCGGCGCTCGCCGAGATGTCGGTGACGAGCCCGTCGACGTGCACGAGCCGACGCTGCAGCCGGGCCGCCTCACCGTCGGCGAGCACGGAGGCCAGCAGCGCGTGGCCGAGATAACCGTCGAGGTCGGCAGCGGGGTCGGGGAGCCGGTAGCCGAGTGCGAGCGCGGGCAGCGGGGCGTGGGCGTCGGTGACGGCCTGGCGGCGATCGGTGCTCGGCAGCGGCTCCGCGAACGACGGGCGGACGGGCGCCGGCCGGGCGGGGATGTCGCCGAAGTGCTTCTCCACGAGCCGCAACGTCTCGTCGACGTCGAGGTAACCCGCCACGGTGACCTGCGCGTTGGCCGGCGAGTAGAAGGTGTCGAAGAAGGCCGCGGCGTCGTCGAGCGAGGCCTGCTCCAGCTCGGAGAAGTCGCCGTAGCCGTTGTGGGCGTTGGGGAACGTGTCGTAGAGAACCGGCGGCAGCAGGATCCAGGGGAAGCCGCCGTAGGGCCGGTTCAGGACGTTGAGCCGGATCTCCTCCTTGACGACGTCCACCTGGTTGCGGAGGTTCTCCTCCGTGAGCTTCGGTGCGCGCAGGCGGTCGGCCTCCAGGAACAGCGCCCGCTCCAGCGCCGCTGCGGGCAGCACCTCGAAGTAGTCGGTGTAGTCCTGGTGGGTGGAGCCGTTGAACACTCCGCCCGAGCCCTGGACGTGCCGGAAGTGCGCCAGCTTCTCCAGGCTCTCGCTGCCCTGGAACATCAGGTGCTCGAACAGGTGCGCGAAGCCGGTGCGCCCCTCCGGCTCCGATCGGAAGCCGACGTCGACGTGCAGCGCGACGCCGACGACGGGGGTGGCGGGGTCGGGGACGACGAGGACCCGCAGGCCGTTGGCCAGCGTCGTCCTGTGTAGTTCTACGGCAGGCACGTCCCGAATCTAGCCCGAGGTGGCGGCGGCCCGCTCGGAACCGGTCGACTCCCCCGCGGTGATCGCGTTCGGCAGCATCAGCGCCGCGAGCGCCCAGCCGAGCAGAGCCACGATGACCGGCATGCCCGTCCAGAACTCCACGACGGCGGGCAGCGCGCCCTCGGCGAGGGACGCAGCCCCGAGATAGACCGCCCAGGTGACGAGCGGCGCCGCCGCGCCGAAGATCCAGAAGGCCGCCCGCCGGTCGGCGCTGGGCCGCAGCCATACCGCGAGCAGGTCGACGAGGAGACCGGCCACGACGATCGCCACCGGGAGGGTGAGCAGTTCGAAGCCCATGAGGACCGCGGAGATCAGCGCCGCGATCGTGTAGGCGATCGTGGCCGTGCCGAACGGCAGGTGCCAGCGGCGGGCGATCACCAGCAGGGGCGCGAGCAGCACGAGGTTGGTGAGGACGATGCGCGACGCGAGTGTGCCGGGGCCATTGTCCCTGACGGTCGAGAACATGGCCACGACGTTGCGCGAGGAGAACAGCAGCGCGTTGCCGTAGGTGAGGAACAGCAGCACGAGGCTCGCGGCGAACGACAGGGTGAGCACGGAGGGGAGCAGCGCCCGCAGCGACGGACGGGCGGGGAGGTCCGGATCGGCCCACGCGGCGCGCAGCGGGCTCGTCAGGATGACGACCATGGAGCCGATGAGGCCGAGGTGGCTCGGGCTGAAGAAGATGTCGGTGGTGGTCTCGATGCCGATCACCTCGTGCCACACCAGGTCGATGCCGCCCGACACCGCGAACACCGGCAAGGCCACCATGGTCATCCCGTAGCCCGCCGGCACCGCGGCGACCCCGCGCCTGCCCTGCTGGACGTGCGTCCACACCGTCCACAGGATCCAGCCCGCCGTGGCCGCGAAACCGCTGTAGAACACGGCGTGCCACGGGGTGAAGAAGCTCTCGAGCTGGGGAAAGTTGGCGTGCGCGTAGGCGTCGAGGAACAGCCCGAGCGTGAACCACACCGACAGCACGGTGGTGATCACGTTGGTGCGCAAGGACGCCCGTGGGCGTGCCTCACCCGAGTCGCGGAACAGGTACCAGGTCGGCTGCGCCCCCACCGTCGTCGCCATGTGGTCAGCTTGGCAGCAGCTCGGTTGATCCGGTATGCGGGTTTCCCGAGTGTTGGGTCACGATACGTCGAATTCCCGGCTCGTCCCGGCCCAGTCGTCGAGCTCGCGCAGTCGCGTCGTGTGCGCCCTGCGGATCTCGCTCTCGGCCGTGCTGCCCAGCGCCAGGTGCAACGGGGGCTGCTCGGCGTCGACCACGTCCAGGACCGCCGCCGCCACCCGGGCCGCGTCGGGCAGCGACTCCGGGCTCACCGCACCCAGCGACCGCAGCAGGGCTCCGACGGTCTCGTCGTAGTCGGGGATGGACTCGGCGAGCACCGCGTTGGCCACGAACGGGGTGGCGAGCTGAGCGGGTTCGATCATGGTGCACCTGATCCCCAGCGGAGCGACCTCGATCGCCAGCGCCTCGGTGAGCCCGCCGACCGCGTGCTTGGTGGCGGCGAGGACTCCGCAGCCGGGCCAGGCCATGTGCCCGAAGAGCGCCGACATCTGCACCACATGGCCCGCTCGTTGCCGACGCAGCACCGGCAGCGCCGCACGCAACACGTTCAGCACCCCGTGGACGTTGCTGTCGAAGAGCTCCCTGGCCTGCCTGTCGCTGGTCGCCTCGACCGCGCCGAACAGGCCGTACGCCGCGTTGTTGACGACCACGTCGATCCGGCCGAAGACGTCGACGGCCCGCTGCACGGCGGCCCGGGCGGCGTCCTCGTCACGCACGTCGAGCTCGACGACGATCAGCTGGTCGGGAAAGCTCCCGACGAGGTCGGTCAGCGGTTCGGTGTCCCGGGCGGTGGCAACCACCCGATCACCGCGTTCGAGCGCGGCCACCACCAGCGCGTGGCCGCACCCCGATGACGTCCCGGTGACGAACCAGGTGCGGTGGGCCGAGCTGTCGTCGTCAACCATCGTGGTGCCTTTCGGAATCGCGGAGAGTTCCCCGGCCGAGCATCCCCCTCGGCACTCACCCCCGAGTTCAGGAAAGCCACTTTGCTGCCCTGAGAGGGCCTGAAAGTGGCTTTCCTGAACCTGGCGAAGCCCGGCGCACGGGGGTCAGGCGGGCGGCAGCACCACGAACTGGCGCAGCGACAGGTCGAGGTAGGTCACCGGCCCGCGGGGCCCCGGCGTGTGGTCGACGTTGATGCCGGTCTCGGGCAGGCCGAGGAGCTTGTAGCCGTCGAGCAGGCGGGTGGTGGCGTTCCAGAACACGCCCGTGCCCGTGTAGGCGTCGATGAACGCCTCGGCGGCGGCGCGGTCGGATGCGCAGACCGTGGCCGCCAGCCCGGACGTCTCCCGGGCGGCGATGAGCGCCGCGTCGACCGGGCCGTCGACCGTGGCGACGGTGACGTGGGCCTCCGCGCCGGAGTCGAGGGCCCACTCGTGGCCGAGCCGGTGGGCGTGCGGCGGGAGGCTCGGGGTGATCTCCCTGGCCAGCAGGGCCGCCTCGGCCACCGGCCAGAGGCGGTCGTAGGCGGGACGGTCGATCAGCAGCAGGTTGAGCCGGTTGCAGACCCCGAGCCGGTCGGTGCTCTCGGTGACCAGCCGCGTCACGTCGGCCTCGTCGGCGCTGGCGTCGAGGTAGAGCACGCCGCCGCCGTCGGCGTGGGCGAGCACCCGGGTGCCGGCGGCCGCGCCCAGCGTCGACAGTTTCCTGGTGACCTCTCCGCTGCCCCGCACCACGACGAGCGGGACGAGGTCGGGCAGCCCGACCAGTGCCTCGGCCCCGGCGTGCCCTGGCGTCGGGACGAGCTGCACGGCGGCCGCCGGAACGCCGTGGCGCTCCAGGGCAGGCGCGATGACGAGGTCGACGAGAGCGCGGGCGGAGCCCAGCGCGGCCGACCCCGTCCGCAGGACCGCGGCGCTGCGCGCCTTCAGTACCTGCGAGGCGACGTCCACGGTGACGTTCGGGCGGGCCTCGAACACGGCACCGATGACCCCGACCGGCACCCGACGCTCGAACACGCGCTCACCGGTGGGCAGCGTCCGCACCTCCCGCTGGAGCGGCGGCTCGGGCGTGGCCGCCAGCACCTCGAGCTGGGTGGCGATGTCGGCGAGCCGCTCCGGACCGAGGCGCAGGCGGTCGAGCAGCCCGGGCGCCATCCCGTTGTGCTGCGCGGCCTCGACGTCGGCGGCGTTGGCGGCGAGCAGGTCGTCGGCGCGCTCACGGATGAGCTCCGCGGCCGTCCGTAGCGCGGCGTCGACAGCGGCGCCTCCCGCGGCCCGGACGCCCGGGGCGGCGGCTGCGGCTCGCTGGGCGGCCTCCCGCACGGCGGTGGCCTCGGGCGTCGTGGTCTGCGCGGCGGTGCTGGTGCTCACCAGGAAAGGTTGCCACGCACGCCGGTCGTACCGCGCACGCCATCCTTGATCGCCGCGAGATGGCGGCTGTTTGCCCCCGCCGGGGCGATCACATCGATCTCGCGACGATCATGTGGCGCGAACCGAGTTGACCTGAACCCGTGGTGAGGTTGCACCATCTCGGCGTGACCGCAGCCGCCGCGCCCACCGCCGTTCGCAATGAGCTGTTCGGACCCGACCGCCGGGCCACCACGATCGGCATCGTGCTGCTGATCAGCCTGGTGGCGTTCGAGTCGATGGGCGTCGGCACCGCGATGCCTGCGCTCGTCGCCGACATCGGGGCGGTGTCGCTGTACGCGTGGCCGTTCGTGGCGTTCATGGCGGCCGCCGTGTTCGCCACGGTGCTGGGCGGGCGGTGGTGCGACCGGGCCGGGCCGCGGATCCCCCTGGTCGGGGCCCCGCTGCTGTTCGGCATCGGACTGGTCGTCGCCGGGACGGCCGCGGGGATGCCCCAGCTGCTGCTCGGGCGCGTACTGCAGGGGCTCGGCGCGGGGACGCAGGCGGTCGCCGTGTACGTCCTGGTGGCGGCGGTCTACCCGGAGCGGGCCCGGCCGGCGGTCTTCGGGCTGATCTCCTCGGCCTGGGTGCTGCCCGCGTTGCTCGGACCGCCCGTCTCCGGCCTGGTGACCGAGACGGTCTCCTGGCACTGGGTGTTCCTCGGGCTGGTGCCGTTCGTGGCGCTGGCGGTGGGTCTCGTCGTTCCGGCGGTCCGCAGGCTGGGACCGCCCGACCCGCACCGTGAGGTCACCCCGCCCCGGCGCGGGCTGGTGGCCGCCGCGCTGGGCGCCGCGGTGGGGGTGGCCGCACTCAGCTGGGCGTCCCAGCAGCGTGGGGTCGTCGCCGCCGTGGTGGCCGGGGTCGCGATCGTGGTGCTGGTACCGGCGCTGGTGCGCCTGTTCCCTCGCGGTGTGTTCCGCGCGGGACGCGGGATCCCGACCGTCGTGCTCTCCCGCGGGCTGCTGGCCGGGGTGTTCTTCACCGTCAACGCGTACCTGCCGCTGATGCTCAACGGCACCCACGGCTGGTCGCTGGCGATGGCGGGCCTCCCGCTGATCGTCGGCTCGCTGGGCTGGTCGGCGGCGTCGGCGTGGCAGGGCCGGCACCCGGACCTGCCTCGCGCCGTACTGCTGCGCATCGGGTTCTGCGGGGTCGCCGTCGGGACGGCGGGCATGCTGCTCGTGGCCCCGGCGTGGGGCGTGCCGTGGCTGGCCCTCCCGTTCTGGGTGGTGGCGGGCCTCGGCATGGGGCTCGGCTTCTCCTCGATGTCCTTCCTGCTGCTGCAGCAGTCGGCGGCGGGCCAGGTCGGCTTCCACTCATCCGCCGCGCAGATCGCCGACCAGCTCACCACCGCCGCGATGGTCGGGGCGGGCGGTGCGCTCCTCGCACTGCTCGGCACCCCGGCGGCCGCGCTCCCGGTGCTGGTGGCGCTGCTGACGGCGCTGGCCGTCACGGGCGCTGCGGTAGCAGCCCGCACCACACCCGCCTGACGTCTCCCTCAGGCGCGACATGGACGCATGTCGCTGTTCCAAGCGACTTTTCGGAAGCGATATGTGTCCATGTCGCGCCGAGCCCGTAGGTGTCGCGCCGGAGCAGTACCCCGCACCGGTGCTCGATCACCCCTGACGCGGCGGGGCACCCTGCTGCGACGGCGGCCACCACGGTCCCGGACCACCGGATCGGGGGTCACCGGGCGGTGGCGGGAACTGCGGCCACGGACCCGGCGGCTCGGTCGGTGCGTCGTCGGCGCGTATCACCAGCAGCGGGACGGCGACGAGCGCCACCAGGGCGGCCCCGAGCAGGAGCCAGGCGCCGGATCCGTAGCCGACCATGGGTCGGAACCCGCTGTCGATGCCGCTCTCCGCGGCCGCCCGCGCATTGCTCGCCTGGGTGGTGAGCTCGATCCAGATGATCCAGACGCTGCCCCCGAGCAGCCCCGCCGACACGACCCCGAGCATCCGGGCCGGCACGTGGTCACCCGGCTTGCGGGCCGACAGCAGCAACAGGATCGCCGCAATCACCGCCGCTCCGGCCGCCACCATCACCGGGATGCCGAGAGGGGCGGCCGCGGCCACGGAGGTGGGCGCCTCAGGGGGCGGCTCGATGCCGACTCCCCACGCCGTGGTGCTGACGACGGTCGGTCCGCTGAGGCTGAACTCGTAGCGACGGACCGACAGCGCCAGGAAGCTCCCGCTCACCGCAAGCGCCCCTGACACCACCAGCAGCGCCGCGGCGATCAGCCGGGGCACCCCCGGGGCCGCATCCGGCTGGCCGAACCGTGGCTGTACGTGCACCCCCGACATTCGATCGAGTGTGACAGCCGGAACGAATGCCGCATAGCACGCGACGGCGGCCTACCGCCGATGGGGCAGCTTCGCGGGCGTCGACGGCGGAGGCACGACCGGGCCGATGTCACCGTCGGGTGCGGTGTCCAGGTCGACGATCACCGGGGCGTGGTCGCTCGGTCCGGTGCCCTTGCGCGCCTTGCGGTCCACCCACGCCGCCTGCACGCGACCGGCCGGATCGGCGCCCGCCAGCACCAGGTCGATGCGCATGCCGAGGTCCTTGTGGAACCGGCCCGCCCGGTAGTCCCAGTAGCTGAACACCCGGTCGGTAGGCCAGCGGTCGCGCACCACGTCGTGGAGCCCGAGCCCCTTGATCTCGGCGAGCGCCTTGCGCTCGGCAGGGGTCACGTGCGTGGAGTCCACGAAGAGCGAGGGGTCCCACAGGTCCTCGTCGGTGGGCGCGATGTTCACGTCCCCGGCGATGACGGTGGTGGCGGGTGTGGTCACCGACTCGCGCAGCGCCCTCAGCCATTCCAGCTTGTAGAGGTAGTGGGGATCATCCGGCGTGCGGCCGTTGGGCACGTACACGGACGTGACGCGCAGGGCGCTGCAGGTGGCCGTGATCGCGCGGGCCTCGGCCGGCGAGTCGGGTGCCGGGAAGCGCGGCTCGTCGGGCAGCCCGCGCACCACGCCGTCGAGCCCGACGCGTGACAGCAGCGCCACGCCG
This sequence comes from Pseudonocardia sp. OZ21, assembly GCF_059359135.1. Lineage (NCBI taxonomy): Bacteria > Bacillati > Actinomycetota > Actinomycetes > Pseudonocardiales > Pseudonocardiaceae > Pseudonocardia > Pseudonocardia sp. OZ21. Next base: position 92,694 of record NZ_JCADBN010000004.1, read on the forward strand.
TTCCAGCGGCCCTCCCCGTGGTGCGCCACCGCGTACCCCCGCTCGGCGAGCGGCGCCGTGAACGTCTCGGCGAAGGCCTCGTCGGAGAGCTTGGTCTCCTGCAGGCACACGATGTCGGGGGCGCGCTCGTCCAGCCACGGCAGCAGCCGGGGCAACCGGGAGAGAGCCGAGTTCACGTTCCACGTAGCCAGACGCACCTCGAGCAGGCTACCGTGACGGAGTTTGTACGATGGCCGAACAAAGGGGTTACCCAATGCCGCAGCCCACTCGCGAGGATCACTTCAGCTTCGGGCTCTGGACGGTCGGCTGGCCCGCCGCCGACCCGTTCGGCACCGCGACCCGCCCCTGGCTCGACCCCGTCGAGTCCGTGCACCGGCTCTCCGACCTCGGCGCGTGGGGCGTGACCTTCCACGACGACGACCTCATCCCGTTCGGCTCCGACGCGGCCGAGCGCGACCGGATCGTCACCCGGTTCAAGGCCGCCCTCGACGAGACCGGGCTGGTCGTCCCGATGATGACCACCAACCTCTTCACGCACCCCGTCTTCAAGGACGGCGCGTTCACCAGCAACGACCGCGGCGTGCGCCGCTTCGCGCTGCGCAAGGTGATCCGCAACCTCGACCTCGCCGCCGAGCTGGGTGCGAAGACCTACGTGTTCTGGGGTGGCCGCGAGGGCGCCGAGGTCGACTCGGGCAAGGACATCGCCGCAGCGCTGGACCGCTACCGCGAGGGCATCGACCTGCTCGCCGCGTACGTCAAGGAGCAGGGCTACGGCATCCGCTTCGCCATCGAGCCCAAGCCGAACGAGCCCCGCGGCGACATCCTGCTGCCGACCCTCGGCCACGCGCTCGCGTTCATCGCGCAGCTCGAGCACGGCGACATCGTCGGCGTGAACCCCGAGGTCGGCCACGAGCAGATGGCCGGGCTCAACTACACCGCGGGCATCGCGCAGGCGCTGTGGGCGGACAAGCTCTTCCACATCGACCTGAACGGCCAGCGCGGCATCAAGTACGACCAGGACCTCGTGTTCGGCCACGGCGACCTGATGAACGCCTTCTCCACCGTCGACCTCCTGGAGAACGGTGCCCCGGGCGGCGGTCCCCGCTACGACGGGCCGCGCCACTTCGACTACAAGCCGCTGCGCACCGAGGACATCGACGGCGTCTGGGCGTCGGCTGCGGCCAACATGAGCACCTACCTCCTGCTGAAGGAGCGCGCCGCGGCGTTCCGGGCCGACCCCGAGGTGGCCGAGGCGCTCGCCGTGTCCGGGGTGGCCGACCTGGCCAAGCCGACGCTGAACTCCGGCGAGACCGTGGCCGACCTGAAGGCCGACCGCGGCGCCTACGAGGACTACGACGCCGTGAAGGCGGGCGAGCGCGGCTACGGCTTCGTCCGCCTCAACCAGCTGGCACTCGAGCACCTGCTCGGCGCCCGGTCATGAGTCTCGTCGCGGGTGTCGATTCGTCGACGCAGTCGTCGACCGTCGTGATCCGCGACGCGACGACGGGCGAACTGGTCCGCTCCGGCCGGGCACCACATCCGCCCGGCACGGAGGTCGATCCGAACGCGTGGTGGGACGCCCTACAGGGCGCGATCGCCGACGCGGGCGGGCTCGATGGCGTCGAGGCGATGGCCGTTGCCGGTCAGCAACACGGCATGGTCTGCCTCGACGCCGACGGCGAGGTCGTGCGGCCCGCGCTGCTGTGGAACGACACCCGTTCCGCAGGCGCGGCCGCCGACCTCGTCGCTGAGCTGGGTGCGAAGGAGTGGGCCGAGGCGGTCGGCAGCGTGCCCGTTGCGTCGTTCACGGTGACGAAGCTGCGCTGGCTGGCCCGGCACGAGCCGGAGCATGCGGCGGCCACGGCGGCCGTGTGCCTCCCGCACGACTGGCTCACCTGGAAGCTGCTCGGCACCTCGTCCTTCGACGACCTCGTCACGGACAGGTCCGATGCGAGCGGCACCGGCTACGTCGACCTCACCGGCGAGTATCGGCTTGACCTGCTGGAACGCGCGTTCGGCCGCTCCGACGTCCGGCTGCCCCGGGTGCTCGGGCCGGCCGAGACCGCCGGGCGGACGGCCGACGGGGTGCTGCTCGGCGCGGGCGCGGGCGACAACGCGGCGGCGGCGCTGGGCCTCGGCGCCGGCCACGGTGACGTCGTGGTCTCGCTCGGCACCTCGGGCGTCGTCTCCGCGGTGACACCGACGGTCGTGAGCGACGAGACCGGGACCATCGCCTGCTTCGCGTCCGCGACGGGCGAGAACCTGCCGATCGTCGTCACGCTCAACGCCGCGCGGGTGCTCGACGCGACCGCCCGGATGCTCGGCGTGGACCATGCCGAGCTCTCCCGGCTCGCGCTGTCCGCGCCCGCCGGGGCGGACGGGCTGGTGCTCGTGCCGTACCTGGAGGGCGAGCGCACACCGAACCGGCCGGACGCCACCGGTGCCCTGCACGGGCTGACGTTGGCGAGCTCCACGCCTGCCCACCTCGCGCGCGCCGCTGTCGAGGGGCTGCTCTGCGGCCTGGCCGACGCCCTGGACGCACTGGTGGCGGCCGGGGTGCCGGTGCAGCGGGCGTTCCTCGTGGGTGGCGGGGCCCGGTCGGAGGCGGTGGCGCGGATCGCGCCTGCCGTGCTCGGCCGTCCGGTGCTGTTGCCGACGCCGGGCGAGTACGTGGCCGACGGCGCCGCGCGCCAGGCGGCATGGGTGCTCTCCGGCAACGCGGAACCGCCGGTGTGGGCCGCCGCCGACACCGTCTCGTTCGAGGGGGAGCCGACGCCTGCGGTGCGGGAGCGGTACGCGGAGGTCCGCGAGATGACGGCGCGCCGGCTCACGTGAGCACCATTCCTGCCGACGCGGGCGACTCGCGCACACCTGGCGGGCGACTCGCGGGGCGGGAACGGGCGACTCGCGGGGAGCTGGTCGCACGGCACGGGGCGGGGCAGCACACGGTCCGGCGACACAACCTCGCACTCGTGCTGCGGGAGGTCGCCGGGCCGCACCCGGTGTCACGGGCGGCGGTCGCCGCGAGCACCGGGCTCACCCGCGGCACCGTGTCGTCGCTGGTGGAGGAGCTCATCTCGGCCGGGCTCGTCACGGAGCTCGCCGCCGCGCGCGGCGGCACCGGGCGCCCGGCCAGCCCGCTGCGGCTCGACCCGTCCGGACCCGCCGGGCTGGGCGTCGAGATCGGGGTCGACTCCGTCGGCGTGTGCGTCGTCGACCTGGCCGGCGCCGTGCGGGCCCGGCGGGTGGTCGGCTCCGACCACCGCGACGACGTGCCCGCCGTCGGGCTCGCCACCGCCGAGGCGCTCGCCGCCGAGGTGGTCGCCGAGGCCGGGCTGGTGATCGCCGGGGCGGCGGTCGCACTGCCGGGTGTCGTCGGCACGGACGGGGTGCTCCTGCGAGCTCCGAACCTGCCCCGCTGGGTCGACGTGGCCGTGGGCGACGAGCTCGGCGGCCGCCTCGGCCTGCCCGTACAGGCAGGTAACGAGGCGGATCTGGCCGCGCTGGCCGAGCTGTGGTCGGGCGGCCCCGCCGACACCGTCCACGTCTCGGGCGGGATCGGCGTCGGCGCCGGCATCCTGCTCGGCGGCAAGCTCTTCCGTGGAGCAGGTGGCCGGGCCGGGGAGATCGGCCACGTCGTCGTCGAACCGGACGGGCCGCCGTGCAGCTGCGGAGGCCGGGGCTGCCTGGAGACCGCCGCCGGGCTGGAGGCGATGCTGCGGGCCGGTGGCGCACCCGACCTGGAGTCGCTGGTCGCCGCACCGCCACCGGACGTCCTGGCGCGAGTGGGACGCGCGCTGGGCGTGGCACTGGCCGGAGCGATCAACCTCCTCGACGTGCCCGCGGTGGTGCTCGGTGGCAGCTACCCGCGGTGCGGGGCCGCGCTGCTCGACGCGGTCCGCGCCGAGCTGGCCGCCAGGGTGGTGTCCCGCCCCGCGGTCGACGTGCGCTTCTCCACACTGGGCGCCGACGCCGCCCTGCGCGGTGCGGCCACGGCAGTGGTGCACGACCTGCTGGCCGACCCGGCGGGGGCGAAGCGCCCCTGAGCGACCCGCCCAAGCCCGCCCCCGCGTTGCAGCAAAGCCACTTTGACGCAACGTGGTTGCATGAAAGTGGCTTTGCTGCAATCGGGGCGGGCCGGGGCGCTACGACACCCGCGGCAGCACCCGGATCCCGTCGGCGCGGATCGTGGTGCCGTCGGCGGCCACGCCCGTCAGGACCACGACGTCGCCGACCACCGGCTTCTGCGACAGGGCGGTGACGTCCACGGTGACCGTCAGCCCGTCGACCGAGGTGACGGAGGCGCGGTCGCCGGTCAGCGCGGTCACCGTGCCGGTGACGCTCGCCTGCGGCGTCCAGACCGCGCGGGCGACGGCCGTGGCGCCCGTTCCCTGCACCTGGACGACAACCCGCTCACCGGTCTGCAGATCGCCCAGCGCGCTGTTCTGTGCACCCCGCACGAAGGTGTCGCCGTCGGTGCGCAACGTCCGCTGGGCCCCGCCGTCGACGTTCACGACCAGCGTTCCGTCGGCGACCGAGACGACGGTGCCGGTGAGCACCGGCGCGTTCCCGAGTCCCGGGCCGCCCCCACGGGGTGGGCCACCGAACGGGCCGCCGGGACCGCCAGGACCGCCCGGCCCCGGGCCGTGCCAGGGGCCGCCGTCGCCCGGGCCGTGCCAGGGAGCCCCGGGGGCGCCCAGCGCGCCCATGGGCCCGTGCCGGTCGAAGCCGGGGCCGAACCGTCCGTGGTCGGGGATCAGCAGCGCAGCAGCCACGCCGCCGGCGACCAGCACCGCGACGATCACAGCTCCGATGATCACGCCCCGGCTGCGGATACGGGAACGCCACGGCTTGCGCGGCGGCGGTAGGGGGTGCTGCTCGGTGGGCGGGTCGGTGGGGGTGGTCATCGCTTCTCCTGGTGGCTCGATCCGGTACCTCCGACGGTTCCGCCCGATCCTGAACCGGACCTGAAGCCGGGCCACACCTTCAGCCGATCTTCAGCCGGCCGACGCCGGGAGCAGCGCAGAATGGTGTGGTGACCGCGCGCGTACTCGTGGTGGAGGACGCCGAGGCGATCCGGGCCGCGGTGCTCGCCGGGCTCGCCGAGGCGGGCTTCGTCGGGTGCGGACGCGCCGACGGACGCGCCCTGGAGGACGACCTCGAGGCGTTCCGGCCCGATCTCGTGGTGCTCGACATCATGCTTCCCGGGCGCGACGGTTTCTCGCTGCTCGACGTGGTTCGCCGGCGCAGCGACGCCGGGGTCGTGATGCTCACCGCCCGAGACGCGGTCGACGACCGGCTGCGCGGGCTGCACGGCGGCGCCGACGACTACGTGGTGAAGCCGTTCGCGCTGGCCGAGCTGGTCGCACGGGTGACGGCCGTCCTCCGGCGCACCGGCCGCACACCGTCCACCGTGGAGGTGGGCGACCTGCTGGTGGACGCCACCGCCGGTTCGGTGCGCCGTGGTGGCGTCCCGATCGAGCTGACGGCCACCGAGCTGCGCCTGCTCGACTACCTCGCGGCGCAACGCGGCCGCGTCGTCAGCAAGGGCCAGATCCTCACGCGCGTGTGGGGCTACACGGACTACGACCCGAACCTGGTGGAGGTGCACATCTCCGCGCTGCGCCGCAAGCTGGGCGAGCCGCGGCTGGTGCACACGGTGCGGGGGCTGGGCTATGTGCTGCGCACCGATGGGCCGGAGACTCCGTCGTGAACAGCACCATCGGGCCGGAGGCGCCGGCGTGAGCGGAACCGGGACCCGCCTGCGCACCGTGTCCCTGCGCCGCCGGGTCACCGCGCTGAGCATGCTCGTGCTGGCCGCGGTTCTCGTGGCGATCACCGTGCTGACCGACATCGTGTTCTCCACCCAGACCCGCTCCGGGCTGCGCGACGAGCTGGCCGTCCGGGCCGCGCTGGCCGGTCAGCTCGTCGCGCAACGGGTCCCGGCGGCGGAGGTGGCCCGCCAGGTGGAGGCGCCGGGGATCCGCGCCGTCGTGGTCGCGGCCGACGGCACCGTGTACGACGGCGGGCCGGACGCGCCGGGACCGCCGTGGCACGGTCCCGGCCGTCCCGACGGGCCGGGGCCACCGTGGCAGCACGGTCCGGGTCGCCGTCCCGGTGGTGGTCCCGACGCGGACGTCGGGCCGGGCGACCAGACGCTGCAGCAGCCGTTGGCGGACGGCTCCCGGCTCACGCTGGTGGCCGACGGCGGACCGGTGACGGCGGCGCAGCGGCTGCTGCGCCGCACGCTGCTGCTGCTCAGCATCGCGGCGCTCGCCGTCGCGGGGGTGGTCACGCTGCTCACCACCCGCGTCGCGCTGGCTCCGCTCGACTCCATGACCGCACTGGCCCGGTCGATCACGCGGGGCAACCGCGGCCGCAGGCTCGCCCCGTCCCGCACCGACACCGAGCTCGGACGCGCCGCGTCCGCGTTCGACGCGATGCTCGACGAGCTGGAGGGCGCCGAGGCGACGGCGCGGGCGTCGGAGGCGCGCACCCGCCGGTTCGTCGCCGACGCCGCGCACGAGCTCCGCACCCCGCTGGCCGGGGTGCAGGCCGTGGCCGAGGCCGCCATCGCCCCGGGCCTCGACGCCGAGGAGCGCGACCGGCTGCACCTGTTGCTGCTGCGCGAGAGCCACCGGGCCGGTCGGCTGGTCGACGACCTGCTCGCGCTCGCGCGGATCGACGCGGGCATCGAGCTGCGCCGCGAGCCGGTGGACCTCCTGGAGCTGGCCCGTTCCGAGGCGGAACGGGTCCGGCTGCTCGCGCCGGACCGCGAGGTCGAGGTCAACGGTGACCCGACCGTCGTCCCGGGAGACGCGGCCCGGCTGGGCCAGGTGGTGGACAACCTGCTCGACAACGCGCGTCGTCACACACCCGGCGGCAGCCGGATCACCGTGACGGTGACGGCGACGGGGAGAGGCACCGCGACGGTGCTGGTGGCCGACACCGGGCCCGGGGTGCCACCCGCCGACCGGGAACGCATCTTCGACCGGCTCGTGCGGCTGGACGAGGCCCGCAGCGCGGACGACGGCGGTGCCGGTCTGGGCCTCGCGATCGCTCGCGGGATCGCCAGAGCCCACGGGGGCGACCTGCGCTGCGTCGACCCGCCCGGCGGGGTGGGTGCGGCCTTCGCACTGACCCTGCCGGCCGCCTGAGCCGGTCCGCTCCGGGTCAGTCGTCGTCGGGCAGGGTGGCCTTGCGGACGTAGAGCAGCCGGTCGCCGCGCTCGAGGGCGTCGACGGCGGAGGCGTCCACGCGGTGGAGCTCGTCGTTGCGGACCACACCGAGCACGATGTCGGGCAGGTGCCGCGGGGAGCCGCCGACCTCCGACTCCTCCACCGCCCGCTCGCTGATCGCGAACCCGGCGTCCGGGGTGAGCAGGTCCTCCACCACGTCGACGACGCTCGGCGTGGTGGTGGCCATGCCCAGCAGGCGCCCCGCCGTCTCCGCGGAGACGATCACCGAGTTGGCCCCGGACTGACGCAGCAGGTGCACGTTCTCCGACTCCCGAACCGCCGCCACGATCCGGACGTCCGGCGCGAGCTCGCGGGCGGTGAGCGTGACGAGCACTGCCGTGTCGTCCCGGTTGGTGGCCACGATGATCGCGGTGGCCTGCTGCAGGCCGGCGATCCGCAGCACGCTGGACCGGGTGGCGTTGCCGGTGACCGTCACCAGCCCGAGCGCCGACGCGGCATCGAGCCGGGTGCGGTCGGTGTCGACGACGACGATGTCGGTGGGCTGGGCCCCGTCGCCGAGCAGTGTCTCGACCGCGGCCCGGCCCTTCGTGCCGTACCCGACGACAACGGTGTGGTTCCGCACGCGGGACCTCCAGCGCTCGATGCGAACTGCCTGCCGGGAGCGCTCGGTGAGCAGCTCGACCGTGGTCCCGACCAGCACGATGAGGAACAGCAGCCGCAGCGGGGTGATGACCACCGTCGTGAGCAGGCGTGCCTGTGGCGTGACGGGGACGATGTCACCGTAACCGGTCGTGGAGAGCGACACGGTGGCGTAGTAGAAGGCGTCGCCCAACGAGATCGGGGTGTTGCTGTTGTTGTCGACGTACCCGTTGCCACCGAAGTAGACGACCAGCGCGGCGGCAGCCAGCGATCCGAACGCGACGGCGAGCCTGCGTAGCAGTGCCACCACCGGGCTGGCGGCGGTGTCGGGCATCCGGATGAGCCCCACCAGCGAGGGGTCGGCCAGCGGCCGGCGCTGATCGGTCACGGCGCGGAGAGTAGCTGTCGGAGGCGGGGGCACGCTCGCCGACCGACACTGCCGTGGCCAGCGTCGCGTCATTGCCGGGATGATCCGCCGATGCGGGCACGACAGCGACATGCCGCGGCGGGCCTGGCCGCGCTGCTGACCACCGCGGGAGCGCTGCACTTCGCCGTGCCGCGCCACTTCGACGCGGTCGTGCCCGGATGGGTGCCGGGGTCGCCGCGCCCGTGGGCGCTCGTGTCCGGCGCGGTGGAGATCGGTGTGGCCGCGGCCGTTGCGGTGCCGCGCACCCGGCGTCTCGGGGCGCCGGCGGCGGCCGGGCTGTTCGCCGCGGTGTTCCCCGCCAACGTCCAGATGGCGATCGACTGGAGGCACCGCTCTCCCCGCGAGCGGGCCATCGCCTACGGGCGGCTGCCGCTGCAGGTCCCGCTGATCCTGTGGGCCCTGTGGGCCCTGTGGGTGCGTCGGGACGCCTAGGAGACGGCCGGGACGAGGCCGGCTTCCGCGGCTCCCCCGGTCAGCTCGTCGAGACCGAACGCCGCCACCGGGTCCAGTGCGCCGCTGCCGCGGACCCCGTGCTCGGCCGCCCGACCCGCCCCCCAGGCGAGCAGGCGCGCGGTGAACACGTACGCGTCGGGCGCGGTCATGCGGGTGCGGGCGAGCAGGGTGCCGGTGGCGTCGAACACCTCGGCCACGACGTGCGACTGCATCCCGGCGAGCGCCTCGGGCGACGGTGCGTCCGACGCCGTGCGCGTGACGAACCCGGCCACCGCGCCCAGCGCCCGCCCCGCACCGGGCACCCGGCCGAGCAGCGGTGTGAACCGCGACCCGAGGTGCACGGCCTGGCTGGCCGCGCCGAACCAGCCGAGGTAGACGTCCACCGTCCGCAGGCCCGGTGCGAGCCGCGGCAGCGCGAACTGCTCGCTGCCACCGACCGTCACACCGGGCCGCGGCCTACCGGCCACGTCGAACGTGCGGAGCCGGGAGCCCGCAGGCTCCGCCCGCAGCGCGCCGTCGCGCCAGGCGTGGGACTGCTCGACCGCCGTACCCACCACCGACCGCAGCGTCCCGCGCGAGAACGCCTGCCCCCGCCCCGCCCCCGTGATGAAGTAGCCGACGTCCACCCGCACGGCGTCCTCACCCGCGTCCCGCAGCGCCAGCGCGCCCGCCAGCACCCCTGGCACGTAGTCGATGCCGAACGCGGTGAGCAGCGTCGCCCCCGCCCGCTCCGCCGACGGGCCGTACTGCTCGAACACCTGGCGGACGAACGGGGGCTCGCCCGTGGAGTCCAGGTAGATCGCCCCCGCGGCGACCGCCGCGGCCACCGCGGGACGGCCGAGCTTCAGGAACGGGCCGACCGTGCTGACCAGTACGTCGCCCCGCCCGACGAGCCCGGCGACCGAGCGCTCGTCGGTGACGTCCGCCGTGGCCGTCTCCAGGCCCCCGAGCCGGTCGGCGAGGGCCGCCAGCCGGGCCGGGTCGCGCCCGGCCAGCACGGGCCGCAGCCCCCGGGCCACCATCTCCTCGGCCACCCGCCCACCGGTGTAGCCGGTGGCGCCGAACAGAACGATCCTCGCGCTCACGCCCGGACCCTAACCGCCCCCATCCCCCGCGAGTCGCCCGATCCGCACCCGCGAGTCGCCCGTCCCGTGCCCGCGAGTCGCCCGGTTCCCACGCGCTTCCCGGACGGCGACGGGAGCGCCGGTATCGTTCCCGCGTGCCCCGATATGTCGCACTCCTGCGCGGGATCAACCTCGGACGCCACAAGCGCGTCGCCATGGCCGACCTGCGCGCGTTGCTGACCGGCCTGGGCTACACCGACGTCCGCACGCACCTCAACAGCGGGAACGCGGTCCTCACCGGTGACGACGCCGTCCCCTCCGAGCACGCCGAACGGATCGAGACGGCCATCAGCACGGAGCTCGGCCTCGACGTGCGTTGCGTCGTCCTCACGGGCGACGAGCTGCGCGCGATCGTCGACGGCCACCCGTTCCCGGACGTGGCGACGAACGGGTCACGGATGATGGCCCACGTGCTCGCGACCTCGCCGGACGCGGCTCTGCTCGCCGAGCACGACCCGGTCGGGCTCGACCCGGACAACGCGCGTCTCGGTGGGCGGGTGATCTACCAGTGGTGCCCCGACGGCGTGCTCGCCGCGCCTCCGGTGGGTGGCGTCGTAGAGAAACACCTCCGCGTGCCGGTCACCGCCCGCAACTGGAACACGATCACCAAGCTCGCCGAGCTGCTCTAGGGCCGGCGAGCTATGTCGATGCGGCGGGCACCGACAGCACGAGCCCCCGCAGCCCGGCTGCGTCGAGGAGGTCGACCGGTCGGAGCGTGACGTCGTGGCGCACGAAGTGGAACGCCGCCCGGACCTGCTCCGGCGCACACCCCGCCAGCGCCGCCCACGCCAGCCGGTAGGCCGCCAGCTGCACCGCGAGCGCCGGCATCCTGGACTCGTCGGGCAACGCGCCGGTCTTCCAGTCCACCACCGTGAAGCCGCCGTCCGGGTCGGCGTACACCGCGTCCATCCGGCCGCGCACCCCGATGCCGGCCACCACGGTCTCGAACGACACCTCGATCTCGACGGGCCGCCGGTCGGCCCACTCCGAGGCGAGGAAGGCGTCCTGCAGTTCGGTGAGGGCGTCGTCGGGAGCGGCGCCCTCGTCGGCGGCGCCGGGCAGCTCGTCGAGGTCGAGGAGCTGCGCCGCCCCGAACCGCTGTTCCAGCCAGGCATGGAACGCGGTGCCGCGGCGGGCGTGCGGGTTGGGTGGCAACGGGAGCGGGCGACGCAGCCGGGCCGCCAGCGCCGCCGGATCGGCCGCGAGCTCGACGAGCTGGCTCACCGTCAGCTGCGGCGGCAGCGCCGCCGTGGGCCGGGCCCTGGCGGCCGCGCGCTCGGCGAGCAGCACGTCCACGTCGGCGGCCCAGCCCTCCGGGTCGTCGCCCTCGTCGTCCTCGTCCGGCGGCGGCTCGTCGAACGAACCGAGCAGCTCGAGCTGGTCGCCCGGCTCGGCCGCATCGGCCCGGACGGCGTGCACCTCGTCGAGCTCGCGCAGCGCCGAGCGCACGAGTGCCGCCCCGGCGTGCACCGCTGTCGACCGCTCCGCCAGCGGGTCGGCGGGCCACAGTGCCGTCGGCTGCTCGAGCGTCGCGGGGTTGACCGCGTCGTCCGCAGGCTCCTCGGCCCATTGCTCCGCGCCGTGCACGCGGGCGATCTCCACGAGGAACTCCGACGGTTCCCGCGGGCGGTCCCCGGCCGCACCCCAGCGGTGCCCGGAGGCGAGCAGGACCTGTTCTGAGCGGGTGAGCGCCACGTAGAACAGCCGGCGCTCCTCGATGAGCCGCCGCTCGTCGAGCGCGTCGGAGTGCTCTTTGAGCGCCCCCTCGAGCTCCTTGCGGTCGCCGCCGTCGGGAAGCTGCAGGACGGGCAGGTCGGCCGCGTCCCCCCGGAGCTCGACGGGGAGCTCGGCCGCGCTGGTCAGCCAAGTGCCGCCGATCTTCCGTCCCGGGAAGACCTGCCCGACGAGATGCGGGACGGCGACGACCTCCCACTCCAGTCCCTTGGCGGCGTGCACGGTGAGCACCTGCACGCGGTCCGGCGCGACCTCGACCTCGCCGGGGGTCAGCCCGTCCTCGGCCTTCTCCGCCGTCTCCAGGAAGTCCAGCAACGCGGGCAGGGTGGCGACCTCGGCACCCGCGGCGAAGTCGGCCACGACGTCGGCGAACGCGTCGAGGTGGGCGCGGCCCACCGGGCCCGGGCGGGCCGCGCTCTCAGCGTCGAGCAGCAGCACCCGCTCGGCGTCGGCCACCAGGTCGGTCAGCGGGGCGGCGCCCCTGGCCCGGAGCCACCCCAGCTCGCGGGCGAGCCGGGTGATCCGCTCGAAGCCCTCCGGCGAGTACCGCGAGGCAGGACCGGGGTCGTCGAGGGCGTCGACGAGCCCCGCCTGCTCGGCCTGCTCGCCGGGCAGCGCGCCGAGAGCCAGCTCGGCAGGCGTCAACGGCCCCGGACGGGACGGCTGCGGCGGCACCACCTCCCTGGCCCGCTGCCACAGGGCCGCGAGGTCGGCGACGCCCAGCCGCCAGCGGGCCCCCGTGAGCAGCCGGACGGCGGCGGGCCCGGCGAGCGGGTCGGCGACCAGTCGCAGGGCGCTCACCAGGTCGCGGACCTCCGGCGTGTCCAGCAGGCCCCCGAGCCCGACGACCTCGACGGGCAGCCCGCGGGCGCGCAGGGCCGCCGCGATCGCGTCCATGTCGGCGCGCCGCCGCACCAGTACCGCTGACGTCGGGGGCTCGGCTCCGGCGTCCTCCGCCGTGCGCCAGTGGGTGGCGATGCCGTCGGCCATCCAGTCGATCTCGGCCGCGATGTCGGGCAGCAGCGCCACCCGCACGTCCCCGGCCCGCGTGCCCGGCCCGGCACGCAGCTCCCCCACCCCGACCGCTCCCGGCGCCGCGCGCAGCGGCGCGGACACCGCGTTGGCGAGCGTGAGCACCTCCGGCGGGTTGCGGAAGCTCGTGAGCAGCCCGTACTCGTCGGCCGGTCCGTCCGCGGCGGGGAAGTCGGTGCGGAACCGGACGAGGTTGCCCGCGCTCGCCCCCCGCCACCCGTAGATCGACTGGAACGGGTCGCCGACAGCGGTGACCGCGGGCCCGGCGGTGCGGAGCGGTTCGCCGGGAGGAGCGCCGAACAGGGCCCGCAGGAGTACCCGCTGGGCGTGCCCGGTGTCCTGGTACTCGTCGAGCAGCACCGCGCGGTAGAGCGCCCGCTCGGCCTCCCCCACCTCGGGGTGCTCCGCGGCGACGCGCGCGGCGATCGCGAGCTGGTCGGTGAAGTCGACCGCACGCTCCGAGCGCTTGCGCGCCGCGAACGCCTCCACCAGCGGCAGCAGCGCCGCCCGCTGCCGCTGGGCGCCCACCCACCGCTGGTAGGTCTGCGACGGCTCCGCCCGCTGCCGCTTGCCCGGCGGGGCCGAGGCCAGCACGGACACGAGCCGCTCGGCGTGCCGGCGCACCGCTTCGGGGTCGACGAGGTGCTCACCCAGCTCACCGGCCAGTGAGAGCAGCCGCTCGGTGACCGTGGCGGGCATGAGGTCGATCTCGAGATCGTCGGCCCAGCTCGTGACCACCCGGTGCGCGACCTGCCAGGACGCGGTCTGCCCGAGCAGGCGCGACGCGGGCTCGGCGGGCAGCCGCAGCGCGTGCTCGGCGACCAGCCGTCCGGCGTAGGCGTGGTAGGTGGAGATGCTGGGCTCACCGGCGAGCACCGCCGCGCGCCGCGCGCCGCTGGGGTCGAGCTCGTCGAGCAGCCGGGAGCCGGCGAGGCGGCGCAACCGCGAGCGCACGCGGGCCCCGAGCTGCTGGGCGGCCTTGCGGGTGAACGTGAGCCCCAGCACCTGCTCGGGCAGTACCTGACCGGTGGCGACGAGCCAGACGACCCTGGCGGCCATCGTCTCGGTCTTGCCCGCTCCCGCCCCGGCCACGACCAGCGCCGGGCGGGCAGGCGCCGCGATCACCTCGGCCTGTTCGTCGGTGGGCGCCGGCAGCCCGAGCGCGATGGCCAGGGCGTGCGGGGTGAGCTCCACGCGAGAGTTCTACCGCAGCGACCGAGACGCCCGGCCGTCCCGCTACATCTTGGAGATCCGCACCCAGTCGACTTCGAGGTTGACCTCGTCAGGGGTGGTGTCGTCGCGCGGCGGGATCCAGTCCTTCTTCGGGCCCTGGTCGAGCTGGATCGTGAGGTGCATGGGCTTCGTCGGGATCACCGTCTTGTCCTTGTTCTCGTACTTCTTGACCCCGTCGACGTACCAGGTGATCCGGTCGGGCAGCCACTCGAGGGCGAACGTGTGCCACTTCGTGTAGTCCCCCGGCACCGCCGTGCCATGGATGTTGTCGGTGCCGTCCGGACCCCAGTGCACCACGAAGTGTGCGAGATCCCGGTTCTCGCCCGGCACCTCCATGATGTCGAGCTCGCCGTCCTCCGGCCACTTCTCGGAGTCGGGCCAGAGCAGGATCGCCGAGCCGAACCCGCGTCCCGCGTCGGTGCGGGCACGGAACTCCCAGCGCCCGTAGAGCTGCCCGGTGGTCTGGCCCATCCCGCCGGAGACGTCACCCTTGGCTGTGATCTTGAGCGTGCCGTCGGACTGGCTGATCGCCTCCGGCTTGCGCAAGCCGGTGCCGAAGCCGCCGACGCTGTCGTAGAGGTCCCAGCCCTTGGAGTCGAGGTCCGGGCCGTTGAACTCGTCGCCCCCGGCGGGTTGCCACTTGACCCCGCCGCCGCCCGAGCCGGTGGGGGCGTGTGGCCCCGATGCACCGCGGGCGCCTCCGGAATGGGGACCCGGCGTGGCCGACGGACGGCCGGACGTGGGCTTCGGGGTCGTGGTGGGGGCGGACGTGGTCGGCGTCGGCTCCGGAACGGTGGACGTCGGCGGGAGCGCCTGGAACAGGTCGGGCGCGTTGTCGGGCGCGGCGCTGCTCGACCCCGGGCCACCGGCACATGCGGCGAGCAACACGACGAGTCCGGCGCAGGCGACGGCTGACCGCATCCGTCTCGCGGTCCGGGACATCGCACCTCCTGGCAAGCACACCGGGGCGGGGAGCCGCGGGAGCGCGGTGTGCCGACGCACCGTACCCGCTGTGATCCTTCCGTCCGGACCACCCACCCGGGCGAGCCGGAACGACCTGGCCGATCAGCGGATCTCGCACAGCGTGACCGTGGTGGGGCCAGGCCGGCCCGTTCCGGTTCTACGGCTGGGTGACCTGCCGACCGGCCTCGCTGAGCGGACAGCTGACCCGGACGGGGCAGCGGTCACAGTCGGGGCCGACCCTCGCGATGAACTGCGCCCCGGACGTCTCGTCGGCGCAGTGGCGCAGCACGTCCTCCCAGCGGGCCAGCTCGGTGTCGTCGAGCGGCGGCTGGACGGGCTCCTTGACCTGCCCGTTCGCCTTCTGGTCGGCGAGGTAGACGAGCCGCGCGCCGCCGGGGCGCGCTCCCGGCTCCAGCAGCTCACCGAACGCGCCGAGCGCGGCCGCAAGCTGGTAGACGGCCAGCTGCGGGTGCTCGGCGGCCGCCCGACCGCTGACGGCCGTGCGGCCCGTCTTCACGTCGACGACCACCGGCCGCCCTTCCGGATCGACCTCCAGCCGGTCGACCCGCCCCCGGAGCCGCAGCCGCGGGGCGCCCCGGCCCGCCGTGTCGTTCTCCGCGGCGTCGGCGTCGGCCACCAGGTGAAGGCCCGGCTCGTCGCCCGCGAGGTCGAGCTGCACCGGCTGCTCGACGGCCACCAGCCGTAACCCCTCCGCCCGGCTCGCCCGCACCCAGCCGTCGAACGCGGCCAGCATCCCCTGCACCCGGGACAGCTCGCGGCGACCGAACCACGGCGCACCCGCGTCGAGGCGCGACCATGCCGAGCGCAGGGCGACCTCCAGCTCGGCGTCCTCCGCACCGGCCGCGCTGGCCTGCACCAACGCGTGCACCAGCGAACCGGTGACGGCGGCCAGCGCCCCCACCTCGCCGCCGCCGTGGCGCTCCAGCACCCACCGCAGCGGGCATCGGACGATCTTCTCCACGTCCGACGGCGACACCGGCACGACCTCTCCCGGCGTGCGTAGCGGAGCGTCGCTCGAGACGGGAGCCAGCCCGTACCAGTCGTCGGGGCGGGCGCCGGGCACCCCGGCGGCGGCGAGCCGGGCCAGCTGCACCGCCGCGCGACGACGGCGCTCCGCGGCCGCCGGGTCGTCTCCCGGGTCGGCGCACACGGCCCTCCGCAGCTCGCCCACCAGCTCGGCCAGCACGAGTGAGCGGCCCGGCCGATAGACCGGGCGGTCGGCCTGCGTGGCCGGCACGGGGTCGAGCTCGTCGAGGAAGCGCGAGGGCTGCTCGTCCTCCCCCTGCACCGCGCTGACCAGCAACGTGTGCCGGGCCCTGGTGCACGCGACGTAGAACAGGCGGCGTTCCTCGGCGAGCAGGGGCGCGATCCGCGAGACGGTCTCTCCGGGCTCGGCCACGCCGCCCACGAGGTCGACGAGCCGCTCGTTGCCCAGGAGGCTGCCGCGCAGCCTCAGGTCGGGCCAGTTGCCCTCCTGCACGCCGGGCACGGCCACGACATCCCACTCGCGCCCGCGGGCCGCGTGGGCGGTGAGCAGTGAGACCGCGTCGCCCCTGGGCGCCCGCGGCGCGAGCGAGTCGGTGGGGAGCTGCTGGTCGGCGAGGTACTCGAGGAAGCTCGCCACGCCTGCACCCGGCAACCGGTCGGTGTGGCGGGCGGCGACGTCGAAGAGGGCGAGCACGGCGTCGAGGTCGCGGTCGGCCGCGGCGCCGACCGGGCCGCCGCGGGCGCTGGCCTCGCTCCACCGCGACCCGAGCCCGCAGGCCTGCC
This sequence comes from Pseudonocardia sp. OZ21, assembly GCF_059359135.1. Taxonomy (NCBI): domain Bacteria; kingdom Bacillati; phylum Actinomycetota; class Actinomycetes; order Pseudonocardiales; family Pseudonocardiaceae; genus Pseudonocardia; species Pseudonocardia sp. OZ21. The sequence continues at coordinate 109,289 of NZ_JCADBN010000004.1, forward strand.
AGACCCGCCACAGCACCTCCTCGGCGCTCTCGCCGTCGCGTGCGGCGTGGCCCGCGATGGCCAGCAGCGTGCCGACGCGGCGCAGCGGCGCCGTGTCCTGCGGGGGGAGCGCGACGAGTGGGTCGGGACGCCCCTCCGCGGCCGACCGCAGCGCCGCGACCAGCAACGGATCGCTCCCCGACCGCTCGATGTCGACCGGGCGCGCGGACTGCTCGCCGTCGTCCGGCGGCTCCGGCTCCGGCTCCGGTGGCGCGTCCACCGGAGGGGTACCGGCGTCGAGCCGCAGCAGGCCCCGCCGCAGCCTGCGCATCCGCATCGGGTCCCCCGAGCCGAGAGGCGACGTGAGCAGGGCGGTGGCCGCGTCGGCGTCCAGCTCGAGAGGACGGGTGGCGCAGCGCAGCACCATCAGCAGCGGGAGGACCGCGGGCTGGCGCCCGAGCGGCAGCTCATCGGGCGGCGCGGCGACCGGCACGCCCGCGGCCAGCAGAGCCCGGCGCAGCGTGGGCAGCGACAGCCGGGTGGACCGGGACAGCACCGCCATGCGCGACCACGGCACACCGTCGGACAGGTGGGCGCGGCGGAGCTGGTCGGCCACCCAGCCCGCCTCCTGCGACGCCGAGCCGAACACCCGCACCGCCACCGTGCCCTCCGGGCCCTCCGACTCGCCCGGTGGCGCCACCCGCTCCCGTCCCGATCCGGATCCGGACAGCCGCGCCACCAACCGCGCGCCCGCCGCCCGCACGGCCGGCGCGCTGCGATGGTCGACGCTGAGCAGGACCGTCTCGGCCTGGACGGCGCGCAGGCCGCCCGGATCGGCACCACGGAACGTGAGCACGGCCTGGTCGCGGTCGCCGGCGAGCAGCACGCTGGTGGCGGTGGAGCCCAGCGCGCGCACGAGTTCCATCTGCTGAGGGTCGAGGTCCTGGGCGTCGTCGACGACCAGATGCCGGACCCGCTCCCGCTCCGCGGCGAGCAGTTCGGGATCGGACGCCAGCGCGTCGAGCGCGGCCGACACCAGCTCCGCAGCGTCCAGAGCGGGGGCGGTGGCCTGCGGCGCGCCGCGACCCGCGGCCCCCCGCAGCAGGATGACGTGCTCGTAGGTGCGGAAGAACCGCCCGGCCGCAGCCCACTCGGGCATGTCGTGGCGGATGCCCAGCTCGGTGAGCTCCTCCGGCCCGAGGCCGCGTTCGGCCGCCCGCAGCAGCAGCTCGCGCAGCTCGGCGGCGAACCCCGGCAGCCCGAGAGCCGGACGCAGCCGCTCCGGCCAGCCCGAGTCGGGAGCTCCCCCGCGCTCGGGGCCGTCGAGCTCGCCCGCCAGCAGGTCACGCACCACGGCGTCCTGCTCCGCGCTCGCCAGCAACCGGGGGGGCGGATCCCCGTTGCGGGCCGCGTGCAGCCGCAGCACCCCGAACGCGTAGGAGTGCACCGTGCGCACCAGCGGCTCCCGGGACGTGCGTTCCGCCACAGCGTCGTCCTGGCCGTAGACCAGATCGCCGATCCGCTCACGCAGCTCCCCCGCCGCGCGCCGGCTGCCGACCAGCAGCAGGGTGCGCTCGGGATCCGCCCCGGCGCGGATCCGCGCGGCGATGCTCTCCAGGAGCAGCGTGGTCTTGCCCGTGCCCGGCCCACCGACCACCCGCAACGGCCCTGCCTCGTGGGCGAGCACGTGCCGCGCGGCGTCGTCCCAGACCAGCTCGCCCGGCACCGCCCGCGGCCTGCGGACGAGGCCCGGCGCGAGCGCGGCGGGCCCGGCGGGGCGATCGTGACGGGACACGCGGCGATGCAACCACGAGGCCCCGACAGCGCTCGCGGGCGGCCCGGCGAGTTGCAGCAAAGCCACGTTGCGGCAACCACGTTGCATCAAAGTGGCTTTGCTGCAACCACAGGGGGCACTCACGACCGGGTGGCAGGATCGGGGGGATGACTGCTGCGCCGCTCCACGTCCGCACCTTCGGGCCGTCCGACGGGGTGCCCGTGCTCGCCCTGCACGGCATCACCGGCCACTCCGCGCGCTGGCGGGTGCTGGCCGAGGCACTGCCGGAGTTCCGGTTCATCGCGGTCGACCTGCGCGGTCACGGCCGCTCCCCGTGGACACCGCCGTGGAACATCGAGCAGCACGTGTCCGACGTGCTGGGCGTGCTCGACGCGCTCGACCTCCAGCGCGTTCGGATCGCCGGGCACTCCTACGGCGGCGCGATCTCGGTGCACCTGAGCCGCACCGCGCCGGGACGCGTCGAGCGGCTGGTGCTGCTCGACCCGGCGATCGGGCTCGACCCGCAGGACATGCTGGAGACGGCCGAGTCGAGTCGCGCCGACGAGTCCTTCCCCGACATCGCCATGGCCCGTGCCGACCGCGCGCAGCGCTGGGAGGGCATCGCGGACGACCTCGTGGACGCCGAGATCGCCGAGCACCTCGTGCGCGACGGCGACCGGTACCGCTACCGCTACTGCGGGTCCACCGCCGTCGTGGCGTGGAGCGAGATGGCCCGCCCGGCACTGACCCCGCCCGCCGGCACGCCGACGCTGTTGCTGCCGGCCACGAAGGCCGACTTCGTCAGCCCCGCCTGGGTGGACGCCTGCCGCGCCGAGCTGGGCGACGCGCTCACCGTCACCGAGGTCGACGCAGGCCACATGCTCTACCTGGAGCGCACCGAGGAGGTCGCGCAGGCGATGCGCGAATTCCTGACACCCTGAGCCGATGGACGACGAGACGGTCGAACGGGTCCGGGCCGTCGTGCTGGCGATCCCGCCGGGCGAGACGGCGAGCTACGGCGAGGTGGCCGCCCGCGCCGGCCTGCGCTCGCCGCGGCTCGTGGGCCGGATCCTCGCGATGGACGGCCACGACATCCCCTGGCACCGGGTCCTGCGGGCGGACGGGAGCTGCGCCCCGCACATCGCGGTGGAGCAGAGCGCGCGCCTGAGAGCGGAAGGCATCCTCCTGGTGGACGGCCGCCTCCCGAGACCCCCGCGCACGCCCCGCCGCGGAGCCCTCTGAAGTTCAGGAAAGCCACTTTGCTGCCCGGAGAGGGCCTGAAAGTGGCTTTCCTGAACTTGGGGGGTGCTGGGGGTGGGGGCGTCTTCAGGCTGTGCGGGTTCGGGTCGCCAGGGCGGCTTCGTAGCGGTCCAGCACCAGGTTCAGGACGGCCGGGTGGTCGGCGAGGGGCGCGGCGACGACGTCCGCGCCGCAGCCGTCCAGGTGCCGCTGGAACAACCCCGGCGCCAGCAGCCACGACGCCACCGCCACCCGCTGGGCCCCACCGGCCCGCAGCGCGGCCACGGCCTCGCCCACCCGGGGACCGCCGGTGGCGATCGTGGCGAGCGTGACGGGGCGCCCGAGCACCCGCCCGAGCCTGCGCGCCGCGCGGGCGCCGTCGGCCTGGGCGTAGGGGTCGCTGGAGCCGGCCACGGCCAGCACCACGGCGTCGTCGGCACGCGCGCCGGCCGCGGCGAGCCGGTCGGCGGCCGCGGCGACGAGTGCGGGATCGGGGCCGAAGGCCTGGGCGAGGAGGACGTCGCGGCGGCCGATGGCGTCGAGCTGCGCGGGCACGTCGACGCGCACGTGGTAGCCGGCGGCGAGGAACATGGGCACCACCACGCACGGGCCGGGCAGCTCGGCGAGCGCGTCGGCCGGGCTGGGCCTGCGGACGTCGACGAAGCACGCCGTCACCCACACCCCCAGCGCCTCGGCGGCCCGTGCCGCCACCCGCTCGGTGACGACCGCGCCGGCAGGGTCACGCGTGCCGTGCGCGGCGAGCAGCAGGTTCACCGCTTGTCCCCGTGCAGGCAGTGCCCCCCGACGGGGACGGGACCGGCGGCGGGGTCGAGCGCGAGGCGGTACCCCCGCTTGACGACGGTCTGCACGAGCTTGGGTTCACCCAGGGCGGTGCGCAGCCGCGCCATGGCCGTCTCGACGGCGTGCTCGTCGCCGCTGCCCCCTGGCAGTGCGCGCAGCAGCTCGGCTCGTGCCACGACCCGGCCGGGGCGGCGGGCGAGAGCGCGGAGCAACGCCATCCCGGCGGGCGGCACCCCGCGCAGCACCCCGTCGACGAGCACGGCGTGTCCGCGCAGCTCGAGCCAGTGCCCGGCCACGGGCAACTGCCGCGCACGCCCCGGCATCTCGGCCTCCAGGCGCCGCACCATCGCCCCGAGGCGGGACCGCTGGGGCTGCACCGTCGGCACGTCGACGGCTTCGAGGGGCGCCGCGGTGACAGGGCCGACGCAGAGCGACAGGACCGGCCCGCGCAGCGCGGTGAGCAGCTCGTCGCGCACTCCGCGCTCGGTGGCCCTGGCCAGCAGGCTGGCCGCGGCGGGCGCGCTGGTGAACGCCAGCACGTCCACGCAGCCGGTGAGCACGCCGTCCATCAGCCGGTCGAGCGGGCCGATGTCGACGGGCGGCAGCCAGCGGTAGACCGGCACCTCGATCACCTCGGCACCCGCCACCGTGAGTGCCTCGACCACGTCGGGGAGGGGCTCGCCGTGCAGTTGGACGGCGATGCGCAGCCCGTCGACGCCGCGGCCGTCGCAGGCGCCGTCGAGGAGATAGTCGAGCACCTCGGCGGAGGACTCCGACGGCGGGGACCAGGTGTCCATCAGCCCGGACGCGCGAATCGCCCCCCGTGCCTTCGGGCCGCGGGCGATCAGCTTCCCCGCGCCCAGAGCGGCGAGCAGTTCCTCGCCGATCCCCCACCCGTCGGCGGCCTCCACCCAGCCGCGGAAGCCGATGCCGGTGGTGGCCACGGTGATGTCGGGCGGACGGGCGATGAGGCCGCGGGTGGCGTCGGCCAGCTGGGTGTCGTCGGCGACCGGGACGATCCGCAGCGCGGCGCCGTGCTGAACGACCGCTCCCCGACGCTCCAGCATCGTGGCGAGCTCGTCGGCCCGGCGCGCGGCTGTGACCCCGACGGTGAAACCCGCCAGGGGCGGGACCTCGGTGCGAGGAGGGTCGATTGCCACGGCGCTGTTCACGGTAACCCGACCTCGAGCAGCCCGTCGGCCACCCGGACCGGGTAGATCGGCACCGCGACGTCCGGATCGTCCAGGCATTGACCGGTGACCAGGTCGAAAGCCTGCTTGTACACCGGCGATGCGACGGTCGCCACACCGGCACGGTCGCCGACGATGCCCCGCGAGAGCACGGCGGCGCCGGAGAACGGGTCGATGTTTCCGATCGCGTGGACGGTGCCGTCGTGGGTCCGGAACAGGGCCACCTGCACGTCGCCGAGCAGGGCGGCGACACCGCGCTCGGGCAGCAGCCGGTCGTAGCGGCACACGGCCTGCCAGCGCGGCCCGGGGGAAGCGGTGGGCGCGCTGTCCCGCTCGGTCACGGTCGGCGAGATCGTCATCGCCGCACCCCCGGCATCCCGACCGCGACCGGTTCCCGGGGATCGGGCACCGGCTGCCCCCGCACGGTGACGAAGGTGATCGTCGGGTCCGGCGCGTCCGGCGCGTTGACGAAGGACACGAACCGCTCCAGCTTCGCAGGGTCGTCCAGCACCCCCCGCCACTCGTCGGCGTACCCGCTGACGTGGGTCTCCATGGCGGCCTCCAGGTCGGCACAGATTCCGAGAGAGTCGTCGACGATCACCGCGCGCAGATGGTCGAGGCCGCCGTCCATGGCCTCGATCCACGCCGCGGTGCGCTGCAGCCGGTCGGCGGTGCGGATGTAGAACATGAGGAACCGGTCGATGACGCGGACGAGCTCGTCGGTGTCGAGGTCGGACGCGAGCAGATCGGCGTGGCGCGGGGTGAAGCCGCCGTTGCCGCCGACGTAGAGGTTCCACCCGTGCTCGGTGGCGATGATGCCGAAGTCCTTCGACCGGGCCTCCGCGCACTCCCGCGCACAGCCCGAGACGCCCGACTTGAACTTGTGCGGGGCGCGGAGCCCCCGGTAGCGCAGCTCCAGCGCGACGGCGAGGCCCACCGAGTCCTGCTGGCCGTAGCGGCACCACGTGGTGCCCACGCAGGACTTCACCGTGCGCAGCGCCTTGCCGTAGGCGTGCCCGGATTCGAACCCCGCGTCGACCAGCCGGCGCCAGATCGCCGGGAGCTGCTCAACGCGGGCGCCGAACATGTCGATCCGCTGCCCGCCGGTGATCTTCGTGTAGAGGCCGAAGTCGCGAGCCACCTCGCCGATCACGATCAGGCCCTCCGGTGTGATCTCGCCACCGGGGATCCGCGGCACCACCGAGTACGTGCCGTTGCGCTGGAGGTTGGCCAGGAAGTGGTCGTTGGTGTCCTGCAGGACCGCCTGCTCGCCGTCGTGGACGTGCCCGTTGCCCAGTGACGCGAGGATCGACGCGACGGTCGGCTTGCAGATGTCGCAGCCGCGTCCGGTGCCGTGCTTCTCGACGACCTCGGAGAACGTCCGGATCCCCGTGCCGGCGATGATCTCGAACAGCTCGGCGCGGCTGTGGGCGAAGTGCTCGCACAGCGCCGTGGACTGCTCGACGCCCGCCTGCGCGAGCAGCTTCTTGAGGACGGGGACGCACGACCCGCAGCTGGTGCCGGCCCGCGTGCACGCCTTGAGCGCCGGCACGTCGTGGGCCCCGGTGCCGATGGCGTCGCAGACAGCGCCCTTGGTGACGGCGTTGCACGAGCAGATCTGCGCGGTGTCGGGCAGGGCGTCGGCGCCGATCTCCACCCCGCCGGGCGCGATCATCGCGACCGGGTCGGCGGGCAGCGCGGCCCCGACGAGCGGGCGCAAGGTGGCGTACTTCGACGCGTCGCCCACCAGCACGCCCCCGAGCAGCGTCCGCGCGTCGTCGCTCACCACGAGCTTGGCGTAGCTGCCGGCGACCGGGTCGTTGACCACCACCTCCAGCGCACCGGCCGTGGTGGCGTGGGCGTCACCGAAGCTCGCGACGTCGACGCCGAGCATCTTGAGCTGGGTTGACATGTCCAGTGCGGTGGAGGTCATCGTGGCGGTGCCGCCGAGCAGCCGGTCGGCCACCACCTCGGCCATCGCGTACCCGGGGGCCACGAGACCGTAGGTGCGGCCCTCCAGGGCGGCCACCTCACCGATCGCCCAGACGTGCTCGTCGGTGGTGCGGCAGCGGCTGTCCACGAGCACGCCACCGCGCTCCCCCACCGGCAGGCCGGCCGCACGGGCCAGCGTGTCGGCGGGACGGATCCCGGCGGAGAACACGACGACGTCGGCGTCGAGCTCGATGCCGTCGGAGAGGGAGGCCACGAGCCGCCCGCGGTGCTCTGCGATCCCGGTGACCGACACCCCGCACCGCACGGCGAGGTCCTCGTTCTCCACCAGCCGGCGCAGCAGCGCGCCGCCGCCCTCGTCGACCTGCACCGGCATCAGCCGCGGGGCGATCTCGACCACCTGCGGCGAGAGCCCGAGCGAGCGCAACGCCCGTGCGGCCTCCAGACCGAGCAGCCCACCGCCGACGACGACGGCCGAGCGGCGCCCCGGGCGTTCCGCCGCCATCGCGTCCCGCGCGGCGGCGGTGATCGCGTCCAGGTCGTCGAGCGTGCGGTAGACGAAGCAGCCGGGCAGCTCACGACCGGGGACGGGTGGCACGAACGGCACCGAGCCGGTGGCGAGGACCAGCGCGTCGTAGCGCAGCTCCCGTCCCGAGGCCGTGCGCACGAGCCGGGCGTCGCGGTCGACCTCGACCACCGCGTCGCCCAGGTGCAGCCGCACGAGCGGGTCGGGCGCGGCGGGGAGCGTCAGCTCCTGCGCGCTCACCCCATCCACATAGGACGAGAGGGCGACCCGGTCGTAGGCGGGCCTGCTCTCCTCACCGAGGACCGTGATCCGCCAGGTGCCCTCGGGATCACGGTCCCGCACGGTCTGGACGAGCCGGTGCCCGACCATCCCGTGGCCGACGACGACGAGCTCCCTGTGGTCGACGCTGTTCATGCGGCACCCTCCTGTCGAACCGGGCTGAGCACCGGGGGGTCGCTCTCGGCCAGCCACGTACAGATCCCCTGGACCGCGTCGCCGCAGCTCCCGCAGCCGGTGCCGGCGCGGGTCGCCCGGCTGAGCGCGGCGACGTCGGTGGCCCCACCTCGCCACGCGGCCACGAGCGCACCCTTCGTCACCGTGTTGCAGCGACACACCACCGCGGACGCAGGCAGCCGGGTGGGGTCGGCGGTCTCCGGCGCCCCGGGGAGGGCGCGGCCGAGCAGCAGTCCGAGCCGGTCGGCCGGGGCGGGCGAGCCCGTGTCGTAGAACTGGATCATGGACGCCGCGGCGTCGGGGAGGCCGATCATGGCGCCGCTGACCACGCGGTCGCCGTGCAGTGCCAGGGTGGCGTAGCGGCCACCGACCGGGTCGGCGAAGCGCAGTACCTCGGCGCCGGGCCGGTCGAGGGCGGCCGGGTCGCCCACGGTGGCGAGGTCCACCCCGCGCGCCTTCAGCCGGGTGACCGACGGCGTCCCCCCGTAGCGCGCCACGGGGTCGGCTCCGGTGAGCAGGTCGGCGAGCACCGCGGCCTGCTCCCAGCCCGGCTGCACCAGCCCGGCGGCCGTGCCGGCGTGCTGGGCGCAGTCGCCGATCGCGTGCACCCGCGCATCCGAGGTGGCCAGCCGGTCGTCCACCAGCACGCCGCGGTCCACCGCGATGCCCGCGGCGGCCGCAAGGTCCGTCTCGGCCCGCACTCCGGCGGCGACCACCAGCGCGTCGGCCGCGACGAGCTCGTCGTCGCGGCAGCGCAGCCCGTAGCCCGGCTCCCAGGCCTGCGCCTCCACCCCGAGCCGGACGTCGACGCCGAGCCTGCGCAGCGTGGCCGCCAGCACCTCGCCCGCGCCGGCGTCGAGCTGGCGTTCCATCAGGTGCTCCTTCGGGTGCACGAGGGTGACGCGCACCCCGCGCCCGGCCAGCCCCCGGGCCGCCTCGCAGCCCAGCAGCCCGCCCCCGAGCACGACGAACCGCGCACCGGGGTGGGCGAGGGCGATGATCCGCTCGCAGTCGGCGATGTCCCGGAACGTCGCCACACTCGCGTCGTCGAGACCGTCCATCGGGGGCAGCCAGGCGCGGCTGCCCGTGGCGAGCACGAGCTCGTCGTACGGCTCGATCCCGTCGGACCCGGTGTGGACGGCGCGGCGGTCCCGGTCGACAGCGGTGGCGGAGACACCGAGGCGGAGGTCGACCCGCTGGCGCGCCGCCCATCCGGCCGGGTGCAGCTCCACCGCCCTGGCCGACAGCCCGCCGGCCAGCACCGTGGACAGCAGAACGCGGTTGTACGCCGGGCGCGGCTCGGCGCCGAGAACCGTGAGCCGGACCCTCGCTCCGTGCGGGTCCCGGCGGCGGACCTCCTCGACGAACCGGGCGCCGACCATCCCGTGCCCCACCACAACGATTCGCCTGCTCACGACCACCGACGGTAGGCATCGCCAGTTACATGGGCGGGACGGCGCGTGACGCCGGCGTAAACCGGACCGCACATCGGTGGGCTGCACGCGTGAGCGCAACCCGGGGCCGGCCGCACACAGCAGGTGGCCACCGTGCACACGTCCTGACATGTGCACGGTGGCCAGGGGATGTGCGTGGTGGCCGTCAGACCATCCGCTCCAGCCGCACCGCGCACACCTTGAACTCCGGCATCCGGCTGATCGGATCCAGCGCCGGGTTGGTGAGGAGGTTCGCCGCCTGCTCGCCCCCGAAGTGGAACGGGAGGAACACGGTGTCCGGCCGCAGCGTCGGCACGCAGCGCACCCTCGCCGTCGCGGTGCCGCGCCGCGACACGACCCGCGCCCGGTCGCCGTCGGCCAGCCCCGCGCGCGTGGCGGTGTCGGGGTGCACCTCGACGAACGACTCCGGCGCGATCCCGGCCAGCTCCGCCACCCGCCGGGTCTGCGCGCCGGACTGGTAGTGCACCAGCACCCGTCCCGTGGTGGCCCGCAGCGGATGCTCGGCGTCGGGCAGCTCGGCCGCCTCGGTGTGCTCGACGGCGACCACCCGCGCGCGCCCGTCGGCGTGCGCGAACCGCTCGGTGAACAGCCGCGGGGTGCCGGGGTGCACCGGTGCACCCGGCGGCGGTGCGGGGCAGGGCCAGTGGAGGGCCTCCCCGGCGTCGAGCCGGTCGTAGCTGATCCCGGAGTAGTCGGCGGGCCCACCCGCCGACGCCACGCGCAGCTCGTCGAACACCGCTTGCGGGTCGGCCGGGAACCCCGCGGCACCCAACTCGGCGGCGAGCCCCGCGATCACCTCGAGGTCGGTGCGCACGCCGGCCGGTGGGGGGAGCGCACGGCGCCGGCGCAGCACCCTGCCCTCCAGGTTGGTCATCGTGCCCTCCTCCTCCGCCCACTGCGCCACGGGCAGCACGACGTCGGCGGCCAACGCCGTCTCGCTGGGGAAGACGTCGGCCACCACCAGCAGGTCGAGCGCGGCGAGCCGATCGGCCACGGCGTTCCCGTCCGGCGCGGACACGAGCACGTTGGAGCCGAACACGAGCAGGGCCTTCGGGCCGTCTGGGCGACCGAGCGCGGCCAGCAGTTCCGTGGCGCTGCGTCCCGGCCCCGGCAGCGCGTCGGGCGGCACGCCCCACACGCCCGCGACGTGCTCCCTGGCGACCGGGTCGGTGATCGAGCGGTAGCCCGGCAGCTGGTCGGACTTCTGGCCGTGCTCGCGCCCACCCTGCCCGTTGCCCTGTCCGGTGATCGTGCCGAAGCCCGAGCCCGGACGTCCCGGCAGGCCCAGCGCGAGCGCCAGGTTGATCCACGCCGTCACGGTGTCGACGCCGTGCGCGTGCTGCTCGGCGCCCCGCGCGGTGAGCACGTACCGCCGCGACGCCGCCCCCAGCCACCCCACCACCGTGCGCATGTCGGAGGCGGGCACCCCGCAGACCCGTTCGGCCCGCTCCGGCCACCACTGCGCCGCCACCCGCCAGGCGTCGTCGAACCCGGTGGTGCGGTCGGCGAGGTAGTCGGCGTCGAGCCGGCCGTCGGTGACGGCGGCGTGCAGCATCCCCAGCGCCAGCACCAGGTCGGTGCCGGGCACCGGCTGCAGGTGGATCCCGCCGCCTGCGATCGCCCGCTCCACCGTGGGCGTGCGCCGCGGGTCGACCACCACGAGCCGGGCCCCACCGAGATGGCCCATCAGCGGGGGCATCGTCTCCGCGATGTTCGCTCCCGCGAGCACCACGACCTCGGCCTCGTCCAGGTCGGTGACCGGGAACGGCAGGCCCCGGTCGACGCCGAACGCGCGGTTGCCCGCAGCAGCAGCCGAGGACATGCAGAACCGGCCGTTGTAGTCGATCTGTGACGTGCCCAGCGCGACCCGCGCGAACTTGCCCAGCAGGTAGGACTTCTCGTTGGTCAGGCCACCGGCACCGAAGACCGCGACCGAGTCGGGGCCGTGCTCGGCGCGCAGCGCGGCGAGTCGCCGCGACACGTGCGAGAGCGCCGCATCCCAGCCCACCGGCGCGAGATCGTTCGACCGCGACGGGCGCAGGAGCGGGGTCGTCAGCCGTTCCGGGTGCGTGAGCAGCGTGCCCGCCGTCCACCCCTTCTGGCAGAGCCCGCCACGGTTGGTGGGGAACTCACGCCCGTCGACGCTCCCGCTGCCGTCGACCCACTGCCCGCACTGCAGCGCGCAGTACGGGCAATGGGTGGCGACGCCCTTCGACGTCGCCAGAACCGCTGCCGGGCGGCTCACACGCCGGCGTGCGCGAACCGCGGGTGAGTGGCCTCCGCCGCGGTAGGTCGCAGGTAGACGGCGTAGGTGACCACGGTGCACACCACGTAGAAGGCGAGGAAGGACCAGAACGCGGGGTCACCGGACTTCTCGGTGAGGAAGGCCTCGCGGAACGCGAGGTTGATGAAGAGCCCGCCCAGGGCACCGACCGCCCCGACGATGCCGATCACCGCTCCGGAGATCCGCCGCGCGCGCAGCAGCGCGGGCTGCTCCTCGGCGCCGCCGGCGATCGCGGTCCTGGCCTGCCCGCGGAAGATCGCCGGAATCATCTTGTAGGTGGAGCCGTTGCCCACTCCGCTGAGCGCGAACAGCAGCACGAACCCGGCCGTGAACAGCGAGAGCGAGTGCATCGCCGAGGCCACCAGCACCACTCCCGTGGCCACCGCCATGGCGATGAAGTTCCAGAAGGTGATCTTCGCGCCGCCGTAGGAGTCGGCGAGCTTCCCGCCGTAGGGACGCACCAGCGAACCGAGCAGCGGGCCGATGAACGTCACCGCGGCGGCCTGCAGCGGCGTGCGGCCGAACTGGTTCTGCAGCACCAGCCCGAACGCGAAGCTGTAGCCGATGAACGACCCGAACGTCCCGATGTACAGCAGCGACATCACCCAGGTCTGGCTCTCCCGGATCGACTCCCGGAAAGCTCCCGTGTCGTTGCGCACCGACGTCAGGTTGTCCATGTTCAGCGCAGCGAGCAGCGCGGCCACCACGATCAGCGGGATGTAGACGCCGAGCAGGATTCGCGGCGCTCCGGCACCGGCCGTCACGATGATCAGCAGACCGACGAGCTGGATCACCGGCACGCCGATGTTTCCACCGCCCGCGTTCAACCCGAGCGCCCAGCCCTTACGGGAGTCGGGGAAGAAAGTGTTGATATTGGTCATGGACGAGGCGAAGTTGCCACCGCCGACGCCCGCCACCGCGGCCGCCACGAGGAACATCGCGAAAGAGGTTCCCGGCTGCATGATGATCGCGGCGAAAATCGTCGGGAGCAAGAGCATCAGGGCGCTGAAGATCGTCCAGTTCCGCCCACCGAAGCGGGCCACGGCGAACGAGTACGGCAACCGCAGCACCGAGCCCACCAGCGTGGGGACCCCCACCAGGATGAACTTCTGGGACGCGTCGATCCCGTACTCCGGGCCCATGAAGAGCACCAGGACCGACCAGATCGACCAGATCGAGAATCCGATGTGCTCGCTGAGGATCGAGAACCAGAGGTTACGGTTAGCGACCTTCGCCCCGGTGCGTTCCCAGAAAGAGGGATTCTCGGGGTCCCAATGGTCGATCCAGCGCCCGGCGAGCCGGTTTCGGGCAGGATGTGCGTCAGGTGACGTCGTCACGCCGGGCCTCCGGGTGGGCTGAGGTCGAGTAGGGCGGACGCCACTCGGGGCGTCCGTAGGCGTCGCTGCCGTCGCGGGCAACGCTAGGAACAGCGCGTTACCACGCAGTCGGTTCCGTGTGACATGAACGAAAAGCAGCGCTCACTCACCCTGGGCGCGGATGTGAGGCAGAAGTGCGTGGAGCCGACAACAGCGCTGAACGGGTGCGGACGCACCCGTCCGGGGCCCGGCACCGATCCGCCGTGTGGACCGCAGGTGTCCTCGCGGTCATCGCCGCTGTTCTCGCCGGTTGCACGTCGACCGGCTCGAACCCGGGGCCCGTCCCCAGCGACGCCGGTCCGCTGCGCAGCCAACTGGTGGAGGGTGCGACCGGCGCGGGCGCCATGACCCACGCGTCGGCGCTGGAACAGATCGCGGACCGCAACGGGGGCAACCGCGCCTCGCCGGGACCGGGCTACGACGCGAGCGTCGACTACGTGGTCGGGGTTCTGCGCAACGCCGGCTTCGATGTCACCACCCCGACCTTCAGGTACCGCAACCGTGGTGAGCAGAGCCTCATCCGCAACGTCGTGGCGCAGACCCGCACCGGTTCGCCCGACCGCGTGGTGCTGGCCGGGGCACACCTCGACTCGGTGCCGGAGGGCCCAGGGATCAACGACAACGCCTCCGGTGTGGCCACCCTCCTCGAGATCGCCACGCGGATGGGCGGCTCCCCGCAGGTCACCAACGCCGTCCGCTTCGCATTCTGGGGAGCGGAGGAGGACGACATGGTCGGCTCCACCGAGTACGTCGAGGGGCTCTCGGAGCAGGACCGGGCCGCCATCGCCCTCTATCTCAACCTGGACATGCTGGCCTCACCGAACGCCGCCTACTTCGTCCAGGGCGGCGCGAGCGGCCGGGGCTCCCGGTCCGGGCCACCCGGGTCGGCCGCAGTGGGCCGCGTGCTCATGGAGGAGATGGCCGCCACCGGCATCACGGCCGAGCTGTACCCGTTCGAGGGCGACTCGGACTACGCCCCGTTCGTCGAAGCCGGGATCCCCTCCGGTGGCGTCCTCGCCGGTGACGCCGGCGTCATGACGCCCGAGCAGGCACAGGCCTGGGGCGGGCAGGCCGGGCAGGTCTACGACGTCTGCTACCACGCGGCGTGCGACCGGGCCGCCACCCTCGACCGGGGGGCGCTCGACGACTTCACCGACGCGATAGCCGGCACCGTCGCACGGTTCGCCACGTCGTCGGAGGTACCGGCCCGCTGACACCTGCTCGTCAGAGCAGCGGAGCCACCAGGCGCGCCACCCGGTCGAGACCGGCCAGGGTGCGCGCCGAGGCCTCGGGGTGCTGGGCGTGCAACGCGAGCCGGTACAGCAGCGCGCGCAGCAGCATCTGCGGCCACTCCGACAGGCGAGCCCACCGCTTCATGAGCTCGTCGTCGGCGCCGCCCCATGCGAGCGCATCGACCACCACGACGGCCGCCGCCCACTCCTTCGGGCGCCAGCCGGGCGTCAGCTCGATGAGCGCCGGCCGGCCGTCGTGGTCGAACAGGACGGCGCCGAACAGCTCGGGGTGCACCACCTGCGGGGCGCTCCGGATCGGCCTGCGGTAGGTGGTCAGCGCGGTGTAGAGCTCGCCGCCCTTTGCCTGGTCGAGCGCCAGCCTGCGCTCCCCGAACGCTCCCGCCGCGGAGCGCGTGAGCAGGTCGTCGCGATCGTCGAGCAACCGCGGCCGGGGCAGCGCGGCGGTGGCCGCGTGCAGCCGGGTGGCGACCTCGACCACCGCGTCGTGGCGCGGCTCGATGGTGCCCGCGACGAAACGGCTCGCAGCCCAGCCGGCCACCACCCACCGACCGTCGGAGGAGCGGATCGGGCGCGCCAGCCTCAGCCCTTCCACCTCCAGCCCCTCGAGTACGCGGGCCGACCACGCGGCGACCGCGTTGTCGGCAACCGGCCGGACCAGGACGTCCCCGCAGTGCCACGCGCGCCGGCCCGCCCAGACCACCGGGCGTGGCTCGGACTCCCCCACGCCGAACGCCGTGCGGACGTGCTGTGGCAAGGCGCTCCCGACCAGGGCGACCTGCGGGAGGACGGGGACACCTGTCACGGTCGGCACGCTACCTGCGACACGCCGTGGGACGGGACCGCCACGCGGAGCTGATCCCGTTGTGCGTGGTATCGGCCGCGCACGTCAGTCGTCCGACGAGCCGGACGACGACTGCCGGCTCGAGTCGTGCGACGCCTTCTCGGCCTTCGATCCGCTGCCCTGGCTGCGCCCCGACGACCCTTCGGACTGTCGCCGGCCCGACTCCTGGGACTTCAGCCGCTGCGCCTTCGACTGAGGAGCCTTCGACCCGGAGGACTCCGACCGCGACGACTCCCCGTCCGACCGCGACGACCGCGACTCGGACGACCTCGACTCCGACGACCTCGACTCCGACGAATCGGCGCGCTTCGCGTTCTGGCTCCGCCCGGAGCCTCCCGACCCGCCGCTCTCGCGTGAGCCGGAGCGGGCCGACTTCTCGGAACGGTCGGAGCCGCTGTCGCCGTCGGACCCCCCGCGGCTACGCAGAGCCGAGTCGATCTGCCGGGCCGCACCGACCGCACCGAGCACGGCCCGGGCCATCTTCGCCTCGGACGACGAGCCACCCCGGCTGCCAGAACCCTGGTCGCCGGAGCCGCGCGACGACCCGCCACCCGACCGGCTGCCGCCCGACGACTCGCCGCCGCCGCGGCTACCGCTCTGGTCTCCCGACCGGGCCCGGCCGCTCTCGCCGCCGCTCCGGCCCTCACTGGCACCGCCCGACCGGGCGCGGCCGCTGTCGCCGCTGTCCCGGTCGCCACGGCTCCCGCTGCCGGCGTCCGACTGGCCGCCGGACCGGTTCCCCCCGGACCCCTCGCCGCCGATCACCCGGCTGACCTGCCGGATCAGGCCGGCGGCGCGGTCATCCCCGGAAGAGCCGCTACCCCCGGAGCGGTTGCCGGCGGTCGCACCACCGCTGTCCCGGCCACCGCTCTCCCGGCCACCGGCTTCTCCGGCATCCCGGTTCCCGCCGCCGGCCCCTCGACCGCCGGTGCGCGCGGCGTCCCGGCCACCGCTGTCCTGACCGCGACCGTCCTGCCCGCGACCCGCACGGCTGCCGCTCTCACTGCGGTCCTCCCGGGCACCGCCACCCAGCACGCCGCCGACGGCACCGGCGATCCCGTCCACCGCCCCGGACGCAACCGACGCGACACCGGACCGGGCACCCCCGCCCGAGGACGAACCGCCACCCGCACGGGGCCCGCCATCGCCGCCCCGGCCACCGTTCTCCCGGCCGCCGTCCCGATCGCTGTCACGGCTCCCGCCGTCCTGACCGCGGTCACGCTGACCATCACCTGCCCCGGAGCCACCCAGCACACCCCCGACGGCACCGGCGATCCCGCTCACCGCACCGGATGCAGCCGACGCAACACCGGACCGCGCTCCACCACCCGCGCGGGCCCCGTCATCGCCGCCCCGGTCACTGTCACGCGCCCTGTCCTGACCGCGACCACGACCGCGCTGACCGTCGCTGGTCGCGCCGCCGCCCAGCACGCCCGCGACCGCGCCCGTGATCCCGTCCACCGCACCGGACGCGGGCGACGCGACACCGCCCCGGCCGCCGTTCTCCCGGCCTCCGTTGCGGCTGCCGCCGTCCTCACCGCCACCACGCTGACCGTCGCCCGCCCCGGAACCGCCCAGCACGCCCCCGACGGCACCCGCCACCCCGGCCACTGCACCGGACGCAGCCGACGCAACACCGGACCGGGCACCGCCGTCGCTCCGATCACCCCTGGTGCGTGCGGCGTCCGGGCGGCGGTCGGCACCGCCGCCTGCAGCGCGAGCCCCGCCGTTGTCGCGGGTGCGCTCGCCTCCACCGGTCACCAGGTCGGCCACGGCGCCCCCGAGCCCGACCACCGGGCCGATGCGGTTGTCGCCGCTCTGCCCGCTGCGGTCGGCTCCGGCCGGGCGCCGATCCGGGTCGCCGCTGCGCTTCGCCGTCTCGTCGCCCGGGCCACGGGGGTCGGGGGGACCGCCGGTCGGAGTGTCCTGGCGTTCCCGCTGCTGCCGTTCCTCGCGTGCGAGGACATCCGGCCGGCGCGGGGCGGATCCACGCTTGCGTTCGTCGCCGCCGCCGCGACCACCGGTCCGGATGACGTCGAGGACCTCGTTGCTCACCTCGGCGGTCGCCTGACCGTCGTCGGGCAGGGGGGCGCGCAGCGCGCTCTCCACACCCTTCTCGAGGCTCTCCAACTCCTCGCGTTTCGCGTCCCGCTGGCGCAGGCGCAGGTCGCGCTGCTCGTCGAGGGCGGCGATCACCGACGCCTGCTCCGGGGAGCGCTGTGGCTCGGCCGGTGGGTCCTGCAGCGCCTTCTCCACCGCGTCGAGGTGCTGCTCGGTGAGCTTGAGGTCGTCCTTCGTGCGGTCGAGGGAGCGATAGGTGTCGATCTGCGACTGGAGGGTGGCCTTGCGCCGTTCGAGCAGGGCCTTGCGGTCCTTCAACGCCTGCACGGGCTCCGGTGACACGGCGGCACGGCGCTCCTCCGGCAGCCGGTTCCAGGCGTCCTCGGTCTGGGCGATCGTGTCGAGCTGGCGGTTCACCGACGTCAGGGTGACCTGCGCGCGGGCGACCCACTCGGTCTCCGACTCCGGCCCCGGCGCGGGCTGGGCGGGCACGGCGCGAACCGTGCTCGCCGGTTCCGACGCCGTGACGGCGTAACCACCTGCCAGGATCCCCGCGACGCCCAGCACCGCAACGGCTCGCCGTCTCCGCGTCGGCGGTTCGTCGGCGCCGCGGACCAGCCCGGCCCGCACCCGGGCGGCGATGCCGCCGGCCCGCGAGCTGCGGACGGGAGGGGCGGCCACCTCGGCGCGCGGGCTCTCGACGCGTCCGGCGCGGTTGCGCGGGTACTCGGCCGGCACCTCGTCGACGGGTTCGACGAGCCACGGCAGGGTCTCCGCGAGACGCGCGTTCTGATCGGGTCGCATGGAAGCGCGCCGGGCCTGGCGGGCAGCAACGCGGTGCGCCGCCGAGCAGTAGCGCCGGGTGGCCCTCCCCGGAATGTCCTCGATCGGAGTGTCGCACCCGGGCAGGGCGCAGCGTCTCGCGTTGTCGTCCACCAGTGCGACCCCCATCGCCGGGTGACGGACGGCGCGCCGAAACGGCGGCCGCTCCGTCAGGCCACCGTTGCTGCGCACTGCGCGCACCCCAACGCCACGGCGCCGCAGGATCCGTCTTGATCTTTCCGAGATCGGAACGGTACCCGGACAGACGATCTTTTGTCACTGCTCCATCCGGCGCGGCGCCCCTGGTCAGGGTCACTCTCCGTACAGAAAGGGCCAGGTCGCCTCGGCGACCCGGCCCTCTGTTACGACATTCGGTGCTACTGCTCGGGTATCGGCCTCACCGCGCGCGCTGAGGTGATATCCCGCCGCAGCTCAGTACGACGGCAGTGACGGGTCGACCTGCTTGATCCACGACAGCACGCCGCCGCCGACGTGCACGGCGTCCTTGAAACCCGCCTTGTGCAACGCGGCCAGCGCCTCGGCGGACCGGGCGCCCGACTTGCAGTGCAGCACCACCGGCTTGTCCTGCGGGATCTCCGACAGCGCCTCTCCCGAAAGAATGCGGTCCTTCGGGATGAGCGTGGCGCCCGGGATGCTGACGATCTCGTACTCGTTCTGCTCCCGGACGTCGATCAGCGCGAAGTCCTTGCTCGCGTCGATCATCTCCTTCAGCTCGAGGGCGGTGATCGTGTTGCCTGCCGCCGCGAACTGCGCGTCGTCGGACACCACGCCGCAGAACGCGTCGTAGTCGATCAGCTCGGTGATCTTCGGCGAGCTCGGGTCCTTGCGGATCTTGATGGTGCGGTAGCTCATCTCGAGGGCGTCGTACACCATCAGCCTGCCGAGCAGCGGCTCACCGATGCCGGTGATCAGCTTGATCGCCTCGTTGACCATGATCGAGCCGATCGACGCGCACAGCACGCCCAGCACGCCACCCTCGGCGCACGAGGGCACCATCCCGGGCGGCGGCGGCTCGGGGTAGAGGTCGCGGTAGTTGAGGCCCTTGCCGTTGGGGGCGTCGTCCCAGAACACCGACGCCTGACCCTCGAAGCGGAAGATCGAGCCCCAGACGTACGGCTTGCCCAGCAACACCGCGGCGTCGTTCACCAGGTAGCGCGTGGCGAAGTTGTCGGTGCCGTCCAGGATCAGGTCGTAGTCCCGGAAGACGTCGAGCACGTTGGAGCTCTCGAGCCGCGTCTCGTGCAGCCGCACCTCGACGAACGGGTTGATCTCCTTGATGGAGTCGCGCGCCGACTCCGCCTTCGACCGGCCGACGTCGGACTGGCCGTGGATGACCTGCCGTTGCAGGTTGGACTCGTCGACGACGTCGAACTCCACGATGCCGAGCGTGCCGACGCCCGCTGCGGCCAGGTACAACAGCGCCGGGCTGCCCAGGCCGCCGGCCCCGACCACCAGCACCTTCGCGTTCTTCAGCCGCTTCTGACCAGCCATCCCGACGTCGGGGATGATGAGGTGGCGGCTGTAGCGCTCCACCTCTTCCTTGGTCAGTTCGGCGGCCGGCTCCACGAGCGGCGGTAACGCCATGGTGGGAACTCCTCGTTCGGTCGTCCTGCGAGATCTTCGATACCTGCTGAGGGGAACGCCGTGACCGGGCCGAATCTTCCCCGTACGACCAGTCCTACCAGCGACCTGCCGCCACGGCATCCCACATGCCGGCAACGGCCCGTGCCACCTCGTCGGGGGCCTCGATCTGGGCGACGTGTCCGACGCCGGGGAGCATCAGCAGTCGCGACCCGGGCACCGTCGCGACCGTGCGCCGAGCGAGCCGGGGCGCCACGAGCCGGTCCCGGTCGCCCCACACCACCAGCGTCGGCGCCTTCACCCTGGCCGCCGTCGACCACAGCGATCCCCTCCGCAGCCAGCTCGCGATCATCGCCTTCCCGGTGAGCTCGACGGCCTCCCGCGCCCACTCCAGCCGGGCCCTGGCCTCGAACTCCGCGGCGGTCTCCGCGAGCCGGTGCTCGGTGGCGAGGCTCGGGTCGCCGAAGCACAGCCGCACCACCTGGTCGGCCCGGGCCCGCGGGCTCTGGGCCGCCAGCTCCGCCCTGGCCCATCGGCCGAGCACCGGCAGCATCGCGAGCAGCATCCGGGGGTCGGACACCCGGCGCGGATCAGGCCGGAGGTCCGGGACGGCGGGCGAGATCAGGGTGAGCGTGCGGACGAGCTCCGGACGCCGTGCGGCCACGGTCATCGCGACAGCGCCGCCGAAGGAGTTGCCCAGCAGGTGCACCGGACGGCCCTGGCCCGCCAGGAAGCACAGCAGCGCATCGGCGTGTCCTGCTGGTGAGTAGTCGCGCGAGGCGAGCGGGTGCGACAGCCCGAAGCCGGGCAGGTCGACGGCGATCCCCTCCGCCCGCGGGCTGAGGAGGCCTGCGACGTCGGTCCAGTTCGTGGCCGAGCCGGACAGCCCGTGCACGTACACGGCCACCACGCCGTCCGGGCCGGGCGTCTCGCGCACGTGCAACGTCACCCCACCCGAGGTGACCTCCCGGCCCGGCCACGGCTGCTGGTGCGGGTCGCGGCGGGGCATGGTGGCGGGGTCGGCGAGCGGCGCCACCTCCGGGGCCACCGGAGCAGGCGCGGTCCGGCCGACGAACGGGCGGACGAAGGCGTGCGCGGCGGAGGACACCAACCGAGGAATACCTGATGGAAGGCGCCGCGGCCACCCTCCGGCCCTCGCTGCCACCCCGCAGTGGGGTGCGAAAGCCGGTATCAAATACCCCCCTCTGGTATTTTCACGGCCAATGGCGCTATCGAAACGGCGTCGCGCCCGTTGTACAGACGGGAGCAACGGGAGGCGGGGGATGAACGCAGCGGTGCGGCTGTCGGCCTACGCGGCAGCGCTGGCGCTGGCCTTCGGGGCGGCGTGGAGCATCGGCGCTGCCGTCGGTGTCACCACACCCGCACCCGCACCGCCCGTGGCCGCGCCGCTGCCGACCAGCGGCGATATGCACGGCGCCGGGGGCCACCCCACCGCTGCCGCCCCCGCCGCCGGGCACTCCCACGGGTCGAACGAGGTCGTGTCCGCGGGTCTCGTGGACACGGCGGCCGGTTACACACTGGTCCCGAAGACCACCACATACCGTCCCGGGGCCTCCGGCGAGTTCGCCTTCACCATCACCGGCTCGGACGGCAGGCCCGTCACGGCGTTCGACGTCGAGCACGAGAAGCGGCTGCATCTCATCGTCGTGCGGCGCGACGCCTCCGGCTTCCAGCATCTGCATCCCACACTCGGCCCGGGTGGCGTCTGGCGCGTCCCGATCACACTCCGCGAGGCCGGGGTGTACCGCGTCTACGCCGACTTCGTCCCCACCGGCGGACCCGAACTCGTCCTCGGCACCGACCTGTTCGCCGCGGGCGACTTCGAGCCGATCCCGTCAGCGCCCTCCCGGGTGGCGCTGGTCGACGGCTACCAGGTGCGTCTCGACGGCGATCTCGTCCCCGGTGGCCCGTCGCAGGTCTTCGCCACGGTCAGCCGGGATGGCGCGGCGGTCACCGACCTCGAGCCCTACCTGGGCGCGTTCGGCCATCTCGTCGCGCTGCGCCAGAGCGACCTCACCTACCTGCACGTCCATCCCGACGCCGCCACGCCGGCACCCACCGACCGCTCCGGGCCGGGAATCGCGTTCACCGCCGACGTGCCCACTGCCGGCACCTACCGCCTCTTCCTCAACTTCCGGCACCACGGCACAGTCCGCACCGCCGAGTTCACCGTCCCGACGCGGGAGGCTCGATGAGCAACCTGGCCAGCGAATCGTCGATCGACCAGGCACTGATCTCCCCCACCACGCCCGACCCCGCCACCGGCGGCGCACCGCCGGCCGCCCTGAGCCGGATCGAGCTGAGCATCGGGGGCATGACCTGCGCGTCCTGCGCCAACCGGGTGGAGCGGAAGCTCAACAAGCTCCCCGGCGTCACGGCGACGGTCAACTACGCCACCGAGAAGGCGCGCGTCGACTACCCGGCCGACGTGGAGCCGGCGGCGCTCGTCGAGCAGGTGGAGGCGGCCGGCTACACCGCAGAGCTGCCTCGGCCGCCGTCGGCCGAACCCGGTGAGACTCCGACCGCCGCCCTCGACCCGACGCACGCGCTGCGCCACCGGCTGATCCTCTCGACCGTTCTGGCCGCGCCGGTGGTCGCGTTCGGGATGGTGCCCGCGCTGCAGTTCACCTACTGGCAGTGGATCTCGCTCACCCTCGCCGCGCCCGTCGTCGCGTGGGGGGCGTGGCCGTTCCACCGGGCGGCGTGGGCCAACCTGCGCCACGGCGCGGCCACGATGGACACGCTCGTCTCGATGGGCACGCTCGCCGCGCTCGGCTGGTCGCTGTACGCGCTCCTGCTCGGCACCGCGGGCACCCCGGGGATGACCCACCCGTTCACCTTCACCGTCGCACCCGGCGCCGGGGCGGACGCGATCTACCTCGAGGTCGCCGCTGCGGTCACGGTGTTCATCCTCGCCGGCCGGTACGTCGAGGCCCGCTCCAAGCGCCGGGCGGGCGCGGCCCTGCAGGCCCTGCTCGACCTGGGCGCGAAGGACGTCTCGGTGCTGCGGGCCGGGTCCGAGGTGCGCATCCCGATCGGCCGGCTCGGCGTCGGCGACCGGTTCGTCGTCCGTCCGGGCGAAACGATCGCCACCGACGGCGAGGTGGAGGACGGCAGCTCGGCCGTCGACGCGTCGATGGTCACCGGCGAGTCGGTTCCTGCCGAGGTCCGCCCCGGCGACACGGTCGTCGGAGGTTGCGTCAACGCCGGGGGCAGGCTCGTCGTGCGGGCCACGCGGGTCGGAGCCGACACCCAGTTGGCCAGGATGGCCCGGCTCGTCGAGGACGCGCAGAACGGCAAGGCGGCGGTGCAGCGCCTCGCCGACCGGGTCTCGGGGATCTTCGTGCCGGTGGTGATCGCGATCGCGGTCGCGACGCTGGGGTTCTGGCTGGGCACGGGCGACGGCGCCGCCCCGGCCTTCACCGCCGCGGTCGCCGTGCTGATCATCGCCTGCCCGTGCGCACTGGGGCTGGCCACGCCCACGGCCCTGCTGGTCGGCACCGGCCGCGGCGCGCAGCTGGGGATTCTCATCAAGGGCCCGGAGGTGCTGGAGTCCACCCGGCGGGTGGACACCGTCGTGCTGGACAAGACCGGCACCGTCACCACCGGCGCCATGGAGGTCCGCGGCGTGCACACCGTCGACGGGGTCGAGGAGGACCCGGCGCTGCGTCTCGCCGGCGCCGTGGAAGCAGCCTCCGAGCACCCGATCGGCCGCGCGATCGCCGCGGCCGCCGAGACGGCCACCGGAACCCTCCCCGGTGTGGCCGAGTTCGAGAGCCTCCCCGGGCTCGGCGTGCGCGGCGTGGTCGCGGAGCTCCTGTCGAAGGACGACGCGACCGGGGAGGTGGTGGCGCACGCGGTGCTCGTCGGACGTCCGGCGCTGCTCGCGGAGCACGACATCACGCTGCCTCCCGACCTCGCGGCGGCCCGGGACGCAGCCGAGGCCGACGGCAACACGGCCGTCGGGGTGGCCTGGGACGGGGTCGCGCGGGCACTGGTCGTCGTGGGCGACACGGTGAAGCCCAGCAGCGCGGAAGCGGTGCGTGAACTGCACCGGCTCGGTCTCACGGCCATGCTGCTCACCGGCGACAACGGGGCCGCCGCGCGCGCCGTGGCGGCCGAGGTCGGCATCGCCGCCGACGCGGTGATCGCCGAGGTGGCGCCGGAGGACAAGGCCGCCGTGGTGAAGCGGCTGCAGGCCGAGGGCAAGGTCGTCGCGATGGTCGGTGACGGGGTCAACGACGCGGCAGCGCTGGCCGCCGCCGACCTCGGCCTGGCCATGGGCACCGGCACCGACGCCGCGATCGAGGCGAGCGACCTCACCCTCGTTCGCGGCGACCTGCTGGACACCGTCGACGCCATCCGGCTGTCGCGGCGCACCCTCGCCGTGATCAAGGGCAACCTGTTCTGGGCGTTCGCCTACAACGTCGCCGCCCTGCCGCTGGCCGCCGCCGGGCTGCTGAACCCCATGATCGCGGGAGCCGCGATGGCGTTCAGCTCGGTGTTTGTGGTGACCAACAGCCTGCGGTTGCGTGGATTCCGTCCTACCCACCGGTAGGGTGTGCACTCCGCCCAGCCGGGCGGACGAACGGAGGCGATCCGCATGTCCGAGACGTCGGCGCCGGCGCAGCGCGGTGGCCGGTTGTCCCGCACAGCACGACGGGCCCAGCTGCTGCTGGCCGCCCGTGACGTGTTCGCAGCCCACGGTTACCACGCCGCGGCGATGGACGACATCGCCGAACGGGCCGGGGTCAGCAAGCCGGTGCTCTACCAGCACTTCCCCGGCAAGCTCGAGCTCTACCGGGCGCTGCTCACCACCTACGCCGACGAGCTGGTCACCCGCGTGGAGCAGGCCATCAGCACCACCACCGACAACCAGGAGCGGGTCCACGGCGCGGTCAGCGCGTACTTCGACTTCGTGGCGGGCGAGGGCCAGGCCTACCGCCTGGTGTTCGAGTCCGACCTGCGCAGCGAGCCGGAGGCCGCCGCCGTGGTGGACGGGGCGCTCACCCGCTGCATCGACTCGGTCGCCGACGCCGTCACCACCGACGCCGGACTCGACGCCGCCCGCGCCCGCATGCTGGCCGTCGGGCTCGTCGGGCTCAGCCAGGTGGCCGCCCGGTACTGGCTCGACTCCGACCAGGCCGTGCCGCGCGACGAGGCGGTCGCGCTGATGTCCAGCCTGGCCTGGCGCGGCCTCGCGGGCTTCCCGCTCGTCCAGTCCTGACCGACGCGCCCACCCACCCCACCCCGCGAGTCGCCCACCCCGCCCCCGCGAGTCGCCCGCCCCGGTCCTGCGAGTCGCCCACCCCGGTCCCGCGAGTCGCCCGCCTCAAGCGCGCGAGTCGCCCGTCCTGCGCGCGCGAGTCGCCCATCTCAAGCGCGCGAGCCGGCCACCGTCCCTATCGGCTGATCACGCGGTCGATCAGCCCGTAGTCGGCCGCCTCCCTCGCGGTGAACCACCGGTCGCGGTCGAAGTCGGCCACGACCTTCTCGATCGGCTGCCCGGAGTGTTCGGCGGTGAGCTCGGCGATCCGGCGCTTCAACGCGGTCAGCATCCCGGCGCGGATCACGATGTCCGACTCGGCCCCGCCGGCGCCGCCCGACGGCTGGTGCATCATCACGTCGGCGTGCGGCAGGGCGAACCGCTTGCCGGGCGCGCCGGCCGTGAGCAGGAACTGCCCCATCGACGCCGCCATCCCCGTGGCCACTGTGGACACGTCCGGTTCGATGGCGTGCATCGTGTCGTAGACGGCCAGCCCGGCGAACACCGAGCCGCCGGGTGAGTTGATGTAGAGCGTGATGTCCGCGGCCGGGTCCTCCGCGGCGAGCAGCAGGAGCTGCGCGACGATCCGGGTGGCGACGGCGTCGTCGATCTCCCCGCGCAGCAGCACGATCCGCTCCCGCAGCAGGCGGTCGAACACCGAGTCGTCGAGGGTGATTGCACCGTTTGGCGTGGTCATGGCGCGGACGCTAACGGCGGCCGGTCCGCCCTCAGTGGCATCTTCACGCCGGGCGAAACCTTCCGCTCACGGCGAACGAGAGCCGCAGTCGGCTCAGCGATCGGCCAGTGCCGCGCCCGCCACCAACGCGCTGATGCGGGCGCCCACTCCCACCGCCCGCTCGAGCGGCAGCATGTGCCCCGCTCCCGGGTAGATGGTCGACTCGGCCGACGGCAGCGCCGCCCCGATGCGCCGCGTGGCGGCCACCGGCGTCAACCGGTCCCGCGATCCCACGAGCACCGTGGTCGGGATCGACGCGAACGCCTCGAGAGCGGCGTCCCGCTCGTGGGCGCTGAGGGTGGGACGGAAGCCGGACACGGTGAGCGGGCGGCAGGAGCAGACCATCTCGGCCGTGATCCGCCGTGCCTCGGGGTCGGCATCCCGGCCCAGCAGGAGCCAGTTCAGCGCAGGCGCGAGGAGCCGCGGACGGCCGAGGGAGGACCGCGTGGACCACCGGCGTGACCCGTACACCCGCTCCTCGATCCGGCGCGCCAGCGGTGAGGTCCGCGGGGACGGGCCGAGCATGCCGTCGCCGAGCCCGCCGCTCGCCGTGGACACGAGCGCGATGCCGGCCGTCCGATCGAGGGCGCCGGGATGCCTCTCGGCCAGCGCCATCAGCGTCATGCCACCCATCGAGTGGCCGCCGAGCACCAGCGGGCCGTCCGGCGCGGTCGCGGCGATCACCTCGGCGAGGTCGTCGGCGAGCTGCTCGATGGTCATCGTCGCCGGATCGACGACGGCCGAGCTCCCGTGCCCCCGGTGGTCGTAGCGCACCACGCGGGCGGGGATCGGACCGTCGGTGAGCGACCGGGCGACCGGCCCCCAGATACGCAGGTCGAGCGTCCAGCCGTGGGCGAGCACGACGGTGACCGGCGCGTCGGCCGGACCGTCGATCTCGACGTTCAGGGCCACGCCGTCCGCTGCGGGGACGGATCGTCGAACTGACATCAGATCAGGTGCGCCTTTCGCCACAGGATCTCGGTGGGGCCGCCGATGAGCCCCTGCTCCCGCAGGAACGGCACGAGCTTGCGAGCCGACCAGCGCAGCATCTCCTGGTGGTGGGGGTTGGCCAGCGCCGCCCTGTGCCCGGCGACCGGGTCGATGCCCACCGAACGGTAGACGTCGCGGTGGATCAGGTTGCGGGCCACGACGAACGCGACCCGCGAGGACAGGTAGCGGGCGACGGTACGCTCCGCGGCGTTGGTGCCGGGCATGATCCGCATCAGCTCCTCGCGGGCGTAGCGGACGTGCCGCGCCTCCTCGGTGACGTGGATCTTGTTGACCATCCGCGTGAGCGGCTGGACCGTCTCGTCCCGCATGGCCTCGCGCTGCAACTGGTCGAGGATCTCCTCGACGAACAGCGTGCCCGCGAACATCGCGGGCCCGGACGCGACCGTCTTGAACAGCCTGCCGAGCTCGTGGGTGATGCGGCGGGGCGCGTAGTCCGGCACCCCGTAGCGCTCGGTCATCTTCGCGAACATGACCGAGTGGCGGCACTCGTCGGCGATCTCGACGAGCGCGTACTGGATGTGGCGGCGACGCGGGTCGCGGTCGTAGGAGTACCGCAGCAGCATCTGCATCAGGATCATCTCGAACCAGAGCCCGATGCGGGCGATGCTGCACAGCTCGTGCACCGACAGCGTGCGTCGCTGCTCCTCGCTGAGCCCCTCCCACAGCTGCGTGCCGTAGAGAGACACCCGGTGCTCGGGAAGGCCCCAGCCACCGTCGAGGAGCGGCGCGTCCCAGTCGATGTCGATGTTCGGCTCGTAGGAGTGGTCGAGCGACGAGCGGAGCAACCGTTCGGCGGTGGCCTCCCGGTCGTTGCGGGTCTGCACGGTCACGACGCGCTCCTCTCCCTGTCGGGGGTGGTGGGGTCGGTGCTGGACTCGGCGTCGGCGCTGCGGCGGCTCAGCCTGCGGACGAGGCCCGCGGCGATCGGCGAGCCGTCGAAGTGGCCTGTCGCGGCGCGCCTGCGGATGCGCCGGGCGACGGCGGGCCCGAGGAGGCCGGGCAGGTGCCGCCCGGCCCAGAGCTCGATCGCTCCACCCCGGGTGCACGCGGTGTCCCGCGGCGGCCGGCCTGCGGTGAGGACGCGCAGCACGGTGGCCACGACGTCCTCGACCTCCTCGCGGCGCACCTGGCCCTCCAGCGCGAGGCCGACCTCGCGGCCCGCGTCATGGATCGGGGTACGGACGTAGCCGGGGTAGACGGTGGTGACGTGCAGGTCGGAGCCGTACTCGACGCGCAGCGCGTCGGCGTAGGCGGTCATCCCGCGCTTCGCGACGCTGTACGCGGACACGAACGGGAGCGTCAGGTAGGCCAGCTCGCTGGCGACGAACACGACGCGGCCCTTCCGGCCGCCGCGGCCCTCGAGCAGCGCGGGTAACGCGGCTGCGGTGACCCGCCACGCGCCGAGCAGGTTGACGTCGATCACCCGGAGGGCGTCGGGCGCAGGCGGACCGCCTGCGTCGTTCGGGATGCCGATTCCGGCGTAGTGCACCACGGCGTCCAGGCCGCCCAGCCGCTCCACGGCCTCGTCGACGGCGCGGGTGACCGCGGCATCGTCGGTGATGTCGCAGGCGATCGTGTGCTCGTCCGCGCGGAGATCGAGGCCGACGACGTGCACGCCCAGCGCGCGCAGGCGGGCGGCCGCCGGTGCGGCCAGGCCGCCCGCGGCCCCGGTGACCAGCACCCGGTCGCCCGCCGTGATGCCCGGCTCCGTGCCGGTTCCCGCCATGACGCCCCCTCATACTTGCTGTTACCCGTGGTAACTGTTACCACTGGTACGGTGCCGAACGACATCCCACCTGTCAAGCCGGGACCCCCGCCGGACCGGCAGAGTCGCCGCACCGAGCGACGCGCCGAGATGGTGCAGGCGGCCATCGACGCCGTCCGGACCCTCGGCCCCGGCGTCTCCGTCGCCGAGATCGCCGCGCAGGCCGGCATCACGAAGCCCGTGCTCTACCGGCACTTCACCGACCGCGCCGACCTGCAGCGCGCCGTCGGCCGGGAGGCGGCAGCACTCCTGATGGCCCGGATGGCGCCCGAACTGGACCCGGAGCGCGAACCGGTGGACCTGATCCGCGGGGTCGTCGACGCGTTCCTCGCCGGCATCGAGGACGAACCGGAGCTCTGGAGGTTCGTCGTGCACCACCCGATCGAGCGGGCGCCGGGCGCCGAGGTCGTCGACGACGCGCGCGAGCAGATCGCGCGGACGCTCGCCACCCTCATCGGGGAGCGCCAGCGCAGCCTCGGCCTCGACTCCGGAGGCGCGGAGGCGTGGGCGCAGGGACTCGTGGGGATGGTGCAGAGCGCGGGCGACTGGTGGCTGGAGCGGCGCACGATGAGCCGCAGCGCCCTCACCGACTACCTGACCACCCTCATCTGGGGCGGCATCGCCGGGGCGCTCGGCGCGGCACCGGCCGCACCGGCGTCGCTCCGGCTGGTGCCCCGCGAGCCCGGCGCAGGAGGACACCGTGGATGACGACGACGGCTACCGCGGGCCGGCGACGCTCACCGTCGACGGGCGTGAGGTGCCGGTGCTGGCGATCCTCGACGCCCGCCATGAACCGCAGGACGGCAGGCTCCACTGGTTCGGGCGCGTCACGCTCGACGGCGAGGCCGATCCCGGGTTGCACGCGGCGCTCACCGCGCCGGCGAGCCACATCGCGCTGAACGCGGGCGGCAGCACGGCCACGGCACGGGTCGGCGACGTCGACCCGTGGGGCCGCTACCGCGTGACGGGGGTGGGGACTCCACCGTTCCCACTCGACGGCTGACCGCACACACCAAGTGGCCACGGTGCACAGGTCAGGACGTGCGCACCGTGGCCAGGAGGTGTGTGCGGTCGGGCCGGAGGCTCGCTCAGCCGATCGCGAAGCCGACGCGCCCCGCGGTGGCGGGGGCGATCTCGACGTAGGCGATCTGCGACGCGCGGACGAGGTAGCGCCGCCCCTTGTCGTCGACGAGGCGCAGCAGCCCGTCGTCGCTCGTGAACGCCTCGTCGACCAGAGCCTGGACCTCGTCCGGCGTCTGGTCGCTGGACACCACGAGCTCCCGCGCGCTCTCCGCGATGCCGATCTTGACCTCCACCGGTTGACCTCCTGGTCACGTTTGTCGAACTGGCTCGGCCCAGGCTAGTGCAGGTGAAGGCCCCGGGCGGGGACGGGCGGTCCGCCCTGGGCGAACTAGGAGCGCCGCACTAGGTGAGCCCGAGCCTGGCCATCCGCTTGGCGTGGTTGGACTGCAGCCGCCTGAGCAGCGTGGCGAGCCCGGAGAGATCACCGGAGCCGGTGACGATGAACTCGGCCAGCTCGTCGCGTTCGGCCACGATGTGCTGTGCCTGGGTGACGGCCTCCCCGAGCAGCCTGCGACCCCACAGTGCGAGCCGGTCGTGCACTTGCCTGCTGCTCGCGCACGCCGCCCTGACCTCACGCTCGGCGAACGCGCTGTGCCCGGTGTCGGCGAGCACCTGCTGCACCAGCGCGCCCGTCGGGCCCGGGAGCCAGCCCCCGATCTCCCGGTAGAAGTCGGCTGCCAGCCCGTCGCCGAGATAGGCCTTGACCAGCGACTCCAGCCACGTCCGGGGCGCGGTGGACGCGTGGTAGGCGTCCCACTGCGCCACGAAAGGGCGCATGGCGTCCTCGACGGAGACGTCCAGGCCGCGCAGATGCTCCTCGAGCATCCGGAAGTGGCCGATCTCGGCGGCCGCCATGGCCGACAGGGCGGCCCGTCCACTGAGGGTCGGGGCGGTTCTCGCGTCCTCCGCCAGGCGGTCGAACGCGGACAGCTCGCCGTACGCCAGCACGCCGAGCAGGTCGATGGTCGCCCGCCCCGCTCCGGCGGGATCCGCCGCCCGCGCAGTCACCATGCGCCGAGCCTAGAGGTCATGTGCAGTCGGGGGGCGGTGCACGTCACCCTGCCGTCCGGCGCGCCGAGCTGACCCCGGAAGCGGGCACCGGGTAGGATAGGCCCAGCGCAGCGCCCGCACGGGTGCGCGCCTACCCGCGGCCACCGCCCCGGAGCTCCCGAACCGGGGGCCACAGGACCGGAGCCGCAACGACCTGGTGCGTGCAGCGCCTTGTCGGTTCTCCCATCAGGGCGCGCCGTGACCTTCACGGTACGGGCAGCCGGTGGTCGACGAGCCGGCCCCGGGCTCCTGTGCGCGGAGAGAGGCGATCATTCTGTCCGTTCAGAACGACACATTCAGCGAGTCCCCCGCGGACTCCCCCGATAACTCCACAGACGCTGCCGCCGACGAGATCGTCGAGGCGCACCCGCTGCAGGCCGGCGCCCCCGTTGCCCCGGACTCTCCCACCTTCGCCGAGCTCGGCGTGCGCCCGGAGATCGTTCGAGCGCTGGCCGAGGCCGGTATCGAGCGCACGTTCGCGATCCAGGAACTGACGCTTCCGCTCGCGCTCGCGGGCGACGACATCATCGGCCAGGCCCGCACCGGTATGGGTAAGACCCTCGGCTTCGGTGTCCCCCTGCTGCAGCGCGTCGTGCCGCCGTCCGAGCAGCCCGCTGCCAACGCCGAGGGGGAGGCCGCCGACCGCACGAAGGACGTGCCGCAGGCCCTCGTGGTGGTGCCCACCCGCGAGCTCTGCGTGCAGGTCGCGAAGGACATCGCCGACGCAGGCAAGCACCTCGGCGTCCGGGTCACCGCCATCTACGGTGGCCGCGCCTACGAGCCGCAGCTGGCCGCCCTCCGCAAGGGCGTCGACGTGGTGGTCGGCACGCCCGGCCGCCTGCTCGACCTCGCCGAGCAGCG
Source organism: Pseudonocardia sp. OZ21 (assembly GCF_059359135.1). NCBI lineage: Bacteria > Bacillati > Actinomycetota > Actinomycetes > Pseudonocardiales > Pseudonocardiaceae > Pseudonocardia > Pseudonocardia sp. OZ21. The sequence goes on from NZ_JCADBN010000004.1 coordinate 140,687, forward strand.
CCACCTCGTGCTGGGCCGCGTCAAGGCCCTCGTGCTCGACGAGGCCGACGAGATGCTGGACCTGGGCTTCCTGCCCGACGTCGAGCGGATCATGCGGATGCTGCCGGAGAAGCGGCACACCATGCTGTTCTCGGCCACCATGCCCGGCCCGATCATCGCGCTGTCGCGCGCGTTCCTGAACCGGCCCACGCACATCCGTGCGGAGGAGGCCGACCAGGGTTCGATCCACGAGCGCACGCGGCAGCTGGTCTACCGCGCCCACGCCATGGACAAGGTCGAGCTGCTCACCCGCGTGCTCCAGGCCGACGGGCGCGGGCTCACGATGATCTTCGCCCGCACCAAGCGCACGGTGCAGCGCGTCGCCGACGACCTCGCGGAACGCGGCTTCGCGGCCGCGGCCGTGCACGGCGACCTGGGCCAGGGTGCCCGCGAGCAGGCGCTGCGCGCGTTCCGCTCCGGCAAGGTCGACGTGCTGGTGGCCACCGACGTCGCCGCCCGCGGCATCGACGTCACCGACGTCACGCACGTGGTCAACTACCAGTGCCCCGAGGACTCGAAGACCTACGTCCACCGGATCGGCCGCACCGGCCGGGCCGGCAAGGAGGGCGTGGCGGTCACCCTGGTCGACTGGGACGAGATCCCACGCTGGAAGCTCATCAGCGACGACCTGAGCCTCGGGATGCCCGAGCCCGTCGAGACGTACTCCACGTCCGACCACCTGTACTCCGACCTGGCCATCGCCACGTCGGCCACCGGACGCCTGCCGCGCTCCCAGCGCACCCGGGCCGGGCTGGACGCCGAGTACGTCGACACCGAGGGCGACCACGGCGGCCGCAAGCGGGGAGACAAGTCCGCCCGCGGTACCCGCGCCGCCGGCGCCCGCCCCGACTCCAAGGACGAGAGCCCGGAGCAGCCCCGGCCGCCGCGGAAGCCCCGTGTCCGTACCCGCAGCAGGTCGGGCGGGGCAGCAGGCGGCACCGTCTCGGGCGACGCCCCCGACCAGGCCACCGGCGGCGAGCCCGCCGTTGTCACCGCCGCGACCGCCACCACCGCGAGCGGTGGCACTGTCGACGCACCTGCCGATCAGGCGGCCACCGGCCCGGACAACGCAGCCGCTCCGCGCGGCGAGGGCGAACGCCCGCGCCGGCGCAGGCGCCGCGGCGGTTCGCGTCGTCGTGGTGGCGGCGAAGGCGGCGAGAGCAGCGACGGACCGGCAGCGGACGCTGCCGCCGCCAGCTGATCTGCCTCCGGTGCCTGTCGAGCCGAGCGAGCGGCTGCGGTCCCCGCAGCCCAAGCCGCGTCTGCGTCCGGAACGGCGTCGCCCCGGCGACGTCGTTGCGGCGGCCGTCCTGGCACTGGTGCTGATCGGGGGCGGGGTCGTCGTGTGGCGCACGAGCCCCGAGGCCGGCACCACCGACGACCCGGCCGCCACGCCGATCGTGCCGCCACCGCCGGCCGGTGGCGTGCCGACCGCCTTCAGTGAGGCGTGGCGGGCCCCCAGTGGTGCCACCGACCATCCGGTCGTCGCGGGGCCTGCCGTGGTCACCGCCGACGGTTCGCGCGTCGTGGGGCGCACCGCGGCCACCGGCGCCGAGAGCTGGAGCTACACGCGGGACCGGTCTCTCTGCACCGTCGACTTCGGGTTCCCCGACGGCGGCCCGGGGCGTCTCCTCGCGCTCTTCGCCGGCACCACCGGCTACTGCAGCGAGCTCACGGCGCTGCGCCCGGACACGGGTACCCGGCTGACCGCGAGCAACCCGGACGTACGTCCCGGCACCCGGCTGCTGGCCGACAACACCTACGTGCTCGCCACCGGCGCTGACTACCTGGAGGTCTGGCGCAGCGACCTCGTGCGGACCGCCGAGTACGGCGACGTCACCACACCCGTGCAGACCGGCCGCCAGCCGAGGCCCGACTGCACGTACGGCCCGGCGGCGGTCAACGCCGGCAGGGTCGGGGTCATCGAACGCTGTCCCGGCGAGCAGACCGACCGGCTCACGGTGCTCGCCGCCGACGGCGAGGACGGCGCCGACACCCCTGACGTGCAGTTCTCCGTCCCGCTTCCGGCAGCCGGGGCGACGCTCGTGGCCCTCACGGCCGATCGGGTGGCGGTCGCGCTGCAGAACCCGCCGCGGCTCCAGGTGCTCGACGCCACCGGTCAGCAGATCGGCCTGGTCTCCCTCGACGTGCCCGACGCCGACCTGGCGTCCGACTCCGCCGCCCCGGCCGCGACGACCGGGCCCACCCTCGGCAGCACCGACCGGAGCGGTGACCGGGACGACCGCGTCTACTGGTGGACCGGTTCCCGGACGATCGCCCTCGACGGCACCGATCTCACCCCGGAGTGGACGGCCGACGGGACCCTCGGGCCCGCCCAGCCGTACGGCGGCAGCCTCCTCGTCCCGGTTCCCGCCGGGCTGCAGGTGCTCGACCCTGCTCGGGGAACCGTGCTGCGCACGCTCCCCGTCACCCGTGCGGATCCCACGGCTCCGGTGCGACTCGCGGCTGCGGGCAACATGCTGCTCGAGCAACGCGGCACCGAGGTGGTCGCGCTGCGGCCGGGCGGCTGACCCCGATCGCCGGGAGCCGTCAGGCGAACCATTCGGTGGTGAGCAGCACCGCGGCGATCACGATCACGGCGACGGCCGCCACGGCCCCACCTGCTCCCCGGTTCCGGTCGGCGTAGCGCTGGGCCACCACCGCCGCCACAGCCGCGACGGCATGCCACACGAGGGTGTGGCCGCCCGGGCCGGACGTTCCGGTCCGGTCCGCTACGTACCAGGCGATGCCCAGCGCCACCAGCAGTGCCACCAGCCCGCCTGCGAGCAGGCCGGACAGCCCTCGCAGCACTCCCCCGGCTCCCCGGCGCCGGTCCTTCACGGCGCGAGCAGAGCCCATGGGTCCCGCTCCGGGGCAGCGACTCGTCCCTCCGGGCAGCTGCGGCGCATCTCACACGCCCCGCATCGCGCCGCCGGCCGGGCCGGGAAGAGCTCCTCGGCGTCGCCGCCTGCGGCGAGCTCGTCGGCCGCGCCGGCGAGTTCGGCCGCCGTCTCCTCGGCTTTCCGGACGTGCTCGCCCAGCGACGCCCGGTCGTGCTGCCAGGTCGCCACCTGCCCGCTCGGCAGGTGGTGCAGCTCCACCTGGGTGCAGGGCCGCCGCACGGTGTGCTCGGTGGCCACGGCGTACAGCGCGAGCGCCTGCGAGGACCTGGCGTCTTCGGCGGTGGGGACCCATCGACCCGTCTTGTAGTCGACGACCACCAGGTCCGCTCCCCGCCGGTCGATCCGGTCGACGCGGCCCTCGGCGACGATCCGGTCGGTCGCGACGGACACCCACTGCTCCAGCCCGACGGCGTCGACGTCCTGCCCGTCAGGCGCGTCGGCGCTCCACTCGGTATCGATGCTCGCTCCGCCTGCGCTCCACTCGGCCATGTAGTCCGCCACCCACCCGCGCGCCCGCTCGCGGTACTCCGCGGCCTGGGCGGCGTCCCGGAATCCCTCGCTCGTCCAGTGCCGGTCGACGAGAGCCGCTGCCGCCCGTGGCGTGCGCTCCGCCGGTGGCAGCTCGAACAGGGCACGCAGCGCGAGGTGTACGACGGCGCCGAGAGTGCTGTGCGCCCTGGCGCCGCTCCGCGGCGGGGACGGCCGGTCCAGGTAGGTCAGCCGGTACCGGCGGGGGCAGTCGGTCCAGGTGGACAGCCTCGACGGCGTCACCCGTACCAGCCGGGTGGTCGCGAAGTCGAGCCCGAGCTGCACACCGCCGTTCACGCGAGCACCGTAATGCCCAGCACCCGGGCCCGGTCAGCCGGTGAGCACCTCGGCGCCGGTGGCGGCGGCCACCAGCGTCCCGAGAGCGTCCTCGTTCGTCGTCTCGGCCGCGATCGGGGTGGTCTTGTTGGTGCCGTGGTAGTCGCTCGACCCCGTGGCCACGAGGCCGGCGTCCGCCGCGAGCCCGCGCAGGAGGTCGCGGTCCTCCGCGGAGTGATCGGGATGGTCCACCTCGACGCCGGTCAGCCCGGCCGCCGCCAGCTCGACGATCATCGACGGTTCCACCACCCGTCCCCGCTTGCGGGCGAGCGGGTGGGCGAACACGGTGACCCCACCCGCGGCCCGCACCATCTCGATCGCGGTGTGGATCGGGGTGTCGGCCTTGGGCACGTAGTACGGGCTGCCGTTGTAGAGCAACGTCGCGAACGCCTCGTTCACCGACTCCACCACACCGGCCAGCACGAGGGCCCGCGCCAGGTGCGGGCGCCCGGCGCTCGCACCGGGGGGAAGCAGGCCGAACACCGTCTCGACGTCGACGGGGTAACCGTCGGCGGCCATCTTCTCGACCATGCGCTGCAGGCGCTCCACGCGCTCGGCCCGCAAGCGGCTCTGCTCGGCGACGACCGCGGGGTGCTCGGCGTCGAAGAGATAGCCCAGCAGGTGCACCGCGACGTCCCGCTCGTTCCGGCCCGTGGGGCTGATGCACGACAGCTCAGCCCCGCGCACCAGCGACATCCCACCGGGTAGCGCCGCCGCGGCCTCGGCCCAGCCCGCGGTGGTGTCATGGTCGGTGATCGCCAGGACATCGACGCCCGCGGCAGCCGCGGCCGTGACGAGCCCGGCCGGGCTGTCCGTGCCGTCGGATGCCGTGGAGTGGGTGTGCAGGTCGATGCGAAGGCGGGCCACACCTGAGGTTAACTTGCGGGCTACCGCCGCCAGCGGCCTCGGGCGAGCATGCCCGTGGCCCTCGTCTTGCCCTTCTCGCCGAAGACCAGCTCGGAGAGCGCCTCGTAGATCTCCTCGGGGCGGGGCATGTAGTCGATGCGGTTGAGCGCCTGGATCTGGCCTGCGGACTCCACGATCAGGGTGCCGTAGCCCATGATCCGACCGCCGAGCGAGCGCTCGAACGTCAGGTCCGTGACCTTTCCGAGCGGCATCATGCCGACGCTGTGCACGATGATGCCCTGAGCGAGCATCACGCGCTTGTCGGTGATCACGATGCGCTCGATCCACCACAGGATGGTGAGCACCGTGAACCGCAGCACCGCCACGAGCGCCAGGTAGAACGTGAGGTTGTCGATGAGCACGCTGTCCGGCAGGTAGCGCTCGAGCAGCACCATGGCGAGCAGGAAGAGGGCGGTCAGTACGACGTGCTTCCACATGAACGCCCAGTGCTGCCGCACCCGGATGACCCGACGTTCGGTCGGGAGGAGGTACTCGTCGATCTCGCGGGGAGCCAGCACCGGCTACACGACGAGCTGGTTGAAGAACCGGATCACGGACTCCGCGCCGTTGCGCAGGGTGGTGCCGATGCTCTCGATGGATCCTGCCGCGCTGTCCGGCTGGGTGAAGATGTAGAAGACGACCAACGCGATCGCAAGGAACCCGACGATCTTCTTGAGGTTCACCACACCCACCGTTCTGGCGTAAGAGGACCGGTTGCAACTGATTTGTACCGCACCAGCGAGCACCAGGGTATCCGGCACGCGGGGCCGTATGGTCGACGAGCATGATCCAAAAAGGTGAACATGTCCCCTGTGTGGGGGCCTTGACATACGACACCTGGGGCAGGCTGCTGCTCATCCGCCGCGGCAACGAACCCGGGCGCGGGCTGTGGTCGCTCCCGGGGGGCCGGGTCGAGCCCGGTGAGGACGACGCTGCCGCCCTGGTACGGGAGATGGCGGAGGAGACCGGCCTGGTCGTCCGGCCCGGGCCGTTGGTCGGGCGCGTGCAACGCGGGCCCTACAGCATCGCCGACTACCGGTGCACGATCGTGGGTGGCGAGCTGCGGGCCGGTGACGATGCGCTCGACGCCCAGTGGTGTGACGCCGCCGCGCTGGCCGAGCTGCCACTCGTCGCCCAGCTCCTCGAGACCCTCACCGAGTGGGACGCGCTGCCACGCTGACCGGCGGGCGGTGGAACGTCACGACTGCGGCACCGGGCGGCCCGGCTGATCGCCGCCGCGTGCGTCCCCGTAGGACCGCTTCGGCACCATGACCTTCCGGCGGAACGTGCAGACGACCGTGCCGTCCTGCTTGTACCCACGGGTCTCGACGTGGACGACGCCCCGGTCGTCCTTCGACCTCGACTCGGTCTTGCCCAGCACCTCGGTCTCCCCGTAGATGGTGTCGCCGTGGAACGTCGGGCGCGTGTGCTTGAGCGACTCCACCTCGAGGTTGGCGATCGCCTTGCCGGAGACGTCGGGCACCGACATCCCCAGCAGCAACGAGTAGATGTAGTTGCCGACCACGACGTTCCGCTTGAACTCCGTGGTCTCCTCGGCGTAGTTCGCGTCGATGTGCAGCGGGTGGTGGTTCATGGTCAGCAGGCAGAAGAGGTGGTCGTCGTACTCGGTGACCGTCTTGCCCGGCCAGTGCTTGTAGACGGCTCCGACCTCGAACTCCTCGTAGTACCGACCGAACTGCAACGCTGCCGCCTCCATCGTCGATAGCCCAGGTGGTAGGCGTAATCTAGACGCAGGCCCCCGCGAACCCCCACCGATGGATTCCCGTCGGTGCGCGACTGGCCACGAGCAACGGATCGAGCAGTGGACGAGGAGGTGAGCGCGGTGCCCACGGCACCCGGTTGCAGTAGTCGCCGCGTTCTCGACATGGCGACCTGCTGACGGTCACCCCGGTCGGGACGCGAGCTCCATGTGTCCGCGCGACGAGCACGCCCGCGCGTCCCGAACTCTCCGGAGGTACCTCGTGCCGCCCCTGTCCTCACTCCGGCCCGCCATCCGTGCCGGTCGGCTCTCCGTGAAGGGCAGCGCTTCGCTGCTCCCCAAGCTGCGGGTCCCCATCTCCGCGTACGTGGTCGACTGTGCCGTGTACGTCGACGGCCGGCGCCTCCCCGGCCACTGGTCGCACGACCGTGCGCTCGCCGAGGTGCGCTCGCGGGACGACGCCTTCGTCTGGATCGGACTGCACGAGCCCGACGAGGAGCAGATCACCGGCATCGCCGACGTCTTCGGTCTGCACGAGCTCGCCGTCGAGGACGCCGTGCAGGCCCACCAGCGTCCGAAGCTGGAGCGCTACGACGACACGCTCTTCATGGTGCTCAAGACGGTCTGTTACACGGGGAAGCCGCAGGCATCGGCGGAGAACGAGATCGTCGAGACCGGCGAGGTCATGGTGTTCCTCGGGCCCGACTTCGTGATCACGGTGCGCCACGGCGAGCACTCCTCGCTGCGCGACGTGCGCAACCACCTGGAGGCCGACCCCGAGCAGCTCGCGCTGGGGCCGGCCGCGGTGCTGCACGCGATCGCCGACCACATCGTCGACACCTATCTCGGCGTCACCGAGGCGATCGAGACCGACATCGACGAGATGGAGACCGAGGTCTTCGCACCCCGGTCGGCGGTCGACTCCGAGCAGATCTACGTCATGAAGCGCGAGGTGCTCGAACTGCGCCGCGCCGTCGTGCCGCTGGGGGCTCCGGTGCGGAAGCTGACCGAGGGCTACAGCTCGCTCGTGCCGCACGACGTACGGTCCTACTTCCGCGACGTCGACGACCACCTCACGACCGTCACCGAACGGATCGCGGGCTTCAACGAGCTGCTCACCACGCTCGTCGACGCGGTGCTCGCCAAGATCACGATGCGGCAGAACAACGACATGCGCAAGATCTCCGCGTACGTCGCGATCGTCTCCGTGCCCACCATGATCGCGGGCATCTACGGCATGAACTTCGACAACATGCCCGAGCTGCACTGGCGCTACGGCTACGGGTTGGTGTGGGTGGCGATCATCGTGATCTGTGCGGGGTTGTTCCGGGTGTTCCGGCGCAACGAGTGGCTCTGACACCCACCCGACGGGCCGGGTAGTGGGGGCCGCACTCCACCCGACGGGGTCCGGCCATCAACGGGCGGGGTGCCGCCGGCCGTCCTAGCCTGGCCGTTGTGAACGAGCACCGCCCGGTCAACCCGCTGCGCCGGTTGCAGCGCCCGCGCTGGGCCGAGCAGCAACCCACGTGGGCCGACGCGAAGCCTGCCCTCATCGGGGCCGCGTTGCAGCGGGCGCGGGAGCGCTCGCCCGGGGGGTGGTTCGTGCTCGCCGGCAGCCGCGAGATCCGGCACGGCCGGGCGTTCGGTCGTGTCGTCGCCGGGCGGGAACTCGTGGCGTGGCGCGACAACGCCGGTGCGCTGCACGTCGGGCCCGGCGCCTGCCCCCATCTCGGCGCCGCGCTGTGCGATGCCCCCGTGCACGACGGGCGGCTCGTGTGCCGGTGGCACGGCCTGGCGCTCGAACCGGGCGGCCGTCCCGGCTGGCGCACCCTCCCCGCCCACGACGACGGCGTGCTCGCCTGGGTGCGGCTCGACGACACGGCGGCCGGCCCTCCCTCCGACGCCCCGGTGCTCGGCCCCCGCCCCGCGAACCAGGGTCTCGCCGCGGTGGCCACCGTGATCGGACGCTGCGAGCCGGAGGACGTCATCGCCAACCGGCTCGACCCGTGGCACGGCGCCTGGTTCCACCCGTACTCGTTCACGGCGCTGGAGGTGCTGAGCGCGCCACCGATCGATTGCGGCCCGGCGGAGGACCGCTTTCTCATCGAGGTGACGTTCACCGTGGGCACCCGCTTCGGAGTGCCGGTCCGGGCGGAGTTCAGCTGCCCCGACGCGCGGACGATCACCATGCAGATCGTCGACGGGGAGGGAGCGGGCAGCGTCGTCGAGACCCACGCCACGCCACTGCGACCGGGCCCGGACGGCGCGCCCCGCACCGCCGTCATCGAGGCCGTTGTGGCCCACTCCGACCGTCCGGGGTTCGGCCACACGCGCCGCGCCGCCGGTGCGCTGCGCCCGCTGATCGGGATGGCCGCGCGGCGGCTCTGGCGCGACGACATCGCCTACGCCGAGCGCCGCTACGAGCTACGCGCCCGTTCCTGACTCCCGCTCGCGCAGCTCCCGACGCAGGATCTTGCCTGCGCTCGACCTGGGGATCCGGTCGACGAACTCGACCTCCCGCACCTTCTTGAAGGGCGCCACCCGCTCCGCGACGAAGGCCATCACGTCCTCGGCGAGGTCCTCGGCTGCGCGGTGTGCGTAGCTCTGCCGCGGCACGACGAACGCCTTCGGCCACTCCTCGCCGTCCGGCCCGGGCGCACCGAGCACCGCGGCGTCCGCGACGCCCTCGTGAGTGAGCAGCACCCCCTCCAGCTCCGCGGGAGCGACCTGGTGGCCCTTGTACTTGATGAGCTCCTTGAGCCGGTCGACCACGCGGAAGACGCCGTCATCGGAAACCGTCACGATGTCGCCGGTGTGCAGGAACCCGTCCGCATCCAGGGTGGCCGCCGTGGCCTCGTCGTTGTTCAGGTAACCGCGCATGATGTTCGGTCCGCGGGACCACAGCTCACCCGGCTCCCCCGTCTCGACGTCCTTGCCCGTCTGCGGGTCGACCACCCGGGCCTCGATGTTCGGCATCAGCACGCCGAGGCTGCCGCGGTCGATGTCGGGCCGGTCGACGGGAATGGCGATGATGGAGGGACTGGACTCGGTGAGCCCGTAGCCCTGGAGGACGGTGACGTGCAGCCGGTCGGCGACCGCCATGGCGAGGTTGGTGTCGAGCGGCGCGGCCGCCGACGCCACGACGCCCAGGCTGCTCAGGTCGTAGGAGTCAACGAGCGAACTGTGCGCGAGTGCGAGCATGATCGGTGGGACCACGCTGAGGTGCTCGATGCGGTGCTCGGCGACCGCCTGCAGGAACGCCGTGAGCTCGAATCGCCGCATCGTGACGATGAGGCCTCGCTGGTGCAGGACCCTGTTCATGACGGCGGCCGCCCCGTAGATGTGAGACATCGGGATCACGGCGAGATGGCGCGTATAGGGCTTGCTCCAGCCGAACGGCATGGCCTGCAGCAGGTTCGCAACGAGGTTGCGGTGCGTGAGCTGCACGCCCTTCGACAGGCCTGTGGTGCCTGATGAGTAGGGCAGGGCCGCGACGTCGTCCGGCGAGACCGTGGGGTGGGCAGCGGCGCCGTGGTCCACCGTCTCCAGGAACTCACCCCATGGCGTCTCCCGCACCAGGCCGCCGGCACCGGCGCACTCACCCAGCACCACGATCTCGTCCACCGTCACACCGTCGTGCGTCACGGCCACCCGAACCCGATCCAGGCACTCCGGGGCGGTGAACAGAACCCGCGCCCCGGAGTCGCGCAGCTGGTGGGCGAGCTCGCCCGGCGTGTAGAGCGCGTTGACCGGCGACACCGTGGCGCCCGCCGTGAGTACCCCGTGGAACACCGCGGGATACTCGGGGATGTTCGGCGCGAAGATCGCCACGACGTCCCCGCGCGCCACCCCGCGCGCGCCCAGTCCGGTCGCCACAGCGGAGACGGCCGAGACGAGCTCCCCGTAGGTGTAGCCGGACCCACCGGCCGCGGCGGCGGTGGCAGGCGTGTCGGCGTCCCGCGGGTCGAGGCGACCGAGCAGGAATTCGTGGAGCCCGACCTCGGGGAAGTCGAGGTCGGGGTACGGGCTACGGATGATCACTTCTGCTTCCCCCTGAGGCATGACGAGGCGCGGCCGCCGACGTCCGTTCGGAGTCCGAGGCACTCTGAGCTTGAGAGTCCGATAGATGGACTGACCGGGTCAACGTGCCGCACACCACGCCATGGAATGTTCAGGGGCAGCCATGATGTTGCTCGATCTCCCTGCAGCGGGCGGTCTTCGGACCGGGACGTTCTCCGCTCGCCCGCCCGCCGGCAACGACAGCGGCCCCGAGCAGCACCGCGCCCGCCACTCCCACGGCGCCGAGCCGGTCCCCGAGCAGCAGGGCGGCGAGCACCGCGGCGGTGAGCGGCTCCAGCAGCGCCATCAGCACCCCGAGCGACGCGGGCGAGGTCCGCAGTCCGCGGAAGTAGCACGTGTAGGCCACCGCGGTCGGGACGGCTCCGAGAGCGACGAGCAGCCCGACCGAGCGGACGTCGGGCGCGAACCCCAGCCCGGACGTGGCGGCGGCCACCGGCACGAGCAGCGCTCCGCCGAGGGTGAACCCGGCTCCTGTGGTGGTCGCGTCGTCCAGACCCGGGACGGGACGCGCCGCCAGCAACGTCATCGCGGTGAACCCGGCCGCGGAGAGCAGCGCGAACACCGTGCCGGCGAGAACCGGGCCGGCGAGACCGGGCACCTCGGCAGGCGACCCGATGAGCAGCCCCAGCCCGAGCAGGGCGAGGGCGACGGCGCCGACCTGCCGTCGCCCCGCAGCCCGGGGACGCGCCAGCAGCACCAGTACCGGAGACGAACCGATCGCGACGAGCGTGGCGATGCTGACCGAGGTCAGGGACACGGCGGTGAAGTAGCAACCCTGGAAGAGGGCCGCGAGCACACCGACGGCCGCGATGCGCCGCCACGATGCGGAGCCGCGCGGCAGCCTGCGGCCGGAGACCCGCAGGTACCCGACGATGAGCAGCCCGCCGACGACGAGCCGGTAGGCCGCCACGGCGAGCGAGGAGAGACCGGTGGCGTCGGCGAGCATCCGGCCGAGCAACCCGCCGGTGCCCCAGAGGACTCCGGAGACGATGAGGAGGGACACCCCGGACATGGGGGTGGTACGGACGATGGGCATGTCTGTTCTGCGCTCCTGCGACGGAGGGAAATGGGTCGCGGAAGCGGGGCCGGTCCGAGCCGCCACCCGGCGGGTGGGACTACCGGTCGGTCGACCGAGTGGCGCGCTCCTGATCAGACAGGTGCGCGGGCGGCCCCGCTAGGAGCGGGGCGGCGGGGTGATGGGGAATGTGCGATGCACGAGCGGCAGCCTACCCGGTGCGGGCACGTCGGTTACGGCGTCAGGTGCCGGTGGGCGGCGGCGTCACGGCGATGCCCTCCGGCGGGGTGGGCAGGTCGATGCCCTCCGGCGGGGTCGCGGCGTCGGGATCGACGCCGGCGGGGTCGGCGTCGGCGAAACGGGCGGTGACGAGTTCCTCCGTCGCGGGCCGCCTGCCGAGGAAGGTGTGGACGATGTGCTGCTGCCAGCCCGGCACGGTCTGTACCCGCAGGTCCTCGAACCCGGCAGCAGCCATCCGCCGGGTGAGCTCCTCCACGCCGTCGAACCGCAGGACGCTGCGCCACAGGTACCGGTACAGGTCGGCGGAGCCCGTGCGGATCTTCCCCATCGGGATGATCACGCTCCAGCAGACCGTGGTCCACACCGCACGGCTGCGCAGCGAGTCACGCACCGAGTACTCGTGCAGCGCGATCGGCGCGCCGGGCCGCAACAGGCGGTGGAACTGACGCAGGGCGGCGTCCCGGTGCACGAGGTTGCGCACCAGGTAGGCGGCGAGGATGCCGTCGAAGGGCCCGGTGATCCCGGTCATCGCGAGGTTCTCGACGTTGCCGTGCACGAACTCGACGTTGGGCGGCCACGTCTTGGCCCGGGCCTGCGCCAGCATCTCGCCCGACGCGTCCACGCCGATGATCCGGGCCTCCGGCGCCGAGTCGAGGAGCGCGGCCGTGGACGCGCCGGTGCCACAGCCCAGGTCGAGCAGCCGCAGCCCGGCCCCCCGGTTCGGCAGACCCATCCGTCTCGTCGTCAGCCGCAGGTGCTCGTGGTATCCGGGGTTGGCCCCGACGAGCTTGTCGTAGGTGCGCGCGTGGGCGTCGAACGAGCGGGGTACTCCTCCGCGCTCGACGGGACCCGGCTTCGACGAGGGAGGCACGTCCTGCATCCTGGCGCATTCCGGCCGATCTCGTCTCCATGACACGTACTCTGACCCGGTGGCCCGGTCGGTCGAGGCCGGCCACGGCGTCGAGGCCAGGCAGGAGCGACCCCCACCCGAGGAGGCGTGATGCCAGCCACCGGCTTCCCCACCGCCGATGCCGAGAACGACTTCCTGCGGGTACGCCGTCGCCAGGTGCTCTCGCGGCTGGCCGCGTGGCTGCGGCGCGAGCCGGACGACGTCTCCGAGATCCTGCCCTTCGACGAGGTCGTCGCCGCGTTGGGGCGCACCGGGGAGCGCAGGCTCGGCCTCCGGATCGTCGCGCTGGAGTCGATCGTCGGCAGCGTCGACCGGACGCGCGACTTCGACCGCTGGTTCCGGCCGAGCTCGCAGCGCACCCGTGAGCGGTGGGAGCGGCTGGCGCGCGCGCAGCGGCGCGGCGAGCCGATCCCCCCGATCGACCTCTACAAGGTCGGCGAGCTCTACTTCGTGCGCGACGGCCACCACCGCGTCTCGGTGGCACACGCGCTCGGGCTGCGGTCGATCGACGCGTTCGTCACCGAGGTGACCACCAGGATCGACGCCACCGGGATCTCCCGGCGGGGCGACCTCATCACCAAGGACCTGCGCCGGGTGTTCCTCGACCGGGTCCCGCTGCCGGGCCCGGCGCTGTGCACCATCCTCGTCACCGACGCGTGGTCCTACGCGGAGCTCAGCGAGACCGTAGAGGCGTGGGGGTTCCGGCTGATGCAGCACGAGAACCGCTACCTCGACCGCGAGACGGTGGCCCGGCGCTGGTACTCCGAGGAGTACCGCCCGGTCGTGCGGATGCTCGACCAGGCCTCGCTCGTCGGTGACCGCACGGAGGCGGAGGCCTACCTGCACCTGGCGTGCCAGCGCTACCGACTGCTGCGCACGCACAGGTGGGACGACGAGGTGGTCGACCGGCTCCGGGCCGACTTCTGACCGGCCAGGTGGCAGCAGCCGGTCCAGTAGTGCAACGGCACTCGACGGTGGGGGGTCAGCTCCGTCCGAGGGGCGACGGACATCTGGTCGGTTTGCCGGCTCGGTTGACACGCCCTCAGGCGACCACCAGGTAGAGGCCGAAGCCGACGATCGCGGCCGTCGCGACCAGACACACGCAGGCCGTAGCCGTCCCGACAGGTGCGCTGAGCGCGCTGGCCTCCCCGCCATGACGTGCCGCCCCGGAGCGGGCGGAGAGCCCGACGAAGGCAAAGGCGACGAGCACGACAACGGCTACGGTCACCGCCAGCGAAACAGTCCCCACCAAGAGCAGTGCTCTCCAGTCGATGTCCATCTCCGCTCCCTCCCGGATCGACGTCAGACTCTGGCGCCCACGGGCGTTGCCGCAGGCGCGTTGTTGACGTTCTCGGCCGTGACGGGTTGGCGCCGCGACCGGGCGTAGATACCCGCGGCCAGGGCGGCGCCCACCACCGCGACGACCGCGATACCGATGGTGCCGATGCTGGCCGTATATGCGGCGACCGCTCCGGCCGCGGCGGCCGCCGGGAGCGTCACCAGCCAGGAGAGCGCCATCTGCCCGGCCACGCCCCAGCGGACCGACGCGAGGCGACGGCCCGCGCCGGCACCGAAGATCGACCCGGTCGCGACCTGGGTGGTGGACAACGCGAACCCCAGGTGCGATGAGGCGAGGATGACCGTGGCGCTGCTGACCTCCGCGGCGAAACCTTGAGTGGTCTGGATCTCGGCCACCCGCTTGCCGAGGGTTCGGATGATCCGCCAACCCCCGATATATGTTCCGAGCGCGATCGAGAGGCCGGCGGTCAAGATCACCCAGAGCGGCGGCCCGGCGTCGGCAGGCAGGGTGCCCGCGGTGATGAGGGCGAGGGTGATCACCCCCATCGTCTTCTGCGCGTCGTTCGTGCCGTGGGCCAGCGCCACCATCGACGCCGAGACGATCTGGCCGATCCTGAATCCGCTGCTGACGAGGCCTCGAGCCGCGCGGGCGGTGATGCGATAAGCGAGAAAGGTGGCTGTCAGCGCGACCACCCCGGCGATGATCGGGGACAGCACGGCGGGCAGTAAGACCTTGCTGAACAGCTGCCCGAACTGGATCGCGTCGGCTCCAGCAGCCGCCCACGTGGCGCCGATCAACCCACCGAAGATCGCGTGCGACGAGCTGGACGGCATGCCGAACAGCCACGTCACCAGGTTCCAGAGGATCGCGCCGACGAGCCCGGCGAAGATCACCACGGGGGTGATGCGAGTTTCATCGACAAGGCCACTGGATATCGTCTTGGCGACCTGGACAGAAACAAAGACACCGGCGAGGTTCATCACCCCGGCGATCAGGACCGCCAGCTTGGGGCGCAATGCGCCCGTGGCGATCGACGTCGCCATGGCATTGGCCGTGTCGTGAAAGCCGTTCGTGAAGTCGAACACGAGCGCGGCGACCACTACCACGACGACGATCGAGAGGTCCATACAGTCAGTTCCTCCAGCTCTAGGGCACAACGCTGCGAGCCGTCGTCGAACAGCCATGAACGCCGCTCGCGCCCGGGATTGCCCCGGCCCGTCCCGAGGCAGCGTGGCCAGGAACCGGACGACCAGGGGTGCCCGTGACGCCCGAGCCGACTGCGTCGATCTCCCCGTCGTCGCTTACGTGTGCCGCCGGGTCCACGGGACGCCGCGGTCACCCATCAGCGAGGTCACCTGGTGCGTCGTGGCGCGGCGTCGGCCTTCGTGATCTCTGGAGGTGCGGCGACATCCATGGCAAAGACAATTGCCTCTCGATGGGTTCACGTCGCCAGGGCCAACGCCCATCTGTGCCCCCCGTCAGCTGGAACAGCTGACTACCTGCCAGCCGTCAACGCGCCGAGCGGCCTGACGGCGACGGATGACCAGGTGGCGGTCGGGGGGCTCGTGTCGCGGCTGCGCACGCGGTGGGCGGTGCAGTGACTCCCACCCCGTTCACGTCGTTCCACTCCGCCCCTGAGCGGTCCGAAACACGGAGATCGCAGCACCCCCGTGGGGTGCCGCGATCTCCGCTCCCAGCCTGCGCCGGCAGCCACCGACACCGGGGGCGCGGCGGTGCGGTGAGGACCGGGCTAGACGCTGTCGGTGGTGACGGGCTGTCCGACCCCGGCGCCCGCGGTCAGGTTCTTCCCGCTCGACGGGTCGAACACCTGGATCTTGCTCGTGTCCACCCACACCTCGGCCCGCACGCCCTCGCGGACACCGGAGGTGGCCGACAGGCGGGTGACCAGCGTGCCGCTGTCGCCACCGGGCACGTCGGCGGTGCCGGCATCGGCCGCGAGGTCGGCGAGGTCGGCGGACATCGCCTGCTCGCCCTCCATGCTGAAGTAGGCGAACTTGTCGGACCCCATCGACTCCAGTACGTCGACCTGCGCGGTGAACACCGACCCGCGGGCCCGCTGGTGGTCCTCCACCAGCGACGCGTCCTCGAAGTGCTCCGGCCGGATGCCGACGATCACGTCGCGCTGCGCGTCGGCCCCTTCGAGCATGCTGCGCACCTCGTCGGTGAGCGCGAGATCGCCGAGGGGGGTGCGGAACGTGCCGTCCTCGAGCCGCGCCGGCAGGAAGTTCATGGCGGGCGAACCGATGAACCCGGCGACGAAGAGGTTGGCCGGCGTGTCGTAGAGCGTCTGCGGCGAGCCGATCTGCTGCACGTGCCCGCCCCGCATGACCACGATGCGGTCGCCGAGCGTCATGGCCTCCGTCTGGTCGTGCGTGACGTAGACGGTGGTGGTCTCCAGCCGCTGCTGGAGCTTCGAGACCATCGTGCGCATCTGCACGCGCAGCTTGGCGTCGAGGTTGGACAGCGGCTCGTCCATGAGGAACGCCTTCGGGCTGCGCACGATCGCGCGGCCCATCGCCACCCGCTGGCGCTGCCCACCAGACATGTTGGCGGGCTTGCGGTCGAGGTGCTGGGTGAGATCGAGGATGGCCGCTGCCTCCTCGACCTTGCGGTTGATCTCGGCCTTGTCCACCTTGGCGATCTTGAGCGGGAAGCCCATGTTCTCGCGCACGGTCATGTGCGGGTAGAGCGCGTAGGACTGGAACACCATCGCGATGTCGCGGTCCTTGGGCGCCCGCTCGTTCATCCGCTCGCCGCCGATCCGCAGCTCGCCCTCGCTGATGTCCTCCAACCCGGCGATCATGTTGAGCGCCGTGGACTTCCCGCAGCCCGACGGCCCCACCAGGATGATGAACTCGCCGTCGGCGATCTCGATGTTGATGTCGTCGGCCGCGACGGTGCCGTCGGGGTAGCGCTTGGTGATGTGGTCCAGAACGATGTCAGCCACGTGATCTCAGCCCTTCACTGCACCGGACGTCAGGCCGGCGACGATGCGCCGCTGGAACAACAGAACAAAGACGATGATCGGAATGGTGAGCAGCACCGCTGCCGCCGCGATCGAGCCGGTCGGCTCGGCGAACTGCGAGGCACCGGTGAAGTTCGCGATCGCCACCGTGGCGGTCTGGGACCGCGGGGTGGAGGTCAGCGAGATCGCGAACAGGAAGTCGTTCCAGCAGAAGATGAATACCAGGATGGCCGTGGTGAACACCCCGGGCGCGGCCAGCGGGACGATCACCGAGCGGAACGCCTGCATCGGCGTGGCCCCGTCCATCTTGGCCGCCTTCTCCAGCTCCCACGGGATCTCCCGGAAGAACGCCGAGAGCGTGTAGATCGCCAACGGCAGCGCGAACGTGATGTAGGGCAGGATGAGCCCGGGCCACGTGTCGAACAGGCCCACCGCGCGCTCGATGTCGAACAGCGGCGAGACCAGCGAGATCTGCGGGAACATCGCGATCAGCAGCGACACCCCGACAAGGACCTTCTTGCCGGGGAAATCGAGGCGGGCGATCGCGTAGGCCGCCATCGTGCCGATCACCACCGCCAGCACCGTGGAGATGATCGCGATACCGATCGAGTTCACGAGTGCGCTGGTGAAGATGTCGAGCGAGAAGATCTGCGCATAGTTGTCGAGGGTCCAGCTGCGCGGGATGAAGTTGCCGTCGGTGATCGTGTCGGTGGTCTTGAACGAGAGGCTCAGGATCCACAGCACCGGCACCAGCGCGTAGAGGACGACAACCAGGCCGGCGATGCCCCACCAGACCCTCGTACGAGGGTCACCCGTCGTGGTCGCCATCGTCAGCGCCTCCCGGTCGGCTCGGAGCCCGGCGCCGCTGCGCCGAACAGTTTGATGAACAGGACGGCGAGCAGGGCGACGCAGATGAAGATCAGCACGCTGATGGCGGATCCGATACCGAGGTTGAAGGCCTTGAACAGGTTGTCGTAGCCCAGCATCGACACCGATCCGGTGCCGTTGGAGCCCTGGGTGAGGATGTAGATGTTGTCGAACACCCGGAACGCGTCGAGCGTGCGGAACAGCAGCGCCACGAGGATCGCCGGCTTCATCATCGGCAGGATGATCTGCGTCAGCCGCTGCCAGGGGCCCGCCCCGTCCACCTGCGCGGCCTTGAGCAGGTCGTCGGGAACGAGTGCGAGACCCGCGAGCAGCAGCAGCGCCATGAACGGCGTGGTCTTCCACACCTCGGCACCGATGACGATGGCCAGCGCCGACCCGAAGTCGGTGAGCGGTGCGCTGCCCGTGGGCAGCAGCGCGGCGAGGTACCCCTTGTCCGGGGTCCAGGCGAACTGCCAGCTGAACGCGGCCACCACCGTGACGATCCCGTAGGGGATGAGGATGACCGTGCGCACCAGGCCGCGGGCGACCAGCGTGCGATGCATCATCAGAGCGAGGGCGAGCCCCAGCACGAACTCGATCGCCACCGATATCACCGTGATCAACATCGTGACGCCGAACGCCTGCCACCAGTAGCCCGACGTGAGCACGGTGACGTAGTTGCTCAGCCCGACGAACGCCTGCTCGGCGGGGAAGCGCAGGTCGTAGCGCTGCAGCGACAGCCAGATCGCGTAGCCGATGGGGTAGGCGGTGACCAGCACGATGATGATCGCCGCGGGAGCGCACAGCAGCAGCCCGAGGTTGCGCTCCGCCCGCTTGCCCTCCGACATCTGGGCCTTGGTGGGCCCGCCCGGACGCTGCGTCACCTCCTCGGTGGACGCTGCGAGAGCACCGCTCTGGTTACTCATGGCACCAGTCCTTCCGAGTTGGCGGCGCCCTGGACCTCTTCGGCGAGCATCGGGACCGCGGTGGCCGGGTCGATCGCGGCCGGCGGGTTGAGCAGGTCCGACAGCACGATCGAGATGCTCGTGTATCCCGGGGTCAACGGCCGGACGCTTGCGTTGTCGAGCGAGTTCTTGATCGCCTCCCAGGCCGGGTACTTGGCCTGGAACGACGGGTCGGTGTAGAGGTCGGCGAGGGTGGGGGGCACCCCGCCCTCCACGGCGTTGCGCAGTTGGTTGTCGCGGTCGCGCAGGCACTGGATCGCCGCGAACGCGAGGTCCTTGTGCTGACCCGTGGTGCTGACGGCGAGGTTGATGCCGCCGATGGTGGGCCGGGCCGGCTGCCCCGCCACCACGCTCGGGTACGGCGCCCAGGCGAACTCGTCGACCACGCGGCGGCCGGTGTCGGCGCTCGTGGGCTTGCCCTGGGCGTCGATGAAGGTGCCGCCACCGCCGCCGTCGGGCGGCGGCGTGTGGATCGAGGCGTAGACGAACGGGTAGTTGATCTGGAACGCGGCCGTGCCTGCCTCCATCGCGAGCCGACCGTCGTTCTCCTTGTTCACCGACAGCGACGGGTCCGAGGCGGGCGACGCCGCCACCCGCTGCATCACCGACAGCGCCTTCTCGGCGGCGTCACCCCGGCCGAGCAGCACGTTGCCGTCCTCGTCGACGATCTGGCCGCCCGCACTGTTGAGCAAGGTGTTGAACCAGACCACCAGGCCCTCGTACTGGGCGCCCTGCACCTCGATGTAGGACGGCAGGCCCTGCTGGTGGAGACGCTCGGAAGCGGTGATCATCTCGTCCCAGGTGGCAGGCGGCGTGGGCGAGAGGTCCTTGCGGTACCAGAGAATCTGCGTGTTGGTGTTGAGCGGAGCCGCCCAGAGTGCGTCCTGGTAGGTGGCCGTCTGCAGCGGGCCCTCGAGGGTGCCCTGGCGCACCTCCGCGGCGACGTCCTCGGGGAGCTTCTCGATCCACCCGGCCGCCGCGAACTCCGCCGTCCAGGTGACGTCGATGCCGACGATGTCGACCTCCGAGTCGCCGGCCACGAGGCGGCGGGCGAGCTGCAGCCGCTGGTCGTCGGCCGACTTGGGGAGCGTCTGGTAGACGACCGAGTACCGGCCGCCGGACGCCGCCGTGCAGTCCTTCGCCGCGGCGCTGTACTGCTCGGCGCCGTCGGCGGGACCGTAGACGTTCAGGACAGGAGGCCCGGTGGCCCCCGAGCTGCACCCCGCGATCGCGGCTGCGGCCAATACCGCACAGGCCCCGGCGATGAGAGGTCGGCGTCGTCCTCGCCGCCGACCCGGATGGACCGGACCCCGCATACGTGCTCCCGTCCCGGCCGACGGAAAAGTCGGCCACGTCGCCCATAGTGTGATGCCGGTCACTGTTAGCACCGGGTGATCCACGCTATGCGCGCCGGGAGCAACCCGCAATGCGGGGCGCGCTCCGAGACGGGAACGATATGTACATCAACCGCCGGGGCGGACGACGTCAGACGGGGTGGTTCCCCATCGCCAGTTTGGCGAGCAGTTCGCGGGCCTTCTCGGCGTTGCGCGGCTGGCAGAGGACGTCGTAGCGGCCCGCCACCATCTGGCTGGCCGAGGTGAAGTCCCGGCGGCCCTTCGTGGCGCCGTAGCCGACCGCGGCGAAGACGAGCCCGAACACGATACCGCAGGCCAGGCCGACCAGGATCGGCCCGAACGACGTGCCTGCCGGGCTGAACAGGCTGAGCAGCAGGCCGACGAACAGACCGAACCACGCGCCCGACGCTGCGCCGGACACCAGCACCCGGCCCCAGGTCAGGCGCCCGATCACCCGCTCGACCAGCATCAGGTCGACGCCGACGATGGTGACGTCACGGACGGGGAAGTCGGCGTCGGCGAGGTGGTCGACGGCCCGCTGTGCCTCCTCGTACGTGGCGTAGGAACCGACCGGCCACCCGGTGGGCGGCGTCGGCAGGTTGGGCAGGCCGGGCGCGGTGCGCGCGGGGCCGCCGAACGGTGTGGTCACGGGGCCTCCTCTTTCTGATCGCGGGACGCCTGATACTCACGGGTCCACAGCATGTCAACGCATGAACCGGGGACGAAGTGCCCGTTCTTTCGATCATCACACGAAACGCCGGTGGGCGGAGACTACCTCAGGTCACGACGCGGTTTCAGGATCGATGCGATACCGCCATCGGAGCGCCGGGGCGGTGAATGCGAACGAGTTCGGTCAGCGGAGCCGGTACTCCTTCAGCAGCCCCCGGCTGATGATGGTCTTCTGGATCTCGGAGGTGCCCTCGCCGATCAGCAGGAACGGTGCCTCGCGCATCAGGCGCTCGATCTCGTACTCCTTCGAGTAGCCGTAGCCACCGTGGATGCGGAACGACTCCTGCGTCACCTCGGCGCAGTACTCGCTGGCCAGCAGCTTCGCCATCCCGGACTCGACGTCGAACCGCTCACCGGAGTCCTTGAGCCGCGCGGCGTTCACCATCATCAGGTGAGCGGCCTCGACCTTGGTGGCCATCTCGGCCAGCTTGAACGCGATGGCCTGGTGCTCGGCGATCGGCTTGCCGAACGTGCGGCGCTGCTGCGCGTAGTCCACGGCCAGTTCGAACGCCCGGATCGAGATGCCGCAGGCGCGCGCCGCGACGTTCACGCGCCCGACCTCGACGCCGTCCATCATCTGGGCGAAGCCGCCCCCGCGCTTCCCACCGAGGATCTGGCCGGCCGGCACCCGATGGCCGCTGAACACCAGTTCGGTGGTGTCGACGCCCTTGTAGCCCATCTTGTCGATCTTGCCCGGTACGGTGAGGCCGGGCGCCACCTCGCCGTAGCCCTCCGGCTTGTCCACCAGGAAGCAGGTGAGGTTCTGGTGCGCCCGCTCCGCTCCCTCGTCGGTGCGCACGAGCACGGCGGTGAGGTTGGACGTGCCCCCGTTGGTGAGCCACATCTTGGCGCCGTCGATGACGAAGTCGTCGCCGTCGGCCACGGCCTTCGTCTTGATCGCCGCCACGTCGGATCCCAGGTCGGGCTCCGACATGGAGAACGAGCCGCGCACCTCCCCGGCCGCCATCCGGGGCAGGTAACGCTGCTTCTGCTCGTCGGTGCCGTGGTGGGCGATCATGTGCGCCACGATGAAGTGGGTGTTGATCACCCCGGAGAC
This sequence comes from Pseudonocardia sp. OZ21, assembly GCF_059359135.1. NCBI lineage: Bacteria > Bacillati > Actinomycetota > Actinomycetes > Pseudonocardiales > Pseudonocardiaceae > Pseudonocardia > Pseudonocardia sp. OZ21. The sequence continues at coordinate 162,623 of NZ_JCADBN010000004.1, forward strand.
GCTCATCCAGCCGCGCGCGATCTGCTCGACCACGAGCGCGTAGGTCAGCAACGACTCACCGAGACCGCCGAACTCCTCCGGGATCGTGAGCCCGAACAGGCCCATCTCCTTCATCCCGTCGACGATGTCCTGCGGGTAGGTGTCGGCGTGCTCGAGCGCGGTGGCGTGCGGGATGATCTCCTTGTCCACGAACGTCCTGACGGTGGACAGGATCTCCTGCTGGATCTCGGTGAGACCGGCGGTCTGGGCGAGCCGGGCCATGGGGGTCCTCCTGGCAGGCGTCTCGGGCCGCCGGGGGGCAGAAGGTCCCGGCGCTGGGCTGCTGGTGCAGAAGTATCCACCTGCATGACATACCTAGCACATGCTCGGGATGTGAAGGTCCTCACCCGATACCGGCAGGCCCGAGGGCTCACGACTCCGGCGGCGTCCAGCGGTCGGTGCGCTCCATGCCGGCGGCGCGGCCCTTGCCCGAGATCACCAGAGCCATCTTGCGGGAGGCCTCGTCGATCATCTCGTCGCCGATCATCGCGGCCCCGCGCTTCCCGCCGGCCTCGGAGGTGTACCAGTCGTACGCGTCGAGGATGTTCTCGGCGTGGTCGTAGTCCTCCTGGCGGGGGCTGTAGGTCTCGTTCGCCGCCTCGATCTGGCCGGGGTGCAGCACCCACTTGCCGTCGAACCCGAGAGCCGCGGAGCGCGCGGCCACCCGCCGGAAGCCGTCGACGTCCTTGATCTGCAGGTACGGGCCGTCGATCGCCTGCTTGTCGTACGCCCTGGCCGCCATCAGGATGCTCATCAGGATGTGGTGGTAGGCGTCGCCCACGTCGTAGCCGGGCGGCTGCTCCCCGACCACGAGTGACTTCATGTTGATCGACGCCATGAAGTCGGCCGGGCCGAAGATGATCGTCTCCACCCGCGGCGACGCCGTGGCGATCGCGTTGACGTTGACGAGCCCGAGCGCGTTCTCGATCTGCGCCTCGATCCCGATCCGCCCGACCTCGTAGCCCATGGTCTTCTCGATCTGGGTGATCAGCATGTCGAGCGCGACGATCTGCTCGGCCGTCTGCGCCTTCGGGAGCATGATGGCGTCGAGGTTGGCCCCCGCGCCCTCCACGACCTCGGTGACGTCCCGGTAGGTCCACTCGGTGGTCCAGTCGTTCACCCGGACCACGCGGATCTTCTCGCCCCAGCCGCCCTCGTTGAGAGCCGCGACGATCGTCTTGCGGGCACCCGGCTTGGCCAGCGGCGCGCACGCGTCCTCGAGGTCGAGGAACACCTGGTCGACGTGCAGCGTGCGGGCCTTGTCGATGAACTTCTGGCTGGAACCCGGCACGGCGAGGCAGGAGCGGCGGGCCCGGGCCCGGGTGGCACCCGCGGCGGGTCGGGTCGGGGTGTCTGCTGAGTTCGCGGGCTCATTCACGAGCGACTCCTCGTCGAGGTCGGCACCGAGCGGCACGGCTTGCGACGATGCTGACACGACCCCCGCTCCTCCGCGGAGCGGGGTGATCGGTTTCTCAATCACCGGGCCGCCGGTCACGGCCGGGCCAGCAGCTCACCCCTGGCCACGGCCACGACACCGCCGTACACCGAGGCCTCCTGCGCGGCCCCGCCGTCGGCGTGCACGAGCACCCCGAGCTGGGACGGCCTGCCGATCTCCGCACCCTGGTCCACGATGAAGCCGGACTGGCCGTCGCCCGGCAGCACCCCACGGTCCACGAGGAACACCGCGAGCGCCACGGCCGCCGACCCAGTGGCCGGGTCCTCGGCGACGCCCGCCTCGGGCGCGAACATCCGCAGGTGCGCCCGCCAGCCCGCGCGGTCGTAGGCCACGACCACGAGTCCGACCAGGTCCGCCGTGAGGGCGCGCAGTGCCGCGGCGTCGGGGACGGCCCGCGCCACCGCGTCAGGGCGCACCGGGAGGACGGCGTAGGGCACGCCCGCTGCCGCCACCCCGGCCGGCAACTCGCCGTCGACGTCCTGCGGCCCGAGGCCCACCGCCGCGGCGAGCGCCGCCCCGTCGAGCACGGGACCGACCTCGGGCGCGCCGCCGGTCACCTGCGCACCGTGGTCGTCAACGCGCACCGGCAGCAACCCCGCGCCGCATTCCTGCACGACCTCACCGGTACCGATCAACCCGGCCCTGGCGAGCACCCACGCCGTGCCGACGCTGGGATGCCCGGCGAAGGGCAACTCCCGCGACGGGGTGAAAATGCGCAACCGGTAGTCCGCACTCGGTTCGGTCGGCGGAAGCGGGAATGCGGTCTCGGAGAGGCCGAACTCCGCGGCGATCGCCTGCATCTGAGCGGTGTCGAGATCGACGGCGCCGTGTACCACGGCGAGCGGATTACCGGCGAAAGGCGTGTCGGTGAATACGTCGACCACGTCGTAGCGGAGTTGGATCACGCCCGCAGCCTAGGCTTTCATCCGTGGGCATCGACCGCGTCTTCGTGGCACGACTGGCAGGCCTTGCCGTCTTCGGGCCCGATGGGGAGCGGATCGGCAAGGTGCGCGATCTCGTGGCGACTCTGCGTGTCGACGCCAGCCCACCGCGGGTGCTCGGAATGGTGGTCGAGCTGGCCACCCGGCGACGCATCTTCGTTCCGATGCTGCGGGTCACCACCATCGACCCGGGAGCCGTCATGCTCGCCACGGGATCGGTCAGCCTCCGTCGCTTCGCGCAGCGCCCGAACGAGACCCTGCTCGTCGGCCAGCTGATCGACGCCCGGGTCCGGATGGTGGACACCGGTGAGGAGGTCGTCGTCGTCGACGCGGCCATCGAGCCCACCCGCTCGCGGGACTGGGTCGTCGGCCGGCTCGCGTTGCGCACGCGCAGGCACGGCTTCACCCGCCGCGGACCGATCCAGGTGGTGCCGTGGAACGCCGTCACCGGGCTGTCACTGTCCGACCGGCAGGGCACAGCGGGCCTGCTGGCGGTGTTCGAGACGATGCGGCCCGCCGACGTCGCCACCGCGCTCTCGGAGCTGCCCGAGAAGCGTCAGCACGAGGTGATCGACTCCCTCGACGACGAGCGGCTCGCCGACATCTTCGAGGAGATGTCGGAGTCCGACCAGCGAGCGCTGCTCGGGCATCTCGACGTCGAGCGCGCCGCCGACGTGCTGGAGGCGATGTCCCCCGACGACGCGGCCGACCTGCTCCACGAACTGCCCGACGCCGATGCCGACGCCCTGCTCGCGCTCATGGAGCCCGACGAGTCGGCCCCGGTGCGCAGGCTGATGAGCTACTCGTCCGACACGGCCGGCGGCCTGATGACCCCGGAACCGATCATTTTGCGCCCGGACGCCACGGTGGCCGAGGCGCTGGCCCGCATCCGCAACCCCGACTACCCGCCCGCGCTGGCCAGCATGGTGTTCGTCTGCCGGTCGCCGTCGGAGACCCCGACGGGGCCCTACCTCGGCTGTGTGCACGCCCAGCGGCTGCTGCGGGAGCCTCCGTCCGCGCTCGTCGCGGGCGTGGTGGACGCCGAGCTGGCCCGGCTCACCCCGGACGCCACGCTCGGCGAGATCACCCGCTACTTCGCGGCGTACAACCTGGTGGCGGGCCCCGTGGTCGACAGCGAGGACCACCTGCTCGGGGCGGTCACGGTGGACGACGTGCTCGACCACCTGCTGCCCCCCGACTGGCGCGACCGGCTGACGGAGCCCGAAGGTGCACCGGACCGGGAGTCCGACGACGCGAACCCCGAGGTGGCGGATGCCTGAGAACACGACGTACCGCAGGCTCGACCAGCCACGGCGTGGCCGCGCCCGGTTAGAGGTCGACCCCGACTGGTTCCCGCGGCTGTCGGAGCGGGTCGCCCGGTTCCTCGGCACCGGCCGCTTCCTCGTGATCCAGTCCGTGCTCGTCTTCGTGTGGATCGTGCTGAACCTGACGGCGGTGATCGGGCGGTGGGACCCCTACCCGTTCATCCTGCTCAACCTGGCCTTCTCCACCCAGGCCGCCTACGCGGCTCCGTTGATCCTGCTGGCGCAGAACCGGCAGGACGACCGCGACCGCGTGTCGCTCGAGGAGGACCGTTCCCGCGCGTCGCAGACCAAGGCCGACACCGAGTTCCTCGCCAGGGAGCTCGCCGCCCTGCGGATCGCCATCGGCGAGATGACGACGCGGGACTACCTGCGCAGCGAGCTCGACAAGCTCGCCGAGAAGATCAACGGGGACCGGCCGATCGCGGGTCCCGAGCCCGACCGCGTGCGGCCGAGGTTCACTCGGCCAGCCGACGGCTGATCTGCTCGAGGGTGCCGAGATCCTCGCCGTCCAGCTTCTCGACGAAGTACCGCACGACCCCGCCGAGATGGGTGCGCGACGCGGTACGGAGCCGGTTCAGGCCCGCCTGGGTGAGCTCGGCGGCGACACCGCGCCCGTCGCTCTCCACCGGACAGCGCGCCACCAGACCGGACTTCTCCAGCCGGTCGACGAGCCGCGTGACCCCCGAACGCGACAGGAGCACCGCTTCGGCCAGCTCGGTCATCCGCAGGCGCCGCTCGGGCGCCTCCGCGAGCTGCACCAGCACGTCGTAGGCCGCGAGCGACAGCTTCTGCTCGGCGACCAGCTCCGTCTCCAGCGCGCGGACGATCGTGGCGTGCGCACGGAGGAAGGAGCGCCAGGATTCGAGTTGCTCGCGGGTAGGCATGGTGCGGGCCACCCGGGTAGAGGCGTCAGAAGGTGCTGCGTGGGCGGCGGTGTCCGTCACGGCGCACGATGCTACGGACGTCGCGCCCTCACGGCACGGACGTAACATGGATTCGGGCGCACCAAGGTCACGTACGGGCAAAATCGCAGGAAGGTGCAGCGGAAACTCAGATGTCCACCACCGGGAACACCACAACCACCGAGCAGGCCGTCCACGCGGCGCTCGCCACCGTCGAGGACCCGGAGATCCACCGGCCGATCACCGAGCTCGGGATGGTGAAGAGCGTTCAGGTGCTGCCCGACGGTCGGGCGCAGATCGGCGTGTACCTCACCGTCGCCGGCTGCCCGATGCGCGACACCATCACCAAGCGCGTCACCAACGCGGTGTCCGCCGTCGCCGGCATCACGGCCGTCGACGTCGAGCTCGACGTGATGAACGACGAGCAGCGCACGCAGCTGCGCAAGGGCCTGCGCGGCGACGCCGCCGAGCCGGTGATCCCCTTCGCCCAGCCCGGCTCCCTCACCCGCGTCTACTGCGTGGCCTCTCGGTCACCGTCAACCTGGCGGCCGCGATGGCCGCCAAGGGCCTCTCCGTCGGCGTGGTCGACGCCGACATCTACGGGCACTCGGTGCCGCGGATGCTGGGCACCGCCGACGCGCGGCCCACCAAGGTCGAGAACATGATCATGCCGCCGCAGGCGCACGGCGTGAAGGTCATCTCCATCGGGATGTTCACCCCGGGCAACGACCCGGTGGTCTGGCGTGGCCCGATGCTGCACCGTGCGCTGCAGCAGTTCCTCGCCGACGTCTTCTGGGGCGACCTCGACGTCCTGCTGCTCGACCTGCCGCCCGGCACCGGCGACATCGCGATCTCCACCGCCCAGCTCGTGCCCAACGCTGAGCTGCTGGTGGTCACCACCCCGCAGATGGCGGCGGCCGAGGTGGCCGAGCGGGCCGGCACGATCGCGCTGCAGACCCGCCAGCGGCTCGCCGGTGTCGTCGAGAACATGTCGTGGATGGAGCTGCCCGACGGCACCCGCATGGAGGTCTTCGGCTCGGGCGGCGGCCAGACGGTCGCCGACTCCCTCACCCGCATCATCGGCGCGCCGGTGCCGCTGCTCGGTCAGGTGCCGCTGGAGACGCGCGTGCGCGAGTGCGGCGACTCCGGCACCCCGATCGTGCTGGCGGACCCGGAGTCGCCGGCCGCCGTCGCGTTGCGCGGGGTGGCCGACAGGCTCACCACCCGCGCCCGTGGGCTCGCCGGGATGAGCCTGAACATCTCCCCTGTCCGGAAGTAGGGGGCGGAGGCTCAGGCCGCGATGAGGTAGGTGCTGCCGCTGCTGTTCGGGAGCCACGCGTCGGGCAGGGCCGCGGCCAGTGCGTGCTGCGCGCGCCAGCCCGTGCAGTGGCCCGGCACCACCATCGCGGGGGCCATGTCGATGAACGCGGCCACCGTCGGGTGGATCACCGGCTCGAAGAACGGGCCCCCCAGGTGCAGGCCGCCGAGCAGCGCGTGCAGCCGGTCCACTCCGGTGAGCCGCTGCGCGTGCCGAACGATGTTGACCGCACCCGCGTGCCCACACCCGGTGAGCACCACGAGCCCGCGGTCCCGGACGTTCACGACGAGCGCCTGGTCGTCCTGCACGCGTGCGTCGTGCTCCCAACCGCTGCCGGTCCATGCCTGGTGCGCCGGCGGCATGCCGTGCTCGAACTCCGTGGTGCGGTCGACCTCACCGGTGATCAGCACACTGCCGTCCACCAGCACGGACGGCTCCCGGCGTTCGACGACCTCGAAGCCCTCACCGGCGAGGGCGCGCCGGCTCAGCGTCGGGAGCTCATGGATCTCCCTGCCCCCGACGGCCAACCGCCGCCGCGTCCAGGCGCCGGGGTGCACCACCATCGGCAGGGCCCGTGACCCTCGCCTGCCGGCGAGCCCGGCCAGGCCACCGGCATGGTCGTAGTGGCCGTGACTGAGCACCACCCCGTGGATGTCGGACAGGTCGATGCCCATCCGGGACGCGTTGGTGACCATGCCGTCGGGGCTGAGCCCGGTGTCGAACAGCAGGGTCGTGGTGCTCGCGCCGCGCCGGACGGTGACGAGCGCGGCGAAACCGTGCTCGGCGCGTAGACCGGGGTCGGTGCGCCCGCCCTCGAACTGGGCGGCGGTCTCCCACGCCTGTCCCGGATTCACCCGGGTGACCCGGTCGTCGCCGGTGAGCAGCGCGTCGAAGACGTTGTCGATGAGGGTGGTGATCCGCACCTCGTCGACCGGTTCGAGGGCGATCGGGTCGACCGCGGTTCCCTCGGCGGGCCGGGGGACGCCGGCGAGTACCTCCGCCGGGCCGGCATGTTCGTCGCACACGCCGCCCGACGCTACCCGCGCACTACCGCCCGGCGGTGCGAACCGCTTCGGCCCAGAGCGCCACGGCCTCGTCCACCTGCTCGGCGGTGACGATCAGCGCCGGGATCATCCGCACCACGTTGGCGTACGGGCCGCAGGTCAGGAGCAGCAGCCCCAGTTCCGCCGCGGTGGCGTGCGCACGGCCGGCCGCCGCGGGGTCAGGGCCGCCGTCCGGCGTGCAGAACTCGTTGCCGACCATGAGCCCGAGCCCCCGGACGTCGGCGATGCCCGGATGGTCGGCGGCCACCTTGCGCAGACCTTCGAGCAGGCGCACGCCCTGTTCGGCGGCATTGGCGACGAGGCCCTCGTCCTCGATCACGTCGAGGGTGGCGAGCGCGGCCGCGCAGGCCACCGCGTTGCCGCCGTACGTGCCGCCCTGCGAGCCGGGCCACGCCTTCGCCATCAGCTCGGTGGACGCCGCGATTCCCGACAGCGGGAAGCCACTGGCGAGTCCCTTCGCGGTGACCAGGATGTCCGGGGTGAGGCCTGCGGTGTGCTGGTGGCCCCAGAACCGCCCGGTGCGCCCGAAGCCGGTCTGCACCTCGTCGGCGATCAGCAGCGCCCCGAATGCGTCCGCCCGTTCCCGCAGACCGGTGAGGAAGGCGGGCGGAGTGGGCACGTAGCCGCCCTCCCCGAGCACCGGCTCCACCAGGAACGCCGCGACGTCGGCGGCGGGCGCAGCGGTGACGAGCAACCGGTCGAGCTCGCGGAGGCAGAACGCGACGGTCGCCTCCTCGCTCCAGCCGTACCGGAAGGCGTAGGGGAACGGTGCGAACTCGACCCCGCCCATCAGCGGGCCCGTGCCGGCGCGGATCTTCGCCCCGGACGAGGTGAGTGCGGCCGCGCCCATCGTGCGGCCGTGGAAGCCACCCTCGAACGCGACGATCAGCGGCCTGCCGGTGGCCTGGCGGGCCAGCCGCACCGACGCCTCGACGGCCTCGCTGCCCGAGTTGGCGAAGAACACGCTGTCGAGCCCCGCGGGCAGCACGTCTCCGAGGCGTGCCGCCAGCCGCAGCAGTGGCTCGTGCATGACGGTGGTGTACTGCCCGTGGATGAGGGTGGCCACCTGCTCCTGAGCAGCCGCCACCACCCGGGGATGGCAGTGGCCCGTGCTGGTGACGCCGATGCCTGCGGTGAAGTCCAGGTAGCGGCGGCCCTGCGTGTCGATCAGGTGGACGCCCTCCCCCCTGGCGGCCTGCACCGGGGTCGCCTGCTTCAGGGCCGGGGACAGCTGGGCCATACCGTCTCCTCGATCTTGTCCGATTGTCGACAATCACCCTGATGGAAGCACGGACCCGGGCGCGAGACAAGCGAACCGGCGACCGGCTACTCCAGCCATTCCGTGACGAACACGTCGTTCGCGTGGATGTTGGTCATCACCAGCCGGTCGGAGCCGACGTTCCGGAACTTGTGCGGGGTCTGCGGCGGCACGACCACCACCTGGCCCGCCCTCGCCACCAGCACGCGGCCCGCCACCGTGAACTCGGCCTCGCCGCCGTGCATCACGAACGTCTCGTCGTAGGGGTGCTGGTGCAGCGCGGGGCCGGCCCCGGGCTCGTCGGTGCTCACGAGGATCACGGAGACCGTGCCCCCGTGTTCGCGACCCTCGACCTGACCCGACACGGCGCCGTCGCCGAGGACCGTCAGCAGCTGGTAGGGGGTGGCGTCGGAGATACTCATGGCGATACGACCCCGTCCGGGACGGAAAGTAATCGCGGCGGCACACATCCCGTGGCCACCGTGCACACGTCAGGACGTGTGTGCGGTGGCCACCAGGTGTGCGCGGTCAGGCGGGCACGGCGGGCGGGGGCGGGGCAGCCGCGGCGAGCGGCGCCAGGATCCGCTCCACGGCGTCGGCCATGTGCGCCTCCAGGACGGCGGCCAGCCGGTCGGCGTCCCCGTCGCGCACGGCGTCGCGGAGCTCCCGGTGCTCGGCCACCAGCGCGTCGGCGGGCGGGGCGGTGTCCTGCAGCGCGGCCAGGCACATCCGGGTCTCCACGAGCAGCGCGTCGGCCATCCGCCGCAGCCGCGGGCTGCCGGCCGCGGCCACGAACTCGGCATGGAACGCGTGGTCGGCGTCGGCCAGCGCCACCGGGTCGCCCGCGGCCTCCTCCATGACCGCCAGCGCCGCGGTCAGACGCCGGGCGGCTTCAGCACGGTCGCCGGCCATCAGGAGCAGGCCGGCAGCGCGCTCGACGGCGCTGCGGGCCGTGTAGACGTCGCGCACGTCCGCCGCGTCGAGATCGCGCACGAACAGCCCGCGATGCCGCTCGCTGCGCAGCAACCCCTCGGCGACCAGCCGCTGCATGGCCTCCCGCAGCGGGCCGCGGCTCACCCCGAGGCGCGTGGCCAGCTCGACCTCGCCCAGCTGGGTGCCGGGAGGCAGCGTCCCGCGCATGATCGCCTCCCGCAGCCGGTCGGCGACGATGGCGGCGGTCGAACGGCGTTCCACCGGTTCCAGGTCGCTCAGGTCCACGCGCTCATTCCCCCTGGTCACGCCCGCCCCGTCGGACCGGGGCGGTGTGGGCGAACACGCTACCCAGCCCGGGCCGCACGACGTCCGCGCCCGCCAGTCGCAGGCCCTGCCAGATGCTGACCTGGTTGGCCGTCAGCACCGGCTTGCCGACGCGCGCGTCGAGGGCGTCGAGCTGACCGATCGTGTGCAGCGCCGTGTCGGGCAGCAGCACGGCCTGCGCGTCGGGATGGTCGGCCGCCGCGGCGAACTCCAGCACGGCGCCCGCAGGCAGCGTGCCGACCTCGGCCGCGGTGACGATCCCGCGCGCCGACCGCACGAGCACCTCGATGCCGGCCGCGGCGAGGAACACTACGAACCGCTCGGCCACGTCGTCGGGATAGGTGGCGCCCACGGCGACCCGGGTGACGCCGAGGCTCGCGCACGCGTCGACGAAGGCGAACGAGGTGCTCGACGCCGGTACGCCCGCCGCCACCTCCAACGCGGCGACCTGCGCCGCGGCCCCGTCGCGACCGAAGACGAAGCTCCCGCTGGTGCACGCCCACATCACGGCGTCCAGGGGCCCCGACCCGTTGTCGCGCAGCGCCCTGACCCCCGAGGCGAGCACGTCGTCGGCACCGATGTCGAGCAGCGCGTCGACGCGGTGGGCGTCCTCCCGCATCTCGGTGTGCACGAGCGGCAGCCGCGGACCGCCGAGCAGCGCCTCCGCGCGCGGGTAGTCGTCCTCGGCGGAGAAGCCGGGATAGAGGATGCCGACGGTCACCGCCGCTGGTTCCCGGGTCATGCCGCTCCCGGTTCGAGGTGGTGCACCCCGGCCCGCAGCAGGCGGCCACCGCCGACCGCCTCCCGGCCCATGGCCCGCAGCGCCGCCCACATGGTGACCTGGTTGGCGGTGAGCACCGGTTTGCCGAGCGCCTGCTCGAGGGGCTCGATGAGGTCGTAGCTCGGCAGGTTGGTGCAACTGATGAACAGCGCCTCGGCGTCGACGGCGTCGACGGCCCGGACGATCTCGACGACATCGGCGTAGGTGACCCGCCAGATGTGCCCGAGCAGCCCCAGCCCTTCCGACGCGACCGTGCGCACGTCGTGCTCGGCCAGGTAGCCGACGAGCCTGCGCGTGACCGGCTCGACGTACGGGGTGGCGATCGCGAGCCGCGACACGCCGAGCACACGCAGCGCGTCGATCAGCGCCCCGGACGTGGTGCAGGCCGCGGGCGCTCCCGCGCCGACCATCGTGCGGCGCAGCACCTCCTCGCCCGCGGCACCGTCGACGAAGCTCCCGGACGTGCACGCGTACGCGACGACGGCCGGCTCCGGGGTGAGGACGTCGCGGGTGGCCCGGCGGACCGCCCGCCGGTCGCCGCACGCCACCGCCATCTCGACCGTGACCGGGGTGGTGAAGAACGGCAGCCGGGTGAGGTAGAGGGAGACGTCCTCCGGCGCCCAGCGCCAGAGCTCACGGTCGAGCGCGAAGTCGAACGGTGCGACCACGCCGATCCCGTGCTGGTGGGCGGGCTCGGCGAGCCCCACCGACAGCTCGGTGGGCATCGCGGCCTACCGGAGGTCCGCGTCGAGGCGCTCGTACACCAGCCGCTCACCCGCGCTGCCCGATCGCCACACGTCGTGGCACGCCTCTGCCATCGGGGCGAGGCCCTCGACGATCGTGGCGAAGACGTTGCCGGGCACCCAGCCCACGTCCCCGTTGATCAGGAGGTTGTTGCGCCCGTAGAAGATCGCCAGATCGATGGCGCCCTCCTCGGCGTCGATCCCCTGGTCGGCCTTGAACGCGCTGTCGAGCATGCCGCCCGCGAAGTCGAACAGGACGACGTCGCCCGGGATCGGTGTGACGGTGGGGTTCTCACGGCCGATCTGCCCGAAGCGCGGCACCATCGTGTAGACCTCGTTGCGCGCGTACTTGGCGTGCTGGGCATCGCCGCCGAGCGGGCCGCCGGCCAGCGCATCCCACACGGCGGCGCACGTGCGGGGGGCGTCCTTGTCGAGCATCTCGGCCACGCAGGAGACACCGCGGCGGGTGAGGCTGATGCGGAGGAAATTCGTCATGGGCACTCCGTCCGACGGATCCCGCAACGCCGCGGATTGTTGACAATAATACGATGGCTTCTTAGCGTGTCAATACTCCGCTCATGGCTCGGAAGGTGGCCGGATTTGCCCGTTTCCGCTGATCAGCGGCATCCGACGATCACCGTGCTCCATTCCGAGGACCGTCCGCCCGGGCTCGTGGCCGACGGGATCCGCTTCGCCACCGACGACACGTTGAGCGACGCGCTCCCCGGCACCGAGGTCCTTCTCGTCTGGGACTTCACCTCCGACGCCGTGCGCCGTCACTGGGCCGCCGCCGATGCGCTGCGCTGGGTGCACACCGCCAGCGCAGGCGTCGACCGGCTGATCTTCCCCGAGCTCTGCGACTCCCCGGTGACGCTGACCAACTCCCGCGGCGTCTTCGACGCGCCCATGGCCGAGTACGTGCTCGGGCTCGTGCTGGCGATGGCCAAGGACATCCCGGTCACCGTGGCCGCCCAGCTGCGCCGGGAGTGGCGGCACCGCGAGAGCGAGCGGGTCGCAGGCACCTGCGCCGTGGTGGTGGGTGGCGGCCCGATCGGGCGCGCGATCGCGCGGCTGCTCGCGGCCGTCGGCATGCGGGTGGAGCTGGTCGGACGCCGCGCGTCGGACGGGGTGCACGAGGCCGGGGCGCTCCCTGGCCTGCTGCCCCTGGCCGACTGGCTCGTGCTCGCCGCGCCCCTCACCGAGGCCACCCGCGGCATGCTCGACGCCGCGGCGCTCGCCGCGCTGCGCCCGTCCGCGCGCGTGATCAACGTGGGGCGGGGGGCGCTCGTCGTCGAACCCGACCTCGTGGACGCGCTGCGCGGCGGCCGGCTCGCCGGGGCCGCCCTGGACGTGTTCGCCCGCGAACCACTCCCCCTGGACAGCCCGCTGTGGGAGCTGCCGGGGGTGATCGTCTCGCCGCACATGTCCGGCGACGTGCTCGGCTGGCGCGACGAGCTCGTCGAGGTGTTCGCCGACAACCTCACCCGTTACCGCACGGGGGAACCGCTGCGCAACGTCGTGGACAAGACACTCGGCTACGTCACCGGAGGCATCTCATGACGGGCACGACCACCGGGGCCGGCACGCGCACCCCCGCCGACCTCACGGCCACCGAACTGCTCGCCTCCTACCGGGCCGGGGAGCTCTCCCCGGTGGAGGTCACCAGGGCCGTGCTCGACCGGGTGGCGGAGCGCGACGCCGAGATCAACGCGTTCTGCCTGGTCGACGCGGACGCGGCCATGGCGAGCGCCAAGCGCTCCGAGGAGCGGTGGGCGCGCGGGAATCCGATCGGGCTGCTCGACGGGGTGCCGGTCTCGATCAAGGACGTCCTGCTCACCGCGGGGTGGCCGACGCTGCGCGGCTCCCGCACGATCGACCCGAGCGGCCCGTGGGACGTCGACGGTCCCCCGGTCGCGAGGGTGCGCGCCCACGGCGCCGTCCTTTTCGGCAAGACCACCACCCCGGAGCTGGGCTGGAAGGGCGTCACCGACAACCCGCTCACCGGCGTGACCCGCAACCCCTGGGACCCGACGCGCACCGCGGGCGGCTCCTCGGGCGGCAGCGCGGCGGCGATCCAGCTGGGGATGGGACCGCTCAGCCTCGGCACCGACGGCGGCGGCTCGGTGCGGATCCCGGCCGGGTTCTCCGGCATCACCGCGCACAAGCCCACCTACGGCAGGGTCCCGGCCCACCCGGCCAGCCCGTTCGGCACGCTCGCGCACGTCGGCCCGATGGCGCGCACCGCGGCCGACACAGCGCTGCTGCTCGACGTCGTCTCCGGCCTCGACGCCCGCGATCCCTGGGCGCTGGCGCCCACCGCGTCTGCGGTCGCCGCACTGGGAACGCCCGTCAGCGGCCTGCGGGTGGCAGTGAGCCCCACGCTCGGATACGTCGAGCTGGACCCCGAGATCGCCGCCGCGTTCACCGCCGCGGTCGAGGTGTTCCGCGCGATGGGCGCCGAGGTCGAGGAGGCCGACCCGGGTTTCGGCGACCCGGTGGCGGCGTTCGAGGTGCTGTGGGTCACCGGCGCGGCGAAGTCGATCGGGCACCTGGGGCCGGCAGAGCGGGCGATGCTGGATCCGGGTCTGCTCGAGATCGCCGAGCAGGGCGCCACCGCCACCGCTCTGGAGTACCTGGACGCCATGGCCGTGCGCAACGAGCTCGGCACGCTGATGGGCGAGTTCCACTCCCGCTACGACCTGCTGCTCACCCCGACGCTGCCGATCCCCGCGTTCGAGGCGGGCCTGGAGGTCCCGCCGGGGTGGCCGCGGAAGCGCTGGATGTCCTGGACGCCGTTCAGCTACCCGTTCAACATGACCCAGCAGCCGGCGACCAGCGTGCCGTGCGGCTTCACCTCGGCCGGACTGCCGGTCGGGCTGCAGATCGTGGGCCCGCGGCACGCCGACAACGCGGTGCTGGCCGCCGCGCACGCCTTCCAGGAAGCCACCGCGTGGCACCGGCGAAGTCCGCACTCCGGCTGAGCAGCGCGACGGCCGATCACCGCCGGACATGTCCCGCCGCAGCCACCACCCTGGTGTCATGCGCACGACGGCAATGAACGAGCCCATCGCGGTACTGACAGGGATGTACGCGGCCGAGACGGAGTACCTCGCCGCAGGCGGAGCGGGCGTGGCGAGCTTCGAGCGCCTCGCGCCGTTCTTCGCCCCGGACGTCGTTCTGCACCAGGCCGAGACACTTCCCTACGGGGGAACCTGGCGCGGCCACGACGGCATGGAACGGTTCTTCGTCGCGATGAGGCGGACCTGGGAGATCTTCGAGATGCTCCAGCAGGAGTTCCTGGTCGAGGAAGGACCGATCGTGGTCCTCACCCATGTCCGGGCACGGGCCCGTGCCACCGGCCGAGAGCTCCGCTTCCCGATCCTGCAGACCGTCACCGTGCGGGACAGCCGGATCAGCGAGGTCCGCCCGTTCTACTGGGACACCGCCGCGATAGCCGATGCCGTGGCGCCAACAGGCGGCTGACGCTCAGGTGGCGTCGGGGTCGATCGGCGGACGCTCGTTGCGGGCCAGCGGTGCCGGGGGCTGCGGCGCAGCCGGGCGGGCCTGCGGCGTGCCGTTGCTCTTGGTGAGGTTCGGACCGGGCGCGAAGCCGTTGGGCTTCGGCTCCGGGTCGTCGAAGAGCGTGCGGCGCACGGCGTTGCGCGGGTGGAGGTCCCGCAGCCCGCGCAGCTCCTCGAGCGGCTTGCGCAGCTCGTCGAACTCCGGGCCGAGCTCGCCGCGGAGCTGGTCGCGCGCCCCGTTGGCGAACTCCTTGACCTGCCGGACCGAGCGGCCCACCCATGCCGCGGCAGACGGAAGCCGCTCGGGACCGAGGATGAACAACCCGGCCACGACCAACACGACTATCTCGCCCCAGCCGACGCTCTCGAACACCTGACCATCGTACGGGCCAACACGCGTCCGGAGAGCCGACAGTATGTGAACACGAGCGCAGGCTGTGGCGATCTCAGCGCAGGGGACGATCTCAGCGCAGGGGACGACCTCAGCGCAGGGGACGACCTCAGCGCAGGGGACGATCTCAGCGGGCGGTTGCGTTCAGTCGGACGTCAGGACCACCGAGACGGTCAGCGGCCTGCCGTCCCTGATCAGCTGGACCGGCAGCGCGTCGCCCGGGTTGTGCTCCCGGACCGCCACGACCAGCTCGTCCGCGCCCGCGATCGGCCGGTCCCCCACCCGCACGATCACGTCGCCCTCGACGATGCCGGCCAGCGCAGCCGCGCCGCCCTGCTGCACGTTCTGCACCTGGGCGCCGTCGGTGGTGCCGTCGCTGACCGACCGGGCGTTGATCCCGATCTCGGCGTGGGTGACCACGCCGGTGCGGATCAGCTCCTCGGCGATCGTGCGGGCGTCGTCGATGGGGATGGCGAAGCCGAGGCCGATCGAGCCGCCCTCGCCCATGCCGAGGCTGCGGATCGCGGTGTTGATGCCCACGACCGCGCCGGTGGAGTCGACGAGCGGGCCTCCCGAGTTGCCCGGGTTGATGGCGGCGTCGGTCTGGATCGCGTCGATCACCGCGTTGGCGTCGGCACCGCTGCCGTCGAGCCGGACCGGCCGGTTGAGCGCGCTCACGATGCCGTCGGTGACCGTGCCGACGAGGCCGAGCGGCGAGCCGATGGCGAGCACACCGTCGCCGACGACGAGCCCGGCAGAGGAACCGATGGTGGCGACCACCGGGTTGGCCACGTCTACCTTGACGACGGCCAGGTCGGTCTTCGGGTCGCGCCCGACGATCCGGGCGGCGGTGCGCGTGCCGTCGTGGAAGATCGCCTCGATCTGCGCACCGTTGGCACCGGCGGCCGGGGCGACCACGTGGTTGTTGGTCAGGATGTAGCCGGCCGGGTCGATCATGACGCCGGAACCCGTGCCGCCCTCCTGGCCGACCCTGATCTCGATCGAGACGACGGCGGGCACGGTGCGCCTGGCGATGTCGGCCACGGAGCCGGGCGGGCGCTCCTTCGCGTCGATGGTCTGGGTGATCGTCGGGTCGGGATCGGTGAGCCCGCTGGCGCCGTCGGCCGTCAGCCGTCCGATGAACCCGCCCGCCGCGCCGATCAGCACCGCGACGAGTGCCAGCGCGGCCAGCGCCCGCGGATCGACCCGACGGCCGAACACCAGCTCCCGCAGGCTGAGCCGGGGGCCCTCGCCGCGGGGCGGGGCCCCGGCCGGCCGGTCCGGAGCCGCGGGCGGACCGAGAGCGACAGCGCTGTCCGGGTCGCGCCACGGGTCGCGGTCGGCGCCGTCGACCCAGAACGCGTCGTCGGGCTCGGCACCGTTGGTACTGCTGCCGCCCGGAGGCCGCTGCAACGCCGGTGCATCGCCGGTCGGCCTGCCGAAGGCACTGGCGAGGGCGGCAGGCGGCGGAGCGGCCAGGGTGGCGGGAGAAGGGGCCGGAGTGTCACCCCGCGGGGCTGCGAAGCCGCCCTCCACGCCGTTGGGGCGTCCGAACATCTCCGCCGCGCCCGGATCGACGGGCGTGCGCTCCAGCGGGCGCGGTCCGAGCCGCGGGGGCTCACCGCCCGCGCGATCGCTCGAACGCGTCGCAGGGCTGCGTTCGTTCATCGCGCTGCAGGCTCCTGAGGTGTGCCGACCGTACGTCCCTCAGCCTGCCCCAGTGGCAGTGAAGTCCGCGTAGCCGGGTCGAGACGGCTCAGGGCATACCGATGAAGGAGCCGGGGACCACGTCGAGCCGACCCTCGAGGAGATCGGGTTCGAACTCCGAGCCGGTGATGGTGCCGAGGTCGGAGTCGGGGTCGGAGTCGGGGTCGGGGGCGCCGGAGTCGGAGTCGCGGCTCACGGCGCGCTCCAGCCGCATCTGCGCGTCGAGCAGGCCGGGCCCGTCGACGATGGTCCTCGCCGTGCCGCCACCGAGCACCGAGCCGCCGAACGGGCCGCTGGTGGACGCACCGGGCCCGGTGGAGGTGGGAGGCAGGCCGTAGGCGAGCGCGCCGAGCGCGAGGCCCGACACCGCCACACCCGTGCCGAGCCGGATCCGCCGCTGCACCGGGGAGCGTCCCGGTGGCCTGCGCCTGCCGTGGACCGCCGGTGAGGTCTCGGCGCCGGAGGCGTGCTCGGCGCCTGCGAGGGCGAGGTTGTCGGTCTGCGGGCGGAGCACGGAGACGAACTGACCGTCCGGGGTGACTGCGAGCCCGGCGGGCGGAGGCGGCAGCTCGGCGCTCTCCGGGATCGAGCGGAGGGTGCTGAGGAGCGTGGACGGCAGAACCGGGCCTCCCGCGGTGCGCAGCGCCGAACGCGTCTGCCCCTGGGCGAGTACCTGCGCCTCACATTCCGCGCACCCGGCGATGTGCTGCGTGGCCCGCTCGTGCGGACCCTGGGCGAGCTCGTCGTCGACATAGGCGACGATGGCGTCGGACGACAGGTGATCCTGCCCCCAGTCGGGGGGCGTCACCGTGATGCGCCAGCGCCCTTCGCTCACCCGCGAACCTCCTCCAGCACACCGACGTCGGAATCCTCCGCGGTGGCGGCGGCACTCTGCGCCTCGGCCGCGCGGTGACGCTCCAGCGCGCTGCGCAGGGCAGCCCGTCCACGGTGGATCCTGCTTCTCACCGTACCCAGCTTCACGCCGAGGGTGGCGCCGATCTCCTCGTAGGAGAGTCCCTCCACGTCACACAGGACGACCGCGGCCCGGAACTCCGGAGGAAGTTCGTCGAGCGCGGCCTGCAGCACCGGGTCGAGGTGGGTCTCGGAGAAGACCTGCTCCGGCTCCGGGCCCCGGCCGGGCAGCCGGTCGGAGTCCTCGGGGAGCGCCTCCATCCGGATGCGGGAACGGCGGCGCACCATGTCGAGGAACAAGTTGGTGGTGATGCGGTGCAGCCAGCCCTCGAACGTGCCGGGCTTGTAGGCCGCGAGTGACCGGAACACCCGGACGAACGTCTCCTGGGTGAGGTCCTCGGCGTCGTGCGGGTTGCCGGTGAGCCGGTACGCGAGGCGGTAGACCCGGTCCGCGTGCTCCCGGACGACGTCGTCCCAGCTCGGGGGCGTCCATTCGGCTCCCTCACCGGGCAGCACCGTACCGCTCAGCAGCGTGGCGGAGCCGTCGGTCATGGTGGGTCAACCTCCTGCGGCGGGCGTGCCTCCGACCAACGAAGCACCGGAGATAGACGTTCCCCCGGGCCTTCAGCGGTCGACGACCCCGACCGATGCAACCTACCGTGCCTGATGGCCGTGAACGTGGTGTGAGAGACGACTGAGAGAAACCTGTGAAACCAACGGGCCCTCCGGCGGCCGACGACCCCGACCGACGGGCCAACAGCGCGGAAAACAGCCAGCACAGTAGCCTTTTGACCATGACCGGCCGCCCGGACAGCGCTCCCGACCCGTGGGCGTTGCGCGACCACGTCGAAGGTTACCTCCCCGAGGACGACGTACTCCTCGCGGCGAGAGCCTCTGCGGCGCGGCGTGGCAACGCTCCGGTAGGCCCTGGAGCGGGAGCCGGACTCCGCTTCCTCGCGGCAGGCACGGCGGCGAGGGCGGTCGTCGAGGTCGGCACCGGGATGGGCGTCAGCGGGCTGTGGCTGCTGCGCGGGATGGCCGGCGACGGAGTGCTCACCTCGATCGACATCGACCCCGAGAACCAACGCGCCGCGCGGCAGTCGTTCACCGCTGCCGGGTACGGGCCGTCGCGGCTCCGGCTGATCAACGGGCTGGGTCTCGAGGTGCTGCCCCGGCTCACCGACGGTGGCTACGACCTGGTGTTCGTCGACGCCGGCCCGGCCGACTACCCGCGCTACCTCGACGAGGCCGTCCGGCTGCTGCGCGGCGGCGGCATCATCGCGCTGCACGGGGTGCTCTCGCCCGGCGTCCTCGACCCGGACGTCACCGACGCAGGCACGGTGGCGCTCCGCGAGGTGGCGCGTCAGGTCCGCGACGACGACCGGCTGGCGCCCGTGCTGCTGCCCCTCGGCGGTGGCCTGCTCGCGGCGGTCAAGACGGCCTGAGAGGCCCGCGCCCCGGTGGCCCCGGTGAGGCGCAGCCGCCCTCAGAGCGCGGTGGCGCCCTTGCCAAGCACGACGACGCCACCCTGGCTGACCGTGTAGCGGGCCCGGTCCAGGCTGAGATCCACGCCGACGAGCGCGCCGTCCGGGATCACCACGTTCTTGTCGAGGATCGCGCCACGCACCACGGCCCCCCGCCCGACCCGCACACCGGGCAGCACCACGGAGTCGGACACCTCCGCGCCTGCCTCGATGCGGACGTTCGGGCTGATCACCGAGCGCCGGACGATGGCGCCGGAGATGATCGTGCCGGCTCCGACGATCGAGTCCTGGGCGATGCCACCCTCCACGAACTTGGCGGGCGGCAGGGGCGCCATGGCGGTGCGGATGGGCCAGCGGTCGTTGTAGAGGTTGAAGATCGGGTGCACCGAGACGAGGTCGGTGTGCGCCTCGTAGTAGGCGTCGACGGTGCCGACGTCGCGCCAGTAGCCGGAGTCGCGGTCGGTGGCGCCGGGCACGACGTTGTCGGCGAAGTCGTACACCGCGGCGTCACCCTGGCGCACCAGCCTCGGGATGATGTCGCCGCCCATGTCGTGGTCGGAGTCGCCGTCCTCGGCATCGACGCGCAGCGCGTCGAGCAGCACCTCGGTGGTGAAGATGTAGTTGCCCATCGACGCGAAGGTGACGTCCGGGTCGTCGGGCACCGACGGCGGGTCGGACGGCTTCTCGAGGAACTCGGTGATCCGGCCCTCGGCGTCGGAGTTGATCACGCCGAACGCCTTCGCCTCGGCCCGGGGCACCCGGATGCCGGCGACGGTGACTCCCGCGCCGCTCTCGATGTGGCGGGCCAGCATCTGGCCGGGATCCATCCGGTAGACGTGGTCGGCGCCGAAGACCGCGATGTAGTCCGGCCGCTCGTCGTAGACGAGGTTGAGGCTCTGGAAGATCGCGTCGGCGCTCCCGGTGTACCAGCGCCGCCCCAGCCGCTGCTGCGCCGGCACGGTGGTGATGTACTGCCCGAGCACGCTGGAGAGCCGCCAGGTGGTGGAGATGTGGCGGTCGAGCGAGTGCGACTTGTACTGCGTGAGCACGCAGATGCGGTGCATCCCGGAGTTGACCAGGTTGGACAACACGAAGTCGATCAACCGGTAGTGGCCCCCGAAGGGCACGGCGGGCTTGGCCCGGTCGGCGGTGAGCGGCCAGAGCCGCTTCCCCTCGCCACCTGCGAGCACGATGCCGAGCACGTTGGCGGCCATCGCTCGGGGCGAGGCGGGCGACAGGCGGGCCGCGGTCATTCCGGCGCTCCGTCGGTGGGCACAGGGCCCTGGCGTGCCGGCAGCATCGTCACGCCGCCGACACTAGTGCTCTCGGACCGTGGCGGGCCACCGTTGGCAAGAGTCGAACCGGCGAACATCATGCCTCCGATGTACCCGCCACTCTCCTGGTCAATGCCGTGCCGACGCTAATGCCCTACCGTCCCGGTGTGCGCATCGGTCTGCTCACCCGCGAGTACCCCCCGGACGTCTACGGCGGAGCCGGCGTACACGTCGAACATCTCGTGCCCGCGCTGCGCGCGCTGATCGACGTCGACGTGCACTGTTTCGGAGAGCCGCGCCCCGAGCAGGCGAACACGTACGCGCACGTCGCTCCCACCGGGCTGGCCGGTGCCAACCCGGCACTGCAGACCCTCGGTGTCGACCTGTCGATGGTCGCGGCGCTGGCCGGCCCGCCCGCCATCGACCTGGCCCACTCCCACACCTGGTACGCCAACATGGCCGGGCACCTGGCCAAGATCCTGCACGGCGTGCCGCACGTGGTCACCGCCCATTCCCTCGAACCGCGCAGGCCGTGGAAGGCCGAGCAGCTCGGCGGCGGGTACCGGCTCTCGTCGTGGGTGGAACGCACGTCCTACGAGAACGCCGACGCGGTGATCGCGGTGAGCGAGGGGATGCGGCGCGACGTCCTCGACTGCTACCCGGCGCTGGACCCCGCTCGCGTCCATGTGGTGCACAACGGCATCGACACCGCCTTCTACCACCCCGACCCGGCCCGTGACGCGGTCCGCGCCGCGGGCGTGGACCCCGACCGGCCGAGCGTGGTGTTCGTCGGGCGCATCACCCGGCAGAAGGGGCTCGCGCACCTCGTGGCCGCGGCGCACGAGATCGACCACGAGGCCCAGATCGTGCTGTGCGCCGGGGCGCCCGACACCCCGGAGATCGCCGAGGAGACCGAGAAGGCCGTCGCCGAGCTCAGCGAGTCACGTCCGGGAGTGGTGTGGGTCCGCCGGATGCTGCCCACCTCGGAGGTGCGACAGCTGCTGTCGGCGGCCACGGTGTTCGTCTGCCCGTCGGTCTACGAGCCGCTCGGGATCGTCAACCTCGAGGCGATGGCCTGCGGCACCGCCGTGGTGGCCTCGGACGTGGGCGGCATCCCCGAGGTCGTCGCCGACGGCGGCACCGGACTGCTGGTGCACTTCGACGAGCACGCCGTCGACGAGTTCCGGACGGGCCTCGCCGATGCGGTGAACACGCTGCTGGCCGACCCCGGGCGGGCTGCGGCGATGGGGGCGGCCGGCCGGGTGCGGGCCGAGCGGGAGTTCGCCTGGGAACAGGCGGCGGAGCGCACCGTGGAGATCTACCGGGCCGTGTGCTGACCGCGTCAGCGCACGGCGGCACCCGACGCCCGCGCCCTGGCCCGGTGGGCGGCCACTGCTGAGCGGTTGGCGCACGCGGGTGAGCAGTAGCGACGGGCGGCGTTGCGCGAGGTGTCGGCGTACACCCGCGCGCAGCCCTCTGCCGCGCAGCGCCCGTGCCGGTCCACGCCGTACTCCGACACCAGCATCGCCAGCGCGAACGCGGTGCTGGTGCGCAGCCGGTCGACCACGTCCGCCTCGGGCGGCGTGTAGTGCAGGTGGAACTCCTGGCCGTCGTGGTTGGACAGGTGCGGCTCGACGCGGACGTCGGCGAGCAGGGCGTTGACCGCCACGGCCGCCTCCTCCACCTCGGCGATGTCGAACACGGTGCGCAGCCGGCGCGCCCACGCCCGCAGTGCAGGCTCGACCGAGTCGGGCGCCTGCTCGGCGAGGTAGCCGTGCGCCACGAGCACCGATCGCATCCGGTCGGGCTGCTGGTCCTCGGTCTCCGCCTGTCCGCCCGGACCCGCGCTCACTTCGTTGACCAGCGCGACGGCAGCGCCGAGCGCGTCACTGCGGTAACCGATGAAGTTCATTGGTCTATTACTCCAGCCCGTTTGCTGTGTAACATGCCAACAAAGGATACCTATTACCGGAGAGGGGCCGCAGATCATGAGGTGCGAGCGCTGCGGATGGCCCGCCGACGAGGCGGCGGTGCTGTCGACCCACCCGACATCTCAGGGCTGGGTGCGCTACCGGCGCTGTGTGTGCGGCACGCTGTCGATCCAGCTCGTCACTGCGGGCGGTAGTTCGGGCCCGGTCGCCGCGCCGGTGGCCTGGTCGGCCGACACCAGATAGCCCACCCGTCCGGGCGTCCCCCGAACGAGGAACGACGAACGGCACCGGCGGACGGTGCGTTCCGTTCGTCGGTGCCGTTCAGGAACCCGGCGCTGCCCCGTGGTGCGGGGCCCGTACTCGTTCGTTTCAGCCAGAGGCGGCTTTCAGCGCGTCGCCGAGGTCGCTGGCCTCCTCGGCCGACATCTCGACGACCAGACGGCCGCCGCCCTCGAGCGGGACGCGCATCACGATGCCCCGACCCTCCTTGGTCACCTCCAGGGGACCGTCGCCGGTCCGGGGCTTCATCGCCGCCATCTCCTGCTCCCTCCGTCGTCGTTTGCAGGGTGCGCCGCTGCGCCGGGGGAAGCGCGCGGCGGGGATGCTGCGAACATCTTTCCTCATCCACCGGGCCGGGGTGTAACCGGAGCGATCAACTCTCCCGGATCGACACCTGCGGCGTCACCGGGACGAGGCACGCCAACACCCCGCTACGTGATCGTCGACGAGCCCGGCGGCCTGCATCAGCGCGTAGCAGGTGGTGGGTCCGACGAAGCGCAGGCCGCGGCGTTTCAGCTCCTTGGCCATCGCCACGGACTCCACGCTGGTGGCGGGCACCTCGGCGAGCGTGGCAGGCCGCCGGTGGGCGGCCGGATCCGGCGCGAACGACCACAGCAGCTCGTCGAGGGGCCGGTCCAGCTCCAGTACCCGGCGGGCGTTGTTCACGGTGGCCTCGATCTTCGCCCGGTTGCGCACGATCGTGGCATCCGTCAGCAGCCGCTCCACGTCCGCGGCGCCGAAGCCGGCCACCGTCGCGGGGTCGAAGCCCGCGAACGCCTCGCGGAACGCCGGCCGCTTGCGCAGGATGACCAGCCACGACAGCCCCGACTGGAACGCCTCCAGGCTCAGCCGTTCGAACATCGTGGGGATCCCGTGCAGCGGGCAGCCCCACTCGTCGTCGTGATAGGCGACGTACTCCGCGGCGGTGCCTGCCCACCCGCACCGCTGCCGCGCGTCGGACTCAGGCACCGGCGCGGTACCTCGCCTCGCACAGCCTGGCCATGCGGCGCAGGGAGTGGGCGACACCGGCCCGGAACGCGGGCCGCACCAGCACCCAGCCGAACCGGCCGACCGCCCCGAGCGGCAGGTCCAGCAGCTCCGACCACACGAACCTCGCGCGCCCGGGCGCCAGCTCGACCACCTCGAACACCCCGTCGCCGCGCACCACCTTGCCGGTGTGGCGCACGACGCACCGCCGCGGACCGCCCTCCGCCGGCACGGTCCACTCCACGATCTCCATCGTGTCCGCGAACGCCAGCGGCCCGACCCCCGTCACGGCGCGCAGCTGTGCGCCCAGCTCCCGGCCGTCACCTGCGCTCATGACGTCGACCCGGGTGCCGAGCATCCACTCGCCCTGCCCTTCCCAGTCGGTGACCATCCGCCAGACGGCCTCGGCGGGCGCCTCGACGTCGACCGGGATCGTCAGCTCGACCCGGGAGCCAGCACGCTCGTTCACCGTTCGCCCTCGGCGGGCATCCCGGCCGACGCGAGCTCGGCCTCCAGCTCCGCGACCCGGGCCAGCAGTCCGTCGCGCTCCACCCCGGACCGGTCGAGCTCGTCGGCCAGCCGGTCGAGCACCCAGTCGACCTCGTCCATCCGGTAGCCGCGCAGCGCCTGCTGGAACCGCAGCTCCCGGACGTCCTCGCCGTCGAGCTCACCCGCAGGCAGTCGTGTCGGCGTGGTGCCGGGAGGCAGCGGTGCCAGCTCCTCGCCGCGCCCGAACACGACCGCGGCCAGCCCGAACAGCGCCGCGGCAACCGCAGCGACGACTATCAGATAGATCAGCGCGGTCCCCACCCGGGCAATCCCACCACGGGTGCCGGATCAGCGCACCAAGACCTCACGCATCGGGGGTCGCTCGGCGACCGCGACCTTCGTGTGAGAGGGCAGCCATTCGCCGTCTACCTGCAGGAACTGGGTGAGAGGCGCCCCCGTGTCCGGCACACCACATCGGGTGAGTGCCGCCGCGAGTATCTGGCGCGCCATCACCCCCAACTGCAGCAGCGAGCGGTTGCGGTGCTTCCGCACACCGAGGTTGACCTGTGCCAGCGCGTCCAGCCCCGACGTGGCGTAGGTGTCGAGCAGGAGCCCGATCTCGACCCCGTACCCGGCCGCGAAGGGCACCGACTCCAGCAGCTCCCGGGTGCCGGCGTACTCCCCTCCCAGCGGTTGCACGACAGCGGCGAGCTCGGGCCGCAGCGCCGCGAGCAACGGCCGCACGAGCAGCTCGGTGACCCGGCCCCCACCGTTGTCGGCTTCGGCCGCCTCCAACCGCAGCGGACGCCGGTAGAAGCCCTTGACCAGCGCGACACCCGGCTCGGTGAGCAGTGGGCCGAGCAGCGCCGGTACGAAACCGGCGTCGAAGTCGATCAGGTCCGAGTCGAGGTAACAGATGACGTCACCGGTGGTGGCGGCGAGCGAGCGCCACAGCACCTCCCCCTTGCCCGGCACGGGCACGAGATCGGGGAGGACGTCGGTGCGCAGCACCACCGTGGCCCCGGCCTCCGCCGCGACCTCGACAGTGCGGTCGGTGGACCCGGAGTCCACCACGATCAGCTCGTCCACCAGCGGGGACGCCCCGCGCGTCAGCGGCACGATCGCCGCGACGATCGCCCCTACGGTGGCTTCCTCGTCGAGGGCGGGCAGCACGACGGACACGCGACGGCCTGCCTTCGCCGCCACCAGCTCATCGACGTGCCAGCTCGGTTCCTGCCACGTGCGACGGCGGAACCAGTCCTCCGCGATGCGGTCCATGGTGGGCCTCTCCTACACGCTCGAAGGGGCCGGCCTCGTTGCCGACTGATGCTGTGGTGCCGGTGACGCGTGTTCCGGTCGTCGGTGGTGGTGAAGGAGGCTAGTGGTGATCAACGGCGGCGGTGGTCAACCTCTCGACCGTGTCGGTGACGCGGCGCGTCACGCCAGGGCACGGACCGTTCGAGACGGTGACCGGGTACCCGTAATCGCGGCCACCATGTCGACGGTGCGGCGGGTGGCGGCCACCTCGTGGGCGCGGAAGACCCGCGCACCGGCCGCGGCAGCCAGCGCCGTGGCCGCCAGGGTGCCCTCGAGCCGGTCGGTCACCTCCGCGACGCCCAGCGTCTCGCCGATGAAGTCCTTGTTGGAGAGCGCCATGAGCACCGGCCAGCCGGCGGCCACCAGCTCGCCGCAGCGCCGCAGCAGGGTGAGCCCGTGGAAGGTGTTCTTGCCGAAGTCGTGCGTCGGGTCGACGAGGATGCCTTCCCGGGGCACCCCGAGCCCCACGAGCCGCTCCGCCTGGCCGCAGACGTCAGCCAGCACCTCGGCCACGACGTCGGTGTAGCGCACGCGGTGCGGCCTGCTCCGCGGCACCGCACCGCCCGTGTGGGAGCACACGATGCCCACGCCGGTGGCGGCGGCCACCTCGCCCAGCGCGGGGTCGGCGCCCGCCCACGTGTCGTTGATCAGGTCGGCGCCCTCGGCGACGGCCAGCCTCCCGACCTCGGCGCGCCAGGTGTCCACGCTGATCACGACGTCCGGGTACTGCTCGCGGACGGCCGCGACGAACGGGACGACCCGGCGGATCTCCTCGGCGACGTCCACCTCGGGGCCCGGGCCCGCCTTCACGCCTCCCACGTCGATGATGTCCGCGCCCTCGGCGAGCGCGGCGTCGACCTTCCGCATGGCGGCGTCGTCGGCGAACGTCGCGCCCCGGTCGTAGAACGAGTCGGGTGTGCGGTTGACGATCGCCATCACCAGCGCCCGGTCCTGGGCCGGTACGCGCTTCCCGAACCGGATGAGGCCGGCCGTACCCGTCACGACGGGGATCGTGACATGTCCACCGGGCTGGCGCAGGCGTCGAGAGCGGCGGCCACGTCGGTGACGACCACCAGGCGGGTCAGCGCCTCCGGCCGCACGAACCCGCGCTCACCCAGCCCGCGCACCCAGTCGAGCAGGCCCGTGTAGTGCCCGTCCGGGTCGAGCAGCACCACCGGTTTGGGGTGCATCCGCAGGTAGCCCGACGTCCACACCTCGAAGAGCTCCTCGCAGGTGCCGATGCCCCCCGGCAGCGCCAGGAAGGCGTCGGCGTGGGCCTCCATCAGCGCCTTGCGCTCGCGCATGGTGTCGACGAGGAGCAGCTCGTCCGAGTCGTGGTCGGCCCACTCGAGGTCGACGAGCGCGCGCGGGATGACCCCGGTGGTGCGCGCCCCGGCCGCCCGCGCCGCGACGCCGAGCGCGCCCATCATCGCGGACCGGCCGCCCCCCGACACCAGGCCCCAGCCGCGCGCGGCGATCTGGCGGCCCACCTCGGCGGCGAGGTCGAGGTAGTGCGACGGGATGCCCTCGATGGACGCGCAGTAGACGCAGACGGCGAGCGGCCGCGCGGACGAGTTCGATGTCTCGCTCGCAAGCTCGCTCAATGCCGGTGTTTCGCTCGCAAGCTCGCTCAATGCGCCTCCTCCCACGCCCGCCAGGCCTCCTGGACGATCTTCACGGCGTCGTCGACGTCGTCGGTGACGTGCAGGAGCGCCAGGTCCTTGTCCCCGACCTTGCCGCTGGTGTGCACCGTGTTGGCGATCCAGTCGTAGAGGCCGCCCCAGTACTCGCTGCCCAGCAGCACCACGGGGAACTTCGTGACCTTCTTCGTCTGCACCAGGGTGAGCGCCTCGAACAGCTCGTCGAGCGTGCCGAAGCCACCGGGAAGGCAGACGAACGCCTGCGAGTACTTGACGAACATCGTCTTGCGGGCGAAGAAGTACCGGAAGTTGATGCCGAGATCGACCCAGTCGTTGAGGCCCTGCTCGAACGGCAGCTCGATCCCGAGCCCGACCGAGAGCCCACCCGCCTCGGAGCAACCCTTGTTGGCGGCCTCCATCACGCCGGGGCCACCGCCCGTGATCACCGCGAACCCGGCCTCGGCCAGCGCGGTGCCCAGTGCGCGGCCCTGGGCGTACTCGAGATGGTCGCGCGGGGTGCGGGCGGAGCCGAACACGGTGACGGCGCGCGGCAGTTCGGCGAGCATGCCGAAGCCCTCGACGAACTCGGCCTGGATCCGCAGCACGCGCCACGGGTCGGTGTGCACCCAGTCGCTGGGCCCGCGTGAGTCCAGAAGCCGCTGGTCGGTGGTGGAGGTCTCGTTGCGGTACTCACCCCGCAGCACCACCGGGCCACGTTGCTTCTGCTCGGGCTGCTTGTCGTCAGGACGCCGGTTCCCGCTGGCGGTCATGGTCGCCAGAGTAATGAGACCGATGCCCACCGTGCCGGGCCGCCGCCCGCCCGGGCGCCCCGCGGCGCCCGCCGTTCCGTCAACGGCGCGGGCGCTCTCAGCGGCCCTCGGGAGCCAGGAACCGGCGCAGGACGGCCGCGGTGTCGGTGATCTGCCGGGTGTCGACGTGCTCCTCGCGGGTGTGGGCGAGGTTCGGGTCGCCGGGGCCGTAGTTCACCGCGGGGATGCCGAGTGCGGCGAA
Organism: Pseudonocardia sp. OZ21; assembly: GCF_059359135.1. Lineage (NCBI taxonomy): Bacteria > Bacillati > Actinomycetota > Actinomycetes > Pseudonocardiales > Pseudonocardiaceae > Pseudonocardia > Pseudonocardia sp. OZ21. The sequence goes on from NZ_JCADBN010000004.1 coordinate 190,650, forward strand.
GCGCGAGACGTCGGTCCAGCCGAACTTGGCCGACGGCGTCGCTCCGGTCGCCACGATGAACTCGCCGGCGGCGGGCTCGCCGAGCCCGGGAAGGGCGCCGGGCGCGAGATCGGTGACGGCGAGCTCGAACCCGTCGAACACCTCACGAACGTGTGCCTCGGCCGCCGCTCCGTCCCGGTCGGGGGCGAACCGGAAGTTGACCGTGACGACGCACTCGTCGGGCACCACGTTCATGGCAACACCACCGCCGATCCGCACCGCCTGCAGCCCCTCGCGGAAGACGCAGCCGTCGATGTCGACCTCGCGGGCGGTGTAGGCGTTCAGCCGGTCGAGCACGGCGGCGGCGGCGTGGATCGCGTTGGTGCCGTGCCAGGACCGCGCGGAGTGGGCGCGCCGGCCGCGGGTGGTGACCTCGGCGCGGAGCGTGCCCTGACACCCGGCCTCCACGCCTGCGTTGGTCGGTTCGCTGAGGATCGCGAGGTCGGCCTGCAGCCAGTCCCGGTGCTCGCGCTCGATGCGCAGGAGCCCGTTGCGGGCGGCCTCCACCTCCTCGCACTCGTAGAACACGACCGTGAGGTCGTGGCGCGGCTCGGTGACGGTGGCCGCCAGGTGGGCGATCACGGCGTCGCCCGACTTCATGTCCGTCGTGCCGCAGCCGTAGAGCAGGTCCCCGTCCCGCCTGCTGGGCACGTTGTCGGCGATCGGGACGGTGTCGAGGTGCCCCGCGAGCAGCACGCGGCGCTCGCGTCCGAGGTTCGTCCTGGCGAGCACCGCGTCGCCGGACCGCAGGAGTTCGAGGTGGGGAGCCTGCTCCCGCAGCGCCCGTTCCACGGCGTCGGCGAGCACGCGCTCGGCACCGGAGACGCTGGGCACGTCGACGAGCGCGGCGCACAGGTCGACGGGGTCGGCGGTGAGGTCCAGCGCGGGGATCGTCACGCGGACCGACGCTACCCGCCACCCTCACCACCCCCCGCGAAGGTTCAGGAAAGCCACTTTCAGGCCCTCTCAGGGCAGCAAAGTGGCTTTCCTGAACCTCGTGAACCGCCCGTGGCGGCGGTTCCGGCCGCGGGTTGGGGCCGGCGGGCGGATACCGTGGTGGCGTGAGCACCGCACCCCGCCGGGAGGGCGCCTCCGGCACCGGCCTCGCCACCGTCACCCTGCCCGCTGACGGCGGTGACGGCGTCGTTCTCGACACCTGGTTCCCCTCGCCCGCTCTGGGCGCGGACGCGCCGGACGTCGCAGCCGACCTCGAGCCCCTGGCCGGCACCGACGACGTCCGTGGCGTGCGCACCGTCGTGGTGCGCACCGCGATCGAGTCGCTGGCCGACCCACCGGTCGACGCGCACGACGTCTACCTGCGGCTGCACCTGCTCAGCCACCGCCTGGTCGCCCCGCACGAGGTGAACCTCGCCGGCGTCTTCGGGCTGCTCGCCAACGTGGTGTGGACCAGCCGCGGCCCGTGCGCCGTGCCGGGCTTCGAGCTCACCCGCGCCCGGCTGCGCGCCGAGGGCCCGGTCACCGTGTTGGGCGTGGACAAGTTCCCGCGGATGGTCGACTACGTCCTCCCTTCGGGCGTCCGGATCGCCGACGCCGACCGCGTGCGGCTGGGGGCCCACCTGGCCGAGGGCACCACGGTCATGCACGAGGGCTTCGTCAACTACAACGCGGGAACGCTCGGCGCGTCCATGGTCGAGGGCCGGATCTCGGCCGGGGTGCTCGTGGGCGACGGCTCCGACGTCGGGGGCGGAGCGTCGATCATGGGGACGCTCTCCGGCGGCGGCAAGGAGGTGGTCTCGGTGGGCAAGCGGTGCCTCATCGGGGCCAACGCGGGGATCGGGATCTCCCTGGGAGACGACTGCGTGGTCGAGGCAGGGCTGTACGTCACCGCGGGCACGAAGGTGGTGCTCCCCACCGGTGAGAAGGCAGCCGCGCGCACTCTCTCCGGGCGCAACGGGATGCTGCTGCGGCGCAACTCGGTGACCGGGGCCGTCGAGGTGCTGGCCCGCACCGGTGAGGGCATCGAGCTCAACAGCGCCCTGCACACCAACTGACGCCTCCGGGCGTCACGTGGCGGGCCGGTCGCCGATCCGCCAGATCGCCCAGGCCTGGAGCGCGGCCGCCGCCAGCAGCACGGCGATCGCGGCCGGAAACCCCTTGCTCAGGTCGATCAGCACGCCCATCAGCAACGGGCCGAGTCCCGCGCTGACGTAACCGACGCCCAGGGCCAGCCCGCTGGTGGCGGCGCTGGCGGCGCCGTCCGGGGTGCGCCAGGCGATCACGGTGAGGCCGAGCGGGAAGCCCGCACCCACCCCGATCCCGAGCAGCGCCGCCCACACCCACGGAGCGGCGCCCGACGGCATCGGCAGCAGCATCGCGCCGACCGTGCCCACCACGCCGCAGGCCAGCGTCAGGCCGGCCCAGAACCGCCAGCGGCGGCGCCGTTCCGCGAGTGCCGGGGCGAGCAGGGCAGCGGGGATCTGCGCGACGCTCCAGACGGCCAGGAGGAGCCCGGCCCGCTGGGGGCTCCAGCCCTGCCCCTCGTAGTACGGCGAGAGCCAGGTGAGCCAGCCGTAGAACAGCAGCGAGGTGCCGGCCTGGTAGCACGCGGCGAGCCGCGCGAACCCGTGTCGCCAGGGCAACGGCGCGCGCGCAGCGTCGCGGTCCGGCACGGCCGTCCGCCGTGCCACCGGCACCCAGACGGCCACGGCGAGCGCCGCCGGCACCGCCCACACGGCGAGCGAGAGCGACCAGCCGCCCAGCGCGGTGGCCAGCGGCACGGCCACGGCACTGGCGACGGTGGCCCCGACCATCATCGAGACCACATAGGCACCGGTCACGGCACCGGCCCGCTCCGCGAGGTGCTCCTTGACCACGCCGGCGATCAGCACCCCGGCCAGCCCGATGCCGAGTCCGGCGAGCAGGCTCCCGCCGATCAGGCTCGCCAGCGCGGGTATGCCGCGCACCGCGCTGCCCAGCGCCACCAGCCCGACCGCGCCGCCCAGAGCGCGCTCACGCCCGAACCGGGCCCCGAGCGAGGAGCCGGCGAACGAGCCCGCGGCCATCATGAGCACGGCAGCCGCCTGGACGAATCCGGCGACACCCGATGAGGTGCCGAGTTCGTCGCGCACCGTCTCCAGCAGCGGCGGATAACCGGCCAGCGCCGCACGGAGGTTGATCGCGAGTGCGAGCAGCCCGAGCAGCACGACACCGGGCCGGACCCTCTGTGTTCCGGCCCCCGAGGACGACGCTGTCCCCGTGCCTGGGGTCACGCCGCGGGCAACCGCTCCGCCGCCGCCGCGATCCGCTCGTCGGACGCCGTGAGGGCCACCCGCACGTGCTGGGCGCCCGCCGGTCCGTAGAACTCCCCTGGCGCCACCAGGACACCCAGCTTCGCCAGCCTGTGCACCGTGGCCCGGCCGTCCTCACCCGCGGTGGCCCACAGGTACAGCCCCGCCTCGGAGTGGTCGACGCGCATCCCGGCGGCCTCCAGCGCGGTGCGCAGCCGCGCGCGGCGCCGGACGTAGATCTCGGCCTGCGCCGCCACGTGGGTGTCGTCGGACGCCGCGGCGGCCAACGCCGCCAGCACCGGCCGCGGAACCATCATGCCGAGGTGCTTGCGCAGCTCCAGCAGGCTCGCGACCAGCGACGGGTCGCCCGTGAGGAACGACGCCCGGTAGCCCGCCATGTTGGAGGACTTCGACATGGAGTGCAGGGCCAGCAGGTTCTCGTGGGAGCCGCCGCAGACGTCGGGATGCAGCACCGAGACCGCATTCTGGTCTGCGGGCGCCAGCGACAGGTAGCACTCGTCGGACGCCACCACCGCGCCGCGCTCGCGAGCCCACTCGACGACCTTGCGGAGGTGCTCGCGCGGCAGGACCTTCCCCGTCGGGTTGGACGGGGAGTTCAGCCAGACCAGCGCGACCCGCTGCGGGCCGAGCCGCGCGGTGGAGTCGGAGCGGACGAAGTCGGCACCGGCCAGCCGCGCACCGACCTCGTAGGTCGGGTAGGCGAGCTCCGGGATCACCACGAGGTCTCCTGCTCCGACCCCGAGAAGGGTGGGCAGCCAGGCGACGGTCTCCTTGAGACCGATCGTGGGGAGGACCGACACCGGGTCGACGGTGACGCCGAACCGGCGGGACAGAGCGCCTGCCAGTGCCTCGCGCAGTGAGTCCGGACCGTGGGTGGTCGGATAGCCGGGCTCGTCGGCGGCGGGGCCGGTGAGAGCCGCGCGCACCACGGCCGGAACCGGATCGACCGGAGTTCCCACCGATAGGTCCACGATCCCGTCGGGGTGGGCCTTGGCGAGCTTCGTGTCGTCGGCGAGGGAATCCCAGGGAAAGTCCGGGAGTTCGATCTTCACCATGCGGCAGCGACCGTCACTGCGTAGGTCTCCTTACTCGTCGTGCTGCTGCGGCGGCAGGCTCAGGGCCGGCTCGACGTCCCGCTCGACCTTGCCGATCTTCGACGCACCACCGGGCGAGCCCAGCTCGTCGAAGAAGTCGACATTCGCCTTGGTGTAAGCGCTCCACTGCTCGGGGACGTCGTCCTCGTAGTAGATCGCCTCGACAGGGCAGACGGGCTCACAGGCACCGCAGTCGACGCACTCGTCAGGATGGATGTAGAGCATCCGGCCGCCCTCGTAGATGCAGTCCACCGGGCACTCTTCGATACACGCCTTGTCCAGGAGGTCGACGCAGGGCTCGGCGATCACGTAGGTCACGGGTGGTCCTCCACTCGGGCGTTCAGATGTCCCTCAGTATGTCCCTGTAGCTGAGGTAACCGGGAGCCGGGGCAGTGTGACAAGGCTCGTACCGGCGACGGGATCCTGCACCAGGATGGGCCAGGTGGAGATCTCCGACGAGCTCATCGGGCAGCGGGTGGCGCTGCGGTACCGCATCGGGCAGCGCGACGGCCGCCTCCTCTACACCGACGCGGTCGGCGAGCTCAGCGTGTCCGGCCCGGGTGTGGTGCTGGTGCAGACCCGGCGCGGCCCCGTCCACGTCGACCGCGCCGCCGTGGTCGCCGTGCGCTCGGTGCCCCCTGCCCCGCCGCGCCGGGCGTCCCTGGCCGCGATCACCCGGCTGGAAGGCCTCTGCGCGGACGCCTGGCCCGCGGTGGTCGACCGGCCGCTCGGGGCCTGGCGGCTGCGTGCCGCGCAGGGCTACACCGGTCGCGCCAACGCCGGTCTCGCCATCGGGGACCCGGGCATGCCGGTCCCGGCCGCGCTCGACGAAGTGCGCTCGTTCGCCAGGGAGCAGGCGATCCGGCCGCGTGTGCACGTGCCGGTCGGCTCGCCGTGGGACCGGGCCGTGACGGCGCAGGGCTGGGTGCTCGACGTCGGCCACCAGCGTGGCGCCGAGGTCGCGGTGCTGGTGGCGCCCCTCGACGGCACCCGCGACCCTCGCGTGGAGCTGCCGGAGCGGCCCTCCGACGCGTGGTGGGAGCTCGGGCTGGGTGGGCCCCCGACGCCCGCCCAGCGACACGTCCTCGATCCGGGTGGCCGCCCCCGCACCGTGTTCGCGCAGGTCCCCGGCCCGCACGGATCCGTCATCGGCACGGTCCGGGCCACTGTCGTGGAGGACCACCTGCACGTGTCGATGCTGGAGGTCACGCAGACCGCCCGACGGCAGGGGCTCGCGACGGCGCTGCTCGCCTCGGCGGCGGGGTGGGGCCGGGAGCACGGCGCCCGCTGGGCGGTACTGCAGGTGGCGCTGCACAACACCGGCGCGCTGGCGCTCTACGAGCGCCTCGGCTACGTCGAGCACCACCAGTACCGCTATCTGGTGCCCCCGCCACGCTGACCTCGACCCTGACCCGCCCCGGGCTCACCGGCCGTGGAGCCGCTTCTCCGCCTCCCGCGCCGCGCGCTTGAGCCCGGACCACTCGCCGAGGTACTTTCCGAGCACCCCGACGACCGGCAGCATCCCGAGACCCTCGTGCAGGAAGTTCCCGTGCGGGCGCTTGTCGAGCTCGTCCTCCACCGCGAACAGGGCCCGGCCGAGCCGCCACACCACCTTCGCGACGCGCGCCACCATGGGCTGGCGGTCGTCGGGCTTCGCGAGGTCGGCGGTCAGCTCGGCGGCACGGGCGTCGGCAGCAGCGTCGTCCGCCGTGCTGGGAGGGCGCACGGTCAGCTCACGCCGGAACATCACCGCGCCCAGCAGGGCCACGAGCTCGTCCTCCTCGCGGACCCCGTGCTCCCCCGCGATCGCGACCAGCAGCAGCCCCTGCCCTGCGGCCCCCAGCACCTTGGACACGGGCAGCCTGCTCAGCAGCGCACCGCCCAGCCCGGGCACGGCGGCGACCAGCGTGGTGAAGCGCCCCACCCGGCGCACCCACCAGCGCGAACGGGCCTCGACGTCCATCCCGGCCCAGGCCGAGGTGCCGGGCACCTCGACGCCGGCCAGCATGTCGAGCAGCCGCTCCCGCATCCCCAACGCGGGAAAGTCGGACGACCGGACGCGCGCCCGCAGGCCGAACGGGTCGGCTTCGCGCAACCCGTCGAGCACCGGGCGGGTGGCCCGCACGAACGGCCGCAGCACCCCGACGATCGCGCTGTCGGGGATGGGCCCGTCGGAGGCCGGATCAGCCACTGTTCCTCCGGTACTCGGAGTTGAGCACGCTGCGCAACGCCCACAGCCCGGCCCCGATACCGCCGACCGCCAGCAGGAGCGACTGCCACGTGGCCGGCAGCATCACATCGCCACCGGGCCCGGCGAGGCCGAGCACCCCGACGGTGAGCACCCACCCCAGCAGGGGGGCACCCGCACGGGACGGCCGCACGTCGATCTCTCCCGCCCGGAACACGAGCCACGGCAGGACCAGCACCGAGAGCAGGACCCCGAGCGGCACGGGCACACCGCCCAGGTAGAGCGGGGTGAACACCAGCCCCAGACCACCCACCAGCACGCCGTCGAGGACGAGCAGCCCGAGCAGCGTCCCGTCGGAGACCGCCGGTGGCTCCGGCTCATTCATCGTCGTCATCGAACAGGTCCCCGATCGGTTCCCGCGCAGATCGGTCGCCTGCACCCTGAGCCGCCACGTACTCCTCCACGTCGAGCAGCGGTTGGGCGATGAGGTTGCTCATCGCCAGCGCGAGCGTGCCGTCTCCCTCCCAGAGGGCGATCTGGGTGGCGTGGGCCCGCATCGCCGCGATCCTGGCAGCGCGCTGCGCCGTGACGTCGAGGCGGGCGGTGATCTCCGCATCCGGGACGCTCGGCAGCTCGTCGGGCCCCGGCATGCGGAACGGCAGCCCGCTGGCGTTCGCCAGTGCGGCGCGCCCGGCCGCCAGCGTCGAGCGGGCGATCACCGTGAAGTACAGCCGGGCCGGAACCCGCCGCACCGCCGCCACGGTGATCTCGTGGGCACGGACATGGTCGGGATGGCCGTAGCCGCCGTCGGCGGCGTAGGTCACCACCACCTGCGGGCGCACCTGCTCCAGTACCGCGGCCAGCTCGTCCACCTGCTCGTCGAAGGCCTCCGGGCGGGCGAACGCGCGGGGATGCAACCGCTCGGGGACGGCAGCCCGTACGCCGTGCCCGCTCAGCGCCATGCCCGAGTCGCGCCAGCGACCCGTCCCGCCGAGGAAGCGGTGGTCGCCGATCCCGAGCGCGGCGCAGGCGCGGGTGAGCTCGCCGATCCGGTAGCCACCGAGCTGGTCGGACTCCTCCGGCGCGAGCAGCGCCAGCTCCGCAGGAATCACCTCGCCCTGCTCGCCGAGGGTGCAGGTCACCAGGGTGACCGAGGTGTCCGGCTCGGTCGCGTAGCGCGCGATCGTGCCGCCGGTGGTGAGCGTCTCGTCGTCCGGGTGGGCGTGCACCAGGAGCAGCCGGCGCCGGGGAGCGGGCGTCACGAGCGCACTCTACGTGCGGCGGCAAGCACACGCTGGACCTGCCCGGTTCGCCCGGTCTCGGACTTCGTAAGCATCAGAAACCGATTTGTGACATTCGGGCAGCTCGCCGTAACGATCTGGGCAGCTACTCTCCGTGCGCGAACATCACCCGAAATGCGACGTAGGTCACCCCTGCGTCGTATCAAGGATTGGGAGCCCATGCGCACAGGTCGTCGTACCGCTTGGCTCGCCCTTCCGATCTCCATCGTGTTGCTCACGAGCGCATGCGGTGGACCGGGCGGCGGGTCCGACAGCGGTGGGTCCGGTAGCGAGCAGACCGACGCCACCATCAGTGTCAACAGCACCGAGCCGGAGAACCCGCTGGTGCCGGGCAACACGAACGAGACCGGCGGCGGCAAGGTGGTCGACGCCCTGTTCACCGGCCTCGTCGAGTACGACCCCCGCACGGCGGAGCCGAGCAACGCCGTGGCGGAGTCGATCGAGACCACCGACTCCCGCGTCTACACGATCCGGCTGAAGCCCTGGACGTTCCACGACGGCACCCCCGTCACCGCGCAGAGCTTCGTCGACGCCTGGAACTACACGGCCTACTCCCCCAACGGCCAGCAGAACGCCAGCTTCTTCGCCCAGATCGCGGGCTTCGACCAGGTCAACACCGAGGACCCGGACGGCACGAGCGGACCGCTCCCGGCCCCGCAGCCGCCTGCGCAGGCGATGTCGGGGCTGCGCGCGGTGGACGACCGGACGCTGGAGGTCACCCTCGCCGAGCCGTTCTCGGTCTTCCCGACCCAGCTCGGCTACCAGGCGTTCATGCCGCTGCCGCAGGCCTTCTTCACCGACCGGGCGGCGTTCGAGGCCAACCCGATCGGCAACGGAGCGTTCCGCTTCGTGTCTCGTCAGCCGGGCGCGAACATCGTGCTGGAGCGCTATGAGGAGTTCGGAGGGGAGCGCAATCCCAGCGTCAAGGGGGTGGAGTTCCGCTTCTACGAGAGCGTCGAGGCCGCCTACGCCGACGTGGTGTCGGGCAACCTGGACTTCCTCGAGATCATCCCGCCGTCGGCGATCGCCGGGAACCTGTTCGAGACCGACCTGCCGGGCCGCAGCGTGTCGCAGACCTACCTCGGCCTGCAACGCATCGGCTTCCCGCTCTACGACGCGCGCTTCCAGAACCCGCAGCTGCGCCAGGCCCTCTCGATGGCGATCGACCGGGAGGCGGTCAACCAGCAGATCTTCAACGGTCTCAAACCCCCGGCCGACGGGCTCGTGGCGCCCAACGTCCCTGGCCGCGTCGAGGGCCAGTGCGGTGAGCTCTGCACGTACCAGCCCGCCAAGGCGAAGCAGATGTTCGACGCCACCGGGTTCCAGGGGCCGATCGAGCTCACCTCCAACGCCGACTCCGGCAACGCCGAGTGGATGCAGGCCACCTGCGTCACGATCACCCAGGCGCTGGGCCGCGAGTGCAACTTCGTGCCTGTCCCGACGTTCGGCGAGTTCCGCACGGCGATCAACGGCCGCGAGATGAGCCGGATCTACCGCACCGGCTGGGTGGCGGACTACCCGTCGATCGAGAACTTCCTCAACCCGATGTACCGGACCGGCGGGTCCACCAACGACGGTGAGTACACCAACCCGGCCGTCGACGCGCTGCTGGCGCGGGCCGACGCCGCCCCCTCGACGGAGGAGGGCAACGCGCTCTACCAGGAGGCGGAACGGTTGATCATCCAGGACATGCCGGCGATCCCGCTGTACTTCCAGTCGGTGCAGGCCGGCTGGTCGCCGCGGCTCGCCGACGTCACGGTCACCCAGCTCCGCGAGCTCGACCTGTTCAGCGTCACCGCATCCTCGTAGCAGCGCCAACGGTCACGGCGGCCGGGACCACCCGTCCCGGTCGCCGGCACCGCGGTCGGCGTCGGCCCACAAAGTCACGCCCAGCCCATGGAGGTGAACCGTGGGGCGCTACGTCCTGCGCCGAATGCTCCAGCTCGTGCCCGTGTTCCTCGGGACGACGTTCCTGATCTACCTGCTCGTCTGGGCCATCCCCGGCGACCCGTTCGCAGGCAAGTGCGGTGACCGCCCCTGCCCCGACGCCTACATCACGCGGATGCGGGCGGAGTTCAACCTCGACGACAACGTCGTCGTGCAGTACGCCCGGTACCTGGCCAACCTCGTGCAGGGCGACTTCGGTGTGACGTTCTCCGGCACGTCCGTCGGCGAGCTGATCGCCGCCGCCTATCCGGTGACGGTGCGGCTCGCGCTGGTCGCGCTGCTGATCGAGGCCGTGATCGGATTGGCGGCAGGTGTGCTCACCGGCCTGCGTTCCGGTGGGTACCTGGACAACCTGGTGCTGGTGTCCACGCTGTTCCTCATCGCGGTCCCGGTGTTCGTCACGGGGTACGTGCTGCAGACCGTGCTCGGCCTGCGCCTCGGGCTCATCTCCCCCACCGTCTCGCCTGCAGCCGGGTTCGGCGAGCTGATCGTGCCCGGCTTCGTGCTCGGCAGCCTGTCGATGGCCTACGTCGCGCGCCTCACGCGCACGTCGATCGCGGAGAACCGGCGCACCGACTACGTCCGCACGGCCGTGGCGAAGGGCCTCACCCCGCGCCGGGTGGTGGGCGTGCACCTGGTGCGCAACTCCGCCATCCCGGTCGTCACGTTCCTCGGCGTCGACCTGGGGTCGCTCATGGGCGGCGCCATCGTCACCGAGGGCATCTTCAACATCCGCGGGGTCGGCGGGCTGATCTTCCGGTCCATCCAGACGAAGGAGGGCGCCACCGTCACCGGTGTCGTCGTCCTGCTCGTGATCGTCTACCTGCTGATGAACCTGCTGGTGGACGTGCTCTACGCCGTTCTCGACCCGAGGATCCGCTATGACTGACCCCGCGTCGCTCGGCACGGCGGGCCCGCTCGCCGAGGCGAGCCACGACCTCGTGGCAGGTCCGGTCGGCACCACCGACGGCGCGGAGCGGCCACGCAGCCTCGCCGCCGACGCCTGGCACGACCTGCGCCGCCGCCCCCTGTTCCTGCTCTCGGTCGGTCTGATCGCCGTCCTGCTGGTGCTGGCCGCGGTGCCCCAGCTGTTCACGTCCGTCGACCCGAGCGCCGGCGACCTGGCCCGCAGCCGGCAGGCGCCGTCGGCGCAGGCCTGGTTCGGCTACGACCTGCTCGGACGCGACGTCTACGCGCGGACCATCCACGGCACCCGGGTGTCGATCATCGTCGGCATGCTGGCCACCACGCTCACCGTGCTGATCGGCGGCTCCATGGGGCTGCTCGCCGGGTTCTACGGCGGCTGGGTCGACGGCGTGCTGTCCCGCTTCGCCGACGTCTTCTTCGGGCTGCCGTTCGTGCTGGGCGCGATCGTGATCCTGTCCACCTTCCGCGAGTCGGTCGGCGGTGGGCCCGTCGGGATCACCGCGCTCGTGGTGCTGACCATGTCGGCGTTGTCCTGGCCGGTGACGATGCGGATCATGCGCTCGGCGGCCATCGCCGCCCGCAACCAGGACTACGTCCGTGCGGCGCGAGGCCTGGGGGCGAGCGCGCCCCGCGTGATCTGGCGGCACATGCTGCCCAACTGCTTGGCCCCGGTGCTCGTCTACGCCACGATCGCGCTGGGTGCGTTCATCGGCACCGAGGCCACCCTGTCGTTTCTCGGGATCGGCCTGCGCGACCCGGTCGTCTCCTGGGGCGTGATGATCAGCGAGGCCCGCGACTACCTGCGGGTGGCCCCGTTCCTGCTGCTATTCCCCGCCGCCTTCCTGGCCGTCACCGTGCTCGCCTTCGTGATGCTGGGTGACGCCGTGCGCGAGGCGTTCGATCCGAAGGGCCGCTGATGACCGTCCCACCCCCGCTGGACGCGCCCCTGCTGGAGGTGGCGGGCCTGCACGTCGAGTTCCGCACCCGGGACGGCATCGCCAAGGTCCTCAACGGCGTCGACTACCACGTCGAGGCAGGCGAGACGCTGGCCGTGCTGGGTGAGTCGGGCTCCGGCAAGAGCGTCACCGCCAACACGATCATGGGGATCCTGGAGAGCCCGCCGGGCGTCGTGACGGCAGGCTCGGTGCGCTACCGGGGCGAGGAGCTGCTGACGGCCACGCCGGAGCGGCGCCGGGACCTGCGCGGCGAGAACATGGCGATGATCTTCCAGGACGCACTGTCGGCCCTGAACCCGGTGCTCACCGTGGGGTTCCAGATCGCCGAGCAGCTGCGCACCCGCCGGGGGATGAGCCGCCGCGACGCCGGCAGGCGGGCCGTCGAGCTGCTCGACCAGGTCGGCATCCCGGCCGCCCGGCAGCGGGTGCGCGACCATCCCCACCAGTTCTCCGGCGGCATGCGCCAGCGCGTGATGATCGCGATGTCACTCGCCCTGGACCCCGACGTCCTGATCGCCGACGAACCCACCACGGCGCTGGACGTCACGGTGCAGGCCCAGATCATGGATCTGCTCGCCGAGCTCAAGGCCGAGCGCAACATGGGCCTGATCCTCATCACGCACGACCTCGGTGTGGTCGCCGAGGTGGCCGACCGGATCGCCGTGATGTACGCGGGCCGGATCGTCGAGCACGCCGACGTCCACACGCTGTACTCCAACCCGTGCCACCCGTACACGCGCGCGCTACTGGAGTCCATCCCGCGGGTGGACACGAAGGGCACGCAGCTGCGGGCGATCACGGGCCTGCCACCCAACCTCACCCGTATCCCGCCGGGCTGCCCGTTCCACCCGCGCTGTCCGATGGCCGTGGACGTCTGCCACGAGGTGGTGCCTGCGCTGGCTCTCCTGCCCGGCGGCCGGTCATCGGCCTGCTTGTTCGCCGACGAGCTGGTGACCCGATGAACGCGACGGCGACCGAGCCGATCCTGCAGGTCCAGGACCTGGTCAAGCACTTCCCGGTGCAGCTCGGTGTGGTGTTCAAGCGCACGGTCGGGCACGTCCGCGCCGTCGACGGGGTGTCGTTCGACGTGCGGCGCGGCGAGACGCTGGGCGTGGTCGGCGAGTCCGGCTGCGGCAAGTCGACCCTCGCGCAGGTGCTGATGCGCCTCGAGCCACCGACGGCCGGAGCCGTGCGGTTCCACGGCGAGGACATCTTCGGCAAGCGCGGCAAGGACCTGAAGGCGCTGCGCCGGCAGATCCAGATCGTGCTCCAGGACCCCTACACGTCGCTCAACCCCCGGATGACGGTCGGCGACATCGTCGGCGAGCCGTTCGAGATCCACTCCGAGGTCGCGCCGAAGGGCGACCGGCGGCGGAAGGTGCAGGACCTGCTCGACGTGGTCGGGCTGAATCCCGAGCACATCAACCGGTACCCGCACCAGTTCTCCGGCGGCCAGCGCCAGCGGATCGGCATCGCCAGGGCCCTCGCGCTCCGCCCCGAGGTGATCATCTGCGACGAGCCGGTGTCGGCGCTGGACGTGTCGATCCAGGCGCAGGTGATGAACCTCCTCGGCGACCTGCAGACCGAGTTCGGGCTGTCCTACATCTTCATCGCCCACGACCTGTCGGTCGTCCGGCATCTGTCGGACCGGGTGGCGGTGATGTACCTGGGCAAGATCGTCGAGATCGGCACGCAGGACGAGATCTACAACCGGGCGTCGCACCCGTACACCCAGGCGCTGCTCTCCGCCGTGCCGGTGCCGGACCCGTCGGTCCGCGCCGGGCGGCAGCGGATCAGGCTCACCGGCGACGTCCCCAGCCCGGTGAACCCGCCCAGCGGCTGTCGCTTCCGGACGAGGTGCTGGAAGGCCACCGAGATCTGCGCGGAGGAGGAGCCCGCCCTGGAGGTGCGACCGGGCGGCCACCACCCCAGCGCGTGTCACCACGCCGAGGAGCAGCACCTGCTCCCCGGCTGACCCGCGCGCCGACCGGGCGCACCGCGCCCGGTCGGCGCGTACATCAGATCAGCGTCTTGCGCTCCGCGTAGTGGCACGCCGCCGGGTGGCCCTGGCCGCGGTCCACCAGTTCCGGGATCTCGTCGACGCACCGGCTGCGCTCGGCGTCGCTCAGCTCGGCCGCGAACTTGGGACAGCGGGTGCGGAACCGGCACCCGCTCGGCGGGTCGGCCGGGCTCGGCACGTCACCGACCACCGTGATCCGCTCCCTGGCCCGCTGCTTGCGCGGGTCGGGCAGCGGGATCGCCGAGATCAGCGCCTGGGTGTAGGGGTGCGCCGGGCCGTCGAACAGCTCGCTCGCCGTGCCCGTCTCCACGATCCGGCCCAGGTACATGACCGCGATCCGGTCGGCGATGTGGCGCACCACCGACAGGTCGTGCGAGACGAACAGGTAGGACAATCCCAGCTCGGCCTGAAGCTCGTCGAGCAGGTTGAGCACGCCGGCCTGGATCGAGACGTCCAGAGCCGACACGGGCTCGTCCAGCACGAGCACCTTGGGCCGCAGCGCGAGAGCCCGCGCCACGCCGATCCGCTGGCGCTGGCCACCCGAGAACTCGTGGGGGAACCGGTTGCCGTGCTCGGGCTTGAGCCCGACCGTGCGCAGCAGGTCCTGCACCGCGGTGCGCCCGCCCCGGTCGTAGCGGCCGTGGATGCGCAGCGGTTCGGCCACGATCTCGTTGACCGGCATCCGCGGGTCGAGCGACGCGTACGGGTCCTGGAACACGATCTGCAGGTCCTGGCGCAGCTCGCGCATCTTCTTCGGGGACAGCGCGGTGAGGTCGGTGCCCTCGTAGAGCACCTCGCCCGACGTGGCCTCGATGAGGTTCAGCACCAGCCGGGCGGTGGTCGACTTGCCGCAGCCCGACTCACCGACCAGGCCCAGCGTCTCTCCGTGGCCGAGGTCGAACGAGACGTCGCAGACCGCGTGCACCGTGCCGACCTGGCGGCGGATCAGGCCCGTCGAGCGGATCGGGAAGTGCTTCACCAGGTTGCGGGCCGACAGGATCGGCTCGGAACCGGCGGCGGACGAGCCTCTCTCGTGCATCACAGGCGCACTCACGACTGCCCCTCGTTCTCGCGCACGAAGTGCGCAAGCGCCTCCGTGTCGACGACCTCGGTCTCGAACACGTCGCCGGCACTCGCCCCGACGAGCTCGTCGGAGCGGTGGCAGGCGGCGAGGTGGCCCGGTCCGGTGGTGATGGCCAACGCCGGCTCGATCTCCTCGCAGACGGCCACCGCGAGCGGGCAGCGTGGGGTGAACGGGCAGCCCGGCGGCATGTTGACCACCGACGGCGGTGCGCCCTCGATGGGGGTCAGCCGCTCGCTGGGCCGGTCGAGCCGCGGCAGGCTGCCCAGCAGTCCGACGGTGTAGGGCATCCGCGGGGTGTAGAAGACGTCCTCGGCCGTGCCGACCTCCACCAGCTTGCCCGCGTACATCACCATCACGCGGTCGGCCTGCCCGGCGATGACACCGAGGTCGTGGGTGATCAGCACCATCGCCGCGCCGGTCTCCTGCTGCGCGAGCTGCAGGGAGTCCATGATCTGCGCCTGCACCGTGACGTCGAGCGCGGTGGTCGGCTCGTCGGCGATGATCACGTCGGGGTTGTTGGCCATCGCGATGGCGATCACCACCCGCTGGCGCATGCCGCCCGACATCTCGTGCGGGTAGTTCTCCAGCCGCTGACGCGGGTTGGGGATACGCACGAGCTCCAGCAGCTCAGCCGCCCGGTCCAGCGCAGCGGCCTTGCTGACGTTGTGGTGCGCGCGGACGGCCTCGGCGATCTGGTAGCCGATCGAGTACACCGGGTTCAGCGAGGTCATGGGGTCCTGGAAGATCATGGCCACGCTGCGACCGCGCACGGAGTTCAGCTCGGACTCCCGGGCCCCCAGCAGTTCCTTGCCTTTGAAGCGCACCGAGCCGGACACCTGGGCGTTGCCCGGGAGCAGTCCCATCACGGCGAGCGAGGTGACCGACTTGCCGGAGCCGGACTCACCGACGATCCCGAGCACCTCGCCACCGCGCAGCTCGTAGCTGACCCCGCGCACGGCCTGCACCAGCCCGTCGTCGCTCGGGAAGCCGACCGTCAGGTCGCTGACCTCCAGCACGACGTCGGCGGCGGCGCCGTTCCTCGATGCGGACGGGGTGGTCGACACGGCGAGAGGATCCTCCGTCACTGGCGCACCTTCCTCTGCTGCGGGTCGAGCGCGTCGCGAAGACCGTCACCGATGAAGTTGATGGTCAGTGCGATGACGATGATGAACAGGCCGGGGAAGTAGAACAGCCACGGCCGCGTGGTCAGCGCCGTCTGCGCCTGGCTGACGAGCAGGCCGAGCGATGTGTCGGGGGTCTGCACACCGAAGCCGAGGTAGGACAGCGCCGTCTCGAGCAGGATCGCCAGCGCGACGAGGATCGTCAGGTTGACGAGGATCGAGCCGAGCGCGTTGGGCACGAGATGCCGCACGATGATGCGGGTGTTCGTGGCGCCGAGAGCCCTGGCGGCCTCGACGTACTCCTTCTCCCGTAGCGAGAGCACGACACCGCGGGAGACGCGCGAGACGTACGGGGAGTACAGCACCGCGACGACCAGCGCGATGAGGTACCAGGTGCCACCGAAGTTGTGCGCCAGCATCGCCGCCACCGCGATCAGCGGCAGGGTCAGGATGAGGTCGGCGAGCCGCATGAGCAACGAGTCGGTGCGGCCGCCGAAGAACCCGGCGAGCGAACCCCAGATGGTGCCGACGACGGTGGCGAACACCGCGACGGACACCGCCACCTGGAGCGAGATCCGGGTGCCGCGCAGCACCTCCGCGAACTGGTCCTTGCCCACGGAGTCGGTGCCGAACGGGTGGTCGAGAGACGGCGGCTGGGAGTTGTCCGGGGTGATGTCGCCTGCCTGGTAGTGCCACAGCAGGCCACCCACGTACGCGAGCAGCACCACCATGACCAGGATGACGAGGCTGATCATCGCGGCCCGGTGCTGCAGGAACCGCCGCAGCACCAGCTGCGCCTGGCTGCGCTCGGCCACGGTGAACTCGCGCTCCACCGTGGCCTGCCCTCCGCCGGCCGGGGCGGGCACCGGCGTGGTCTCGGGCGTCGGGGCTACCTCACGCATAGCGGATCCTGGGGTCGAGGACGCCGTAGAGCAGGTCGGCGATCAGGTTGAACATCACGACGATGACGCCGGTGAGCAGCAGCCAGGACGAGGCCGCGTAGACGTCCTCGGTGCGGATGGCGGTCAGCAAGAAGTCACCCATGCCCTTCCACTGGAACACGGTCTCCGTGACGACGGCCCCGCCGATGATCGACGCGATGTCGAGCGCGGTGACGGTGGTCAACGGGATGAGGGCGGTGCGCAGCGCGTGCTTGACCATCACGGTGCGCCGCGAGAGGCCTTTCGACCGGGCCAACCGCACGTAGTCGCTGTTCATCACCTCGAGCATCGACGCCCGGGTGAACCGGCTCCAGGAGGCGTACGAGATGAGGGCCAGCGCGATCGTGGGGAGCACCATGTGCCCCAGCACGTCGACGATCTGCGCGCCCGCGCCGGGTGGCGGGGGGATCGACGTGGCGCCGATCGTATAGATCACCTGCGCGTCGACGGCCTTGTTGAACTCGATACCGCCCTGCTTGAGCAGGATCGCCAGCCAGAACGACGGCATGGCCAGGAACAGAAAGCCCAGGAACGTGGTGGTGTAGTCGGTGACCGTGTACTGCTTCACCGCGCTCAGGACGCCCACGACAACGGCGAGGACCAGCGCGATCACCATCGCGAGCGCGATCAGCCGGATGGTCACCCAGAACCGGGCACCCAGCTCCGAGCCGATGTTCAAGGTGGAGACGACCGACGGGCCGAAGTCCCCGTGGAACAGGCCGGCTAGCCACGAGAAGTAGCGCGGGATCAAGGGCTGGTCGAGATGGAGGCGAACCGTCTCGGCGGCGATGACGTTGGGGGGCGCCGGTGGGTTCTTCTCCAGTAGCGGCGCCAGGGGGTTGCCGGAACTGACGCCCAGCGCGAACACGATGAACGAGGCGAGCAGCAGGATCGGGATCGAGATGAGGATCCTGCGCACGGCGAAGGCGAGCATGGAGGTCGTCCTGCTTCTTCCGGGCGGAGGGGCGGCCGGGGGGCGGCAGCAGGTGAGCACCGCCCTTGTTGACCAATCAAGGGTAGCTACCCGGCGGGGCGCCCCGGGCGGTTGGCCCGCCCGGGACGCCTCGCTACCGGGTCAGCTGCCCGACTTGATACCCCACTCCGAGGTGTTGTAGCTGATTCCGTCGAGGGAGGAGTTGTTGCGGACATTGCCGATGTTGTTCTGCACCGCGGCCAGCGTCGGCTTCTGGTACAGCGGCAGGACGTACGCGTCCGCGGACAGCATCTCGTCGGCCTGGTTCAGCTTGGCCGTGGCGTCGGCCGGGTCGATGGACGCCGCCGCCTCGTTGATCAGCTGGTCCATCGCCGGGTTCTGGTACTTGCCGTAATTGCTGCCCGAGCTCGACAGCCACAGCTGCTGCGCGCCGTTGAAGGCGTACGGCGACTGGATCCAGCCGAACACGATCACGTCGTAGTCGCCCGACGAGGTCGTGTCGCCCAGCGAGTCGGTGGTGGAGATGTCGATGTTCACACCCAGCTGCTTGGCGTAGCCGGCGAACAGCTCGCACTCGTTCTGCCGCACGGCGTTGCCGGTGGTGTAGCGCATCCGCAGAGCCGGGACCGGCTGGCCGTCCGGCGCCACCAGCGCGGTGCCCACACCCGTGTAGCCCGCGTCCGTCAGGATCTTCTTGGCCTTCTCGATGTCACCGGCGCCCTGGCCCGTGGCGGTGATGTTGTCCTTGTAACCATCCTGCTGCGGGATGAACATGTGGTTGTTCAACGGCTTGATGTCCTTGTTGAACTGCCCCACGGTCTTGTCGATGATCTCCTGGCGGTTCACCGCGGTGAACAGCGCCTGGCGCAGCGACTTGTCGGCCAGGAACTTGTTCTGCAGGTTGAAGTCGAAGTGCTCCCAGGTGAGGCCCTGGTTCTGGAACTGCGAGACGTTCGGGATCTGCTGCAGCTGCGACACCAGGTCCACCTGGGGCTGCGGGAACAGCACCTGGACCTCGTTGTTCTGCAGCGCGATCGGCTCCTGCGTCGCGTCGGTGATGACGCGGAAGATCAGCTGCTCGAGCTTCGGCTTGGTGGCCCCGTACCACTGGGGGTTGGGCACCAGCGTCAGCGCGACGTTGTTCTGCCAGTTCTGCACCTGGAACGGTCCGGCTGACCAGTTCGGCACGTTGGCGCCGAAGTAGTCGAACGCCGCCTTCTGGCCTGCCGGGGTGTTGAGGTCACCCTGCTGGGCGCCGATGTGCGCGGGGTAGAGCGGGGAGCCCGAGGCGAAGAGACCCTGCCAGTCGGTGTAGGGCTTGCTGAACGTGGCCGTGACCGTCTTGCCGCCGTCCGAACCGACGATGCTCGTGACGAGGTCGTACCCGCCGGTGCCCGAGGTCTCGCACTCCGGGCAGTCGCGGGTGTTCTGCCACTTCCAGTTCATGATGAAGTCATCGGCCGAGACGGGGGTGCCGTCGTTCCAGACGGCCTCGGGCTTGATCTTGTACGTCACCGTGAACGGGCTGTCACTGGTGACCTCGGCCGACGTGAGCAGGTCGGTGTTCATCGTCGACTTCAGGTCGGGCGCCGTGTAGAAGGCGTACGGGACCAGCGGCTTGGTCATCATCGCCGTCCAGTCGACGTTCCCCTCAGAGGAGATTGTGTTCCAGTTGTCGATGTTCTTCTCGGCCGCGACGGTGACCGTCCCACCCTGCTGGAGCTGGTCGGCCGGCGCCGAGTTGCAGGTGTTCGGGCTGGTCGCACAGTCGGCGAAGACACCGCCCTCGGAAGCGTCCTGGCTTCCGCCACCGCCACCGCCACCGCCGCCACATGCGGCGAGCACCAGCGCCGCCGCCGCCACTGTGGCGGCAAGGGACGCAGCCCTCGTTCTCCTCATGAAATTCTGACCTCTCTCTACCTGGATCGTCCGGTCGGACGCCCCGCGTGCGCACGGCGGCTGACCCGGTCATGTCTCGACGAACCGGGCACACCGACCCAGGGCACGGTAGAAACCGAGGTCGCACCCGTCACCCGCGGCCCACTGATCGTGACCAAAGGGTGATCAGGTCTGAACACACCGACACAACCAGATTACCTTCCGGTAACCCGAGCGCCGCGGCATCATGTCACCCGTTAGTGGGATGCCACTGTTGGGCCCCGGTGAGCGGTCCGGTCGACAGTGGACCTGGCCCGACATCCGTGGCCGAGTCGGCTGCCGACGTACTGACCAGCAGGTTCACCGGCTGGAACAGGGGAAGTGCCGGCAGCTGCTCCCACAGCACCCGCTCCACCGCTGCCGCGGTGGTAGGCCGTGGCGTGGCCGAAACCAGCTCGTCGAACAACGGCTGCAGCGCCGGGAAGCAGAATCCCGTCGGTGAACGCGGGGGGTCGGGCACGAGAGCCGTCGGGGCCGGGCAGCTGAAATCGGATGCGAGCTCCGTGCCCGGGTCGCCGCCCACCGTGCGCGGCAGGATCACCATGTCCGCCTCCACGTTGCCCCCCGCAGCGGACGGGGTCGGGGTGGCGGTCGGCGTCGAGGACGGCGATGCGGACGGACTGGTCGACGAGGTCACCCTGGCGCCGCGCGGTACCGACTGGGTGGGATCGACCGGCTGCGTCCCCGACCGCGTCGCCGACGGTGCCTGTGGCGTCGGGGTCGATGTCGGAGTGGGGGGTGCCGTGGTCGTCGGCGGGACCGCGGGCACCTCCGGCTGCCCGAACAGCGCCACCCCGGGCGGGGCGATCACCGAGACCTCGATGCCGGCCGCGTCGAGCTGCGTGGCGATGGTCTGGGCCACGCGCACGTCCTCGGGCCGCTCGGCGGCGGCGGCCAGCACGAGCCGGGCAGGCGAACCGTCGACCGTCCAGCGGCCGGCCTGGCTGCGGGTCCATCCCGCGGCGGTCAGCAGCTGGGCCGCGGCCACCGGGTCCGGGCGCAGCGGGGCGTCCGGCGGTGCGGTGGAGGCGTAGCCGGGCTCGGACGGCGCGAGCCCGAAGGAGTCGGCCGGGAGCGACTCGGGAGCCACGGCGGTGCGGACCGCGTCCCGGTTGACGAGGAACGCGATGGCTCGGCGCACCCGCGGGTCGGCGAGCGGGCCGGAGTCGGAGCGCATACCCAGCTGCGTGACCACGGGCACCGGTGCCGGCTGCAACCGCGGAGGAGGCTGCAGCCCGCCGAGGACCATCCGGATCTCCGGGGTCGACTCGGGGAGGGCGACGTCCACGTCACCGCTGGCCAGACCGTCGGCGAGCACGGGCCCGTCGAGCCGGCGCAGCACGAGCTGGTCGAGGACCGTGGGGGTGTCCCAGTACAGGTCGTTGCGCTCGAGGACGATCTCGCCGCGCGCCCGATCGACCGAGTTGATGCGGAACGGGCCGCCCGAGGCCGGCAGGCCGTCGGTGAGGGCCCCCGTCCACGAACCCGGCGCGTCCTTGAGGATGGCGGCGGGCAGCAGGTCGGAGAACAGGGTCTTCCAGGCCGGGTAGGGCTGGGAGAACACGACGTCGACCGCCTTGCCCCCGGCCCGTGACCGCACGTCGGTGATGAGCCGGTACCCGGCGGCGTCGGCGACGCCCGGCTCGCTGCGCATCCGCTCCCACAGGTAGACGAAGTCCTCAGCGGCGATCGGCGCGTTCGACGACCAGGAGGCCTCGAGGTTGAGCTCGTAGTTCACCGTGAACGGCGCGGTGGAGACCACCTTCGCACTGGTGGCGACGGTCTGGTCGAGCTGCAGCACGCCGTTGGCGTCGGGACGGAACACCGACGGCAGCACGAGCGTCGCCAGCGCCGTGGTGACCGGGGACAGGTCCGCGAGCAGGTGCGGGTTGAATCCGGCACCCAGCTCCCCGACGCCGACGACGAGCCGCGTGGGCTCGGGCTGCGGCGTGGGGATCGGCGCCGGAGGCGGAGGCTGCACCGGGCCGCTCACGGGGCTGTTCGTGCACGCCGTCAGCAGCACGGCGAGCAGCAGGCACAGCACCGCCCCCGTGCGCCGCGCCAACGGGGCGTGCTTGGGCACCCTCGACCTCCACCTGGTCCGGCGGGCGCTCCGCCCGCGGGCGGTCATCCTCGCACCGCCGTCAGGTGCTGCGAACCGGGCCGTCAGGAGACTGACCGCGCCCGCGAGCGCATCCGCGCCCGGGTGTGCGAGTCGAGCTCGACCTTACGGATCCGCACCGACTCCGGCGTGACCTCGACGCACTCGTCGTTGGCACAGAACTCCAGCGCCTGCTCGAGGTTGAGCACCGTTGGCGGGGTGAGCTTCACCAGCTCGTCGCTCGTGGACTTGCGCATGTTCGTGAGCTTCTTCTCACGGACGATGTTGACCTCGAGGTCCTCGGCGCGCGTGTACTCCCCGATCACCATTCCGTCGTAGACGATGGTGCCAGGGCCGACGAACAGCACGCCGCGGTCCGACAGCGCGTCGACGGCGTAACCGGTGACCGGGCCGCTGCGGTCGGCGATCAGCGAGCCGCGCAGGCGGTTGTTGATCTCACCGACCCAGGGGCCGTAGCCGTCGAAGACGTGGCTGACGATGCCGGCGCCGCGCGTGATCGTCAGGAACTCCGTGCGGAAGCCGATGAGCCCGCGGCTCGGGACGCGGTAGTCCATGCGCACGCGGGTGTCGCCGTGCACCATCTGCACGAGCTCGCCCTTGCGGGCGGACAGCAGCTGCGTGACGGCGCCGAGGTGCTCGGTGGGCACGTCGGCCGACAGCTGCTCGAACGGCTCGTGCAGCTTGCCGTCGACCATGCGGGTGACGACCTCGGGCTTGCCAACGGTCATCTCGAAGCCCTCGCGGCGCATCGTCTCGACGAGGATGGCCAGCGCCAGCTCACCGCGGCCCTGCACCTCCCACGAGTCCGGACGCTCGGTGGGCAGCACGCGCAGGGAGACGTTGCCGATCAGCTCCGACTCGAGCCGGCCCTTCACCTGGCGGGCGGTGAGCTTGGTGCCCGGGTGCGGGTCGCGGCCCACGAGCGGCGAGGTGTTGATGCCGATCGTGACCGAGATGGCCGGCTCGTCCACGTGGATGCGCGGCAGTGCCACCGGGTTGTCCGGGTCGGCGAGGGTGTCGCCGATCGTGACGTCCGGGATGCCGGCGACGGCGACGAGGTCGCCCGCGCTGGCCGACTCGGCCGGGACGCGGGTGAGTGCCTCGGTGCGCAGCAGCTCCGTGATCTTGACGCGCGTGACCTTGCCGTCGGCGGTGCACCATCCGACCTGCTGGCCACGGCGGATCACGCCGGCGCGGACGCGGCACAGCGCGATACGGCCGAGGAACGGCGTGGCGTCCAGGTTGGTGACGTGGGCCTGCAGCGGCGCGTTCGGGTCGTCGGCGGGCGGCGGGACCGTCTCGGCGATCACGTCGAACAGCGACTCGAGGCCGGGCTCGTCGGGCAGGTCGCCGTCGGCGGGGCGGTTGCGGGACGCGCGCCCCGCGCGACCGCTCGCGTAGACGACGGGCAGGTCGAGCAGGCGCGAGGTGATGGCCTCGTCGAGCTCCAGCTCGTCGGCCAGCTCCAGGAGCAGCTCGAGGCTCTCGTCCACGACCTCGGCGCAGCGGGCGTCCGGCCGGTCGGTCTTGTTGACGACCAGCACGACGGGGAGCCCGGCGATCAGTGTCTTGCGGAGCACGAACCGGGTCTGCGGGAGGGGGCCCTCGCTCGCGTCGACAAGCAGCACCACGCCGTCGACCATGGAGAGGCCGCGCTCGACCTCACCGCCGAAGTCGGCGTGGCCGGGGGTGTCGACGACGTTGACCGTCAGGCCGTGCCAGTTGATCGCCGTGTGCTTGGCGAGGATGGTGATGCCCTTCTCCCGCTCCAGGTCGCCGGAGTCCATGACCCGGTCGACGAGGGCGGCACGCTCCCCGAATGCGCCGGAGGCGCGGAGCATGGCGTCGACGAGGGTGGTCTTCCCGTGGTCGACGTGGGCGACGATGGCGACGTTGCGGAGCGAGGCGTCCGTCCCGCGGGTCGCGCGAGGACTGTCCGCGGGGGCCGCGAGAGTAGATGCTGCTGTGCTCACAATTCAGGGTAGCCCGCCCGCACCCCCGTCCGGACGCAGGCGTGAGCGCAGCCTCACCTGCCCCCGCTTCTCCGGGAGGCGGTGACGACGCCCTGCTCCACGCGTGCGCCGCGGGAGCACCGACCCGTTTCCGGTGGCGTCGGCCAGCGAGCCTGTGCGACGAACGGTGGCACCCGGCCCGGCCAACTGAACCGATTCGGCCAGATCCGTGCGCCGAGCGGCGGCGACCAGGGGTTGGACGGTCCGGCCGGCACCAGAGGGTGACAACCAGGGAAACAAGGAGGGGCCGGCCGTGGCGGGCGGGGCAGGCGACGGAAAACCACGGCGAGACGCCGTCCACGCGGTCTCCACCCCCCGGCCGGACCCGGCGCACCGGGCCCCCGCGGGCGCCGGCAACGTGTCGAGGATCACTCAAATGGCCGATGCCGAGCGGCGATGGTCGCTCCCGGATCCGCCGTTCGGCCTCCGCACGGCCCGTACCCGGATCTCAGGGCGATCAGTTCCCGGCGGCTCCGAGACCGTTCGCCACCGCCCGGGCGATCTCGGCGAGGACGGACCGCGGCCTGTGGACGAGGTCGAGCCAGGTGAAGCGCAGGATCGTCCAGCCCTGCCCGAGCAACGCGTCCCGACGACGCTTCTCGCCCCGGGCCCGTTCCGCGTCCATGTGCCACGCCCAGCCGTCCACCTCGATCGCGACGCGCGAGGCGGGGGAGGCTAGGGCGATCAGGTGGCCGGCAACGGGACAGCCGCACCGCCAGCCCGTGGCGCCCGACTCGCTCAGCATCCGCACCAGCAGGCGCTCCGCCGCGGCGGCCGAACGGTCGGCCGCCGCCACCAGCAGGCGACCGGCGGTGGCCGACCCGGGAGAGCCGAGGTTGCGGCAGTGCGCCTCGTACACCTCCGGGAACCCCACCCGGCGCTGCAGCGCGCGGTCGAGCAGCGGCCCCCCGCCGGCACCGAGTTCGACGGCGGCCTCGAGCACCGTGAGCGGCAGCGCGGTGACGGCGACCCCGCGCCGCTCGACGACGTCCTCGGGCGCGAGGTCCCGGCAGCGCACCGTGACCCCGGGACGCGCACGGGCGTGGCGCTGCCGGGGCACCGTGACCGCCACCGTGGCGGGGGGCCGCGCGGCCATGCCCTGCCACCAGGCGGCGGCGACGCCACACAGCACCGCGCCGTCACCCGCCCAGAGCACGGCCGCCCGGACCCTCGCCTCGTCGTCGTAGCGGTGGCCGCCGGCGAGATAGACGCGGGGATGCAGCGGCCGCCAGCGGCGCAACCGCAGCCGGTGGTCGACGGAGTGGCGGGAGAGGCCGGCGCGGACCGCCTGGTCGCGACCGATCACGCCGGCCTGCCGGGCGAGGATGTCGTCGATGGACACGCCCCCATCGACGGCGGCGGCCCGACGCCGGTTCCACCGGCGACCACGGTCGTTTGCGTTCGAAAACGCACCAGTCCCAGGGCGACGCGGAGCCGGCCCCGGCGGAGGCCCCGTGCCGAAGTTCAGGAAAGCCACTTTCCGGTCCGCAGAGGGCAGGAAAGTGGCTTTCCTGAACTTGGGGGGCGGCCCCCTACACGTCCTCCACCGCGGGCACGCCTGCTCGCAGCAGCGCCTCGAGGTCGGCGACCACGGCCCGGTCGGCGTCCACCCACTCCACCTCCGCCAGCTCGTCCGGCCCGACCCAGCGCACGGCGGCGTGCTCCAGCGCCTGCGGCTCGGGATCGTCGGCCGCGAGTTCGGCGGTGTGCACCCGCAGCACGCCGGCGTCGATCGGCAGGTCGGTGCCGAGCCTCCCGGTCACCCGCACCTGCGTGGCCAGCTCCTCCCGGCACTCCCGGACGACGGCGTCCGGTTCCGACTCCCCCGGCTCCACCCGCCCACCGGGCAGCTCCCACCGGCCCGCGAGGGCAGGTGGGCGGGTCCGCTGGGCGATGAGCAGCAGGCCGCCGCGCACCGCCGCGGTGGCGACGACCACCGGCCCGGCGGCGAGGGCCGCAGCCCGCTCGACGAGCGCCTCCGACCGGGCGGCCAGGATCTGCAGCATCAGCCGCCGCAGGAGCAGCACGTCGGCGAGCCGGCCCGGCCGCCCGAACGGCGCCGTCCACCGCAGCTCGTCGAGGACGAGGGTGCCCGCTCCGGTCGGGGTGAGCCCGACGGTGTGCACGAGCTCCCGCAACGGGCCCGCCACCAGCGTCGAGGTCATCCCGGACGGCGAGACCGCGTCGATCCGGGTGTGCACCGGAACCCGGACACCCGGCCCGACCCGAACACCGATCCGGACCCGGGTGCCCGGGATCAGCAGGCGCACCGGCGCGGTGAACCGGTGGCCGCAGCGCTCCAGGGCGGCCGCTGCCACGTCGGCGTCCCGGAGCAACCCGGCCACCGTGCGAGGTGGGGCGTCGATGAGCACGGTCGACCTGAGGACGGGCACACCGCGATGTTCCCAGCGAATCCCCGGCCGCCACGCACCGCGGTCCGTTCCCCAGGACTGCCGCGACATCGACCTCAGCGGGGTTCCCGGACCGAACTGCCCCCCATCACGTCGATCTCGCGCTCGCGAAGGTGCGCTCGAGGGTCATTCCGGGCCGGGGGCGGGGGCGGCGGGCCAGCGCACCTCGATGCGGGCGCCACCGGACGGGGTGGCGCCCGCGGTCACGGAGCCACCGCGCCCCCGGACCAGGGCCGCCACCAGCGCCAGCCCGAGGCCGGCGCCCCCGCCAGCCTCCGGGGACAGGCGCAGGAAGCGGTCGAAGATGCGCTGCCGGTCGGCCTCCGGGATACCGGGGCCGTCGTCCTCCACGACCAGCCGCACCGAACGGCTCGCCGGGAGCACGCCGATCCGCACGAACGAGCGGGCGTAGCGGCGCGCGTTGGCGATGAGGTTGTCCAGCACCAGATCGACCTCGGACGGGCTCGCCGCAGCATGGGCCGGGGCGGGGGCGACGAGCTGCAACACCGGTTCGTCGGCGTCGCCCTCCCCGGCCCTGGCCATCGCCGACCGGGCCGCGGCCACCAGGTCGACGGGCCGCGCCCGCAGCCGCTGCCCGGCGTCGGCTCTGGCCAGTGCGAGCAGGTCCGAGAGCAGCGTGGACAGCCGGGCCGCCTCCTCGGCCACCGAACGCAACGACTCCTGCGCCAGATCGGGATCGGGGTGCGCGACCGCCACCTCGGCCTGCGCGCGGATCGCCGCAACCGGCGACCTGAGCTCGTGCGCCGCGTCGCCGGTGAAGCGTTCCAGCCGCGTCACGGCCTCGTCCCGCCTCGCCAGCAGGAGGTTGATCTCCTCGGCCAGTGCGCGCAGCTCGTCCCGCGGCACCGGAACGGGCAGGCGCTCCCCCGGCGGCAGCGCCGCGGCCGCGGTGCGCATCCGGTCGACCGGACGCAGCGCCGCCCTGGTGGCCACCCACGCCGCGAGCACGACGACGCCCGCCACCACGAGCGCGCCCACCAGGAACCCGACCGCCGCGTGCGCCAGCAGGATCGCCCCACCGACGATGTCGGCCGTGACGACGACGAGGCGCGTGGAGCCGTCCGGCGTCACGGCGCTCACGGCGAGCCAGCGCCGCAGCTCCGTGAAACGACCGGCGGTGAGTGCCTCGCCTGCCGCCAGCTCCCGGATCTGCTTGGGGCCCAGCGGCAGGTCCGGACCGCCGTCGACGGGGTCACCGGCACTGTCGACGACACGCACCTCCGGACCGCGCACCAGCGGGGGAGGGACTCCCCGGGCCAGCTGGCCCGCCACCCCCGTGGCCGTGCCACGCAGCTCCGCGTCGGCCGCACCGAGCATCGTTCCGTAGAGCAGACCCACGCCCAGCCGGCTCAGCGCCAGCAGCGCGATGAGGGCGACGACGCCCACCACGGTCGCGATCCGGAACCGCAGCGGCCGCGCGGCCCACCACCGCCGCAGCCGCTCCACCCGCCGGTTCACGGCAGGCCGAGCCCGCTCATGGCGTCTCGACGATGTAGCCGTATCCGCGCACCGTCTTCAGGACGTGACCGGCCCCGACCGCGTCGAGCTTGCGGCGCACGTACCCCACGTACACCTCGACGACGTTGCGGCTGGCCGCCTGCTCGTCGCCCCAGACCAGGCGCAGCAGCTCGTCCTTCGCGACGGCCGTGTCGGGCCGGCAGGCGAGCGCGTGCAGCAGCGCGAACTCCCGAGGTGAGAGTTCCACCGTGGCGCCCTCCCAGCTGACCGCCCTGGCCACGGGGTCGACGATCAGCGGCCCCAGCCGGACCCGTTGCCCGGTGCGGCCGAGCGCGGCGTCGCGGCGCCGCAGCAGCGCGCGCAGCTGTGCGACCAGCACGACGAACGCGAACGGCTTGGGGAGGTACCCGTCCGCTCCGAGGTCGAGCCCGTCGGCCTGGTCGAACTCGCCGTCCTTCGCCGACAGCACCAGCACCGGCGTGTCGACGCCGGCCGCGCGCAGCTGTTCGATCACGCGGTAGCCGGAGAGGCCGGGAAGGATGATGTCCAGCACGATCGCGTCGAAGCCGCCGGTGAGCGCGGCGCGGAGCGCGGTCGGTCCGTCGCCGACGGCCACGACCTCCATGCCTTCGGCGGTCAGCCCGCGTGCCACGGCCGTGCGGATGCCCGGTTCGTCGTCCACCACCAGCACGCGTGCCATCACCGGCGGACGCTACCGGCCCGAGCGGATCATTACCTCAGAACACTCTCAGCAGGCATGAGTCAGGCTGTGCACATGGCAGCGCGGATCAGGCCGGGACGGATCATGGCGGGACGTCGGAGTGGGCGGACGACCGGACGGGCGGTCGCCGCAGGAGTAGCCGTCGCGGGGGCGGTGGGGCTGGGACTGCTCACGATCCCCGCAGGCGCCGGGGCGGCGCCCGAGCTGCCGCCCATCACGGCGGAGGCACTGGTCAGCTCGGTGCTGGCGGCCCACCCCGGGCCGTTCGGCGGCACCGTCGAGCTGGACAACCAGCTCGGCCTGCCGTCGCTGCCGAACCTGCCGCAGGCCGCCGACGGCACGAGCACCGCACGGGTGTGGTCCGACGGCGAGGGCCGCGGCCGGATCCAGCTGCCGACCGACTCGGGTGAGCGCACCCTGGTCTCGGACGGCACGACGTTCTGGTCATGGAACTCCGAGGACCGCACGGTCACCCGGGCGCCGGAGCACACCGGGCAGCGGGCCGAGGGCTCCCCCGGCGCCGCCACCGACCCCACCGCGGCTGCCACCCAGGCCCTCGCCGCGCTCCGGTCCAGCAGCGAGGTCGGTGTCGACGGCACCGCGGAGGTGGCGGGGCGCCCGGCCTACGAGCTCGTGCTCTCCCCGCTGCCCTCGGAGCGCACGCTGCTGCGCGAGGTGCGGATCGCGGTCGACGCCGCCACGCGCGCACCGCTGCGGCTGACCGTGCTGGCCAACGGGTCGTCCGATCCTGCGTTGCGGCTCGGCTTCACCGACCTGACGTTCGGTGCGCAGGATCCGGGGCTGTTCACCTTCACCCCGCCGCCCGGCTCCACCGTGCGCGACGACCAGCAGCGGGACGACGGCCGGCCGGCGAAGCCGGAGGTGGAGCGCACCGTGGTCGGCACGGGCTGGGACGCCGTGGTCGTCGCGAGGATGCCGGCGCCCGCGCAGAGCGAGGGAACCGACGGCCGTCGGTCTGACGTCCCCGACCTGTCCGCGCTGAGCACGCCGGTCAACAGACCGTGGGGCACCGGGCACCTGATCACCACGGCACTGGGTGGTGCGATCATCACCGACGACGGCCGGATCGCGGTGGGGGCCGTGCCCGAGCCGGTCCTCGCCGAGGCACTCGCCGCGTGACCACCACTCCCCGGCTCGACGCGGCTCCCGTCCGGAACGCGCCCGACCGGCCGCCTGCCGCGCGGGCCCTCGGGCTGCGCAAGGTCTTCGGCCGCACCGTCGCGGTCGACGGGATCGACCTCGACGTCCCGGCCGGTGCGGTGCTCGGGATGCTCGGGCCGAACGGCTCGGGCAAGACGACCCTGATCCGCATGCTGCTGGGGCTGACGCGGCCCACCGCGGGAGCCGCCGAACTGCTGGGCCACCCGGTCCCCGACGAGGCGGCACGGGCGCTGCCACAGGTCGGCGCGTTGGTGGAGGGGCCCGGGTTCCACCCGTTCCTGTCCGGCCGCGAGAACCTGCGCCGGGCCGCGGCCACCGAACCGCTGCTCGGCAGCCGGCAGATCACGGGGGCGGTCGACGCGGCGCTGGAGCGCGTCGGGCTCGGCCACGCCGCGGACCGGCGGTTCCGCGGCTACTCCCTCGGCATGAAGCAACGCCTCGGGCTCGCCGCGGCGCTGCTCCTGCCCCGCTCGCTCGTGGTGCTCGACGAGCCGACCAACGGCCTCGACCCGGCAGGCACCCGTGACGTCCGGCGGATCATCGCCGAACTGCACGCCGGAGGGGCCACGGTCATCGTCTCCTCACACCTGCTCGCCGAGGTGGAGGCCACGTGCACCCACGTGGCCGTGCTGCAGTCGGGGTCGCTCGTCGCGGCGGGAGAGCTCGGCACCCTGCTCCAGGCGGGAAGTGGCGGGCTCGTGATCGCCACCCCCGACGTCGACCTCGCGCTGCACACGCTGCGCGGCGCGGGCGCCAAGGCCTACCGGGCCGAGCGGGCGCCCGGTGAGGAGCAGGCTGTGGTCGTGGAGGACGACGGGCCCCCGGCCCCGGAGGTGATCGCCCTGCTGGTGCGCGCGGGCGTCGCCGTGCACGAGGCGCGCCGCAGCCGTGCCAACCTCGAGGAGCTGTTCGCCCGGCTGACCGAGGAGTCCACATGACCGGCACCGCTCTCACCACCACGCCGGTCGACGCTCCGCGCAGCGCACCTCTCGGCAGGCTGCTCGGCGCCGAGCTGCGCTGGGTGCTGCGCCGCCCGCGCACCCTGGTGATGCTCGGAGTGTTCGCGCTGGTGCCCGTGCTCATCTCGGTGGGGGTGGCCGTCGCCGGTCGGGGTTCCGGCCCGGGAGGGGGCCTGGTCGGGGCGGTCGCAGGCAACGGGCTGGTGCTGCCGGTGGCGGCGATGACCCTTGCGCTCGCCCTGCTGCTGCCACTGGCGGTGTCGATGGCGGCGGCCGACGCCATCGCGGGTGAGGCGTCCCACGGCACGTTGCGGGGCCTGCTCGTGGCGCCCGTCGGGCGGCTGCGGCTGGTCGTGATGAAGGCGTACGGGGTGCTC
Organism: Pseudonocardia sp. OZ21; assembly: GCF_059359135.1. Lineage (NCBI taxonomy): Bacteria > Bacillati > Actinomycetota > Actinomycetes > Pseudonocardiales > Pseudonocardiaceae > Pseudonocardia > Pseudonocardia sp. OZ21. Next base: position 221,672 of record NZ_JCADBN010000004.1, read on the forward strand.
GTCGTGGCCACGCTGGCCACGCTGGCCCTCGCGGTGGTCGGTGTCGTGGCCGGACTCGTCGTGGTCGGCGGGGCCGACGGTCAGCTCGTCACGCTGTCGGGCACCACGGTCGGCGTCGGGGAGGCCCTGGCCCGGGTGGCGCTCGTCGTCGTCTGGACGGTGGGGCAGCTCGCGGCCGTCGGCGCGGTCGCGCTGGCGATCTCCTCGTTCACCGAGCACCCGCTCGTCGTGCTGGCGTCGGTGCTCGGCGGGCTGATCGTGTTCGGGGTGCTCACTGCGATCCCCGCGCTGGACTGGCTCCAGCCCTACCTGCTCACCAGCGGGTGGACGGCCGGTGCCGACGCCCTGCGCGACCCCCTCCCCCTCGGCGGCATGGCAGAGAGCTCGCTACGCGCCCTCTGCTACACCGCCATCGGCTCCGGGCTGACCGTGCACCGCATGCTGCGCCGCGACGCCTGACCCACCCACCCCACCCCACCCCACGAGTCGCCCGTTTCGCGCCCGCGAGTCGCCCGGTCCAGCCCCGCGAGTCGCCCGTTTCCGACCCGCGAGTCGCCCGGGCCGGCTGCGCGAGTCGCCCGATATGAGGATGCGGATCCGGACCCGGCTCACCGGGTGCGGTGCAGGATGTCGCCCATGGCCGAACTGCTGGACGACGCCGCGATCACCACCGCCCTCGCCGACCTGCCCGGCTGGGAACGCGAGGGCGACGCGATCGTGCGCACCGCGATCCTGCCCTCGTTCCCCGCCGCGGTCGCGGTGGTGGGCCGGGTGGCCGAGATCGCGGAGGACCGCGACCACCACCCCGACATCGACATCCGCTGGCGGACCCTCAGGTTCCGGTGCTCGACGCACTCCGCGGGCGGGATCACGGAGAAGGACGTGGCGCTGGCCGCGTCGATCTCGGAGCAGATCGACGCGACGGCCGGCTGACCCCCGGCCGGCCTGCGGAGTTCAGGAAAGCCACTTTCACGCCCTCTCCGGACTGCAAAGTGGCTTTCCTGAACCTCCGGACGCGCCCGCCCCGCCGCTACGTCGCCGGCTCCAGCACCGCGCGGGCCGGGGCCTGCGACTGTCGGCGCGAGCCCAGGTGCAGGGCGAGCAGCAGGCCGATCACGACCAGCACCAGTCCCCCGCCCACGATGGGCAGCACCAGGACCCCTCCCATGCCGATCACGATGCCGCCGACCACCCCGGCGATCGCGGTGCCGAGATAGATCGCGGAGGCGTTGAGCGACAGCACCAGCCCGCCGGTGGGCGCCAGTTCCAGGAGCAGTGACTGCAGCGGGGGGTTGAACGCCCAGCTGAAGACGCTCCAGAGGAACAGGCCCGCCGCCGCACCCGCGACGGTGCTCGCGGTCAGCGTCAGCGTCGCGAGCGTGACCGCGATCCCGGCGAGGACGACGAAGAGCGTGCGGATGGTGCCGAACCGGTCGGCGGCGCGGCCGCCCCAGACGTTGCCGATCACCGCTCCGATGCCGTAGACGAGCAGCAGCAGCCCGATGGTGGTGCCGGTGCCGTCGAGCCCGGCCGTGGCCTTCAGCAGGGGCGACACGTAGATGTAGACGACCATCACGGCGAGGACGCCGATCACGGTCATGGCCAGCACGGTCAGGACGCGTGGGTCCGCCCCCACGGCGAAGCGCTTGCGTAGGGATACGGGGGGCGGCGCCGCCATGCGGGGCAGGAACACGGGTACTGCGGCGGCGACCACCGCACAGACCACGGCCACCGCTCCGAACACGCCGCCGTAGCCGATGGTGCTCCCGAGCAGGTCACCGGCGGGAACGCCGACAGCAAGCGCCACGGTCAGGCCACCGAACACGATGGCGACGGCCCGTGCGCGCTGGGCGGGTGGAAGCAACGCGGTGGCGACGAGGGTCGCGGCGGGGGTGTAGGCGGCCGCGCCGAGCGCGGCGATGATCCGGCCTGCGATCAGCAGGGGGTAGGTGGTGGCCAGGGCGGAGATGCCGTTCCCGACCGCGGCCACGGCGAGCGCGGCGAGCAGGACGGTGCGCCGGTCCCAGCGTCCGGTGACGGTGGTGAGCAGCGGGGCGCCGATGGCGTAGGAGAGCGCGAACGCTGTTGCGAGTTGCCCCGCGGCCGTCAGTGAGACGCCCAGTTCGTCGCTGACGGCGGGCAGGACGCCCGACACCACGTAGGCGCTCGTGCCGACGGCGAAGGCACCGGCGGCGAGCAGGTAGGTGCGTGCGGACATCAAGAACCTTCCGAGGCGGCGCCATCTCTTACGACGATGACCGTACTACGACAATGGTCGAAGTACGATGTGCGTCGTATCATTGCTCCATGTCGCCCAGCGCCGCGGTGCAGACCGCCCTCCCCCAGCCCGCGCTGGAGGAGATCCGGATCGAACAGGTGCTGCAGGCGCTCGGAGACCCGGTGCGCCTGCAGATCGTCCGGGCGCTCGCACCGGCCACCGACGGCCTGGCCTGTGGTGCGGTCCCGCTGCCCGTCACCAACTCCACGCGCACCCACCACATGCGCATCCTCCGCGAGGCAGGGGTGCTCACCATTCGGGCGCAGGGCACCCGACGGATCAGCACCCTGCGCCGCTCGGACCTCGACACGCTCTACCCCGGCCTGCTCGACGCCGTGCTCGGCGCCCCGCACTGAGGACGCCGACCTGGCACGATGCCGGGATGACGCGCCTGCCCCGCAAGCCGTACGAGAAGGAACTCCTGCGCCTTCAGGGCGAGCTGGTGCAGATGCAGGAGTGGGTCCGCACCAGCGGCGCTCGCCTGGTGGTGGTCTTCGAGGGTCGCGACGCCGCAGGCAAGGGTGGCGCGATCAAGCGCGTGTCGGAGTTCCTCAACCCGCGCATCTGCCGCATCGTCGCCCTCCCCGCACCGTCGGAGCGGGAGCGCACGCAGTGGTACTTCCAGCGCTATGTGGAGCACCTGCCCGCGGCCGGGGAGATCGTGCTGCTCGACCGCAGCTGGTACAACCGCGCCGGCGTCGAGCGGGTGATGGGCTTCTGCACGCCCGACGAGTACGCCCGGTTCCTTCGGCAGTGCCCGGTGTTCGAGGAGCTGCTCGCCGAGGACGGGATCCTCCTGCGCAAGTACTGGTTCTCGGTGAGCGACGAGGAGCAGGAGCGACGTTTCCGCGACCGGATGTCCGATCCGATGCGGCAGTGGAAGCTCTCCCCGATGGACCTCGAGTCGATCACGCGCTGGGAGGACTACTCACGGGCGAAGGACGAGATGTTCGCCCACACCGACACGCCGTCCTCCCCGTGGCACGTGGTGGAGGCCGAGGACAAGCGGCGCGCGCGGATCAACATGATCGCGCATCTGCTGAGCAGCGTCCCGTGGGAGCCGGTGCCGTCGCGGGACCTGAAGCTCCCCGCCCGGCCCGCGCGGCGGGGCTACAAGCGCCCCCCGCGGGAACGCTTCCACGAGGTTCCCGACCACGCGGCGGCCCTGGAGGCCTGAGCCGAGCACCGGCCGGTTCTCCACGCTCCCCGGCGTCGGGCGCCGGCGGCCGCGCGGTCAGAACCGGCGGTTGGCGAGCACCGGTACGGCACGGCGCGCCTGCTCCACCTCGTCGAGGGGGAGGTCGACCACCAGCAGGCCGGGCTCCGCGCCGAGCTGGTCGAGCACCACACCCAGCGGCCCCACCGCGAGGCTCGCGCCGATCCCGGTCGGCGCGCTGCCCGGCTCGCGGCCTGCCGTGGTGGGGTCGGCCTGGTCACAGGCCGCCACGAAGGCCGTGCTGTCGAGCGCCCTGGCCCGCACGAGCAGGTCCCACTGCTCGCGCTTGCCCACCCCGGCACCCCACGAGGCCGGCACCAGCACGACACGGGCGCCGCCGTCGGCGAGCTCCTGGAACAGCCCAGGGAAGCGCAGGTCGTAGCAGGTGGCCAGGCCGACGCTGACGCCGTCGACGGTGATGCTCACCGGCTTCGACCCCGGAGCCACGGTGCGCGACTCGGCGAAGCCGAACGCGTCGAACAGATGGATCTTGTCGTAGGAGGCTTCCACGCCACCGCCGGTGGCGATCAGCGTGTTGTGCACTCGGCCGTCGTCGGCGGGGGTGAACATGCCGGCGACGACGGTGATGCCTGCGGCCGCGGCGATCGCCCGCACCCGCTCGGCCCACGGCCCGTCCAACGGCTCGGCGACGGGACCGAGCGGCACCCCGAAGCAGCTCATGGTCGCTTCCGGGAAGACCACGACGGCGGCCCCTGCCTCGGCGGCGCGGCAGGTGCCGTCCTCGATCAGGGTGAGATTGTGGGCCTTGTCGGGTGTCGACAGGATCTGGGCGAGCGCGATACGCACAGGAAGCCTCCGGTTACTGTATACATGTTGCATGCAAGCAGCGGACCCGTCCCCCGAGTCGGGGCGCGATCGCGCCTACCGCCACCTCAGGGAAACGGTGCTGGTCGATCCAGCGGTGCAAGGAACCTTCCTCAACGAGGGTGGGCTCGCCCAGGCCATCGGCGTGTCGCGCACACCGGTGCGTGAGGCCCTGCTGCTACTGGTAGCCGAAGGCCTGGTCGAGATGGTGCCGAAACGGGGAGCGTACGTGCCCCCGCTGTCCGGACGGCAGATCAAGGAGCTGATGGAGCTGCGCGGGCTGCTGGAACGGCACTCCGCGTCCGTCACCCTCACCGAAGGCACAGTGCCGCTGGCGGCCATGCGCGAAGCCCTCGCCGAGCAGGAGCGGTTCACCGACGCGGTGGCCAACCCCGCCACCGCGCAGGTGTTCATCGAATGGGACCGCCGCTTCCACCAGGTCCTCGTCGACGCGGCCCGCAACGACCTCATCGCGCGCACCTACGCGGGCCTGCGGACCCGCCAGGTACGGGTGGGTGTCGCCGCCATGTTCCGCACCACCGACCGGCAGCGCGGGGTGTGCGACGAGCACGCCCGCATCGTCGCCGCACTGGAGTCCGGCGACGAGGCCGCCGCCCACACGGCGATCGAGGACCACCTGGCGATCACCTTGCGGCTGTTCCTGGAGGCATGACCGCAGACTCGCCTCGGAGGACGAGGTAGGCCTCGTCCTCCGCCGGGTCGGGGTCGCGCCCGATGGCCAGCCCGGCCAGCGTCAGCAGCGACGCCACCAGCACGTAGACCGCCACCGGCACCCACGACCCCGAACTGCCGAGCAACGCGGTGAAGACCAGCGGCGCCACGGCACCCCCGAAGACGCCCGCGATCGTGTACGCGAGCGAGCTACCGGTGTAGCGAAGCCTGGTGGAGAACTGCTCGGTGACGAACGCGGCCTGCGGCCCGTACATGAACGAGTGCAGCCCCAGCCCGACGACGGTGCCGATGACCAGCATCGGCATGGAGGAGTCGCCCATGGCGGGGAAGAACAGGAACGGCCAGATCCCGGCACACACTGCGGCGGAGCCGTAGAGGACCCTGCGGTTGACCCGGTCGGAGACGGCACCCGCCAGCGGGATCAGCCCGAGCTGGAACACCGAGCCCACGAGGATGGCCGTGAGCACCTGACCGCGGCTCATCCCCAGCTCGCCGGTCGCGTAGGTGATCACGAAGACGGTGAAGAGCGCGTACGTGACGTCGGGCCCGATCCGGCAGAGCACGCCGGCCACCAGCGCGCGGCGCTGCGTGCGGAAGACCTCGCCGACCGGTGCCGCGGGCTGGTCGCCCCGCTCCTGGATCGCGCGGAACACCGGGGTGTCCTCGAGCTTGAGCCGGATCCACAGCCCGAAGCCGACCAGCACCGCCGACAGCAGGAACGCGATCCGCCAGCCCCACGCGAGGAACGCCTCGTTCGACATCGCCAGGGTGAGCAGGGCGAGAACGCCGTTGGACAGGAGGTTGCCCGCAGGCGGCCCGATCTGAGCGGCCGAGGACCAGAACCCCCGCTTGCGCGGCTCGCCGTACTCGCTGGAGAGCAGCACCGCGCCGCCCCACTCCCCGCCCACACCGACGCCCTGCGCGAACCGCAGCACCACGAGGAGGGCCGGGGCCGCCGCGCCGATCGAGGCGTAGGTGGGCAGGAGACCGATCAGGAACGTGGCCACCCCGATCAGGAGCAGCGTGAGCACGAGCACCTGCTTGCGCCCGATGACGTCGCCGAGGCGCCCGAAGACGAGCCCCCCGAGCGGACGCGAGACGTATCCCACCGCGTAGGTCGAGAAAGCGAGGAGCGTGCCGGTCAGCGGGTCGGAGCCGGGGAAGAACAGTTGGGGGAAGACCAGGGCAGCGGCTGCGGAGTAGACGGCGAAGTCGTACCACTCGAGCGACGTGCCGGTGAGACTCGCGGCGAACGCTCGCGTCAGCGAACGCCGGTCGATCTCCGGTGCCGGGGCCCCGGGTGTGGGGTCGGGCATCAAATCCTCCTGTCGGTGGCGGGTGCGCAGTGGCACACGCGGTCGCCGGAGTCGCAATACTTGCTGTATACAAGCGGCATGCGCAAGCTTTTGGAGAAGTCGTGCTGAATGACCTCGTATTTCACCTACCCGACGACAGCACCGTTGCGGTCACCGTGACCCGGCTGCTCAACGCCGGGTACGCGGGCAGCGACCAGGACGGGGTTGCAGCCCACATCGCCGAGCTGGCCGAGCTCGGAGTCCCGGCCCCCAGGACCACTCCTGCCCTCTACCCGGTGGCGCCCTACCTCGCCGCGCAGGTCAGCCAGGTACCCGTCCAGCACGGGCGCACGTCCGGTGAGGCCGAGTGGGCGCTCGTCGTGGCGGGCGAGACACCGCAGGACGTCCTGCTCACCGTCGCCTGCGACCACACCGACCGGGATCTCGAGGTGCACGGCGTCGCGTGGAGCAAGAACGCCGGCCTCGACGTCCTGGGCCGGGGCGCCTGGCGGCTCGCCGACGTCGAGGACCATCTCGACGACGTGTGGCTACGCGCGTGGGTCACCAGGGGCGGCGACGAGGAACAGCTGATCCAGGAGGCCGCACTGTCCGCTCTGCTGCCGCCGAGGTACTGGCTGGACGAGCTGGGCGAGCTCCTGGTGCCCGGCACGGTGCTGCTGTCGGGAACGGTCGCGATGCTCCCCGGCGTCGACCAGTTCGCCGACTCCTGGCGGGTGGAGCTCGCCGACTCCGTCACCGGCAAGGTGCTCGAGCTCTCGTACCGCGTCGAGCGCATGCTCGATCCGATCGGCTAGAGTCGCGGCCGTGCAGCGCCTGTACTGGTTTACCGCTCCGGCCCGTGACGGGTCGGCGGGCGAACCGCTGCGCTGACCTCCACCCCACGAGCCGGACACGAGCCGGCTCGGCGGGAATCTCGACGGGCGGCTCGGCTGAGAAGAGAGCCCACGTCATGACCGTCGCCGCCGTCCCCGCGCTGGACGAGCATCGCACCACCCGGATCAGTCCCCTGCTGTCCCCGGCCCTGCTTCGCCACGAGCTCCCCATCAACTCCGTCGTCGCCGAGACCGTCACCCGGGCTCGCGCCGAGGTCGTCGACATCCTCGACGGCCGTGACGACCGGTTGATCGTCGTCGTGGGTCCGTGTTCGATCCACGACCCCGACGCCGCCCTCGACTACGCCCACCGGCTCGCCGAGCACACGTCGCGCGTCTCCGGCGAGCTCCGGGTCGTGATGCGGGCCTACTTCGAGAAGCCGCGATCCACCGTCGGCTGGAAGGGCCTGATCAACGACCCGGGCCTGGACGAGACGTTCGACGTCAACACCGGGCTGCGGACGGCACGGCGGCTGCTGCTCGACGTCTCGGCGCTCGGCCTCCCCGTGGGGTGCGAGTTCCTCGACCCGATCACGCCTCAGTTCCTCGCCGACACCGTGAGCTGGGGCGCGATCGGCGCCCGGACGGCGGCCAGCCAGGTCCACCGACAGCTGTGCAGCGCGCTGTCGATGCCCGTCGGCATCAAGAACTCCACCGAGGGCGACGTCCAGGTCGCGGTGGACGGGGTGCGCGCCGCGGCCGCGAGCCACGTGTTCATGGGGATCAACCCCGACGGCCTCGCCGCCCTGATCACCACGGCCGGCAACCCGGACTGCCACGTCATCCTGCGCGGCGGCTCAGGCGGCCCCAACTACGACGCCGCCTCGGTGGCCGCCGCCCTCGACCGGCTGCAGGCCGCCGGCCTCCCCGACCGCGTGATCATCGACGCCAGCCACGGCAACAGCAACAAGGACCACGTCCGGCAGGCGGAGGTGGTCGGCGAGATCGCCGGGCGCATCGCCCACGGCGAGACGGGCGTGGCCGGGGTGATGATGGAGAGTTTCCTCGTCGCCGGCCGGCAGGACCTCGGCCCCTCGATGACCCGCGGCCAGAGCATCACCGACGCCTGCATGGACTGGGCGACCACAGCCGACCTGCTGGCCGAGCTCGCGAAGGCGGTGGCCGCCCGCCGGTAGCCGGTCGAGATGGACACCAGCGTTGTTCTCTCGGGCGAGAACAACGCTGGTGTCCATCTCACCGCGCGGATTCGGCGACGACCTCCGCGAGGCCCACGGCCACGGCGGCCCGCCCCACCGGCTGGGCCTGCACGTTCACGACGGTCGTCCCGTCCCGGCGTGACGCGTAGTACTCGCCGGTGAACCGCACGCTCCGGTGCCGCCCCTGCTCACGGGAGAGTTCCGTGACGTTGCCGGTGCCGTGCCTGTCGACCAACTCGTGGAACTCCCGCGCGGCGGCGGAGTGGGGCATCTCCACCCAGGCGACGGCCACCAGAACGAGGTTGCCCCGCCTGTCGCGGACCTCGAACGATGCCCGGGACAGCTCCACGCACGGTTGGCGCCGGAAGAACTCCCGGACCTGGCCGTAGGAGCGCGCAGCGCAGTCAGCGCTCGAGTCGAACTTCGAATCGACGCTGAAGCCGCGCTGCTCGAGACGCAGCTTCACGTTGACCGAGGACCGCTGACGGGCCTGGCCGCTCCGCGCCGCGCTCGACGAGCTGGACGTACTCGACACACTCGCACCACCGCCGCTTGCCGACACCCCGACCGCGGTCCCCCCGGTCCCGAGCGCAACAGCGAAGACGACAGCCAGGGCTCCTCCACCGTGCCGCGCGAACCGCCCCTTGTCGTCCCTCTTGGTGTGCCGCGGCAAGACGCCCTCCTCGGGTGATCGACTCGTGAGGCTAGGCGCAGAACCACCCGAATCGATCTACAAGGGACATATCCACCCGGCTGGCCCATCGCTCAGGGTCTCCTCGCAAGGGCGGTGTGTTCCTCGCAGACCCCACAGCACCTGCGACGAGCACACCGGCTCTGCGAAGAATGGACTACCTCTGCGAAGACGCTCAGGCCGGCGGCCCGGTCACCTCCGCGAGGCGGCGAGTCAGGAAGCGGCGTTCCGCCGTGCTCTCCGTGCGTTCCAGCGCCGCCCGGTACGCCTCCGCCGCCTCCTCGCGGCACCCGAGGCGGCGGAGGAGGTCGGCGCGGGTGGCGGGGAGGAGGCGGTAGTCCGCGAGCTCGCCCGCCAGCTCGTCCACCAACTCCAGCCCGGCAGCGGGGCCCTCTGCCATGGCGACGGCCACGGCCCGGTTGAGCCGCACGACCGGCGACGGTGTCAGCTCGACGAGCCTCCCGTAGAGCGCCGCGATCTGTGGCCAGTCGGTGTCGGCAGCGTGCTCCGCCTGGGCGTGGCAGGCCGCGATCGCCGCCTGCACCTGGTACGGCCCGGGTTGCCCGCGCCGCAGGGCGGCGTCGAGGAGCGCGAGCCCTTCGGTGACCTCGGCGCCGTCCCACAGGGAGCGGTTCTGGTCCTCCAGCGTGACCGGTTCGCCGCTGCCGTCCAGCCGCGCCCCGCGTCGGGAGTCCTGGAGGAGCAGAAGGGCGGTGAGGCCGAGGACCTCGGGGTCGTCGGGCATCAGCCGGGCGAGCGTGCGGGCGAGCCGGATCGCCTCGGCGCACAGGTCGTGGCGCACCAGTTCGGAACCGGCCGCGGCGGCGTACCCCTCGTTGAACAGCAGGTAGACCACACCGAGGACGGCAGCCGTCCGGTCGGGCAGGAGGTGGCCGGGCGGCACGTGGAACGGGATCCCGGCCTCGCGGATCTTGCGTTTGGTGCGCACCAGGCGCTGCGCCATCGTCGGCTCCGACACGAGGAACGCCCTGGCGATCTCTGCGGTGGTGAGCCCGGCCAGGGTGCGCAGGGTGAGCGCCACCCGGCCTTCGAGCGGGAGCGCGGGGTGGCAGCAGGTGAAGATCAGTCGGAGCCGGTCGTCCTGCACGGCGCTCCCCTCGGACTCGTCATGGGCGACGGGCTCCCGCGCGACCTCCCGCAGCTTGGTCGCCTCCAGTGCGCTGCGGCGCAGGCGGTTCAGCGCGTGGTTGCGCGCCGTGGTGGTGAGCCACGCTCCCGGGCTGCGTGGGACGCCGTCGCGCGGCCAACGGGCCACCGCCTGAGCCAGCGCCTCCTGGGCACACTCCTCCGCGAGATCCCAGTCGCCCGTGACCCGGATCGGGGTGGAGACGATCCGGCCCCACTCCTCGCGGAACGTCGCGGCGACGGCCTCTGCCGCCGCCGCGACGCCGTTCACTCCGTCCAGAGCGGCCTCACCTCGATCATCCCGAACTGCGCGACGGGGTGCTTCGAGGCCACCTCGATCGCCTCGTCGAGATCCTGGCACTCGATCAGGTCGAACCCGAACATCTGTTCCTTGGTCTCCGCGAACGGGCCGTCCGAGACCAGCACCTCGCTCGCCCGCACCCGGACCGTCGTCGCGTCCGTGACGGGGCGCAGCCGGTTGCCCTGCAGGCGGACGCCGCGGCCGTCCATCTCCTTCACCCACGCTTCGGTGGCGGCGGCCATGTCCAAATCGGGCGCCGGCTGTGCATCGTCGGTGCCACAGATCAACAGCATGTACTGCACGGGATCCTCCATCGTTTCCGTCCGGTCGCCACATCGACAATCGGGAGACGCCAGGATCGACAGCCCGGGCGGAAAATCTCAGAGCAGATACGTCTCCAGGCGGTCGGCCAGCTCCCGGGGCCTGCTCAGCGCGACGAGATGACCACCGGGCATCTCGTCGACGGGTATGCCGAGCCGCTCCGCCACCACCCGCCGCTGGAACTCCAGCGGGAAGAAGCGGTCGTCGCGGCCCTGCAGGAACCGGGTGGGAACGTCCGGCCACCGCTCCAACGGCCACGGCTTCTCGAACGGCGTGCCGGACTGGTCGGGCTCGTGCCGGGCGAGCACGGCGGCCGTCACCTCGGGCGGGACGTCGTGGAAGAACTCCACGAGCGCGTCGAACTCACCACCCGACGGCCTGCCCTTGCTCGCCGCGTGGGCGGCGCGGGCCTGCGGCTGGCCGGTGTTCTCCCACCAGTCCCCCGGTGTCTCGCCCGGCGCCGGCACCATCGCGTTGAGCAGGACGAGCAGGTCGACCGGCATGCGCTCGCACACAAGGGGCGCGGTGAACCCGCCCATCGACTGGGCCACGAGGACGATCCGGGCGCGGTCGCCGATCGCGGCCACCACCGCATCCGCGTACTCCGCGAGCCCGGCGGAGTCGTCCGCTCCGGGCAGTTCGACGGCGACGGCCTCACGGCCGCGCCCGGTCAGCTCCTCGACGAGCCGGTACCAGTAGAAGGCGCTCCCCCCGGCGCCGGGGATCAGCACGAAGGTGGGGCTCGCGTGAGTGCGCATGCGGGGGTCCTCGTCGTCGGGTTGCCGGGCCGTAGGTGAGACAGCCCGGGCACCCGGAACTCATCGGCGAACCGGACATGTCGATCGCGATGCGCGCCCGTTGGGGTCCTCGCAGCACCCACGGGCGCTGTGCGGACCGGAGCCGGCGCGCGGAACACCAAGCTCAGCCGGCGGCATCGGCGTCGGACGCCGGCGGGGGGCAGGTGCCGCCGGGGGCGACGGACAGCTCGAAATGCCACATCTCGTTGGCGTAGGACTGGCACAGGCCGTAGGTGTCGCCGTGCTGGATGAGCCAGTCGTCCGCCCTGGTCGGCAGTACGTCCACCGCGCGCCCGGTCACGTGACTGGACGTCTCCGCGGTCCGGACGAAACGACGGGCTTCCTCCTCTCCGCCGTATTTGCCCGCGGCCTGCTGCAGCAGAAAGTTCTGATAGCGCTCGCTGCGCCACCCGGAGGAGATCCGTATCTCGACGTTCCTCGCCGCGGCATCCTCGGTCGCCTGCTGAACGGCCGCGCGGAGGGCGGGATCGAGATTCATGATCGCCGGCACATCGGCGAACGGCGACATCATCTCCCCCTGCGGAATGTGCCCGTCGGCAGCCGAGAAGGCGGATTCTGCCCCCGGGTCGGCGGATGCTGATCCGTCGACCTTCGCCGAGCACCCGGCGGCAAGGCAGACGATCACGAACGCGACCGGCAGAACCGCGAGCGGGCGGCGGCAACGCGCCGAGAACGGAATCGGCAGTCGCACTGAGGAACCCTCCTGTGGTGGCAGCGGGCGATGCGCCGCGGCCTGGTTCCTGGAGCACAACGGAGCTGTCGTTGCGCCGCCGTCGACTCCTTTCACAACATCGACGCAACATCCACGGAGGTAGCGTGCCGCGGCGTCAGCGGGGTCGGCTTGGAGGTCCGTGTGCGCGTGTTGATCGTCGAGGACGAGCCCTACCTCGCCGAGGCGCTACAGACCGGGTTGCGGCATGCGGCGATCACGGCCGACGTCACGCTCGACGGTGACGACGCACTGGAACACCTGGGCACGAACGACTACGACATCGTCGTGCTCGACCGCGACATCCCGGGGACGCACGGCGACGAGGTGTGCGCCGTGGTGGCCCGCGAGCACCCCACGGTGCGGGTTCTGATGCTCACCGCGGCGGCCACGCTGCGGGACAAGGTCGCCGGGTTCGAGAGCGGCGCCGACGACTATCTGACGAAGCCGTTCGCGCTGGAGGAGTTGGTGGTCCGGCTGCGCTCGCTGGCCCGCCGCCCGGCGGCGACCGCGCCGCCGGTGCTCGAGCACCGGGATGTGCGGCTCGACCCGTACCGGCGCGAGGTGTACCGCGCCGGGCGGTACGTCCAGCTGACGAGAAAGCAGTTCGCGGTGCTCGAACTCCTGATGCGCGCCCGCGGCGGCGTGGTCAGCGCCGAAGAACTGCTGGAGAAGGTCTGGGACGAGAACGCCGATCCCTTCACCAGCGCGCCGCGGGTCACGATCTCCACGCTGCGCAAGCGCCTGGGCGATCCCGATCTCATCGCGACGGTCGCCGGAGTCGGCTACCGCCTCGCTCGCCAGGTCCCCGCCCCGTGACGTCCGCCGCGGGGGCGAGGAACCGCCGGCGGGTGAGCGCCCGCATGCGGCTGACCCTGGGCTACGCCGGGTTCCTCGTGGCCGCGGGAATGGTCACGGCGGCGGCGGCATACGTGATCATCCGGTACATCCCGAGCTATCCGCTCACGGCCTCCAACCCCCGTGACACGTCGTGGACACCCGCGCGTGGGGAGATCCTGGACACTCTGCTCACCATTTCCTGGGGCATCCTGCTGCTGCTCGCCGCGATCGGCCTTGCCGGCGGCTGGGCGCTCGCCGGCTGGGTGCTGCGACCGCTCCAGCAGATCAACGAGGCCGCGCAGATCGCGGCCACCGGGAAGCTCGACCACCGCATCAACCTGGTGGGTCGCAACGACGAGTTCCAGCAGCTGGCCGACAACTTCGACCACATGCTCACCCGGTTGAGCGACGCGTTCGACGCCCAGCAGCGCTTCGCGGCCAACGCCTCGCACGAGCTCCGCACACCGCTCACCGTCACCTCGACCCTGCTCGATGTCGCGCGCTCGAGTCCCGAGCAGCCGGACTATCCGAGGCTTCTCGACCAGCTCCAGGTCACCAACGACCGCGCGATCCGGATCACCGACGCCCTCCTACGGCTCGCCGACGCCGACGCTGCCTCCGTCCGGGCCACGTCGGTGCTGGTGGATCTCGCCGGCGTCGCGCACCGGTCGCTCACCGAGCAGCACACGGAAGCAGTGCGCCATCAGGTGACCGTCCACGGCCGGCTGGATCCGGCACCGACCTTCGGCGACCCCGTCCTGCTCGAGCAGCTCGTCACCAACCTCGTGCAGAACGCGATACGCCACAACACGCGGCCGGGAACCGCCTACGTCAGCACCGGCCACGACCCCGCCTCCGGCACCGTGGCCCTCCGCACGGAGAACCCGGGACCGGAGTACTCCCCCGAGACGGCCGCTCAGCTGAGTGAGCCGTTCCTCCGGGGTGGGGGACGCGTCAGAGTGGCGGGCCAGGTGACGGGCCACGGGCTGGGACTGGCCCTGGTCGCACGGATCGTGGCCGCCCACGACGGCACGCTCGCCCTGGAGCCGAGGCCCGGCGGTGGGCTCGTCGTCACCGCCGTGCTCAGCACCCGCGCGCCGGTCGGCGCGGGATCGACGTGTGCTTGAACTCGTTGAGATCGGGCCACCAGCCGGACGAAGGCGGCCTGGTCGCCTGCGATGAACGACCTGACCGAGCGAGAACGGCAGGAACCGGACGTCCCCGTTCAGCCGTCACCGACCACCCCGTGTGATCCGGACACTCGATGGTTGACAAGCAGCAGGCTCGGATCCCTACAGTCGTGTCACGGACTATCGGCCGTACCCGTTCGGAGCGGCCGGGAGACCCGGCTCGACGACGCCGCGACAACCCCGCCGGAGCGGGCGCTCGCGCCGGAAGCGATGGAGGCCGAGGTGCGCGCACACAGCTCGTTCTGTGCGGCTCACAGACTGCACGTCGACCTCCTCAGGGTGGCGAGCGCGAGCTGTCGGAGCTGACCGCTCCCGCTCACCCGAGCCCGTGAGCCACGACTCCAGCTCTTCCAGTGCGCGTCGCACGACCGGGGCGTTCCGGCCCCGCTCCTGCGCGCGTCCGCATCGCACAGAGGAGCGATGATCTCCATGGGTGAACCGCAGTCCACATTGCACCTCGCCGTTGCGCTCGACGGCACCGGCTGGCATCCGGCGTCCTGGCGCGAGCCCGGCGCCCGGCCTGCCGAGCTGCTGACCGCCGGGTACTGGACCGACCTGGTGCAGGAGGCGGAGCGGGGACTCCTGGATCTCGTGACGATCGAGGACTCCCTCGTCCTCCAGTCCGATCACCGATTCAAGCCGGACGAACGCACGGACCACGTCCGGGGGCGGCTCGACGCGGTGCTCGTCGCGGCCCGGGTCGCGCCGCTGACCGAGCACATCGGCCTCGTCCCGACCGCGGTCGCCACCCACACCGAGCCGTTCCACCTCTCGAAGGCGATCGCCACCCTCGACTTCGTCAGCACGGGCCGTGCCGGGGTGAGGGTCCGGGTCTCGGACCGTCCGGACGAGGCCGCGCTGTTCGGCCGCCGGGACTTCCCGCCCGTCCGGCTCGCGGACGACGCGCTCGCCGCGCTGTTCGACGAGGGCGCCGACTACGTCGAGGTCCTGCGCAGGCTCTGGGACAGCTGGGAGGACGACGCGGAGATCCGTGACGTGGCCACCGGGCGGTTCGTGGACCGGGACAAGTTGCATTACATCGACTTCGAGGGCGCGCAGTTCTCCGTCCGGGGGCCGTCGATCACGCCGCGGCCGCCGCAGGGCCAGCCGATCGTCAGCGCGCTCGCCCACCGGACCGTCGCCTACCGGCTGCTCGCCCGTTCCGCCGACCTCGGCTTCGTCACCCCGCAGACCAGGATCGACATCGACGCGATCCTGCGGGAGATCCGCGCCGAGCAGGCCGCCGCGGGCCGCGCGGACGACACCGTGCACGTCCTGGGCGACGTGCTGGTCTTCCTCGACGACGACCCGGGCGAGGCCGCTGCCCGTAGGGCCCGCCTCGACGACCTGGACGGAGCCGTGCTCCGCAGCGATGCGCGGATCTTCACGGGCACCCCGGTCCAGCTCGCCGACCTCGTGCAGGACTGGCACGACGCGGGGCTGAGCGGGGTGCGCCTGAGACCGGCCGGGGTCACGCACGACCTGCCGCTGATCACCGGCGGTCTGGTTCCCGAACTGCAGCGCCGCGGTGCCTTCCGCACCGCGTACGAGGCGGACACCCTGCGCGGGTTGCTCGGCCTGTCCCGCCCCGCCAACCGCTACGCGGCGGCCTGAGGGCCACGAGAAGAGGACACGCGACGATGACCAGGCCACGCAAGCAGATCCACCTCGCCGCCCACTTCCCGGGCGTCAACAACACCACGGTGTGGAGCGACCCGGCAGGCGGCAGCCACATCGACTTCCGGTCCTTCACCCACTTCGCGCGCACCGCGGAACGGGCGAAGTTCGACTTCCTCTTCCTCGCCGAGGGGCTGCGGCTGCGCGAGCAGAACGGGCTGATCTACGACCTCGACGTGATGGGCCGCCCGGACACCTTCACGGTGCTGGCCGCGCTCGCCGCCGTCACCGACCGGCTCGGGCTCGCCGGCACCATCAACTCCACCTTCAACGAGCCGTACGAGGTCGCCCGCCAGTTCGCCTCGCTCGACCACCTCTCGGGCGGACGGGCGGCGTGGAACGTCGTGACGTCATGGGACGAGTTCACCGGGGAGAACTTCCGCCGGGGCGGGTTCCTGCCCCAGGACAAGCGCTACCTGCGGGCGAAGGAGTTCCTGGCCGCGACCCAGGAGCTGTGGGACTCCTGGTCGGGTGACGAGGTCGTCGCCGACGCCACGTCGGGCACCTTCCTCACCGACCCGGACGCCGGGCGTTTCCGCATCACGTCCGACCAGTTCGACATCGGCGGCCGGTTCAGCGTGCCGCGCAGCCCGCAGGGGCGCCCGGTGATCCTGCAGGCGGGCGACTCCGAGGAGGGCCGCGAGTTCGCCGCGTCCGGCGCGGACGCCATCTTCACGCGGCACGGCACGCTGGAGGCCGGTCGGGCCTTCTACGCCGACGTGAAGGCACGGCTCGCGAAGTACGGCCGCTCACCCGACGACCTCAAGATCATGCCGGCGGCGACGTTCGTGCTCGGCGACACCGACGCCGAGGCGCACGAGAAGGCCGACGTCATCCGCCACCAGCAGGTGAGCGGGCAGACCGCGATCAAGTTCCTCGAACAGCTGTGGAACCGGGACCTCTCGGCCTACGACCCGGACGGCCCGCTCCCGGAGAGCGACCCGCTCGTCGCGGAGAACCACATCTCGCGCGGCCGGGCGAGCGTGCGCCAGCACCGGGACCCCATCACCACCGCGCGCGAGTGGCGTGCTCTGGCCGACGAGAAGGGGCTCTCGATCCGAGAGCTCATCATCCAGGTCAGCGGCCGGCAGTCGTTCATCGGAACCCCGGCCAAGGTCGCCGACGCGCTCGACGAGTTCGTGCAGACCGACGCGAGTGACGGCTTCGTGCTGGTCCCGCACATCACGCCCGGCGGCCTCGACGAGTTCGCCGACTCCGTCGTCCCGCTGTTGCAGGAGCGCGGCGCGTTCCGTGCCGAGTACGAGGGCACCACGCTGCGCGAGCACCTGGGGCTTGCTCCCGTCCGCTCCGCATCCGAAGGGGTCCGCCCGTGAGGTTCCAGGTTCTCGACATCGTCCCGCACACCCCCCACCCCGTGACGGGCGAGATCATCAGCGTGCACGAGCGGCTCGAGCGCGTGGTGGAGACCGCGGTGCTCGCCGAGCGGCTCGGCTTCGACTCCTACGCAGTGGGCGAGCGGCACGCGGGTGAGTTCGTCTCCTCCGCGCCGACGGTGCTGCTCGGGGCGCTCGCCAACGCCACCGACCGGATCCTGCTGAGCACGGGCGTCACGGTGCTCTCGCTGCTCGACCCCGTCCGTGTCGCCGAGGACTACGCCACGATCGACCAGCTCTCCGGTGGCCGGCTGGAGATCGTCATCGGGAAGGGCAACGAGGACAAGCACTTCCCCCTCTTCGGGCTCCAGCTCGAGAAGCAGTACGAGTACCTCACCGAGAACTACGAACTGCTGCGCCTGCTGCTGCGGGAGGAGAAGGTCTCCTGGCAGGGCACCCACCATGCCGACCTCCACGAGGTCACCACGTACCCGCGGCCGTTCGACGGACCGTTCCGCATCTGGCACGGGTCCGCGACCTCCACGACGTCGGTCGACCTCGCCGCCAAGTGGGGCGACCCGATCTTCTCGGCCAACGCCTTCCAGCCCCGGGAGAACTACCTCGTACTGATCAACCGCTACCGCGAGCAGCTCGAGGCCAACGGGCACGATCCCGCCGTCGGCTACGTCGGCTCCGGGTCCGGCGGTCTCTTCCTCGCCGACACCGACGCGGAGGCGATCGAGCAGTACCGGCCCATCTACGAGGCCATCGCCACCAGGATGCGGGCGGCGCACGCCGGCGACAACCGCCCGGGCAAGGCCACCTCGTTCGCGACGATCGAGGAGGCCGTGGCGCACGGGCCCGCGCTGGTGGGCAACCCCGAGCGGGTGGCGGCCAAGATCATCGACTACCACAAGGCCTACCGCCACGACGTCCAGTCGGTCTCGGTGTTCCCGATGCTGCCCTACGAGCAGCAGCAGGAGGTGCTCACACGGTTCGCCGAGGAGGTGGCACCGCTGGTCCGCCGCGAGGTCTCCACCACCCTCTGGGGACCGCAGGACACCGGACGCGCCGCGGGCTTCACCGCCGTCGAGCACCCCGACGACAACGCCTCCCACCAGCAAGGGGCACGAGAATGACCGACCGCCGGGGCGCCGCAGGGCTGAGCCCACACATTGCGATCATCGGATCGTTCGGCGAATTATAATGTGCTGGTTCTCGGCGGATGATGAATGCACACACCGTATCGGGAAATGCACGATAAGTGCCTGATGAACTGATCCGCGGATCCGCAACCACTCTGCGAGGCCCCGATGCCAACGTTGTCGGCGCTGAACGTCGGGCTGCCGCAGGATGTGCCGTGGCAGGGCCGCACGGTGTACACCGGCGTCTGGAAGCACCCGGTCGAGGGGCCGCGGATGGCCCGCCGGACCAATATCGACGGTGACGGCCAGGGCGACTTGGACGGGCACGGCGGTGAGTACCGAGCCGTGCTCGTCTACCAGCTCGACTCCTACCGCTACTGGCAGAAGGTCCTCGGGCGCGACGACTTCGTGCCCGGGCAGTTCGGCGAGAACTTCACCGTCGACGGGCTGCCCGACGACGAGGTCTGCATCGGCGACCGCTACAGGATCGGAGGCGCGGTCTTCGAGGTCACCCAGCCGCGGGTCACCTGCTATCGGGTGGGCCTGCGGTTGGGGGAACCGCAGATGCCCGCCCTGCTCATCGCCCACCACCGGCCCGGCTTCTACCTCCGCGTCGTCGACGAAGGAGAGGTGCAGGCGGGCGACGAGATCGTCAAGGTCGGATCCGGCCCCGAGCGCATGACCGTGGCGGAGATCGACGCCCTCCTCTACCTGCACGACCACCCGCGCCCGCAACTCGCCCGTGCCCTGCGGATCCCCGCGCTCAGCCCCGGCTGGCAGGCGTCCATGCAGGCGCTGCTGGACCAGGCCGACGGCGACCACGCCGGAGCGGGCAACCCGGGGCTGTCGGGCGTGGCCGGCGGCCCGCCGCCCGCCTGGTCCGGGTTCCGGCCGCTGCAGGTGGTCGGCGTCGACACCGAGAGCCGCGAGGTGGTGTCGCTGCGGCTGGCGGCCACCGACCGGTCCCCCCTGCCGGCCGCCCGACCGGGCCAGTTCCTCACCCTGCGGCTGCGCCCCGACCCGGACGGTCCGCCGGTCATCCGCAGCTACTCGCTCTCGGGTGGTCCCGGCGATCCGGAGTACCGCGTCAGCGTCAAGAGGGAGCCCCACGGGGTGGCAGGCACCTACGTGCACACGCACGTCCGTGCCGGTGACTCCATCGACGTCGCCGCCCCTCGCGGCACCTTCACCCTCCGCGACGGCGAGGCACCGGTCCTCCTGCTGTCGGCCGGAGTCGGAGTCACCCCCGTTCTCGCGATGCTCCACGAACTGGCCGCCGAGCACTCCGGCCGTGAGGTGTGGTGGCTGCACGGCGCGCGCAACGGCGCGGAGCACCCCTTCGCCCGCGAGAGCCGCACCCTGCTCGACGCGCTCCCCCGTGCGCACGGCTATGTCGCGTACAGCCAACCGGCCCCCGAGGACCGTCCTGGCATCGACTACCAGAGCGCTGGACGGCTGTCGGTCGACCTGCTCGACCGCCTCGGCGTGCCCCGGACGGCGGACGCCTACCTGTGCGGGCCGTCCACGTTCATGGAGGGCCTCGTCCCCGCACTGGCCGAGTTCGGCATCGATCCCGCCCGAACCCACACGGAACTCTTCGGCGCAGGCGCCGCCCTCACCCCCGGCATCGCTGCCGGGGCCCCCCGGGCGCCGCACCCGCCCCCGGGGCCGCCCGGCACCGGGCCCACGGTCTCCTTCGCCCGCAGCGGCCTCGCCGTGCGGTGGGACACCGACCACGCCACCCTGCTCGAACTGGCAGAGGCGTGCGACGTGCCCACCCGCTGGTCCTGCCGCACCGGCATCTGCCACACCTGCGAGACAGGGCTGCTGTCCGGCACCGTCGCCTACTCGCCCGACCCGGTGGAGCCACCCGGGGACGGCAACCTCCTGATCTGCTGCTCGCGACCGAAGGACGATGTAGTCCTCGACCTCTGAGCGTCCTCGACCCGGCCCGCGACATGGACACATGTCGTGGCTGGACGAGCGCGGGAACAGCGACATGTGTCCACGTCGCTGTTCGATGCTCCCGACCGGAATCCTGCGCATCGAAACAGGCGTCATCTGCGGATATCTCAGATGCCGATGTAGAACTGAATCCGATACCTTTCCGATATGGAAGCAAATGTGGCCGGTGTGCACGTTTCTGATCGAATCGTCCCGGTCGGCGGAACGTCGAGGTTCAGATGAAATGGGCCACGCCTACCGCCCGCGGGCGGCCTCCGGGATTAACCTCTTGACCCATGATTCCGTCCACCCGACCGCCCCGCGGGCAACACATCCGCACTCCTGACCCGATCGGCATCGCGACGGCGAAAAGACCGCCCGTCCACTGCTGGCGGTAGGGGAATGGACAAGATGCGTCGGGCACTGGTTCGAATGTGGACACGGACGATCGTGCTGATGGTGGCACTGGCGACGCTGAGCACGGCCCTCGTGGCGTCGGCCGCCTGGGCCGATCCTCCGACCGGAGGTGCCACCGCTCCCCCCGGCCGGCCGGAGGCCCCCCGGGGCCGGCCCCCGGCTCCCCCCGCCGTCCCTCAGGCTCCCCCAGGCCGGCCCGCGACTCCCCCCGGCGACATCCAGGCCTCCCCAGCGCGAGCAACCGGACCTGCCGCTCCTGCCGCTCCCGCCGCTCCCGTCAGTGATCTCCGAACCGACATGCCCGCAGGCGGCGTGGGGCAGGACGTGTCCCATCCACAGTGCGGCGGGACCCTCCCCTCGAACAGCGCCTTCGGCATCGTCGGTATCAACAAGGGACGACCCTTCTCCGTCAACCCCTGTTTCGCCGCGCAGTATCAGTGGGCCGCCGGCCGCCCTTTCGAAGCGGCGGTCTACGTCAATACCAGCAATCCTGCACCGAGCAGTTCCGACTACTGGCCACGGTCGGGCGTCGCCGATCCCGTGCTGTGCAACGACGGCACCTCGAAAACCGATCCGGGCTGTTCCTACGACTACGGCTGGCACGCGGCCGCCAACGCGTTCGACAATGCGACTCAACTCGACGGTTCGGTGACCAGGCACATCTGGTGGCTCGATGTGGAAATTGCCAACAAGTGGAACGGCGACGGCAGTTCCAACACCTCCATGTTGCAGGGCATGGCCGACTTCCTGTTGAGCCACGGAGTGGCCGAGGTCGGGCTGTACTCCACCGCCTACCAGTGGCACAAGATCACCGGCGGGTACACCGCAGCGTCCGCGGACGGCTACCGGGCGGCGTGGAAGTCCCAGTTCACCCCGCTGTACCCGTTGGACGACGCCCCGCTGTGGATCGCCACGTACGGGACCACCGACCGGGCGAGGACGACGTGTTCGACGAGCTTCACCGGCGGCCGGACCAAGCTGGTGCAGTTCAGCCAGGACGGTGGCTTCGACACCAACCTGGTCTGCTGAACCCTCCGGGACGATCACCGGCACGGCTCTAGCATCGACCGGTGATCACCGATGCATGGTTGTCCGACACCCGCGACTCCTACGACACGGTGGCCGACAGCTATGCCGATCTCTACCGCACGGCGCTGGCGGAACGGCCGTACGAGCGAGCCGTGCTGGCGCTTTTCGCCGAGCTTGTCGAAACAAGCGGAGGGGGGCCCGTGGCGGATGTGGGCTGTGGTCCGGGCCATCTGACGGCGCACCTCCGGGAACTCGACCTCGACGCGTTCGGAATCGACCTGTCCCCCCGCATGATCGATGTGGCCCGGAGCACCTATCCGGATCTGCGGTTCGAGGTCGGGTCGATGACAGATCTCGCGCCGACCGACGCGTCACTCGCCGGGCTTCTCTCGTGGTACGTCGTCCACCACGCCCCCGACCACGTCCTCCCCCCGGTCTTCGAGCACTTCCACCGGGTGCTGCGTCCCGGCGGGGTGGCGCTCGTCGGCTTCCACCACGGAAACGGGAGCCGTCTCAAGACCCAGGGGTACGGGGAGCACCCGATGCGCGTCCACATCCACCGACGTACCTCCGACGACGTGGCCACCCTCCTCCGGAACGCCGGGTTCACGGTCGAGGCCCGCCTCGTCCTCGATCCGGTCGACCAGGGGGCGGCGGGTGCCGGCTACCTGATGGCTCGGCGCGGCGAGTAGTGAGCGCGACGGTCCGGCATTCCGCGTCGACCAGGACTTCCTGTTGACGTGCTTGATCCACAGCGCCAGGCTGCGCGGGTGCGCTCACGAATGGCCGGTATGTGGTGGGGAACCTCCATAGAAGCGCCAGATCCCGGCGCCTTGGCGAGGTTCTACTCCGAGTTGCTGGGTTGGCCCATCGGTCACGAGGAACCGGGAACGGCCATCATCGTGCCGCCCCAGGGCTCCATCTACCTCGTGTTCCAGCAGGCAAACGACTACCGGGCCCCGGTCTGGCCGCCCGTGGACGGGCAGCAGCGTCCGATGATGCACTTCGACTTCCAGGTCGGCGACCTCGATTCGGCGGTCGCCGATGCTCTCGCTCTCGGAGCGACGGAGGCAGACGAGCAACCGCAGGGGAACGTCCGAGTGCTCTTCGACCCGGCAGGCCATCCCTTCTGCCTCTGCCTGGACGAGGGCTGATCTCGTTTCATCGGGGCGAGCAAGCGAGATCGACATGGTGGGGCTGGGGCGCAGTCGCAAACCCGCTGAGGTCGATCTCGCCCGGTCCGCAGCCCAACTCCCGTGCCGGGGCGCGGAATGCCGCTCGTCGCCGCCGAGTTGGTTGCAGAGTGAAGAAGATAGGGTTCCTCTCCTTCGGGCACTGGTCGGCGGAGCCGCACTCGATGGTGCGGTCAGCGGCGGACGCCCTGCTGCAGTCGATCGAGCTCGCGGTTGCCGCGGAGGAGGTGGGCGCCGACGGCGCGTACTTCCGGATCCACCACTTCGCCCAGCAGCTCGCCTCCCCGTTCCCGCTGCTGGCCGCGGCCGGGGCGCGGACCAGCCGGATCGAGCTGGGCACGGCCGTGATCGACATGCGGTACGAGAACCCGCTCTACATGGCAGAAGACGCCGGGGCCGCGGATCTCATCTCCGGTGGCCGGCTACAACTGGGTATCAGCCGCGGATCACCCGAGCAGGTGATCGACGGCTTCCGCTACTTCGGGCACGTGCCGCCGGAGGGCACGAGCGATGCCGACATGGCGCGCGAGCACACCAAGGCGTTCCTCGAGGTGCTCAAGGGCGAGGGATTCGCCCGGCCCAACCCGCGCCCGATGTTTCCCAACCCGCCGGGCCTGCTGCGGGTCGAGCCGCACTCACCGGGTCTGCGGGACCGGATCTGGTGGGGCGCCGGAACCCGGGCGACCGCGGAGTGGACGGCCGAGCAGGGGCTGAACCTGATGAGCTCGACGCTGCTCTCCGAGGACACCGGCGTGCCCTTCCACCAGCTCCAGGCCGAACAGATCCAGCGGTTCCGGACCGCCTGGGAGGCCGCTGGGCACAACCGCGAGCCGCGCGTCTCGGTCAGCCGCAGCATCTTCCCGATCGTCAACGACCTCGACCGGCAGCTCTTCTGGCAGCAGCGGGACAGCACCGACCAGGTCGGCCGGCTGGACGGCGGCAACGCCCGGTTCGGCCGGACATACGCGGGTGAGCCGGACAAGCTGGTCGCCGAGCTCGCCGAGGACGAGGCGATCGCCGCTGCGGACACGCTGCTGCTGACGGTGCCCAACCAGCTGGGCGTCGACTACAACGCCCACGTCATCGAGAGCGTGCTCACCCACCTCGCCCCCGAGCTGGGCTGGCGCTGATCCGACGGGAGGGCGGCGCTACACGTTGAGCGGAACGAATCCGGGCAGGACCCCTACCTGCACCGATGTCCGGGGAAGGCCCCTGAGCTGCATGGACGCTCGTCGGCGGTTCTCGGCGTTTCGCGCTGCCGGTGGATGTCCTGACGAACGGCTGACGAACGACTCGGCCATCGTTCTCCGCCACGCTGGGGCTCGTGCGGCATCCCGTCGACAGTGAGATGGACGATGTGGGCGGCCGTTGCCTGAGACAGTGTCACAAAGACTGCTCGGACGGTCTGCAGGTGAGCCCCGTTCCGTTCCCACTATGACTCGCCTCGTACATCCGGCCCGTGATGGGGCCGTCGACGGAGGCGGCCGTGCTGCCGAAGATCGGCTCTCGATGTCGTGCTGTCCCGGTGGCGTCAGTGGTGACGGTGGGGCTCGGGCGTCACTGCTCCGACGCCGGAACGGGTCCACTGAACGGTGGGCCGCCCGCCGGTCCAGTTGTTCCCGATGCCGTCCTCGTGGCTGCGCCAGAACCAGCCTGGGTTCTTGCCTTCGGGCCAGCCCTCGGGGTAGTCCTGCCAGGCTTCCATGCGTCCGCGGGCGGTCATGTCGAGGAGGGCGAGCGCGGGCATCGTCGCCTCGCAGCCCCTGCCGGTGACGGTGTTGGTGAGGAACACCCGGTCGCCATGGCGCAGCAAGCACACCCAGGTCCCGAAGTCGTCGCCGCTCACGATGTCGTCCTCGACGTCGGCCACGGAGTACCAGTGGTGGGGGTAGCCCATGAAGCCGACGAACGCCGCGAGGTCGGGGTAGGGCGCCTTGGCGAACACGGCGAACGAGACGCCCCGCGCGTGGAGGTAGGCCGGGTTCTGCACGGCGAAGTAGGTCAGGGTGCAGCCCGGGCACTGGTTCTCGAACGGCTCGCCCAGGTGCCACATGTGCTTGTAGACGACGAGCTCCTCGCGCCCATCGAAAAGGTCGAGGAGGGTCGTCGGCCCGTCCGGCCCGACGACACTGATGGATGCGTCAACCTCCGTCATCGGGAGCCGACGGCGGGCCGCGGCGATCGCGTCGCCCTCGCGGGTGTACGCCTTCTCGCGCACCAGTAGCTCGTCGCGGGCGGCCTGCCAGGCCCCCCTGTCGACGATCGGGGGGGCGGCGGACGCGGCCGACGCCTCGTGCTGGGTCGGGCGGTTCTCGTGGATGCTGGTCATGCGCTGCTCCCTCGCTCGGACTGGCTTCCACGGTGCTGACTCGCGCGCCTGCCGAAAGTCATCGGTCGGCAGGCTCATCAATTCGACCGCCACGCCTGCGCCCGCAGGAGTGGACTCCTCGGGAGCTGCGGCACTCGTTCGTGTCCGTGCCGTCGGCATCCGGGGTGCCGATCGAGGGCGTCTCCCGGCTCGTGGGGCACAGCGCTACGGGCGTGACCGAGCGGGTCTACCGGTATCAGCTGACACGCGATACTCGACGAGGGCGCGACGGTGATGGACCAGATTTTCCCGCTGGACGATGCGCGGGATAGGCGACTGTGGGGCGTCCAGGACGTGGCTGAGTACCTCGACGTACCAGCGCAGACGGTCTACCAGTGGCGCACGAAGGGTTACGGACCGCCCGGAGTGCGCGTGGGCCGGTACGTGAAGTACCGCCCGGAGGACGTGCGGGCGTGGGTCGCCATGCTCGTGAAGGCCTCGGCCTGATGGCGAGCGTCCGCAAGCTGTCCGACGGCCGGTGGCAGGCGCAGTACCGACCGGTGCCGGGCGGCAAGCAGTTCACGAGGACGACGCGGCGCAAGGTCGACGCGCAACGCCGGCTCGACGAGCAGACCACGGCCCTGGTGAGCGGGAACTACGTCGACCCGAACGCGGGACGTGTCCCCTTCGGCGCCTACTTCGGGCGCTGGGCAGCTCGCCAGGTCTGGGCACCGGGCACGGAGCGCGCCATGTACCTCGCCGCTCGCTCGGTCACGTTCTGGGACGTGCCCATGCGCATGCTCGTGCGCTCGCACATCGAGGCGTGGGTCAAGCAGATGCAGACCGCCGACCGCGGCGAGGGCAGGACGGCCGGGCTCGCGCCGGGCACGATCCGTACCCGCTTCAACAACGTCCGGGGTGCGCTGCGCGGAGCGGTCAAGGACCGCGTGATCGCCGCTGACCCGAGCGAGGGCGTGCAGCTGCCGCGTGGTCGACGTGCTGATGTGGCCATGGAGCTGCCCACCGCTCAACAGGTGCGCGAGCTTCTCGACGCGGCCGATCGGGACTTTCGAGAGTTCGTGGCGCTGTGCGCGTTCGCTGGGCTCCGGCTCGGCGAGGCCGCCGCGCTCCAGGTCGGGGACTTCGATCTGCCGGGGCGCCGCCTGGTGGTGCGTCGGCAGGTGCAGCGCAAGAACGCCGGGGAGGTCGACCTGCGACCGCCGAAGTACGGGAGCGAGCGGACGATCTATCTGGCGGATGGCCTCGCGGACCGAGAACGGCAACCCGCCGCATCAGAACACCGTGGGCTACTGGTGGCGCAAGACCCGTCGCCACGCCGGCCACCCGACGATCAAGCTGCACGACCTCCGGCACTTCTACGCCTCGGGACTGATCGCTGCCGGGTGCGACGTCGTCACCGTTCAGCGCGCGCTCGGGCACTCCAGCGCGACGGTCACGCTGAACACGTACGCGCATCTGTGGCCCACGGCCGAGGACCGCACGCGCACCGCGGTTGCCGCCCTGCTCGTCGACGTGTTCGGTGCTGCTGACGAACCAGTGACGAACGAACCGGCGGCGTAGGGCCCTGACCAGGCGAAAGAGGGCCCGTTCAGACGTTGAAGCGGAACTCCACCACGTCACCGTCGACCATGACGTAGTCCTTGCCCTCCATCCGCACCTTCCCGGCCGCCTTCGCCGCGTTCATCGAGCCGGCCTCCACGAGGTCCTCGTAGGAGACGATCTCGGCCTTGATGAACCCGCGCTCGAAGTCGGTGTGGATGACGCCGGCGGCCTGGGGAGCGGTGTCGCCCTTCTTGATCGTCCAGGCCCGCGACTCCTTGGGGCCTGCCGTCAGGTAGGTCTGCAGGCCGAGGGTGTGGAAGCCGGCGCGGGCGAGGGCGTGCAGGCCGGGCTCGTCCTGGCCGATCGACCCCAGGAGCTCGCGGGCCGAGTCCTCGTCGAGCTCCAGCAGTTCGGCCTCCACCTTCGCGTCGAGGAACACGGCGTCGGCCGGTGCCACGAGCTCGGTGAGCTCCTTGCGCTTCGACTCGTCGGAGAGCACGCCCTCGTCGGCGTTGAAGACGTAGAGGAACGGCTTGGTGGTCAGCAGGGTCAGCTCGCGCAGGGGCTCGCGGTCGACGCCCGCCGCGAACAGTGTGGTGCCGGAGTTGAGGATCTCGACGGCCGCCTCGGCGGCTTCCAGCACCACCCGCCGGTCCTTCTGCATGCGAGCTTCCTTGGTGAGCCGCGGGACGGCCTTCTCCAGGGTCTGCAGGTCGGCGAGGATCAGCTCGGTGGAGATCGTCTCGATGTCGGCTGCGGCGTCGATGCGCCCGTCGACGTGCACGACGTCGGGGTCGTCGAACACGCGGACGACCTGGCAGATCGCGTCGGACTCACGGATGTTCGCCAGGAACTTGTTGCCCAGCCCCGCGCCCTCGGACGCGCCCTTCACGATCCCCGCGATGTCGACGAACGACACGACGGCGGGCACGACCTTCGCCGAGGAGAACATGCGGGCGAGCACGTCGAGGCGGGGGTCGGGCAGCGGCACCACCCCGACGTTCGGCTCGATCGTGGCGAACGGGTAGTTGGCGGCGAGCACGTCGTTGCGGGTCAGGGCGTTGAACAGAGTCGACTTGCCGACGTTGGGCAGGCCGACGATGCCGAGGGTGAGTGACACGAGGGTCCAGGGTAGTCGCGCCGGTCAGCGTCCCCCCGGCGCCGCCTGCAGGTACGCGAGGACGGCCCGGACCCGGCGGTTGTCGTCGTCGGACGGCGGTAGGTCCAGCTTCGTGAAGATGCCGGTGATGTGCTTGCCCACGGCCTTCTCCGTGACGAACAGCGCCGAGGCGATCGCGGTGTTGGACCGGCCCTCGGCGACGAGCTCCAGCACCTCCCGCTCCCGCGCCGTCAACCGTGCGAGCGGTGCGGAGCGGCGTCCGAGCAGCTGGCCGATCACCTCCGCGTCCATCGCGGTGCCCCCCGCCGCGACCCGGCGCACCGCGGCGACGAACTCGTCGACGTTCCCGACGCGGTCCTTGAGCAGGTACCCGACCCCGCCTGCCTGGTCGGCCAGCAGCTCACGGGCGTAGAGCTGCTCGACGTACTGGGAGAGCACGAGCACCGGCAGCCCCGGGACGTCCCGGCGGGCCGCGATCGCCGCCACCAGTCCCTCGTCGGTGAAGGTCGGCGGGAGCCGGACGTCGACCACCGCGACGTCCGGGCGGTGCCTCAGCAACGCCTCGCGCAGCATCGGCCCGTTGTCGACCGCCTCCACCACGTCGAAGCCGTTGGCACCGAGCAGCCGGATCAGACCGTCGCGGAGGAGGACGTGGTCCTCGGCGATGACGGTCCTGAGGCTGGTGGGGGCAGTGCGCACGGCAGCTCCATCATGATCTCGGTCGGCCCGCCGGACGGGCTGGTCACGCGCAGGGTGCCGTCGAAGGCGGCGAGCCGGCGCTCGATGCCCCGCAGCCCGGTGCCACGTCGCGGGTCGGCGCCGCCGCGGCCGTCGTCACCGACGACGACGGAGAGCACGCCGCTCGCGTGGCGCACCCGCAGCCACGCCGTGGCCGCCCCGGAGTGCCGCCCGACGTTGGCCAGCACCTCGGCCGTGGCGAAGTACAGCGCCGACTCGACCGGGGCCTGCGGCCGCACCGGCAGGTCGATCTCGAGCGCGACGGGCACCGGGCACAGCAGGGCGGCCGCCTCGAGCCCACCGACGAGACCCCGGTCGGCGAGTACCGGTGGGTGGATCCCGCGGACGAGGTCGCGCAGCTCGGCGAGCGCCTTGCCTGCGTCGGCGCGGGCCTCCTCGAGCAGCGCTGCGGCCTGGTCGGGGTCGGAGCGGACGGCCTGGGCGGCCAGCCCCAGGGTCATCCGCAGAGCGGCGAGCCGCGCCTGGGCGCCGTCGTGCAGGTCGCGCTCGATCCGGCGCAGCTCGGCGGCCTGCGCATCCACCGCCGCCGCGCGTGACTCGGTGAGCTGCTCCACGCGACGGGCCAGCCCCGCGTCGGACGGGGCGAGCAGCACGCGGGCCAGTAGCGCGAACCCGCGGACGGTCCACGGCACCATCCACCAGATCACGGCGGCGATGACGAGCACCGGGAACGTCAGGACGGAGAAGGGGCCACCGGCCCCGACGGCCAGGCCCGACAGAGCGGCCAGCAGCCCGTAGGCCACCCAGAAGACGACCACACCGGCCACGCCGTGCGCCGCCAGCCAGATCGCGTCGCGGCCGTTCTGCTGGTCGCGCAGGCAGGCGAGCAGGTCGCGCCACGACCAGCTGGGTTGCGAGGCGTACGAGCCGGCCAGCGGCACGCCGAGCACGCGGCCGGCCTCGCGGCGGTGCAGGTCGGCGAGCGCGCGGGTGGCCCCCAGTGCCCCGGCCACGACCGGCACGCCCACCCCGAACACCGGAGCCAGGACCAGGCCGGTGAGCAGCGCGAGGAGCAGCACCAGCGCGACGAGCGCCGTGACGACCGCGCCGACCAGCCGGAAGGCCGCGATGAGCCAGTCCAGGACACGCGTCACGCGAGCAGTCTGGCCGATCACGACGGGTGGGCGCAGGGGGTCTGGCCCTACCCCCGGCATGCGGCTGGCCCGTGGTTGAAAGGGCGGTCCAGCCCGATCGAATTCCGACCCGCGCGACGGGAGCGTGATCGCCATGACCGCATGGACCGACCACCGCACCTTCCTGCGCCGCGCTCTGCGCCGGCCCGCCCTGATCGGCGCACCCGCACCGACCGGGGCGGCGCTGGCCGCGGAGGTCGCCGCGGTCCTGCCCGGCACCGGTACCCCGACCGTCGTGGAGCTGGGGGCCGGAACGGGCGCAATCTCCCCGGCGATCCGGAGCCGGCTCTCGCCGGGGTCGCGCTACGTCGCCGTCGAGGTGGACGGCGAGCTCGTCGCGCATCTGCGCCGCAGGATGCCGTGGCTGGAGGTGCTGCACGGCGACGCCGCCGACCTCGCGACGCTGCTGGACGGGGCCGGGGTCGGGCCGGTGGACGTGGTGGTCTCGTCGCTGCCGTGGACGCTGCTGCCCGCGGCCCGGCAGCGCGGCATGCTGGCCCGGATCGCGTCCACCCTCGCCCCCGGTGGCGTCTTCACCACCATCACCACCCTGACCGCCCTGCCCCCCAGGGTGCGTGAGCTGCGCCGCAGCCTCGACTCCACGTTCGCCGAGGTCGCCGCGACGGCGCCGGTGTGGCGCAACGTCCCGCCGTCGCGCCTCTACGTCTGCCGCGGTCCGCGATCGTGCTGACCGTGCTGCTCGACGCCATCGCGAGCCTGCCCGCGCCCTTCGTGCTCCTGGTCGCGGCGCTGGTCCTGGTGGCCGAGAGCGGCACGCTCGTGGGGATCGCGCTGCCGGGCAGCACGCTCCTGGTGGCGCTCGGGCTGTGGTCGCACACGGCGCCGGACGCGCTGCTGCCCGCCATCGCCGTCGCCGGGGCCGCCACGGTGACCGGCGCCCACGTCTCCCGGTGGCGTGGCCGGTCGCACCAGGGCGTGCTCCTGTCGGCCTCCGACTCCCCCGGGCGGTGGCGGCGGGCCGTGCAGGCGCGTGCGGTACGGGCGCAGCACTGGCTCGCAGGGCGGGGACCTGCGGCGACGGCCGTGCTCCTCGCGTGCGGACACTGGGCGGCCGCCGCCCGTCCGCTGATGCCGCGGATCGCCGGTGGGGCGGGAGTGCCCTACCGGATCGCCGGTCCGGCGATGGTGGCGTCGGGCACCGCCTGGGCGGCGACGTTCGTCCTCCTCGGCAACCGCGTCGGAGAGCACGTGCTCACCCACGGCACGTGGGTGCCCGTCGTGCTCGTCGTGGTGCTGATCGGGGGACTGACGCTGCAGTCCCGGCGGCGATCGGTCGCCACCGGCTCCTCCGTTCGGTAGCGTGCCGCCACCCGGATGGAGCTGAGCTGGCAACGAAACGCGCTCGCTGCTCCGGACGCAGCCGACCCGCGGAGGCAGCAGTGCGCTCGACGATCAGGACCCTCCTCGCTGCCGCCGTCGGTGCGGCGATCGTCGCGAGCGGGAGCGCGGTGTTCACGCTCACCGCGCCCGCCGCCACCCCCGTCGCCGCTCCCGGCGCGGCCGTCGTCGCCCCGTCCGCAGCACCCCTGACCACCAGCGCCACCGCCCCTCCCACCTCCGAGGCCGCCGAACCGCCTGCTGTGGTGCCGGCCGAGGCCCGGACCACCGCGGCCGCACCCGGCCGGCAGGTGGACCCGGTGCTCCGCGAACCCGCTGGTCGCTCCGTCCTCCGTGCCCCTCTGACCCGGGCGGAACGGGCGCGGCCCCCGTCCGCGCGGCCGGCCGCGGTCCCGACCCCGGTCGCCCCTTCCCCCACCGCGCTCCCCGAGACCCGGCGGTCCACCTCGCCCGAGCCGTCCCGCGACGGCGAGCGCGGCGACCACGCCGTCAGCAGGTCCCGCGACGACGGACCCCGGCGCCAGGACGACGGCGACGTGCTCGGCGAGCTCACCCGGCCGCTGCTCGACACGTGCGAGCGACTGCCGCTCGTCGGCCTCGTCTGCCGGTGATCACGGATTGATCACCATTGCCCGAATGCATCACCCGATCGGGTGTACCGGCTAACACTCATGACCCCGCGTCGATGGTCCTGATAGTCACTGTCGGCACGCAGAAGTGGGGATAGTCGTGGGGATCCCGTCCCGGTTGCTGCTCGCGGGCTCGCTGTTCGGGCTCGTGACCGCGAGCGGCGGAGCGATGCTCATCGCGACGAGCGGCACCGCCACCGCCGCCGAGAAGACACCCCGGTTCGACGAGACGGCGGCCGCCGCCGTCCACGCCCCCGAGTCCGGCACCACGGCCCCCGCCGCCGTGAAGGTGCCCGAGTTCGACAGCACGGTCCCCGATCCCGCCGCCCCCGTCGCCGCCCCGCCCGTCACGGGTGCACAGATCGCCGGACTCGCCCTGAACCCGGCGCGTGACCGCGTCGCCGCCATCCTCGCCGAACGCACGCGAGCCGAGGACGCGGCCCGAGAGGTGGCCGCGAAGGCCGCCGCGGCCCGCGCCGAGGCCCAGCGGGCCGCTGCCGCAAAGCCGCCGCCGGACCCGCGGCAGGAGGCCTACCAGCGCATGCACAACAGGATCCGCGAGGCGTGCGACGACGGGCGACTGCGCGGCTCGATCTGCCGAGGCACCTGACCCGCTCTCTCCACCCGCGCAGGCGGGACGCCTCCACCGCCCCGGCTGGTCGCGTCCGATTTCCGCCAGTGCAGAGGCGTTTGCGGTGGCAGAGTCAGTGTCGTGCTGCTGGACCAGGAACGCTGCTACCGCGCCGTCGCCGCCCGCGACGCCCGTTTCGACGGGCAGTTCATCACCGCCGTGCGCACGACCGGCATCTACTGCCGGCCGTCGTGCCCGGCCATGACACCCAAGCGCGCCAACGTCGAGTTCCTCCCGACCGCGGGCGCCGCGCAACAGCGCGGCTACCGCGCCTGCCGCCGCTGCCAGCCCGACGCGGTGCCCGGCTCGCCCGACTGGAACATCCGCGCCGACCTCGCCGCCAGAGCGATGCGGCTGATCGCCGACGGTGTGGTCGAGCGCGACGGCGTCGTGGGGCTCGCAACGCGGCTCGGGTACTCCGAGCGCCAGCTCAACCGGGTCCTCACCGCCGAACTCGGCGCCGGGCCGCTCGCCCTGTCGAGGGCGCACCGGGCGCACACGGCCCGGCTGCTGATCGAGACCACCCCGCTGGGGATGGCCGACATCGCGTTCGCGGCCGGGTTCGCGAGCGTCCGGCAGTTCAACGACACCGTGCGCGAGGTCTACGGAGTCCCCCCGACCACGCTGCGCACGGAGGCGGGCAGGCGCCGAGGAGCGGTGCCCGCCCCGGCCGGGACGCTCGTGCTGCGCCTGCCGTACCGCCCACCGTTCGACGGCGACGGCCTGCTCGCGTTCTTCTCCGCGCGCGCTCTGGACGGCGTCGAGTCCGTGGTGGACGGCACGTACCACCGGACACTGCGGTTGCCGCACGCCGCGGCCACGGTGGCGCTGGACCTCCGGCCGACGGACCGCGGCGGCGCCGCCACCACCGGCCACGTCGTGGCCTCCGTGCGGCTCGGCGACCCGCGCGACCTGGGGCCCGCGGTGGCCCGGCTGCGCCGGCTGCTCGACCTCGACGCCGACCCGGTCGCCGTCGACACACTGCTGGGTGCTGATCCCGACCTGGCCCCGTCCGTGGCCGCGACGCCGGGCATCCGGCTCCCGGGCACCGTCGACGGCGTCGAGACGGCGCTGCGCACCGTGCTCGGACAGCAGGTGTCGGTGGCCGCAGCCCGCACGGCGGCATCACGGCTGGCCGCTGCGCTCGGCGAGCGGCTGCCACCCCAGCTGACCGGTGCCGCATCCGCGGACGCCGAGCACGACCCGCCGGACCTGCTGTTCCCCACCGCTGCCGCGATCGCCGAACGCGGTGCCGAGGTGCTCACCGGCCCGGCCACACGCATCGCGACCGTGCTCCGGCTGGCCGAGGCGGTGGCGGACGGCTCGCTCGTACTCGACGCGGGGCGCGACCCCGCCGACCTGCGGGCCGCCCTCATCGCCCTGCCCGGCATCGGACCGTGGACGGCGGGCTATCTCGCGATGCGGCTGCTCGGCGATCCCGACGAGCTGCTCGCCACCGACCTCGCGGTGCGCCGCGGTGCCGCCGCACTCGGACTTCCGTCCGATGTGGACGGGCTCGCCGCACGCGCCGAGAACTGGAAGCCGTGGCGGTCCTACGCCGCCACCCACCTGTGGCGGACCGCCGCCACCACACCGTCCAGGAGGACGTCATGAGCACTGCCGTGTGGTCCACGCTCGACACACCGATCGGGCCGTTCACTGCCGTCGTCGACGAGGACGGGGCCGTCATCGCCTCGGGCTGGACGGCGTCCCTCGATGAGCTGCTCCCGCAGATCCACCTGTCCCTGCGGCCCACCGAGCTCGTCGCAGGCGACATCGGCGCCGTCGGGGACGCGGTGATCCGCTACCACGAAGGAGAGCTCTCGGCCGTGGCCGACGTGCCGGTGCGGCAGCGGTCGGGCGAGTTCCTCCAGCACGCCTGGGACGTGCTGCGCACGGTGCCACCCGGCGCCCCGGTGACCTACACCGAGTACGCGGCAAAGGCAGGCAGGCCCGCGGCGGTGCGGGCCGCGGCGTCGGCGTGTGCGCGCAATGCCGCAGCCTTGTTCGTGCCCTGCCACCGCGTGCTCCGTACGGACGGCACGCTGGGCGGCTTCCGCTGGGGCGTCACCGCCAAGGGCTGGCTCCTGAAACACGAAGCCCCAGGCGCCTGAGGCCCCTCCGCTGGGGGTTCAGGGGCCGCCACCCGCTTCTCGACCATCTGTTCGACCGCTCGGCGATTGGTGTGGCCCGTTGGTCCGCGGGTCCGGCGCGCCTGTCCCGATTCCGTCGGGGGCGCGGTGCACGCTGATCTCCGTGGACACCGCCACCGTCTCCGTGCTGCTCATCGGTCTGGTCGTGGGCGCCACGCTCGGTGCGGGCGCCGTCTGGCTCCTTCTCGCGTCCCGGTCCCGGGTGGCCACCGCGGAGGCCGGGCGCGCGGCGGCCGACGCCTCCGCCATGGCCAGGGCCGACGCCGCAGGTCTGCGCGCTGAGCGCACCGGGCTGCTGGAGCGGCTCCACCAGCTCACCGAGCAGTTCGAGCGGGCCTCCGAGCGCCTGCGCCACGCGGAGTCGGAGGCGGCGGCGGCCCTGGCCGCGCTGCAGAGCGAACGGGAGGCGGGCGCCCAGCGCGAACAGCTGCTCACGCGCCGGGACACCGAGCTCAAGCAGGCGTTCCAGGCTCTGTCGGCCGACGCGCTGGCCCGCAACAACGAGCAGTTCGTCACGCTGGCCGAGGGCCGTATCAAGGAGGCCACGGCCGCGCTGGCCGCGAAGGCCGACGGCGACGCCACGAGCCGCGCCCAGGCCATCGCGCGGCTGCTCGACCCGATGGCGTCCACGCTGCAGCGCGTCGAGGGGCAGCTGCGCACGGTCGAGAAGGAACGCGAGTCGGCGTACGCGGGGCTGCGCGAGCAGGTCAGCGCCATGCGGTTCAGCTCGGAGCAGCTGCAGCACGAGACCAAGCAGCTCGTCAACGCGCTGCGCGCCCCGCAGGTGCGCGGTCGCTGGGGCGAGCTGCAGCTGGAGCGGATCGTCCAGCTGGCCGGCATGGTCGAGCACTGCGACTTCTCCACGCAGGTCACCGGGCAGGGCGAGGACGGCACGGTCCGGCCCGACATGGTCGTGCACCTGGCCGGGGGCAAGCAGGTGGTGGTCGACGCCAAGGTGCCGTTCGCGGCCTACCTGGAGGCCGTGGAGAGCCGCGACCCCGACGTGCACCGCGAGCGGCTCGCGGCCCACGCCCGGCAGCTGCGCCAGCACGTCGACGCGCTCTCGGCCAAGAGCTACTGGGCGGCGTTCGAACCGTCGCCCGAGTTCGTCGTGCTGTTCGTGCCGGGCGACCCGTTCCTCGAGGCCGCACTCCAGGCCGACCCAGCGCTGCTGGAGCACGCGTTCTCGCACAACGTCGTGGTCGCCACGCCCACCACGCTCATCGCGCTGCTGCGCACCGTCGCCTACAGCTGGCGGCAGGAGGCGCTGGCCCGCAACGCCGCCCAGGTCCACCAGCTCGGCAAGGAGCTCCACAGCCGCCTGGCCACGATGGGCACCCACGTCGCCAAGTTGGGGCGCAGCCTCGACTCGGCCGTCGCGAGCTACAACCAGACGGTCTCCTCGCTGGAGGCGCGCGTGCTGGTCACCGCGCGCAAGTTCACCGACCTCGAGGTGGCCGACGAGGAGATCGCCGCCCCGGCTCAGGTCGAACGCGCGCCACGCACCGTGGCCGCCCCTGAGCTCGTGGCGTCTGCGGCCGACTCACTGGTCGCCCTCCATGAGCTCAGCCGCACCGAGCGGCCTGCCGGCGACGGTCGGCCGGAGAGCAGAGCTACCGTGACCAGGTGAGCGAACGCGGCGTACGGGGCTCCGGGGGCAGGTGGCCGATGGCCGACCGGTCCCTGCTGGCCACGGTGCTCGGGGTCCCGCCCATTGCGGCGGTCGGGCTCGGCGCCGTGCTGACCGCGGTGGGCGTGTTCGTCGACCTGGTCCGCGTCGGCAGCCTCGATCTGGTCTTCACCATCTGCTACATCGCCGGATGCGTGCTCGCGGTGGCCTGGGTGCGCCGCGACGGGCTGTTCGGGCCCATGGTCCAGCCGCCGCTGCTGGTGGCCGTGGCGGTGCCCGTGGTGGTGCTGGCCGCCGGGTCGCCGAAGCCGGGCGCTGGCGTGACCGAGCGCCTGCTCGTAGTGGGCGCACCGCTGGTCAACGCGTTCCCGACGATGGCGTGGACAACCGGCGTCGTGCTGGCCCTCGGCGTGTTCCGGCTGATCGTGCAGCGCCCGCTCGACGCTCCGACGGCGGATGCGGGCCCGCCCACGAAACCGCCGGTCAGCGCCCGGCGGAGCTCTGCGCGGCCCGCGCGGGGCGAAGCTCGCGGGGCAACGAGAACGTCAGAGTCTCCTCGGCGGTCGTGATCTCCTCCATGGAGTTCCAGCCGCGCTCGGCGAGGTGGTCGAGCACGCCCCGCACCAGCACCTCCGGCACCGATGCGCCGCTGGTGAGCCCCACCGTGCCCACGCCGTCGAGCCAGCTCTCGTCGATCTCCCGCGCGTAGTCGATGAGGTACGCGGCGCCTGCCCCGGCCTGCAACGCCACCTCGACCAGCCGCACCGAGTTGGACGAGTTCTTCGAGCCCACCACGAGCACGAGGTCGCACTGGGCGGCCATCGCCTTGACGGCGACCTGCCGGTTCTGGGTGGCGTAGCAGATGTCGTCGCTCGGCGGGTTCTGCAGCGACGGGAACCGCTCCCGCAGCGCGCGCACCGTCTCCATGGTCTCGTCGACCGACAGCGTGGTCTGCGAGAGCCACACGACGCGCTCCGGATCCCGGACCGTGACGCCTGCCACATCGGCTGCGGTCTCGACGAGCTGGATGTGGGCCGGAGCCTCCCCGGCTGTGCCCTCCACCTCTTCGTGACCGTGGTGGCCGACGAGGAGGATGTCGTAGTCCTCACGGGCGAAGCGCTTGGCCTCGTGGTGGACCTTGGTGACGAGCGGGCAGGTGGCGTCGATCGTGCGCAGCTCGCGCTGGCGGGCCTGGTCGCGCACCGCGGGGGACACCCCGTGGGCCGAGAACACCACGAGCGCACCCTGCGGGACCTCGTCGGCGTCGTCCACGAAGATCGCACCGCGCTCGGTGAGCGTCTCCACGACGTGGACGTTGTGGACGATCTGCTTCCGGACGTACACCGGCGGGCCGTGCTGCTCGAGCGCCTGCTCCACGGCCTCGACGGCCCGGTCAACACCTGCGCAGTAACCGCGCGGCTTGGCCAGCAGTACGCGCTTGTTCGCTCCGGACATGTCCCCAGCCTACGGCCCCCGCCCGATCGCGCAGACGTCGTGCACCACGCGAAACCCCCAGGCTGCTCCCCGGCACCCGGCAGGGGAGACTGGAGGCATGAGCCCGCTGCCGCTGCCGGTGCGGATTGCCGCCGGTCTTGTCGCCACCGCCGTGGAGCAGGCCCGTGACCTGCCCCGACTCGTCGTCGAGCTCCCCGTCACCGCGGTGAGCCAGGCCCTGCAGGCGTCCATGCGCGTGCAGCAGAAGGTCACCGAGCTGGCGATCAAGGGTGATCGCGCCCTCGGCACGCTGCGTCCGGTCGAGGAGCGGCCGAGCTGGGCCGTCTTCGACGACGAGGAGCCGGTGGAACACAACGGCGGGAGCAACGTCAGCGAGCTGCACCAACGGGCGCGGGACGCCGTGGTCACCATCGCCGCCGAGCCCGCACCGGCTCCCGCGGAGCCCGAGAAGGTGGTGGAGACGGCAGCCGAGGTCGCGGCCGAGACCACTGCCACCGCGGCGGGTCATGCCTCTCCCCAGAAGTCCGGCACCACCGTCGCCGGGAGCGCGGGACCGAACGTCCTGCCCGGCTACCGGGAGCTGACGATCCCCCAGCTGCGCGGCCGGCTGCGCCACCTCGGCGTGGAGGACCTGCGGGCGCTCCTGGACTGGGAGACCACCCACGACAACCGTCCGCCGTTCGTCACGATGCTCTCGAACCGGATCACCACGGTCACCGAAGGGTGACCCAGCCGAACTCCCCCGAGCAGCCGTGGCCCGTCCGCACGGTCGCCAGGAAGATCGCCGAATGGATCGACCGGCTCGGGGCGGTGTGGGTGGAGGGCCAGCTCGCCCAGGTCACCGCCCGCGCCGGCACCGGCACCGCGTTCCTGGTGCTGCGCGACCCGGCCGCGGACGTGTCGCTGCAGCTGACGGCGCCGATCGGCCTGGTGCGTGACGGCGGTCCTGCGGTGGCCGAGGGCAACCGGGTCGTCGTCCACGGGAAGCCGTCGTTCTTC
This sequence comes from Pseudonocardia sp. OZ21, assembly GCF_059359135.1. Taxonomy (NCBI): domain Bacteria; kingdom Bacillati; phylum Actinomycetota; class Actinomycetes; order Pseudonocardiales; family Pseudonocardiaceae; genus Pseudonocardia; species Pseudonocardia sp. OZ21. Next base: position 260,523 of record NZ_JCADBN010000004.1, read on the forward strand.
CTCGGACGGGGCACGCTCAGCCTGCGCGTCGACCAGATCCGCGCCGTCGGTATCGGGGAGCTGCTCGCGCGGATCGAGCGCCTGCGCAAGCTGCTGGCGGCCGAAGGACTGTTCGACCCGGCCCGCAAGCGCCGGCCGCCGTTCCTGCCCGGCTGCATCGGGCTCGTCACCGGCCGGGCGTCGGCGGCTGAGCACGACGTCGTGTCGAACGCGACGGCACGCTGGCCGTCGGTCCGCTTCCGGATCGAGCACACCGCCACCCAGGGCGCGCTGGCCGTTCCGCAGATCGTCGACGCGCTCGCCGTGCTGGACCGCGACCCGCAGGTCGACGTGATCGTGCTGGCCCGTGGCGGCGGCAGCGTCGAGGACCTGCTCCCGTTCTCCGACGAGACGCTGTGCCGGGCCGTCGCTGCCTGCCGCACCCCTGTGGTGTCGGCGATCGGCCACGAGCCGGACACCCCGCTGGTCGACCACGTCGCCGACGTCCGGTGCTCCACGCCGACGGAGGCGGGGCGCCGTCTCGTTCCGGACCTGGCCGAGGAGACCGCGCGCATCGCGGGGCTGCGCGACCGCGCCCGGCGTGCGCTCGCCGGCTGGGTGGACCGCGAACAGCGGCTGCTCACCGCGCTGCGTGGACGGCCGGTGCTGGCCGACCCGCTGCAGGCACTCGACGGACGCGTCGCGGAGGTCGAGCGGCTGCGCGAGGCGGCCCGTGCCTGCCTCGTGCGCGGCCTCGACCGCCGGGGCAGCGACCTGGACCACGTCCGGGCACGGTTGACGACGCTCGGTCCGGCCGCGACGCTGGCCCGCGGATACGCCGTGGTGCAACGCGTGCCCGACGGCACCGAGCCGGGCGCGGTGCTCCCGGTCCTGCGGTCGACCACCGAGGTGGAGCCGGGAGCCCGGCTGCGGATCCGGGTGGCCGACGGGGCGGTCGCGGCCACCGTGGCGGACGACAGCGCACCCGGCAGCACCGACCGCGGCGCAGGCGACGGGGCCGCCGATGGCGATACGGCGAAGCCGCCGCGTACCCGGAAGAGAAAGGCGAGCACGACATGACCGAACAGCCTGGCGTCGACGGGCTGGGCTACGAGCAGGCCCGCGACGAGCTCGCCGAGGTGGTGCGCGCTCTGGAGACGGGCGGGCTCGGCCTGGACGAGTCGGTGGCGCTGTGGGAGCGGGGCGAGGCCCTCGCCCGCCGGTGCGAGCAGCAGCTGGCAGGCGCCCGGGAACGCGTCCAGAAGGTCCTGGACGCGACCGACGCCACCGACTGAGCCACCCCCCATGCGGGGCCGCTCAGCGGGGAGGGATCGGGGTGCTCGTCTGTGCTGCTTCGGCCAGGGTGCGGAACGACTCCTCGGACCCGCTGCCCGTGATCAGCATCCGCACCGGCGCACCGCCCGGCGTCGCGACCTCGGTGATCCAGATCGGCTCGTCCCGCGGGCCGGACGTGCCCTGCCCGCCGTAGGCGACCCACTGCTGCCCGTCGACGTCCACCGGGCCGCGCCCCGGCACGGCTTCCTTACCGGCCACGACGGCCAGCAGCGCCTGCTCGGACGCGTCGCTCTGCAGCAGGCTCAGGAAGCGGCCGTCCGGCGTGATGTAGCCGACCTGCACGGCCTTCCCGCCCCCGTCCACGGGGTCCTGGTCCACGGAGTTCGACCGCCAGTCCGCCGGCACCGCCGGGACCCGCACGGGGAACGGCACATTCGGCGCGAGCTGGCGCAGCTCGGCAGGAGCGTCGACCACCGGGACGGCGCCGGGGTCGACGGTCGGCCCGCCCGGCGCGAACGACCACGACCCCTGCAGCCCGGCAATGGCGATCACCACGACGATCAGCACGCCCAGCGCCACGAGCATGTCGCGCATGGTCATCGCCGACCGCGGCGGTTTCGACGGCGGGCCGGGGTCGGGGCGGGCGGTCGGCCGAGGCGGCAGGTCGGGGTCGGAGGTCACGGCACCCATCGTCCCAGCACGTGCGCATCGTCTCAGCCGCGCCGCTTTCCGGCGTCTTGACCACCGTTGGTGATGCCGATCTGCCAGGATCAGGAGCGATCCCAACGGCCCCCACGGGCACCGCACGTGCTCGCCATCAGGAGGAGGAGCCGCAGATGAGTGCTTCGGAGAACGGGACCACCGCGCGCGAACGGCGTCGGGAGGCACCCGATCGCAACCTGGCGATGGAGCTCGTCCGCGTCACCGAGGCCGCAGCCATGGCCGCCGGGCGCTGGGTGGGCCGCGGCGACAAGAACGGCGGTGACGGTGCGGCCGTCGACGCCATGCGCCAGCTCATCGGCAGCGTGTCGATGCGCGGCGTCGTCGTGATCGGCGAGGGCGAGAAGGACGAGGCGCCCATGCTGTTCAACGGTGAGGAGGTCGGCAACGGCGAGGGCCCGTGGTGCGACGTCGCCGTCGACCCGATCGACGGCACCACGCTGATGGCGAAGGGCATGCCCAACTCGGTGGCCGTGCTCGCCGTGGCCGAACGCGGCGCGATGTTCGACCCGTCGGCCGTGTTCTACATGGAGAAGCTCGCGGTGGGCCCCGAGGCCGCGGACGTCATCGACATCACCGTCCCGGTGGGGGAGAACATCCGCCGCGTCGCGAGGGCCAAGCACCTCGACGTCACCGACGTCACGGTGTGCGTACTCGACCGGCCACGTCACGAGTCGCTGGTGAAGGAGATCCGCCGCACGGGTGCGCGCATCCACTTCATCTCCGACGGCGACGTGGCAGGCGCGATCTCCGCCGCCCGCCCCAACACCGGTGTCGACCTGCTCTACGGCATCGGCGGCACCCCGGAGGGCATCATCACGGCGGCCGCGATGAAGTGCATGGGCGGCGCGATGCAGGGCAGGCTCTGGCCCACCGACGACGACGAGCGCGCCAAGGCCGTCGACGCGGGCCACGACCTCGACCGGGTGCTCACCACCGACGATCTCGTGCGCGGCGACAACGTGTTCTTCTGCGCCACCGGCATCACCGACGGCGACCTGCTGCGCGGCGTGCACTACCGCGCGGGTGGCTGCACCACGCAGTCGATCGTGATGCGGTCGAAGTCCGGCACCGTCCGGATGATCGACGGCTACCACCGGCTGACCAAGCTGCGCGAGTACTCCTCGGTGGACTTCGATCTGTCCGATGAGCAACTCGCCGCCGTCGAGCACTCTGCCCCTCCTCTTCCGTAGCTGAAACAATGCATTCCGTAATGGAATCGTGAGCAGGCACTCGCGCCCCCAGCCTTGATCGGGACGGGCCGACGACCGATGCTCAAAGGACCGGCCGCGCTGGGGTGCGCACGGGGGCCCACGGCCGGTCAGCTGGGTATCGAGCACGGGAGTTCGGCATGCGCGCGCTGAAGCTGTTGGGGATCATCGGGGCGGTGGTCCTCACGGCCCTGCTCAGCGGCGCGGCGGCCGGCACCGCGCCCACCAGCGTCGCGATCGTCTCGGCGGCCCTCATGGTGCCCGCCAACTCCGTGTCCACCGCCGGGGCCGTCGTGCAGCATGGCGCCGTAGCGCCGCCGGTCGCACAGGCTGTCGCTCCGGTACCGGCAGCCGCCCCGGCCTCCGCCCCCGTCGCTGTCCCGGCACCGGCAGCCCCGGCTCGCCCGGCCCCGGCGGCCGTCCCGGTCAGGCCCCGGGCGGTGCCCGGTACCCCCTGCATGTCCACGGCCGACGCATGCATCGACCTGTCGGCCAACCGCGCCTGGCTGATCAGCGGCGGTGTCGTGAAGTACGGCCCCGTCCCGATCACCCACGGGCGCGCCGGCTACCGCACACCGCCCGGCACCTTCAAGGTGTCGTTCAAGAGCATCAACCACCGCAGCTCGATCTACGACAACGCCCCGATGCCGTACTCGGTGTTCTTCAACGGCGGCATCGCCTTCCACCAGGGCAGTCTGAAGCAGCTCTCGCACGGGTGCATCCACCTCTCGCGTGCCGCCGCGCAGAAGTTCTTCGCCTCGCTGGGCGTCGGCGACGTCGTGCAGGTGGCACGCTAGCCGGTTTGGTGCCGTCGGGCACTCTCCGCTGCGCGTCCCTACCGGTACGAGAAGACTGGGCCACATGAGCGACGACGCCGCCTTCCGCATCGAACACGACACGATGGGCGAGGTGAAGGTGCCCGCCGACGCGCTGTGGCGGGCCCAGACCCAGCGTGCCGTCGAGAACTTCCCCATCTCCGGTCGAGGCCTCGAACGGGCCCAGATCCGCGCGCTGGGCCTGGTCAAGGGCGCCGCCGCGCGCGTCAACGGGCGGATCGGGGTGCTCGCACCCGAGCTCGCCGAGGCCATCGCCGCCGCCGCCGACGAGGTGGCCGCCGGGAAGCACGACGCGCACTTCCCCGTCGACGTGTTCCAGACCGGCTCGGGCACCAGCTCCAACATGAACGCCAACGAGGTGATCGCCTCCGTCGCGGCAGGCGCCGGCGTCGAGGTGCACCCGAACGACCACGTCAACGCGTCGCAGTCGTCCAACGACGTGTTCCCGACCACGATCCACCTCGCGGCCACCGAAGCGCTCGTCACCGAGGTCATCCCGGCGCTGGAGCACCTCGCGGGCACGCTGCGCCGGCGCGCCGACGACTGGGCCGAGGTCGTCAAGGCCGGGCGCACCCACCTGATGGACGCCGTGCCGATCACCCTCGGCCAGGAGGCCGGTGGCTGGGCGACGCAGGCCGAGTACGGCGCCGCCCGGTTGCGCGACACGCTCCCGCGGCTCGGGCAGCTGCCCATCGGCGGCACCGCGGTGGGCACCGGACTCAACGCGCCCGACGGGTTCGGCGGCGCCGTCGTCGAGGAGCTCAGGACGGCCACCGGACTCGACGCACTGTCCGAGGCGGGCGACCACATGGAGGCGCAGGGCGCGCGCGACGGGCTCGTGGAGGCCTCCGGTGCGCTCCGCGGCGTGGCCGTGTCGCTGTTCAAGATCGCCAACGACATCCGCTGGCTCGGGTCGGGGCCACGTACCGGGCTCGCCGAGCTGCACCTGCCTGACCTGCAGCCGGGCAGCTCGATCATGCCGGGGAAGGTCAACCCGGTGATCTGCGAGGCCACGATGATGGTGGCCGCCCAGGTGATCGGGAACGACGCCACCGTCGCCTTCTCGGGCAGCCAGGGCAACCTCCAGCTGAACGTGATGATGCCGGTGATGGCGCGCAACGTGCTGGAGTCGGCGCGCCTGCTCGCCGCCGCGGCCCGCCTGCTCGCCGACAAGGTGGTGGCCGGCACCGAGGCCGACGCGGACCGCGCCCGGGAGTTCGCCGAGTCGTCGCCCTCCGTGGTCACTCCGCTCAACCGCTACCTCGGCTACGAGGAGGCGGCGTCGATCGCCAAGCAGTCGCTGAAGGAGCGCAAGACGATCCGCGAGGTGGTGCTGGAGCGCGGGCACGTCGACTCGGGCAAGCTCACGGCCGACCAGCTCGACGCCGCTCTCGACGTCCTGACGATGGCCCGCGGCAGCAAAACCTCCTGACGCGACGGGGGAGGTTTCACCCACACGGCTCGAAGCTCGTCGCACTGCGTGATGATTCACCCGATGTTCACCCTTTTCGCTACACCACGTGATTGCATGCGGAGGCAAGTAGCGGAGGGAGAACCTGGTGAGCGACTACGGCAGGTTCACGTTCGAGCCGCTGCTGAACCTGGTGAATGGCCGTCCGGTGGGCATGGAGGTGCGCCGCTGCCAAGCGCGTGACCAGATCGAGGTGGTCGCCCGCCAGTCCGTGTGGGGCACCCGGCAGCTCGCGGAGTTCGACTCGGGCATCGCGATCGCGTCGGTGCTGTACGGCACGGAGTACGACGCGACGGTGCCGCTGCACGTCGACGTCCTGGCCGACACGGTGGTGGCGGCCAGGCGGCGCGTGGCGCAGGTGCGCACCTCGCTCCGCAACCGGGACCCCGCGGGGTTCACCCCGCCGATCCTGCTGGAGATCAACCCCGCGTTGTCGGCCGCGCCGCCCGACGCCCTCGCCGAGGGGGTCGCCGAGCTGCGGGCCGACGGCTTCGGCATCGGCTTCGACGCGGTGAGCCGCGGCTTCGGGCTCGATCTCATCGCCGAGCTCGAACCGGACCTCGTCAAGATCGACCCGGCGCTCGTCGCGCGGATGCCGCACGTGCCGCGAGCACGTGCCGTGGTGCAGGCCCTGCTCGACGTGTGCCGCGTGGTCGGCGTGCGGGTGTCCGCCACCGGGGTGAGCACGCCGGAGCAGCTCGCCGCCGTGCGCGACCACGGCATCCCCTGGGCCCAGGGACCCCTGCTCGCCGAACCGCGCAGGCGCCCCTCGACGAGCGGGATCCTGCTCCCGGTGGAGCTCATGCCCCGGACCCGCGCCCCGCATCCCCCACCCGGTGGCCCGGAGACCGCCCCCCTCGAACAGCAACGTCCGCGTCAGTCCGTGGCCGACCTCGCGCAGGCCGCGGTGGCGCTGCCGGAGTCGGTGACCGCCGAGAAGGTGCGCCAGGCGCTCGCCGACCACCCGCAGACCGGCTGCGTCGTGCTGCTCGATGTGAACGGACAGCCCACCGGCTTCCTCGACCGCAACCGGTTCATGCTGGCCATCTCGGGCCCGTTCGGCCGGGCGCTGTACGCGAACCGGCCTGCGATCGCACTCGCGGAGGAGCCGCGCACGATCCCCGCCACCACGGACGTGCACAGCGCGCTGAAGTTCTGCCTGTCCGGTGACCGCAGCCGCAGCTACGACGACCTCGTGCTGCTCGACGCAAGCCGCGTCTGCAGCGGGATCGTGCGTGTCACCGATCTGCTGCAGGAAGCCACCGGGAACCCGTCCGCCGCCTGATCATGGTCGGCCCTCCGGCACGCCGTCTCGCGCAGGTCACGAGGGGATACCGGACGTGGCCGCGAGCGTGGCGAGGTCTCGCAATCCGGCCGTACCCGCCGCTACATTCCCCAGACGGGTGATCGCCACGCGGCCGAAATGTCAACAGTGCAGGCTGCGGCGTCTCCATCGGGTGAATCAGTCAGTGAAGAAGGAGCTCCCCATGACCGCACGCCGCGTACTGGTGGCCGCGATCGGCGCCGCGCTGGCGTTGAGCGCGGCCGGATGCGTGAGCTCAGGCGGCTCGACCAGCACGGACGCCGCCGGCGGTACCGGCTGGGCCACCGCGACGTCGGCCCAGACAGGTGGCGGGTTCGACGCGCTCGTCACCGCCGCGAAGGCCGAGGGCCAGCTCAACGTCATCGCGCTCCCGCCGGACTGGGCCAACTACGGCGCCATCATCAAGGCCTTCGGCGACAAGTACGGCATCAAGGTCAACTCTGCGAACCCCGAGGGCAGCAGCCAGGACGAGATCAACGCCGTCCAGCAGCTGGGCACCCAGGACCGGGCGCCCGACGTGCTCGACCTCGGGCAGTCCTTCGCCACCGGCAACACCCCGCTCTTCGCGCCGTACCAGGTGCAGACCTGGGACTCGATCCCGGCCGGGAACAAGGACGCAGGAGGCGCCTGGGTCAACGACTACGGCGGCTTCATGTCCATCGGCTGCAACGCGAAGCTGGTGCCGGTCTGCCCCACCACGTTCGCCGACCTCGCCAAGCCGGACTACGCGGGCAAGGTGGCGCTCAACGGTGACCCCACGCAGGCCGCGGCGGCCTTCGCGGGTGTCTGGGCGGCAGCGCTGGCCAACGGCGGCTCGCTCGACGACATCTCCCCCGGCGTCGCGTACTGGAGCAAGCTCGCCAAGGGCGGCAACCTCCTGAAGGTCGACCCCACGCCCGCCACCGTCGAGAGTGGACAGACCCCGATCGTCCTCGACTGGGACTACCTGAACGTCGCGCAGGCCGAGAAGGTCAAGGCGTCGTTCGAGTGGAAGGTCGCGGTGCCGTCGGACGGTCTCTTCGCGCAGTACTACACGCAGGCGATCAACAAGAACGCCCCGCACCCCGCCGCGGCCCGGCTCTGGCAGGAGTTCCTCTACTCCGACGAGGGCCAGAACCTCTGGCTGGCAGGCAAGGCCCGCCCGGTGCGGCTGCAGGCGATGACGGACGCCGGCACCGTCGACAAGGACCTCGCCGCGGCACTGCCGCCGGTGAGCGGTGAGCCGAAGTTCCCGACGCAGGCCCAGACCGACGCGGCGCAGAAGGTCGTCGCCGAGGGCTGGTCCGGGGCCACCTCCTAGGAGCAGAGATGACCGCACTGCTCGAGGCCCCCGCCGCTCCCCCGGAACGGGTGCGATCCACCCGTTCCTGGGCGGCGGCGCTGGGGCTGCTGCCGTTCCTCGGCTACATGCTGGTGTTCCTCGGTGGCCCACTCTTCTTCGTGATCAGCGGTGCCTTCTCCGACCCGGACGGCCGCCCGACCGCGGCCAACGTGCTCGCCTCGATCACCGAGCCGCAGTACCGGGCGGCGTTCCTGTCGAGCCTGCTGCTCTCGGCCATCACGGCCGTGATCGGCGCCGTGTTCGGCACGTTCCTCGCCCAGGCCGTGCTCACCGGGCGCCCCGACAGCCCGTTGCGCCGGATCGTCGCCACGGCGTCCGGCGTGCTCGCCTACTTCGGTGGCGTGCCGCTCGCCTTCGCCTTCATCGCCGCGCTCGGCCAGACCGGGCTCGCCACGATCTTCCTGCGTGGCATCGGCATCGACCTCTACGCAGGTGGGTTCCGGATCGACTCGCTCACCGGCCTGGGTCTCACCTACGTCTACTTCCAGGTGCCGCTGATGGTCATCCTGATCACGCCGGCCCTCGAAGGGCTGCTCCCGCAGTGGCGCGAGGCGGCCGAGAACCTCGGCGCGTCGGCGTGGACGTACTGGCGGCACGTCGCGTTCCCGGTGCTCGCGCCCGCACTGGGCGGGGCCACGCTCGTGCTGTTCGGCAACGCCTTCGCGGCCTACGCCACCGCGCTGGCGCTCACCAGCGGCTCGATCCCGCTGCTGCCCACCGCGATCGCGTCCGCGCTGTCGGGCAACGTGCTCGCCAACCAGCAGAACGTCGGGCTCGCGCTCGGCTTCGACATGGTGGTCGTCATCGCGGTCGTGATGGTCGGCTACCTGTTCCTGCAGCGCAGGGCCGCTCGCTGGAGCGCACGGTGAGGGGGCGGCGCTGGCGCGTCGTCGTCCTCACGATCGCGGCGATCTACTTCCTGGTGCCGCTGCTGTCGGCAGCCGAGTTCAGCCTCCGCGTCCCCGGCGGCGGCTACGGGCTGGGCAACTACCTGGCGATCGCCCACGACGACGTGCTGCTCACCTCGCTGCTCACGTCGTTGCAGATCGCCGTGCTCACCGCCGTGGTGGTGCTCGTGCTCGTCATACCCACAGCCGTGTGGGTACGCCTGCGCTTCCCCTCGGTGGCCGGGTTGCTGGAGAGCGCCACGATCCTGCCGATCGTCGTCCCGCCGGTCGTGATGGCGGCCGGCATCGCGTTCGTGCAGGCCAACCTCGGCGGCCCGGTGTTCCGCACCCTGTTCGCCTCGTCCACCACCGCGCTCACCCCGTTCTACGTGGTGCTCGCGCTCCCGTTCGCCTACCGGGCGGTGGACAACGGGCTCGCCGCGATCCCGCTGCGCACGCTCGTGGAGGCGGCCCGCAACCTGGGCGCGGGCCTGCCGTCGGCGCTGGTGCGCGTGGTCCTGCCGGCCATCCGCACCGCCGTGCTCGGCGCCGCGTTCCTGACCCTCGCCCTGGTGCTCGGCGAGATCGTCATCGCCCGCATCCTGCTCTACACCGACACGTTCCCCATCGCCGTCGTCGAGGTGGGGCGCAGCGCCGCGGGCGTCTCGGTGGCGTTGTCACTGGCCAGCCTGCTGTTCACCTGGGTGCTGCTGCTGGCGGTGTCGTTCGCCGGTGGCGGCCGCACCCGTTCGAGGAGGACCTCCGCATGACCGACGTCATCACCGCACCGCAGGCGACGGAACGCGGCACCGCCGTGGAGTTCCGTGCCCTGCGGCGCACCTACGGCAGCGCCCACGCCCTCGACGGGCTCGACCTGGCGTTGAAGCCCGGCGAGCTGCTCGCCCTGCTGGGGCCGTCCGGGTGCGGGAAGACCACCGCGCTGCGGCTGCTGGCCGGCTTCGACACCCCGACGTCGGGCCAGGTCCTGATCGGTGGCAAGGACGTCACCGGCATCCCGGCGTCGAAGCGTGACACCGGCATGGTGTTCCAGGCCTACAGCCTGTTCCCGACGATGACGGCTGCGGAGAACGTGGCGTTCGGGCTGCGCATGCGCCGCGTGGGCGCGGCGGAGCGGGCCAAGCGGGCAGCGGAGCTGCTCGAGGTCGTGGGGCTCGGCGACCGGGGCGGTTCGTACCCGCACGAGATGTCCGGCGGTCAGCAGCAGCGCGTCGCGCTGGCCCGGGCGCTGGCCGTCTCGCCGTCGGTGCTGCTGCTCGACGAGCCGCTCTCGGCACTCGACGCGCGCGTGCGCGTCCAACTGCGCGACGAGATCCGGCGCGTGCAGCTGGCCGAGGGCATCACCACGCTCTTCGTCACGCACGACCAGGCGGAGGCCCTCGCCGTGGCGGACCGCGTGGCCGTGCTCAACAAGGGACGCCTCGAGCAGGTGGACACCCCGCAGGAGGTGTACACCCGGCCCGCCACCGAGTTCGTCGCCGAGTTCGTCGGGGTCACCAACCACGTCCCCGTCGTGGACGGCCGGATCCGGCCCGGCGCGGAAACGCGTCAGGTGCGTCCGGAAGGGCTCGCCGTCGGCGACCCGGACGGGCTGCCCGCCACCGTGCTCACGAGCACGTTCCTCGGTGCGGTCACCCGGCTCGTGGTCACCACCGAGGTCGGCGAGCTGATCGTCGACGTCACGAGCCGGCCCGACCTCCCGGCAGCAGGAGAGCCGACGACCGTCACCCTGGCCCCGTAGGAGTCCCCACCCAAAGTTCAGGAAAGCCACTTTCAGGCCCTCTGCGGGCAGGAAAGTGGCTTTCCTGAACCACGGGGCCATCCAGTGTCGGTGTGCGCTGCCAGGATGGGTCCGTGCTGCTCGCCGACGTCGTCTCCGCCTCCGCCGCGGTAGGGGCCACGCGCTCCCGCACGGCGAAGACGGCCACGCTGGCCGCCCTGCTGCGCAGCGCGGAGCCCCACGAGGTCGAGCCCGCCACCGCCTGGCTGGCGGGCGAGCCCCGGCAGAGCCGCCTCGGCACCGGCTGGCGCACGCTCGCCGGGATCGACGCCGCGCCCGTCGCCGAGCCTGGGCTGGAGGTGGCCGCGGTCGAGGCCATGCTCGACACCCTCGCCGCCACCACGGGTACCGGCTCCACGGCCCGGCGAGCCGCGCTGCTCGCGGAGCTGTTCGGTGCCGCCACCGCCGATGAGCAGGCGTTCCTGCGCCGGTTGCTCACCGGCGAGCTGCGCCAGGGCGCCCTGGAGGGCGTCATGCTGGAGTCCGTCGCCGCGGCCGCCGAGGTCCCCGCGACCGCGGTCCGGCGCGCCTTCATGCTCTCCGGCCGGCTCCCCGACACCGCCCGGCTGGCGCTCACCGAGGGCGTCGCGGGCCTCGACGCCGTCAGGCTGCAGGTCGGCAGGCCGGTGCGGCCCATGCTGGCCTCGCCAGCCGAGGCGCTCGACGCCGCGCTGGCGGAGATCGGGCCCCGCGCGAGCGTCGAGTACAAGCTCGACGGCGCCCGCATCCAGGTCCATCGCCACGGTCCCGACGTGCGGGTGTGGACACGCACGCTGCGCGAGATCACGCCCAGCGTTCCGGAGCTGGTCGAGCTGGTGCGGGCCCTGCCGTGCCGTTCGGTGGTGCTCGACGGGGAGACGCTCGCGCTGCGCGACGACGGCGGCCCCCGCCCGTTCCAGGAGACCATGAGCCGGTTCGGCGCGGCGGCGGGCGAGCTGCTGTTACAGCCGTTCTTCTTCGACTGCCTGCACCTCGACGGCACCGACCTGCTCGACGCACCACTCTCCCGGCGGCTCGACGCCCTCGAGACCGCGGTCGGCAGCCACCGCATGCCTGGCCTGCTCTCCCCCACCCCGGAGGAGGCCGCCGCCTTGCTCGACCAGGCGATCGCCGCAGGCCACGAAGGCGTCATGGTCAAGTCGCTCGACGCGCCGTACGCGGCGGGCCGGCGTGGCCGGGCGTGGCAGAAGGTCAAGCCGGTGCACACGCTCGACCTCGTGGTGCTCGGCGCGGAGTGGGGCCACGGCCGCCGCTCCCGGCAGCTCTCCAACATCCATCTCGGCGCCCGCGATCCCGACGGCGGCGAGCCGATCATGGTCGGCAAGACCTTCAAGGGCATGACCGACGAGCTGCTCGCGTGGCAGACCAGCACGTTCCCCGCCCTGGCTCGGGAGCGGTCGGACCACGTGGTCCTGCTGCGGCCCGAGCTCGTGGTCGAGATCGAGCTCGACGGCGCCCAGCGCAGCCCCCGTTACCCGGGCGGCGTCGCGCTGCGGTTCGCCAGGGTGCTGCGCTACCGGCCCGACAAGACCCCCGCGGAGGCCGACACGATCGACGCCGTGCGCGCGCTGCTGCGGGAGTGATGCCCGGGCGGCGGTCTCATACCGCCTGAGCGCTGGTCGGCCTGAACGCACAGTCGATGGCCGATCAGCCGGTTCGGTAGCCGATTCGCCGCCGGACGGGGAGCGCGATGCGGCCTACGGGCGTAACGTCGTCTTCTCGTGCGCTTCCTCGAGGGCCAGGAGCCCCACCACGACCTGACCTATGACGACGTCTTCCTCGTTCCGGGCCGGTCATCCGTGGCCTCGCGGTTCGACGTCGACCTCACCACCGCCGACGGCTCCGGGGCCACGGTCCCGGTCGTCGCGGCCAACATGACGGCGGTCGCGGGCAGGCGGATGGCCGAGACACTGGCCCGCCGCGGAGCACTCACCGTGCTACCGCAGGACGTCGCTTCCGACGCGGTTGCCGAGATCGTCGCCTGGATCAAGGCCCGGCACCCCGTCTGGGACACCCCGCTCGTGCTCACTCCCGCCGACGCGGTGGCGGACGCGCTCAACCTCCTGTCCAAGCGCGCCCACGGCGCGGTCGTCGTGGTCGACGAGGACGGCCGGCCGGTCGGCACGGTCGACGAGGCCGCCTGCAGCGGCGTCGACCGGTTCACGCGGCTGGGCGACGTGCTCGACCCCTCGCCGGTCATGCTGCCGATGGACACGCCGCCGCGAGAGGTGTTCGACGCACTCGGCACGCGGCGGGTCGCCCTCGGCCTCGACGGGGACGGGCGACTCGCGGGCCTGCTCACCGGGCTCGGGGCCCTGCGCTCGGCGATCTACTCCCCCACGCTCGACGCGCGGGGACGGCTTCGCACCGCCGCGGCGGTCGGCATCAACGGCGACGTCGCCGTCAAGGCCGAGGCGCTGCTGGCCGCGGAGGTGGACGTGCTGGTCGTCGACACCGCCCACGGCCACCAGGACAAGATGCTGGACGCCTTGCGGGCCGTCCGGAAGGTGGTGGCCGACGCGGGCTCCGCAGTGCCGATCGTGGCGGGCAACGTGGTCACGGCCACGGGTGTGCGCGACCTCGCGGAGGCGGGCGCCGACATCATCAAGGTCGGCGTCGGCCCTGGTGCCATGTGCACCACCCGGATGATGACCGGCGTGGGGCGCCCGCAGTTCTCCGCGGTGCTCGAGTGCGCGGACGCGGGACGCGACCACGGCGTCCGGATCTGGGCCGACGGCGGCGTACGCCACCCACGGGACGTCGCGCTCGCCCTCGCCGCCGGCGCGTCCGCCGTGATGATCGGGTCCTGGCTGGCCGGCACCTACGAGTCACCCGGCGACCTGTTGCGCGACGAGAACGGGCGCCCCTACAAGGAGTCGTTCGGGATGGCGTCCAAGCGCGCGGTCGGGGCCCGTACCCGCGGCGACGGCAGCTTCGAGCGGGCCCGCAAGGCCTTGTTCGAGGAGGGCATCTCGAGCTCGCGGCAGCTGCTCGACCCCGCCCGCCCCGGCGTCGAGGACGTCCTCGACGGCATCTGCTCCGGGGTGCGCTCGGCGTGCACCTACGCCGGCGCCCGCACCCTCGACGAGCTGCACGAGCACGCAGCCGTGGGCGTGCAGACCACAGCAGGCTTCACGGAGGGCACCCCGCACGGCCTGTGACCCCCCGCGGCCCCGGGGGATTGCAGCAAAGCCACTTTCATGCAACGTGGTTGCGTGAAAGTGGCTTTGCTGCAATCGACGGGCCGTGGCGACGTCTACGCCGCCGGGCCCTCCAGCATCTCGGTCACCAGCGCGGCGATCGGGCTCCGCTCACTGCGGGTGAGCGTGACGTGCGCGAAGAGCGGGTGGCCCTTCAGCTTCTCGATCACCGCCGCGACGCCGTCGTGCCGCCCGACGCGGAGGTTGTCGCGCTGCGCGACGTCATGGGTGAGCACCACCCGTGACGCCGTTCCCAGCCGGGACAGCACCGTGAGCAGCACATTGCGTTCCAGCGACTGAGCCTCGTCCACGATCACGAAGCTGTCGTGCAGCGAGCGCCCACGGATGTGCGTGAGCGGCAGCACCTCCAGCATGCCGCGGGCCATGACCTCCTCGAGCACGTTCTGGCTGACGACCGCACCGAGGGTGTCGAAGACGGCCTGCGCCCACGGCGCCATCTTCTCGCTCTCGTTGCCGGGCAGGTATCCCAGCTCCTGGCCGCCGACGGCGTAGAGCGGCCGGAAGACGACGACCTTGCGGTGCTGCTGGCGCTCCATCACCGCCTCCAGCCCCGCGCAGAGCGCGAGCGCCGACTTTCCGGTGCCGGCCCGGCCACCCAGGGAGACGATCCCGATCTCGGGGTCGAGCAGCAGGTCCAGGGCGATGCGCTGCTCAGCCGAGCGACCGTGCAGCCCGAACGCCTCGCGGTCGCCGCGGATCAGGCGGACGCGCTTGTCGGACGTCACCCGGCCCAGGGCAGCCGAACCGCCGCCCGTGAGCCGCAGGCCCGTGTTGCACGGAAGGTCGCGTGCAGCGTCGTGGTCGATCACGCCGTCCCGGAACAGGGCGTCCACATCGGTGGACGTCACGTCCAGGTCGGTCATCCCCGTCCAACCCGACGGCACCACGTCGAGTGCGTGGTACTCGTCGGCCTGCAGCCCGACGGCGGCCGCCTTCACACGCAGCGGCATGTCCTTGCTGACGAGCACCACCTCACCCCGGCCGTCGAGCTTGCGTTCGGCGGCGAGGTTCAGCGCGCATGCAAGGATGCGGCTGTCGTTGGAGTCGGTACGGAACCCGGCCGGGAGCACCTCCGGATCCGTGTGGTTGAGCTCGACGTGCAGGGTGCCACCCACGGTGCCGATCGGCACCGGGGCGTCCAGGCGGCCGTACTCGATGCGGAGCTCGTCCAGCATGCGCAGTGCCGTGCGGGCGAACCACCCGAGTTCCGGGTGGTGCCGCTTGCCCTCGAGTTCGGTAATCACCACTAGCGGCAGGACGACCTCGTGCTCGTCGAACCTGGTCAGCGACCACGGGTCGGACAGCAGCACGGAGGTGTCGAGCACGTAGCAGCGGGTGGAATGCGAAGCGGGGGCAGTACGACGGTCGGTCACGAAGGCTCCTCGCTAGCGCTCGTCTCAGCCGAATCCCGGGTCGTTCGAGGCGACTCCGGAAGTACAGCCGACGATTGCTCCCTGGTGAGCGCGACACCGCGCCCACATCACCGTTGGGCCGGCGGGCCTTGGCCGGGGCGTTCTCGACGGCCTGGAGCTCGCCGCCGACCACGCCCGCGAGGGCCGGGTGCCGGCCCCCTCGGGTGCAAGTGACACCACGACCAGGGCCTCCCGAGCGGTCCGCATCGGGTACGGGCCGCTGACGAGAACGCTACCGGCGGTCACCCGGGTGCGGTCAACAGCAACACCGCGTCAGCCTGAGACTTCGCAGCGAGAATTAACAGAACGGACTACCGCTCATCGCCCAATGAACACCGCCTGTCGTCAACGCTGCGGCATTTGTCCGTTTATCCGGACCTGGCGGTCGCTCGAGCCGGTGACGGAGTGGGGCGAAGCTCACGAACCGAAGCGGCGGTGACGCGCGGCGTAGTCACGCAGGGCGCGGAGGAAGTCGACGCGGCGGAACGCGGGCCAGTACGCCTCGCAGAACCAGAACTCGGAGTGCGCGGACTGCCACAGCAGGAAGCCGGAGAGCCGCTGCTCGCCCGACGTGCGGATCACCAGGTCCGGGTCCGGCTGGCCCGACGTGTACAGGTGCGCCGCGATGTGGTCGACGTCCAGCACCTCGGCCAGCTCCTCGATCGAGGTGCCCGACTCGGCGTGCTGGAGCAGCAGCTTGCGGACGGCGTCGGCGATCTCCTGACGCCCCCCGTAGCCGACAGCGATGTTCAGCTCCAGGCCGGGACGCCCGACCGTGCGGGCCGCCGCGGCGGAGAGCCGGTGGGCCATGTCGCGCGGGAGCATCTCCAACGCGCCGACGATCCGCAGCCGCCAGCGAGCAGTGGGGCTGCTCAGCTCGTCGACGACGTTGGTGATGATCTCGAGCAGCGGCTCGAGCTCGTCCGCAGGCCGGCTGAGGTTGTCGGTGGACAGCAGCCACAGGGTGACGACCTCGACGCCGGCTTCGTCGCACCACTCGAGCAGATCGACGATCTTGGCGGCACCGACCCGGTGGCCGTCGTTGACGTCGGTGAAACCCTCGCCGCGCGCCCACCGACGATTGCCGTCGAGCATCAGAGCGACATGCCGCGGTCTGGCCGCCGTGCCTCTGCTCAGCTCGTGGCTCAGCTTGCGTTCGTACAGCGAGTACAGCACGTCACGGACGCCCACGGGCCGTCAGCGTACGCCCGGCGCCACGGGCCCCTGCGGCGCACGGCAGCTCCGGAAAACCGCATGGTGTTGTTCACAAACCGGTACACATGTGGAGCACTCGACGTGCCGTAACCTCGACATGGTGAGCATGCGGACGGTCCCCGTGCCTCCCGGCGCGCCGCTGGTCAAGCCACGAATGCGCGGGTGGCTGCACTTCTGGTCGTTCACCGTGTCGATCGCTGCGTCGGCCACGCTGATCGCCGTCTCGGCCGCGCTCGTGGGCAGGGGCGCCGCCCTTGCCACCTCGGTCTACAGCGTCACGATCCTCGGCCTCTTCGGCATCAGCGCGCTGTACCACCGCCGCACCTGGCGCACCCCGCGCAGCCGGACCGTGATGCGCAGGCTCGACCATTCGATGATCTTCCTGTTCATCGCGGGCACCTACACTCCGGTCGCCGCGCTGGCGATGGACCCCAGCACCGCCCGCTGGGTGCTGATCGTGGTCTGGGCGGGCGCGTTCGCAGGCGTTGTATTGAAGACGGTGTGGCCGCACGCCCCGGCGTGGGTCGGCGTGCCGATCTACATCGCGCTCGGCTGGGTCGCCGTGTTCGTCATCCCCGCGATGCTCACCGGCGGTGGGGTCGCGGCGCTCGTGCTGCTCCTGACCGGCGGGCTGCTCTACACGGTGGGGGCGGTCTTCTACGCCACCCGCAGGCCGAACCCGTGGCCCGCCACGTTCGGCTACCACGAGTTCTTCCACGCGGCCACGGTGCTCGCCGCGATCTGCCACTACATCGCGATCTGGCTCATCCTGTTCTGAGCCGCCCCCCGAGCCGCCCGCCCCCCGCCCCGCGAGTCGCCCGCTTTTGGTGCGCGAGTCGCCCGCCCCAGCGCCGCGAGTCGCCCGATCTACGCCCGCGAGTCGCCCGCTTTGCGTCGGCGAGTCGCCGGTCCGGCGCGCCGGTCAGGGGACGTCGCCGCCGGTGGGACCCTTCGCCCGCAGCTCGTCGACCTTCGCCATCGCGTCACGCAGCTCGCCCAGCCACTCGTCGGCGTGCTGCCCGACGAGGCGCACGGCCCACGCCAGGGCGTCGGATCGCGACCGTGCGACGCCGGAGTCGACCAACGTGTCGAGCACGATGCGTTCCGGCTGACGCAGCCGCGTCATCACCGGCACGGAGGCCACGGTGAACAGCTCGACCGTGTCGCCGAGACGCGCACCCCAGGCGACCTTGCGCTGGTAGCGGTGCTCCGCCTGCCGCGCGATCTCGATGCGCTCCTCCCGCGTGCTCTCGCGGAAGCGCGAGATGCGCCCCGCCACCGCAGCCGCACGGTCGGCTCGGCCCGCCTCGGTGTCGGCGAACTCGCCCTCCAGCGGCGGCAGCGCCCCGACGATGAGGATCTCCTCGCGGTCGACGGTCACCTCCGGCACAGCCACGAACCACCCGTCGGGCAGCCGGCCCTGCAGCCAGGCCGACGCGTCCTCGGCACCGGGCAGGTCGGCCTGCTGCCAGCCCCCTCGGCCCGGGCCGCGGCCGCCTCGTCCGCCGGCCCCTGGCCACCCGCGGTGCATCCTTCCGGTCATCAACGCCACCTCCTGTGTGAACTGATTACGAGATTACACAGCAACTGGCGTGAACGGGATGGTTTCACCGGGAGCGAACCGCGTCATGCCCGAGGTGGGTGACCCTCGCCGGGCCAGAGTGCGGCCCGGGGCGGGGCGACTCGCGCAGCAGGAACGAGCGACTCGCGGAGCGGTAAAGGGCGACTCGCGCACCAAAAGCGGGCGACTCGCGGGACGGGGGCCGGCGACTCGCGGAGCGGGGCGGGCGACTCGCGCACCGAAAACGGGCGACTCGCGGGGGCTTGGGGGTAGGGGTCAGGGGCGGAGGGTGAGGCCGGCGGTGAGCTCCTCGACCGTCGAGACGGGACGGTCGCAGACGAAGCCGCGACAGACGTACGCCGCCGCCCCGCCGCCCACGAGTGGGCGGTCGGCCAGCAGCGGGACTCCGGCCGCATCGGGTTGGCCGGGGACGATGACGGTGCCGCCGGGCGCGATGTGGCGGGCGTGCGCCAACAGGGCCTCCCGGGCCGGGTCGCCGTCGCCTCCGACCACCGCCACCTGCAGGGGCCCCCGGACCATCGCCTCGGCCGCGGTGAGCCAGTGGCCGGCGAACCGGGGGTGGTGCTCGGCCAGCGTGCCCGCGCCGCGTAGGCCGGCTTCCGCAGCCTCGCGGTACCGGGCTGGGTCCTCCACCAGTACCGACGCCGTGAGCAGGGCGGAGACGAGCGCGGAGCTGCCGCAGGGCGTGGCGTTGTCGGTGAACTCGCGCGGCCGGTGCAGGAGCGCCTCCGCATCGTCGGCGGTGTCGTAGAAGGCTCCCGGGCGCTCCGGGTCGGCGAAGTGCTCGAGCGCGACGTCGAGCACGTTCGTGGCCGCGGTGAGCCAGCGCGGGGCGCCGGTGGCCTGGTGCAGCGCGAGCAGCGCCTCGGCCAGGGACCCGTGGTCCTCCAGCACTCCCGCGGCGTGGCCCACCACGCCGTCGCGCGACGAGCGGCGCAGCCGCCCGTCCACCATGTGCAGCCGCAGCAGGAGGTCGGCGGCCTCCGCCGCGGCGTCGACCCAGTCCCTGCGGCCGAACGCGGCTCCGCCCTCGGCGAGGGCGAGGATCGCCATCCCGTTCCAGGACGTGATCACCTTGTCGTCCCTCGCGGGCTGCGGCCGGGTGTTGCGCGACGCCAGCAGCGCGGCTCGGATCCGCTCCCAGCGCTCGGGGTCGTCGGGGTCGATCAGCAGCTGCAGGGTGGACGAGCCGTGCTCGAACGTGCCGCCGTCGGTGACCGTCAGCTGGCCCGCGGCCCAGATCCCGTCGTCGTCGCCGAGCACGTCGCGCAACTGCTGTGGGGTCCACGCATAGGTGAGGCCCTCGACGCCGTCGGTGTCGGCGTCGAGCGCGGAGGCGAAGCCACCTTCGGCGGTCCTCAGGTCGCGGAGCAGGAATGCGGCGGTCTCCTCGGCGACGCGCCGGGGCAGCGCGGCTCCGGTGAGCCGCGCGAGGTGGGCGTAGACGCGCAGCAGGAGCCCGTTGTCGTACAGCATCTTCTCGAAGTGCGGCACGACCCACTCGGCGTCGACGCTGTACCGGGCGAACCCGCCGGCGAGCTGGTCGTACATCCCGCCGCGGGCCATGCGCTCACACGTGAGGACGACGGGGCGCAGCGCGCTGTCGGAGCCGGTGCGCTCGTGGTTGCGCAGCAGGAACTCCAGCACCATCGACGGCGGGAACTTCGGGGCGCCCCCGAACCCGCCTGCCCGCTCGTCGAACAGCTCCGTGAGGGTGGCGGCGGCCCGGTCGAGGGAGTCCGGGTCGACGGCCGACGGCGGCAGTGCCGCGGCAGCGCTGTCGGCCAGCCGGGCCGCGATCTCGCCCGCCGAGCGACGGACGCGCTCGCCGTCGTCACGCCACGCCCTCGTGACGGCGTCGAGGAGTTGGCGGAACGCCGGCATCCCGTGGCGCGGGGCCGGTGGGTAGTAGGTGCCGCAGTGGAACGGCTCGCCCGCCGGGGTGAGGAAGCAGGTCATCGGCCAGCCACCCTGGCCGGTCAGTGCCTGGGTGGCGGACATGTAGACGGCGTCGATGTCCGGGCGCTCCTCGCGGTCGACCTTGACCGCGACGAAGTCCGCGTTCATCTGCTTCGCGGTGGCCCCGTCCTCGAACGACTCGTGGGCCATGACGTGGCACCAGTGGCAGGCCGCGTAGCCCACCGACAGCAGCACCGGAACGTCCCGGCGGGCCGCCTCGACGAACGCCTCGTCGGACCACTCCCACCAGTCGACGGGGTTGTCGGCGTGCTGGAGCAGATACGGGCTGGTGGCGACGGCGAGCCGGTTCGGCATGTCACCAGCCTGTCAGGGCCGGCCGCCCCCGGCATCCTCTGGGCGACGCCCTGCCCGGCTCACACCCGGCTCGGTGTCGGCCTTCTCGCCGGAGCCGTCGGGCGTCTCGCCTGGCCGGCCCTCAGCCGTCTCGTCGACGGGATCGAAGCTCGGCGGCAGCCTCTTGAGGCGCTTGGTCATCGACCGGATCAGCACGGCCGTGACGATCGCCAGCACGACGATGACCACGAGCGCGATCGGCGACGCCTCGCCGAACTCCGGGCCCTTGCCCGGCGGCGGAGCCGGGTCCTGCGCCAGCACCGTGATGGACGCGGGCATGACAGGAGCCGCGCCACCCTGACCGATCAGGAGCGACCCGGTCAGGAACGGCTCGGCCGCCAGCGGACTCACACCGTGAACGATACGCGCCGGTCAGACGGCCGGGCGCACCGCCACCCCGGCCTCGATCCCGGCGAACAGGTCGTCCTCCGGATCGGGCACGTCGACGAAGCTGCGCGCAAGCTCGTACTCCTCGAAAGGCCACACCTCGCGCTGGATGTCGAGCGGGATGATGAACCAGCGACTGGTGGGATCGATCTGCGTGGCGTGGGCGAGCAGGGCCTTGTCACGCACGTCGAACCAGTCGGCACACGTCACGCGGGTGGTGACGCGCTCACCGGGATCGCGACGGTCCGCCGGCCAGTTGGTCAGCATCTCGGCGTAGGGCGACTCGAGGCCGCGCGCGGTGAGCGCCTCATGGAGCGCCGCCAGCCGAGTGCGCGAGAAGCCGTGGGAGTAGTAGAGCTTCAGCGCCTGCCACGGTGCACCGGTGCCGGGGAAGCGGTCGGGGTCGCCTGCGGCGTCGAAGGCGGCCACGGAGACCTCGTGGCAGCGGATGTGGTCGGGGTGCGGGTAACCGCCCGTCTCGTCGTAGGTGATGACGACGTGCGGTCGGAACTCGCGGATCAGGGCCACGAGCGGCTTGGTGGCGACCTCCAGGTCCTGCAGCGCGAAGCACCCCTCCGGAAGCGGCGGCTTGGGGTCGCCCTCCGGGAGCCCCGAGTCGACGAACCCGAGCCAGCGGTGCTGCACGCCGAGGATCTCGGCCGCGCGGGCCATCTCGGCGCGCCGGACCGCGGGAAGATCGTCGAGCACACCGGGACGGTTCATGGCCGGGTTGAGGATGCTCCCGGCCTCCCCGCCGGTGCACGTGACGACCATGACCTCATGGCCCTCCGAGACATAACGGGCGCTGGTGGCAGCGCCCTTGCTGGACTCGTCGTCGGGGTGGGCGTGCACTGTCATGAGCCGTAGTGGTCCGCCGCTGTACGGAGCAAGAGAGGACATGGGGGTCGGGCGGTCCTTCCGGGACGAAACGGAACAGTTCAGAGAGAACGTGCCGGATGCCGATGGTGGCAGATCACCCGGACAATCCCTTCCTCCCCTGGTCAACACCGATGGCTCGCCAGTGCTTCCCCTCCTATTGGTGCCCGCCACCACCTTGTGACGGGTAAGGTCACCTGCGCCACCGGATGGTCGACACCCCGCCGGGCTCTACCACACGGCCCACGCGGCGGTTCCGGTTACGGTGAGCGGTCGCCGGGGCTCCGGCCGGGTACCGCCCGAGCGCCGCATGTCACCGCCGAGAGGCCATTGACCTGCGACGATGAGATCCCCGGGAACTTCTCGAACACCCCAACCGTTCGTCGAATGGCTGCGACGAGCGGCTGCCACCGTGTTACCGTTGCCCGCACACGGCCCGCAGGCGGGTCGTGTTTTTCCTTACTCGGGGCTATGCCGCCCACGAGACCGGGGCCGCGCTGTCGGCGGACCTCGTTCCCCGCGGGCGAACGGTCCGTGGCTGCATGGACCTGGACAGGCTGGAGGAGTGATGACCGTGACGGACACCCAGGTGACCTGGCTGACCCAGGATGCCTACGACCGGCTCAAGCAGGAACTCGACGAGCTGATCGCCAACCGCCCCGTCATCGCTGCCGAGATCAACGCCCGCCGCGAGGAGGGCGACCTCAAGGAGAACGGCGGCTACCACGCCGCGCGCGAGGAGCAGGGCCAGCAGGAGGCGCGCATCCGCCAGCTCCAGGAGCTCCTCCGCACGGCACACGTGGGCACGCCGCCCACCTCGTCCGACGTCGCCGCCCCCGGCATGGTGCTGAAGATCCGGTACGACGACGAGGACTCGGAGACCGTGCTGCTGGGCTCCCGCGAGGAGGGCAGCCACGGCGACCTGCAGGTGATCTCGCCGAACTCGCCCCTCGGGGCCGCCCTGCTCGGCGCGCGAGCCGGGGAGACACGGGAGTACCAGCTGCCCGACGGCGGCAACATGAAGGTCTCGTTGGTCTCCGCGGAGCCGTTCCGGGGCTGACGCACAGCCCACTCGACCACACACTGCCCGGCAACGGCCGGAGCAGGCTTCAGCGCGGTCCGGCCACCTCGACGACGGCGTGGCCGGCACCGCGCAGTGCCTGCACCAGCTCGCTGCAGTGTTCGGTTCCTCGGGTCTCGAGCGCCAGCGCCACCTCCACCTCACCGAGGGGCAGCGTGCCCGAGATCCGCGAGTGCTCGACGTCGAGAACGTTGGCGCCGAGCGAGCCGACGTGGGCGAGCAGCTCGGCGAGTGCGCCGGGCCGGTCGCCCACCCGCACCCGCAGCGACAGGTAGCGGGCTGCGGAGGCCATGCCGTGCTGGATCACGTGCAGCAGCACGAGGGGATCCACGTTGCCGCCGGAGAGCACGGCGACCGCGGGTGTGGCGAATCGGCGCGGGTGCTCCAGGAGCGCGGCCACCGCGGCGGCGCCTGCCGGTTCGACCAGCAGCTTCGCGCGTTCGAGGCAGAGCAGAAGGGCCCGGGACAGCGCGTCGTCGTCGACGGTGAGGATCTCGTCGACGAGGGCTGCCACCTGGGGGAACGTGACCTTTCCCGGCTGTCCGACGGCGATCCCGTCGGCGATCGTGCGCATCGAGGCGAGCGCGGTGGGCACGCCTGCCTCGAGCGACGCCGGCCAGGCCGCCGCTCCCGCCGCCTGCACCCCCACCACCGCGACGTCGGGTCGCTGGGCCTTCACGGCCGCGGCGATGCCGCCGAGCAGCCCACCGCCGCCGGTGCAGACGAGCACGGTGCGCACGTCCGGCACCTGCTCGAGCAGCTCCAGCCCGACCGTGCCCTGCCCGGCGATGATGTCCGGGTGGTCGAACGGGTGGACGAAAACGGCCCCGGTGCGCTCGGCGAACTCGATGGCCGCGGCGATGCTGCCATCGATGTGCTCCCCGACGAGGTGCACCCGGGCGCCGTAGCCGCGCGTGGCGCCGACCTTCGGGATCGCCGCCTGTGCG
Source organism: Pseudonocardia sp. OZ21 (assembly GCF_059359135.1). Taxonomy (NCBI): domain Bacteria; kingdom Bacillati; phylum Actinomycetota; class Actinomycetes; order Pseudonocardiales; family Pseudonocardiaceae; genus Pseudonocardia; species Pseudonocardia sp. OZ21. The sequence goes on from NZ_JCADBN010000004.1 coordinate 284,421, forward strand.
GGCATGAAGACCGTGGCCTCGATGCCGAGCATCTGGGCGGCCAGCGCCACCCCCTGCGCGTGGTTGCCCGCGCTGGCGGCCACCACCCCGCGGGCGCGCTGCTCGTCGTCAAGGCGGGCGATGCGGGTGTAAGCGCCGCGGATCTTGAACGACCCGGTGCGCTGCAGGTTCTCGCACTTCAACCACACGGGTCCGCCGCACAGCTCGCTCAGCGCACGCGAGCCTGCCATGGGAGTGGGCGAGACGACCCCGCGCAGTAGCTCCTGAGCGCTACGGACATCTGCCAACCCGACGGGCGGCGAGGCGACGGGACCAGCAGTGACCATGCGTCCATCCTCGCACCGTGGCAGCGACCGTCGGCGTCCCCCGGGTAACCTGTGGACAGATGGTGGGTGGCGCTCCGAGGGCGCCGCCGGCAGGGAGGTCGGATGACTCGGCTGCGGGCCATGGCTCCGCTGCTCGTGGCCGCGGTGCTGGCAGCGGTGGCGGTGGCCACCGTCGAGGGTGCCGGCTGCGACGATCCGGGCCGCTACGAGCTCGGGGTCAACGGCTACGAGCTCGTGGGGGGCTGCATCGCCCCGGGCGACCTCGTGGTGCCCGAACCCGGCCAGCAGCCCCCGGCGCCCACGGAGCTGGGCACCCCGGCGAAGAGCTGATCCCCCGGGTCAGCGGGTGGCGGCGGCGAGCGCCTGCCTGAGGTCCTCCACCAGATCCTCGACGTCCTCGATCCCCACCGAGAGGCGCACGAGGTTGTCGGGCACCTCCAGTACCGAACCGGCCACCGACGCGTGCGTCATGGCACCGGGGTGCTCGATCAGCGACTCGACACCGCCGAGCGACTCGGCCAGCGTGAAGATCTCCGTGGCCGCGCACACGCGCTGGGCCGCCTCGCGGCCGCCCGCCAGGGTGAAGGACACCATCCCGCCGAACCTGCGCATCTGCTTCGCCGCGACCTCGTGGCCCGGGTGCTCGGGCAGGCCCGGGTAGAGGACGTTCTCCACGCCCTTCTGCCCGGTGAGCACCTCGGCCACGCGCTCCGCGTTGTCGCTGTGGCGCTCCATCCGCACCGCGAGGGTCTTGACCCCGCGCAGGGTGAGCCACGCGTCGAACGGGCCCGGGACCGACCCGACGGAGTTCTGGGTGAAGCGCAGCTTCTCGGCCAGCTCGTCGTCGCTCGTGACCAGCGCGCCGCCGACCACGTCGGAGTGACCGCCGACGTACTTGGTGGTGGAGTGCAGCACCACGTCGGCGCCGAGACCGAGCGGGTTCTGCAGGTAGGGCGACGCGAAGGTGTTGTCGACGACGAGCCGCGCGCCTGCGGACCGTGCGACATCGGCGAGCGCCGCGATGTCGCCGATCCCGAGCAGGGGGTTGGTGGGCGTCTCGCACCAGATGGCGCGGGTGGTCGGCCGCAGGGCGGCGCGCAGCGCGTCGATGTCGGCGAGGTCGGCCGGGGTGTGCTCGATGCCCCACTGCGCCAGCACCTTGTCGACGAGCCGGAAGGTGCCGCCGTACGCGTCGTGCGGGATGACGATGTGGTCGCCGGGGCGCAGCAGCACCCGCAGCAGCACGTCGGACGCGCCCATCCCGGAACCGAACGCGAGCGCGTGCCGTCCGCCTTCGAGGGCGGCCAGACACTCCTGCAGGGCCGTGCGGGTGGGGTTGGCGCTGCGCGAGTACTCGTAGCCGCCGCGTAAACCACCCACCCCGTCCTGGGCGAAGGTGGATGACTGGTGGATCGGCGTGATCACCGCACCGGTCGTCGGGTCCGGCTCCTGGCCGGCGTGGATGGCGTTGGTGGAGAAGCCGCGCATGAGAGCACGCTACGCGGACCGCGACGGGTCGGGCCGTGCGGTGGTCCCTGTTGCAGCAAAGCCACGTTCATGCCACCCGGTTGCGTGAAAGTGGCTTTGCTGCAACGAGCCGCCGCAGTTCAGCTGCCCAGGAACGCCAGCACGTCGGAGCGGGTCACGACGCCGGCGGGCTTGCCGTCCACCAGCACCAGCGCGGCGTCGGCGGTGGCGAACGCGCTCATGGCCGTGTCCAGCGCCTCGCCTGCGCCGATGGTGGGCAGTGGCACGGACATGTGCTTCTCCAGCCGGTCCGACAGCTGCGCGCGGCCGGTGAACAGCGAGTCGAGCAGGTCGCGCTCGACCACCGCGCCCGCCACCTCCGCCGCCATCACGGGCGGCTCCGCCCGGACGACCGGCATCTGCGAGACGCCGAACTCGCGCAGGTACTGCACGGCGTCGGCCACGGTCTCGTTCGGATGGGCGTGCACGAGGGCGGGGATCGAGCCGTCCTTGCGGCGGAGCACGTCACCCACGGTGGCGCCCTGCGCCGGGGGAAGGAAGCCGTAGCTCGCCATCCAGGAGTCGTTGAAGACCTTGCCGAGGTAGCCGCGGCCGCCGTCCGGCAGCAGCACGACCACCACCGCGTCCGCCGGGAGTTCGCGGGCGACGACCAGCGCCGCCGCCACCGCCATTCCGCACGAGCCACCGACGAGCAGCGCCTCCTCGCGGGCGAGCCGGCGGGTCATGTGGAAGGAGTCGGCGTCGGAGACCGCGACGATCCGGTCGCAGATGTCCTTGTCGTAGGTGGTGGGCCAGAAGTCCTCGCCGACGCCCTCCACGAGGTAGGGCCGGCCGCCGCCACCGCTGTACACGGAGCCCTCGGGGTCGGCGCCGATCACCTGCACCCGACCGTCGGACACCTCCTTCAGGTAGCGCCCGGTACCGCTGATGGTGCCGCCGGTGCCGATACCGGCCACGAAGTGGGTGATCCGGCCGTCGGTCTGCTCCCAGATCTCCGGGCCCGTGCCGAGGTAGTGCGACTCGGGGTTGTTCACGTTGGCGTACTGGTTGGGCTTCCAGGCGCCCTCGATCTCGCTGACCAGCCGGTCGGAGACCCGGTAGTAGGAGTCCGGGTGGTCGGGCTCGACGGCGGTGGGGCAGACCACGACCTCGGCGCCGTAGGCGCGCAGCACGTTGCGCTTGTCGTCGCTCACCTTGTCGGGACACACGAACACGCAGCTGTAACCCTTGCGCTGGGCGATCATGGCGAGGCCGACGCCGGTGTTGCCGGACGTGGGCTCGACGATCGTGCCGCCGGGCCGCAGCTCACCCGACGCCTCGGCCGCCTCCACCATCCGCAGGGCGATGCGGTCCTTCACGCTCCCACCGGGGTTGAAGTACTCCACCTTGGCGAGGACGGGCGCGGCGACGCCCTCCGCCACCGTGCCGAGCCGGACGAGCGGAGTGTTCCCGACGAGGTCGGCGACGTGCTCGACATAACGCATGGCTCCATGCTCCCACCCGGGCGCCGAACGGTCGGTGGACACCGCGCATCGGTCGCCCGACGGACGAGGTGTGGGCCCGGGCTCTCCACGCAAGGTCGTTGCGCTCTCAGCCGTCCGGCCGATCGGGAGTACAAAACGTGGCGAACGGACTAGTCTTCCTCAGCACGGACAAACCTCACCCGGCTGAGCGTGCAGCGGCCGGTTGACCCACGACTCCCCGGGAGTGGTCGGGCCGGAACCTTCTGAGGTCCCGCGTCCGCGACCGTTCCCGGTTCCGACCGATGAGCAGGAGGGGCGCACCGGTGCCATCGGTCGGGGACGACGACTTCGCGGCGGAGGAATCCGACCGAGCCGAAGCCTTTCGCCTGGCCAAGCGCGATGCCGAACTGGACGACCTCGCCACCCGGGCCGCCGGCGGGCACAAGGCGTCGCTGGACAAGTTGCTGCATCACGTCCGCCCGCTGGTCGTGCGCTACTGCCGGGCGCGCATCGGGGGCGGGATGATGGGCATGGCGACCCCCGACGACGTCACGCAGGACGTCCTCCTGGCGCTCTTCCACGCACTCGAGCGCTGGCGCCCCGGTGAGACGCGGGTGATGGCCTTCGTCTACGGAATCGCCAGCAACAAGGTGGTCGACGCCTACCGCGCAGCCGGGCGCAACCGTTCCGTCGCCACCGAGGTCCTTCCCGACTCGGCCGACTCCAGCGCGGGCCCGGAGACGATCGCCGTGCTCGGCACGCAGATCGCCGAGCTGCGACAGCTCCTCGAGCACCTCCCCGAGCACCACCGCGAGGTGCTGGTGCTGCGGGTCGCGCTGGGGCTGAGCGCCGAGGAGACCGCCCGCATCGTCGATTCCACGGCGGGCGCCGTGCGCGTCACCCAGCACCGGGCGCTGAACAAGCTGCGCGTGCTCGCCGCGAAGCGCCGCTCCGGATGACACCGACGGTTCCTCGCCGCTAGCGCTGGGCGCGCACCATCTCGGACAGCCGGCGTTCCAGGTACGCGCGCTCCGGTTCGTTGCCCACCGTCTCCAGCGCCATCCGGTAGGCCACGGCGGCGTCCCCGTGCCGCCCGAGCCTGCGCAGCAGGTCGGCCCGCGCAGAGGGCAGCAGGTGGTAGCCGCGCAGCCGCCCGTCGTCGGCCATCGCGTCGATCAGTTCCAGGCCGGCAGCCGGGCCGTCGCGCATCGCCACCGCCACGGCTCGGTTGAGGTCGACCAGCGGCGACGGCGCCACCTGCGCGAGCACGCCGTAGAGATCCACCACCTGTGGCCAGTCGGTGGTGGCCACGTCGGCGGCCTCGTCGTGCACCGCCGCGATCGCCGCCTGCAGCCCGTACTGCCCCGGCGCCCTGGCGCGCAGCGCGGCGACGACGAGCGTGCGCCCCTCGGCGATGCGGTCGCGGTCCCAGAGTGACCGGTCCTGCTCGTCGAGCAGCACCAGCGCGCCGTCCGCGTCGGTCCGGGCCGCCCGCCGGGCGTCGACGAGCAGGAGCAGCGCCAGCAGGCCCATCACCTCGTGCTCTGCGGGGAGCAGCCGGTGCAGGATCCGGGCCAGCCGGATCGACTCCTCGGCGAGGTCCGCGCGGACCAGTTCGGGCCCCGCGCTCGCCGCGTAGGCCTCGGTGAAGATCAGGTAGACGACACGGAGGACGCCCGGGAGCCGGCCGGGTAGCTCGTGCGCGTCCGGCACCCGGAACGGGATGCGGGCGTCCCGGATCTTGCGTTTCGCCCGCACGATGCGCTGCGCCATCGTCGCGGCCGGGACGAGGAACGCGCGCGCCACCTCGGGTGTGGACAGCCCGGCGAGGCAACGCAGGGTCAGCGCCGTCTGCGCCTCGACCGGCAGGGCCGGATGACAGCAGGTGAAGAACAGCCGGAGGCGCTCGTCGGGAACGTCGTCCTCCTCGGTGGGGAGGCCGGACACCTCGCGCTCGGCGTCGGCGTGCATCAGGGCGAGCCGGGCGGCGTAGGCCTTGTCGCGCCGCAGCCTGTCGACGGCCTTCCGGCGCGCGGTGGTGAGCAACCACGCGGCAGGTCTGCCGGGGACCCCATCGACGGGCCAGTGCTCGAGCGCGGCGGCCACGGCCTCGGAGGCGACCTCCTCGGCCAGGTCGAGATCGCCGAACTGGCGCACGAGAGTGGCGAGCAGCCGGCCCCGCTCCTCACGGAACACGGCTTCGACGGAGCCGGCTGCTCCCAGGGTCACGGTGCCTCGAACTCCAGGATCGGGCGAACCTCCACCTTCCCGCCGCGGCGGGAGGCGGGGCAGCGGGCCGCCCAGTCGAGTGCTGCGTCGAGATCGGGAGCGTCGATCAGGTAGTAACCGCCGAGGATCTCGCGGGTCTCGGCGAACGGCCCGTCGGTGACGACCCGCTCGCCGTCGTCGCGGACCTGCACGGTGGTGGCGGTCTCCACGCCCTGCAGCGCATCGCTCGCCACCTTCACACCCGCGTCGGTGATGGCCTTCTCATAGGGCCAGTACTCGTCCATCTCCTCCTGGATGGCCTGCTCGGTCTGCGGTTCGGCCGGCTGGGCGCCGTAGAGCAGCAGCATGTACTTCAATCGAAGCTCCTTGTCGTCACACTGGTGGTCCCGGTGGCGAGGTGCCACACAGCATGACGACGAACGGCCGCGCGCGGTATCGACAGCACGGGTGCGCGCGGGCTCTAGGCGCGTTCGACGCGGCGCAACCCTCCGGCCGTGGTCCAGATCTCGATCACCAGCGCGGTGGCCTCCGGGTTGAGGCCGGTGACCACGACCTCCTCGAGTTCGGTGCGGAACAGGTCACCGGACACGTCACCGTCGAGCGGGCCGGCGAACACCGCGCGTCCCGCGACCTTCGCGTCGCCGGCCCAGGCCGACTCATTCCCCTCCGGCGGGTCGACCGACGCGCTGTGCAGCGCGAACCGCGGGTCCCGGCGCAGGTCCGCCCCCTTGCGCGCGCCCGGCATCGACCCGAACGTCAGCTCGCCGCCGGCGAACTCCGTCTCGATGCCCGAGATGCGCGGCGACCCGTCGGCCCGGAGCGTGGCGATCGTCTTGTGTTTGTGCATCTCGAAGAGGCGGCGGACCCGGGCGGCGAACTCGGGCTCGGCGTTCTCGATGTCGTTCCACGTGGCCATGCCGACAGCATGGACGGAGAACCTGACACATCGGGTCAGGTATGCGCGGCGGGCTCAGTTCCGCGGCCGCCCCCCGCCACGGTTACCCGGCGGTATTGTCCGACGGTAGCCACTGCAGAGGAGAAGACGATGCCCGAAGCCGTGATCGTCGCAGCGGCCCGATCACCGATCGGCCGTGCGCACAAAGGGTCGCTCACCACCATCCGGCCCGACGATCTGACCGTGCAGCTCGTCCGGGCCGCGCTCGCCCAGGTGCCGCAGCTCGACCCGTCCGACATCGACGACCTGATGCTCGGGTGCGGACTGCCGGGTGGCGAGCAGGGCTTCAACATGGCGCGGGTCGTCGCGGTGCTGCTGGGCTACGACACCCTGCCGGGCACCACCGTCACGCGCTACTGCTCGTCGTCGGTGCAGACCACCAGGATGGCCCTGCACGCGATCAGGGCGGGCGAGGGTGACGTGTTCATCTCCGCAGGGGTGGAGACGGTCTCCCGGTTCACGAAGGGCAGCTCCGACTCGTGGCCCGACACCCGCAACCCGATCTTCGGCGACGCCGCGGACCGTACGAGGCACATCGCCGAGAACGGTGCCGACTCGTGGAGCGACCCGCGCCCCGACGAGCACCTGCCCGACATCTACATCGCGATGGGCCAGACGGCGGAGAACGTCGCGCTGCTCAAGGGCATCAGCCGCGAGGAGATGGACCGCTTCGGCGTCCGCTCGCAGAACCTCGCGGAGAAGGCGATCGCCGACGGGTTCTTCGCCCGGGAGATCACCCCGGTGACCCTGCCCGACGGCACCGTCATCTCCGCCGACGACGGGCCGCGGTCCGGCGTCACGTACGAGGCGGTCAGCCAGCTCAAGCCGGTGTTCCGCCCCGACGGCAAGGTCACCGCAGGCAACTGCTGCCCGCTCAACGACGGCGCAGCGGCCCTGGTGATCATGTCCGACACCAAGGCGGCCGAGCTGGGCATCACGCCGCTCGCGCGGATCGTCTCCACCGGGGTCTCCGGACTCTCGCCGGAGATCATGGGTCTCGGGCCGGTCGAGGCGTCGAAGCAGGCGCTCGCCCGGGCCGGCATGACCATCGACGACGTCGATCTCGTCGAGATCAACGAGGCGTTCGCGGCGCAGGTCATCCCGTCGGCCCGTGAGCTCGGCATCCCCGAGGACAAGCTCAACGTCAACGGCGGCGCGATCGCGCTGGGACACCCGTTCGGCATGACCGGGGCCCGCATCACCACCACGCTGCTCAACGGGCTGCGCACCCACGACAAGCAGATCGGGCTGGAGACGATGTGCGTCGGCGGGGGCCAGGGCATGGCGATGGTGCTCGAGCGCCTGAGCTGACCGGCGGCAGATGACAGCGGCCCGGCATCCCTCAGGGGTGCCGGGCCGCGACGCGCGGTGGAACGTTTGGGGTCAGTCCTGCCGGAGGTAGCTCAGCAGCCGCAGGATCTCGATGTACAGCCAGACCAGCGTGGTCATCAGGCCGAACGCGATGTACCAGGCGAACTTCGCCGGGGCACCGTCGCGGACGGCACGGTCAGCCATGTCGAAGTCGAGCAGCAGGCTGAACGCGGCGACGCCGATGCACACGATGCTGAACAGGTAGCCGATCAGCGACGGCTCCCGCACCCCGAGACCGCCGGGGATGAAGAAGCTGAAGATGAGGTTGAATACGGCCAGCACCGTGACGCCGATCAGGGCGCCCATCAGCCACTTCGTGAACTTCGGCGTGACGCGCACCGCGCCGGTCTTGTAGACCACGAGCATGCCGACGAACACGCCGGCGGTGCCGATGACGGCCTGCAGGCCGATGCCCTGGAACTGCGTGCCCGACAGCTCCAGCGCGCCGGTGATGCCACCGAGCGCCACACCCATCGCGGCCGAGTACAGCAGCACCAGCGGCGCCTTCGCCCACTGCGGCTTGAAGATCAGGACGAACGACAGCACGATCCCGACGATGAACGCCGGGAGTACGAGCGCGAAAAGACCGCTGATCGCGGTGAGCACGCCGGTGACGAGCGCGACACCAGCCGTGAGGGCCGTCTTCGTGACGACGTCGTCCATCGTGAGCGGGCGCTCACCGATCTCGGCACGCCCGTATCCGACCTGCGCGGCCTGGGCGTCGCCATAGGCGGCTGCCCCGCCCATCGCGCCGCCGCGGCGGTCGAACGTGGCGTATCCGCCGCCCTGCCCGGTGGGCAGGTTGCGGAACGCCGGGTTGCTACTGGTGCGCACCTGTTCCTCCTCGGAAGCGTCTTGGGCATCCGTGATGTCCAACGCCGAAGCGGGCTCCGGCGTTCCCGGGTTCGTAAAGCGGACTTTACTGTGTTCTTCTCAGGCGGCGGCAGTCCCGTCCTCCGGCGGGTCGAGAGCGATCCCCGCGTCCTCCAGTGCCGCCTCCGTGAGGAGCCGGGCGAAGGCACGATCCGGGGCGGCCGCCGAGGCCAGCGGGGCGTCGACGTCCACCAGCCCGCAGGTCTGCACGAGAGTGTCGTCGTAGGCGGCGAGCACCGCGACGCGTCGGACGTGCGTGGGCTGCGAGCGGGCACACACCTCGCGGCGCAACCGCCGCAGGTTGGCCACCACGCATTCCAGTGTGGGCCCGGCGGGCTCGACGCGGTTGCGGTGGCGCCGCTCGGCCAGCCGGTCGAGCACAGCAGGCACTACTCGCGACACCACCCAGAACAGGACTGTCGGCGTCGCCGCGAGGAGTAGGTACAGCAGCAGGCCCAGCAGGACCGGACGGTCGCCCGTCACCTCGACGAGGCTACCTGCCCGACAGGGCCCGGAAACCCCCCAACAGGCGAAACCCGGAATCGGCACCCTTCCCGGCGTTCTCGACGTTTCTGATCAACGCGACCGTCGTTGAGTGCCACGAGGCCTTGATCTTGGTGACCCAGGCCACTCCGCCCCCGAGCCGCCGCCGGCCTTCCCCTGTCCGACCCGCTACCCCCACCCCCCGCGATGAGGGGCACGCCGTCGTGCCCTCATGAGGAGCCCGGATGGCACAACACCCCACAGACGAGCCGGCACGCGGACGCCACCGCACGGTCCACCCCGGGCTTCGCGGCCCGGTCGTCGACCGCCGCAGGTTCCTCACCTATCTGGTGGCGGGTTCGACGTTGACGGTTGCCGCGAAGCTCGGCGTCGACACCCTCGCCCCCGGCTGGGCGTCCGCCGTGCCGACGCCCAGCCTGCCCCAGCCGGCCGACCTGCAGGATCTCGGCGACGTCCTGATCCTGGCGGGAAGGCCGACCGATGCGCTGCTGTTCACGGTGGAGGTCACCGAGGGCGGCCGGGTCCGGGCCGAGCTGCCCCGCATGGAGGTGGGCCAGGGCCTGACGACGGCGGTCGCGATGCTGGTCGCGGAAGAGCTCGACCTCCCGCTCGACCGGGTCGACATGCCGCTGGCGCCGGCGCGGCCGGAGCTGCTGATGAACCAGCTCACGGGCGGGTCGAACTCGATCCGGTCGGTCTACGGGCCCGTACGCGCGGCAGCAGCGGCGGCCCGGGCCCGGTTGTGTGGGGCCGCGGCCGACCGCTGGGGCGTTGCGGCCGATGGCCTGCGCACGGAAGGCGGCCGCGTCCTCGCCGCCGACGGACGCAGCGCCGGCTACGGCGAGCTCACCCGCCTCGCGGCGAGCCTGCCGATCGACGAGCTGGTGGCCCGGCCGAAGTCTCCGTCGGAGTTCACGCTCGTGGGCACGCCGCAGCCGCGGGTGGACGCCCGCGCCATGGTGACCGGCGCCTTCACCTACACGCTCGACCTGGACATCCCGGATGCCACGCCCACCATGGTCCGCCGCCCCCCGACGGTCAACGGCACGGTCGAGCAGGTGCACAACGAGGACGACGTCCGGGCCATGCCGGGCGTCCTCGAGATCGCGGTGATCGAGACCGGGGTCGCCGTCCTCGCCGAGACGTTCGGCCAGGCACTCGACGCGGTGACCGCGCTGGACGTCAGCTGGGGCCCCGGCACGGTCGACGATCTGTCGGACGAGGGCATCAGGGATGCGCTGCGCAAGACGACGCTGCCGCTGATCCCTCCGATCTCGCTGCCGAACCAGATGGACTTCGAGTTCGACTGGGCCCCCATCAGCCACGCGCCCATGGAGACCAACTCGGCGGTGGCCGACGTCCGCGGCGGGAAGGCCGAGATCTGGGGCGGCATGAAGTCGCCGATCGTGGCCCAGCAGCAGATCGCGAAGGAGCTCGGCCTGCCGCCGGGCAAGGTCGTCTGCCACGTGGTGCAGGCGGGCGGCTCGTTCGGGCGCAGGCTGTTCTGGGACGGCCCGCTGGAGGCGGCGCGGATCTCCCAGGCGACAGGCCGGGTGGTCAAACTGATGTGGTCGCGCACCGACGACATGCGTCACGGCCGGGCCAGACCGCCTGCGCACCACCGCTTCAGGGCCACTCTCGGGCCCGACACGGTGCTGCGGCTCGAGCACCACACCGCGTTCGTCGAGACCGACTGGACGCACGGCCTCGGCGAGATCCTCACTGCGACCGCCGCAGAGCTGCCGGGCGGCAACCTCGGCTTCGCGCAGAGCGTCTTCCTACTCACCGTGAAGAGCCCCTACAACTTCGGCGCCGTGGAGCAGGTGCTCACCGAAGCACCGATCAACATGCACACCGGCGCATGGCGTTCGGTCTACTCGGTGAGCTCGCGGGGGTGCGAGGAGATCGTCGTGGACGCGGTCGCGGCGAAGCTCGGCAAGGACCCCTACGAGTTCCGCCGCGCCTTCCTCAAGACCGACGCGCAGCGTGCGGTGCTCGACAAGGTCGCCGAGGAGGGCGACTGGGGCCGCTCGATGGACGACGGTTTCGCCCAGGGCATCGCGTTCCACGAGGAGTACCGGTCCCGTACCGCCTGCCTGGTGGAGGTCGACGGCCGTGACCCGCGCGCACCGCGCGTGACGAAGGCCGTGATCGCGGGTGACTACGGTCTGCCGATCAACCCCCGGGGGCTGAAGGCGCAGCTGCTCGGCGGTCTCACCGACGCGATCTCGGTGACGCTGCGGGCCGGCCTGCACATCGACAAGGGGCTGCCGCTGGAGGGGAGCTACTCGCAGTTCCACTACGCGCGCCAGGCGGACTCCCCCGCCGACGTGCAGATCTTCATCCTGCCGGGAGAGTCGGAGCCGGGCGGGGCCGGCGAGCTCGGTGTACCCGCCGCGGCCGGCGCGATCGCCAATGCGTACGCCCGCGCCACCGGCATCACCCCGCGCAGCTTCCCGATCAACTTCCCGGTCGACTTCGAGCCCTTCCCTCGCTAGGAGGCACCGCCATGCCGAGCTACAGCTTCACGGTCAACGGCCGTTCGGTCACCGTCGACGCCCCGGCCGACCTGCCCACCCTCTGGGCACTGCGCGACAAGCTGGGCGTCACCGGTCCGAAGTACGGCTGCGGGATCGACGTCTGCAAGGCCTGCACCAGCCACCTGGACGGCGAGGCGTTCAACCCCTGCGTCACGCCGGTGTCGGAGGTGGAGGGCCGCGACGTCACCACGATCGAGGGCCTCGCCGACGGCGACGAGTTGCACCCCGTGCAGGAGGCCTGGCTGGAGCAGGACGTCGCCCAGTGCGGCTACTGCCAGCCGGGCCAGATCATGGCTGCCGTCGCCCTCCTCAACAGGACCGCCGACCCGACGGACGCGGAGATCGACGAGATCGAGAACGTCTGCCGCTGCGGCACCTACTTCCGCATCCGCGAGGCGATCAAGAGCGCCGCGGCCAAGATGTGATCGCGTGCCGAACAGCGGACAGGGTCCGGAGGGTCGAACCCGTTCCGGTCGACACGAAGATCGTGAACCCGGCAGTGCTGGTGTACGTACTCCACTCGGGACGCCTCGGCGGCTCACCCGTTCATCAGCACGAAAGGCAGCCATGACCAACCACCCGTTCCGCTTCGGTGTCACCCTGCTCACCGTCGGCTCCCGATCGGCCTGGCGAGCGCGTGTGCAGGAGGTGGAGGACCTCGGGTACGACGTGCTTCAGGTGGCCGACCACCTGGGTCTGACCGCGCCGTTCCCGGCGTTGGTGGCCGCGGCCGACGTGACGAGCATCCGGCTGGGCACGTTCGTGCTCAACGCCGGCATTCTCAGCCCCGCATACCTGGCCCGGGACGTCGCCGACGTGCACCGCCTCACCGACGGCCGCCTCGAACTGGGGCTGGGCACCGGCTACGTCCCGACCGAGTTCGAGGCCGCCGGCGTGCCGTTCGGCACCGCGGGTGAGCGGCTGCGCAAGCTGGAGACGACCCTGGCGGAGACGCGTGCGCTGCTGGCCGCGCAGGCCGACCACCCCCAGCCGCCGATCATGCTGGGGGGCGCGGGCGAGCGCATGCTGCGTCTCGCCGGCCGCGAGGCCGACATCTTCAGCTTCTCCATCATGGCCGGGGTGACCCCGGGGGTCGCCCCGCAGGAGGCGCTCGCCCGCCGCATCCAGGTGCTGCGCGACGCCGCAGGCGACCGTTTCGACGACATCGAGCTGAACCTGTTCATCGCGGCGCTGGGCGAGAGCACCGAGAAGGTCGACGTCGAGATCGTCCGCCAGGCCAGCGGCCTGCCCGAGGACCAGATCACCCAACTTCCCGGTGTCCTGATCGGCTCCCCCGCCGAGGTCGCGGACCGGCTGCGGCACTACCGCGAGGAGTTCGGACTCAGCTACATCAGCGTCCTGGAGCCGCACATGGCCGCGTTCGCCGAGGTCATCAAGCACCTGCGCTGACGCTCGGGTCCGGTCCGGGGCCCGGTGACGGCGGCGCTTGATCGTGCGGGACGGGTCGCACCCGCATAGGCTCCCCGCCGCCGGGCCGGACCGACCGGCTCGATGGAGGTGGGCCCGATGTGGGCATTCTTCTCGGCGCGACTGCGGATGTGGCTCATCCTGGCGGTCGCGGCACCGCTCGTGGGCTGGCTGCTCGGACGCATCGGCGACCTCATCGAGGCTCGGCGGGGACCGACTTCGGCGAGCCGGATGCTGAAGAAGGGCCGCGACTTCCTGGGGCGCCGCTCGCGCGGCCCGCTCGCTCCCCGGCCCACGGCCGACCGCACCGGCGGCCGCGACGCCGGTCTTCCCACCCGCTGACCAGGTGGCCTGCTACGTCCTGGTACACGGCGCCTGGGGCGGCTCCTACGGGTTCCGGCTCGTACGGCGGCTGCTCCAGGCCGACGGCCACGAGGTGTTCACCCCGGCCCTCACCGGCATCGGCGAACGCTCACACCTGACCGGCCCGCACGTCGATCTGTCGCTGCACGTGCTCGACGTCGTCAACGTGGTGCGCTACGAGGACCTCGACGACGTCGTGCTCCTCGGCTACTCCTACGGGGGCATGGTCGTCACGGGCGCGCTGGAGCACATCGGCGACCGCGTACGCGAACTCGTCTACCTCGATGCGTTCGTACCGGCCGACGGCGAGAGCATCACCTCGCTGAGCGGGCAGCCCCCCGCGGGCCCGGTGGCGGAGATCGGAGCGCCGTGGCTCGTCCCGGCCGACCCGCGGGAGTTCGATGACCCGGCGACGGGGGCGTGGTCGAACCTGCGCCGCACGGCGCAGCCGGTCGGGACGTTCACCGAGCCGGTCCGGCTCCCCGTGCCGCTGGAGGAGCAGCACTTGGGCCGCACGTACATCCGGGCGACCGCCGACCCCGGCGGTCCCTTCGAGATACCGGCCCGGCACGCGCGGGAGAGCCCGGCCTGGCGCTACCACGAGATCGCGACCAACCACATGGTCCCGGAGAACCGGCCCGCCGAGCTCGCCGCACTGCTCAGCGCGCTCGCCTGAGCAGGCTAGATTCTGATCATGGATGAGCCGCCCGTCCACCGGTACCGCGCCCTCTGCTCGTGGTCCGGCTCCACCGCAGCGGGCTTCGAGCACTACGGACGGGCACACACCGGGTCGGCCCCACCCGCCGGGGCGGAGCTCGCGCTGTCCTCCGATCCGGCGTTCCGCGGCGACCCGGCCCTGCTCAACCCCGAGCAGCTCGTGGTGCTCGCCGCCGCGTCCTGCCAGCTGCTGTCGTTCCTGGCCGTCGCCGCGAGAGCGCGCCTCGACGTGCGCGACTACCGCGACGACGCGACGGCCACGATGCCGGAGGCGGAGCGTCCGATCCGGCTCGCGGAGATCGTGCTGCGGCCCCGGATCGTGCTCGTCGCAGGCCCGAGCGAGGAGCGCGTGCGCCACCTCGTGGAGGTGGCACACCGCGAGTGCTTCATCGCCAACAGCCTTGCCACCCCCGTGCGGGTGGAGCCCGAGATCGAGTTCGTGGACGCCGGATGATCCGGGCCGCGGGTGTCACGGCGCTGTTCGGCCCTGGCCACGGCCGCACTGTGGTGGGTGGTGTTCCCCGCCGACTGGAGCGTGGTGCCCACCCGCGACCCGAATACCCTCGCGTCACCGGTGCGGGTGGCCCACTGGGCGACGGCAGGCGCCGGGCTGGCCGTCCTGTCGGGAGCCGCCGGATACCTGCGCGGGGTGCGGGTGGCGCTGGTGGGTGTCGCCGTGCCGGCGTTGGTGCTGTTCTGCGTCTACAGCGCGGCCGCCGAGGTGGTCGGCGCGAACCTGTGGCCGGTCGGAGCCCTCTTCCTCGCGGTGCCGCTGGGCGCAGGCGTCGCGGTCATCGCCGCGCTGGCGCGGCGCATCCCGGCCGTCACGAGCCGCACACCCGGATCCGCCGCCGGGCGCTGACGTCCGGCTCGGCCGCACTCACACCCGTTCCCAGGCACGGGCCGCGGCCGGGCCCGCGAAGCCGCTCCCGAGGGTGCGGCGGCGCAACGCGGGCACCGCGGCGCACAGCCGGAACCAACCGCGGGCCCCCGCCGTCGCCAGCACGCCCCGGGACAGGGCCTGCTCCTTCTGCGCCAGCACGTAGCGGACGGTCGCGGTGCCGTACTCCCGCATCTCGGACTCGTACTCGCCGATCGCCGAGACGGTGTCGCGCTCACCGCGGGCGACCGAAGCCAGCAGCCGGCTGAGCAGGTGCGCGTCGCGCAGCGCGGTGTTGCCGCCGAGCCCTCCGATGGGCGGCATGAGGTGGATCGCGTCACCCATGACCGTCACCGGTGTGGTCGGCCACGGCTCCCCCGGCTCCGCTGCGCGGAAGGCGATGGCGCTGCGGCTGCCGCGGTCCGACTCGGCCAGCGCGCGGCGCAGCTGCGGATGCCAGCCTGCGACGAGCACGTCGACCACGGCCCGCAGCGCATCGCTGTCGAGCTCGCTGACATCCGGCGGGAGCAGGTCGGGACGGGTCACGAGAGCACAGAGCAGGTACGGCGCGGAGGAGCTGTCCGGCGGCTCGAAGACCGAGGTGAACAGGAAGCAGGGCGCGTTCACGTTGACGATGTTCATGCCCGTGCCGAGCCGTGACGGCAGTGCGGTGCGCACCTCGTCGGTGAGCCAGATCTTGTGTGCCACCCCGACCGCGCCGGCATCGACCGTGCGGATGTGGGGCAGGTACTGCCGGCGGACGCGCGACGAGGCCCCGTCC
The DNA here is from genome assembly GCF_059359135.1 of Pseudonocardia sp. OZ21. NCBI lineage: Bacteria > Bacillati > Actinomycetota > Actinomycetes > Pseudonocardiales > Pseudonocardiaceae > Pseudonocardia > Pseudonocardia sp. OZ21. Next base: position 300,339 of record NZ_JCADBN010000004.1, read on the forward strand.
GCTCCGACCAGCACGTCCCCGACCACGGTGCGCCCGTCGGCGAACGACGCCTCGACCGTGCCGTCCGGACGCTGCTCGTAGCCGACGAACTCGGCGCCGAACTGCACGACGTCCTCCAGACCCGTCAGCAGGAGCCGGCGCAGCGTGGCCCGGTCGGCGGCGTAGTGGTTCTCCGCCGGGTCCGCGCCGTCGGGGTACATGACCGACTCCTCGACGACGACGAGCTCGTCCATCTGCTCGGTCAGGAAGCCGAAGTCGCCGCCCGGCCCGGTGGTGGCCAGGAACTCCTGCCAACGGGCATCGGGCAGGCAGGCGTGCAGCGCTCGCGCCCCCACCGGGTTGACGTGGATCCGGTACCCCTCCCACCGGCTGCCCAGGGCCTGGTCACGCTCGTGGACCGTGACGTCGATGCCCGCTCGGAGCAGACCTTGGGCGAGGCACAGACCGCCGATTCCGCCGCCGATGATGATCACTCGTCCTGGTGCGCTCACTGCCGCTCCCCCTCCGCGTTCCCGGATGCCCCGCCGATCAGCAGGGCCTCGAGCTGTTCGAACGCCTGTGCCGCGACGCGGGGGGTGAGCCGCACACCCTTGACCGTCGCGATCACGAGCTCGGTGGCGACCACCGGCTCGACGGACCTCGCCCACACCCCTTGCGCGGCGCCGGCGGCCAGCACCCCCGTCAGCACCTCGCGCCACCCGGCCTCGTGGTGCTCCATCTCGGCGGCCACCGCCGGATCGCGGCGCCCCCTCAGGTCGAGCTCGGCCGTGACGACGAGGAGGTCGGGCCGGTCCTCGATCATCCGGCGGAGCGCCGCCAGGTGCTCGCGCAGCGCGGTGGCCGGCTCGGTGCTCTGCGGTGCCGCCGCCCAGAAATGCCTCGTCGTGTACTCGGCGACCGCTCCGACCAGGTCCTGCTTGGTGGCGAAGTGGTGGTGCAGTGTCGAGTGGTCGATGCCGACGTCCTCGGCGACCTGTCGCAGCCGCAGCCCCTCGAACCCCATCTCGGCAACCCGCCGGAACGCCGCGGCGACCAGCTGGTCGCGGCGGCCCGCCTGCTCTCCACCAACCACTTGGTTGAGAGTACGGCATCGGTCAATAGCGAACCGGATCGTCGTCGGTTTCCTCTGCTTGCCCTGCAGAGCGCCGTCGGGAGGATGGAGCGGGTGATCCTGCGCCGGCGGTTCCGTGCGCTGTCCGGAGAGTGAGAGGCGGAGAACGATGACCGACCGACTCGACCGCGTGTCCGAGCTGGACCGGAGCCTGCGGGCGTTCACGTGCGTCGGCACGTCCCCGGGCGCCTCCGACGATCGGCCCGACGCACTCGCGCTGGGCGTCAAGGACCTGTTCGACGTCGCCGGCCTGCCGACCTCGCTCGGCACCGCGGCCGTGCCCGCGCGGCAGGCGGAGCGCACCGCCGCAGCGGTCACCGCGCTCCAACGATGGCGCGCCGTGGTCGTCGGCAAGACCGTGACCAGCGAGTTCGCCTACTTCGGCGCGAGTGCCACCCGCAACCCGTGGCATCCCGCCTTCAGCGCGGGCGGCTCCTCCACGGGATCAGCAGCCGCGGTGGGCGCGGGCGAGGTGCCACTGGCGATCGGGACGCAGACCAACGGCTCGGTGGTCCGGCCCGCCTCCTACTGCGGGGTGGTCGGCGTCAAGCCCACGTACGGCTCCATCCCCACCGAGGGACTGTGGTTGTTCGCGCCGAGCTTCGACACGGTGGGGGCGTTCGCCCGCACGGTCTCACTGGCGGGCACCGCCGCCGACGTGATGGCCGCTGGTCGTCTGGGATTCGACGTCGCCTCCGGGCCGCTCGACCCCGCGGGCCTGCGGATCGCGGTGGTCCGCACCCAGGACTGGTCGATGACCACCGGCGAGATGCGCGCGGCGCTGGAGCGCACGGCACGGCTGCTGGCGGAGGCCGGCGCGAAGGTGGACGAGCTGACCACCCCGCTCTGCGGCGAGGAAGGCCTCTCGCTGCACCGGACGATCTCGGAGTTCGAGGGCGCGGCCGGCATCGGACGGCTGCGGATCGAGCGCACCGACCTCCTCGGGGAGAAGGTCCGCGAACTCCTCGAGCACGCCTCCACGATCAGCGCCGAGACCTACGGCCACGCGCTCGACCGGCGCACCGAACTCCTCGCCGGGCTGGACGGCACGCTCTCCGCCGTCGACGCGGTGCTCACCGTTCCGGCGGCCGGCGCCGCCCCACCGGCCGGCGACAACGGTGACCCCCGCTTCTGCACGAGGTGGAGCCTGGCCGGCACACCGGCGGTCTGCCTGCCCGCGACGCTGGGCGAGCACGGCCTGCCCCTCGGCGTCCAACTCGTCGGCCGGCGCGGCACCGACGCGCGGCTGCTGCGCCTCGCCCTGTCGCTGGAGGAGCTACTGGGCTTCGCCCCGAACTATGAACGGCTCGCCGCGTGACAGTGGCCGCCGGCCTCTGACGGCGCTCCTAGCCGGGTCGGGTCCCGATCACGACGGTGGCCCCCAGGTCCTCGGAGCCGACCACCCGCGGGATCAGCCCGCCCTCCGCCAGTGCGGCCATGGCCCGCGGCGCCTGGCGTTCACTCGTCTCGGTCAGCAGGTGGCCACCCGGGGCCAGCCACAGCGGCGCCGCGGCGGACACCCGCCGGAGGATGTCGAGCCCGTCCGCGCCGCCGTCGAGCGCCACCCGCGGCTCGTGGAGCCGGGCCTCCGGTGGCATCAACCTGATCGCCTCGGTCGGCACGTAGGGCGTGATGGCCACCAGGATGTCCACCCGGCCTCGCAGCACGGTGGGCAGCGGCTCGAAGAGATCGCCCTCGTAGACGTGACCACCGGTGTCGGCGAGGTTGCGACGGGCGCACCGCACCTCGACGGGGTCGATGTCGACGGCATGCACCTCGACCCGCTCCAGGGTCGCGGCCAGCGCGGCGCCCACCGCACCGGACCCGCAGCAGATGTCGACGACGACCCGGGTGCCGGACCCGGCGAGCCGTCCGAGCGCGGCAGCCTGCTGCACGAGGAACTCGGTGCGGCGGCGGGGCACGAAGACCCCGGGGTCCACGGCTATCCGCAGGCCGCAGAACTCCGCCCAGCCGAGGACCTGCTCGAGGGGCACGCCGGCGACCCGGCGGTCCACCATCTCGACGAGGTCGGCCGGGTTCCGGGCCGCGGAGCGGAGCAGGCGCGCCTCGTCCTCGGCATAGACACAGCCTGCGGCGCGCAGCCTGCCGACGGTGACGGACTCCGGTTCGGGGAGAGACATGGAGGAGGAAGCTGACGGTGAAGCCGACATGGGGGGCCCTTTCGAGATTCCCGTGGGCGCTTCCCCCGGTGACCTACGTCGGGTCGACCGCGCGGCCGTGGAGGGAGAACACCCGGCCTGAACCAGCAGTGATCGGTCCCACCTCCCTCGAGTTGCGTACGTTCTCGCTGCGGCGTTCACCCTAGCCACCAGCCACGATCCTGATCCACCAGGGGAGCGCGGCGAGCGGCCGTTCGGGGGGACCCTGCCACCCGTCTGCCGTGCCGTCATCGCTCACGTGATGGCCCACGCTGGGCGCTACGAGTGGCGGTGCGGCGCGAGCGGGCGAACCAGGACCGCTCCCACCCGGTTTCTCGTCACGCACCGTGTTTGCAGATCCAACATTTTCTCCACCCGAATGGGTATTCCTGAACACAGGTGTGAAAGAAGTGTAACTGTCTTCTCCCGCCGTTGCCGCACCGAGCGACGTTCGTTATGTCGCTGAGGAGTCAGATCCGTTTCCGACGGGCCCGAATTCAATCGGGTGCCGGTCTTCGGGACGTTCACCGGTAGGGAGAAACTTCGTGACATCGGCAAAACATTCGGCTCACCCAAACAGGCTGCGCGCCTCGCTGGGAGCCGTCCTGGCGGTGGGAACTGCCGCAGTCATGGTGCTCATGGTGGGTGTCGCGGGGATGTCGCCGGCATCGGCGCAGTCGGCCCAGGCGCCGGTCGGGTTGGGTACGGCCACATCCTTCGCCGTGCTTGCGGGCTCGACGGTGACCAACACCGGCCCCTCGGTCATCTCCGGCGACGTGGGCGTCAGCCCGGGATCGGCGATCGTCGGCTTCCCGCCGGGAATCGTGGTGAACGGCGTCTTCCACGAGGCCGACGCCGTTGCGGCACAGGCCCAGAACGACCTGACCACCGCGTACAACGACGCCGCGGGGCGCTCCCCGGTCACCGCGGTGGGCCCCGAACTCGGCGGTCTGACGCTGGCTCCGGGCGTGTACGGCGGCGGTACCTTGCAGATCACCGGCACGCTCACCCTCGACGCGCAGGGTGACCCCAACGCGGTCTTCATCTTCCAGGCGGCGTCCACGCTGATCACCGCGTCGGCCAGCGATGTCTCCCTGATCAACGGGGCGGACCCCTGCAACGTGTTCTGGCAGGTGGGTAGCTCGGCCACCCTGGGCACCGGCTCGGACTTCGTCGGAACCATCCTGGCGCTGACCTCGATCACCGCCCAGACCGGCGCCGACGTGGAGGGACGGCTGCTGGCCCGCAACGGCGCGGTCACCCTGGACACCAACACGATCACCCGGCCCGACTGCGACGTCGTCCCGCCGACGACCACCACCACCGCGCCGCCCACCACCACCCCGACGGTGACCCCCCCGATCCCGCCGATCGTCATTCCGCCGATCGTCATCGGCCCGATCACCATTCCGGGAATCACGATTCCGGGAATTGGCGACGACCGGCCCGACTTCCCGAACTTCCCCGGCTTCCCCGGATTCCCCGGCTTCCCCGGCTTCCCCGGTGACCGCGGCGACGACCACGGTGACCGTGACCGCGGCGACCGCGGCGACCGCGGCGACCGCGGCGACGACCGCGGCGACGACCGCGGCCGCGACGAGGGCCAGAAGGACAAGGACAAGTACGGCGACGAGAAGGGCCATGACAAGGACTCCCACAAGTCCTACGACAACGCCGAGTACAAGGACCACGACAAGGACAAGAAGGACTCCCACGAGTCCTACTAGTGACGGGGCTGCTCCGGCCACGCCTGGCGGAGCAGCCACATCCACCGCGCGTCGCACCATGACGCAGCGCACGGGACGTCACGAAGCTTGATTCGTCACCGCCTTACCCGCCACCCCCGTCGGATCCCGGTTCCGGGTTCCGACGGGGGTGGCGCACGTTCTGGGTGGGTTCCTCTGTTCCCTAGGTACCGGGTCGGTCCAGGCCGGCGGCCAACTCGGTGATCGCCTGGTCGATCTCCGCGCGCAAGGCGTCGAGGGACGGGGTGTCGTCGGGGCCGGTGGCCTGGTCGAGCCACCGGTCGACGACGAGACGCAGAGCCGCGAACGCCGCTGCGGCGCAGAGAGCCGGGTAGATCGCCCCTGACGGCCCGGCGGCAGGTGAAACGGCCGTCCGGGCCGAGTGTCCGAGGGGGTCGAGGCGCTCGGTGATCGCCTCGGCGAGTGCCTTCTCGGCCACGGCGAGGATGGCGAGTTGGTGCGGGACCAGTGAGGGCGCCTTGCGGATCAACCGCAGTGCCTCGAGGTGATCACGGCCGGCCGCGTCGCTCTGGTCCATGACGACGAGCACCGCTTCGCGGATCGCCTGGAGCACTGATTCCGTTCGTGGCCGGGCCCGGAAGGCCACGACGACCGCGTCGGCGCCGGCCGCCGATGCGGCCACCACCGCGTCTTCCTTGCTGGGGAAGTGGTTGAAGAAGGTTCGCAGGGCGATGTCGGCTTCCGCCGCGATCTGTTCGACGGTGACGTTCTCGACGCCGTGCCGAACGGACAGCCGGAGCGCCGCCTCGCGCACGGCAGCCCGGGTGGCCAGCTTCTTCCGTTCCCGACGCCCCGGTACCGCCGCGGTGTCGCCGGCGCGGGACTGCGTACCCGGCGGCACGGAAACAGCCATCCTGTCCCCCTCGTGGTCGTGCCCAGCTCAGACACCTCCGTCCGGGGCCGTCCGGGACCTGGGCTCGCCCTGAGGTGCTGTCCGAGTATCACCGCCGCCGAGAGGCTGGACGACGCCGGACCGGATCCACCGCCCGGCCCGGCATCGACCTCATGCCGCTCAGGCCCAGGTCACCGGCAGCGCGTGGACGCCGAAGATCTGCATGTCGTTGCGCAGCGGGACCTCCTCGGCGGGAACGGCCAGGCGCAGGTTCGGCAGGCGGGTGAGCATCTCGCTGAACCCGATGCGCATCTCGATGCGGGCCAACTGCTGGCCCAGGCACTGGTGGACGCCGTGGCCGAAGGCCAGGTGCGGGGTGCGGTGCCGGTGCACGTCGAGCAGGTCGGGATCGCGGAACTGCCGGGGGTCGCGGTTGGATTCGGGCATCGCGATCACCGCGGTCGTCCCGGCGGGGATGTCGACCCCGCCGACGGTGACGTCCTCGGTCGCCACCCGGGTGAGCCCGAGCTGGACGATGCTCAGGTAACGCAGCAGCTCCTCGACCGCGTTGTCGATCAAGTCGGGGTCGGCGCGCAGCGCGGCGAGCTGGTCGGGGTTCTCCAGTAGTGCCAGCGTGCCCAGGCCGAGCATGTTCGCGGTGGTCTCGTGGCCGGCCCCGAGCAGCACCAGCGCCATGTCGACCAGTTGGGCGTCGGTCAGTGGTGGCTCGGAGTCGTGGACGAGTCCGGAGAGCAGGTCGTCGGTCGGGTTCTGCCGCTTCTCGTTCACCAGGCGCTGTATGAACCCGTAGAGCGCCGCACCGGAACGCGCCCGCTCCTCGCCGCTGGAGTTGATGTTCAGCGAGATGGCCGTGTTCTCCTGGAACTCCTCGCGGTCGGCGTAGTCGACGCCGAGCAGCTCGCAGATCATCAGCGACGGGATCGGCAGTGCGTAGGCGGCCACCAGATCGGCCTCGGTGCCCGCCGCCTTCATGGCCTCGATGTGCTCGACGGCGATCTCGGTGAGCCGCGACTCCAGAGCCTTCATCCGCCGCACGGTGAACTGGCCGGTGAGCAGGCGCCGCAGCCGCGTGTGCTCGGGCGGGTCCATGAACACGAACATCCCGTCGGTACGGCTGTCCACCGCGGGCCGGGCCGGTGCGTCGCCCCGCTCGGCTGCGGTGGCCATCTCGGCGACCTCGTGCGGCTGGAGCTGGGAGGCGTCGCGGTGGCGTACCCGGTCGGAGCTGAACCGCGGATCGGCCAGCACCGCCCGGGCCTCCTCGAAGCCGGTCACCAGGATGGCGTGGGCGCCGTTGAGCAGCGGCAACGGCTGCACCGCCCCGTCACCACGGCGCCGCTCCAGTCCGGGCGCCGGATCGAACGGGCACTTCCCGCGTTCGGTCATGTCCGCGGGCAGGACCCGGGTCATCGCGGTCGCAGCCCCCGCCGGGGACTCGTTCGGGGTCTGCTCGCTGGTCGCGCTCATCAACGTCCTTTCCAGGCACGCAGTCGCGTGGCTGCCCGTGGTGGGAGGGCGCGGCCACTCTACAAACGTGCACGGCGCGCATCAATGCACGTCGTGTCACATCGCTGCAGCCGAACGCGCAACGGTTCATGATCGCGTCTGAACCAGTGCACGCTCGATCCGAAGTCAGGCGGGCGATGTGCCGCGGAGCCGGGACTTCGCCCGCTGGCTGCTCGCCCACGCGATCCCGACGAACACGAGCCGGATCGCGTTCAGCCGGTACCACCGCCGCAGAAGCTCAGCACGCTCGTCGTCGGTGGGCGGCTCGACCGCGTGGAAGAGCCGCTCGTTGACGGGATGCAGGACGGTGGCCGTCTCCACCACGAACGCGAGGTCGCGGCGGCCGAAGTGGCCGACCAGCGGCGGCCGGCCGGGGCTCTCCTGCCGGCTACCAGTACACCGAGCGAGGCCGCGAGGGTCAGCGGCGCGCTCGGGAGGAAGTAGAGCGCCGGGTTGCCGGGACGGAGCGGGGGCGGGGGCCCGGCTCGTCCACTCCGGCGGCGAGGACCCGGTCCATGGAGAGCCGGTCGGGAATCGCACCACCGACTCGTACAACACCCCGAAGACCACATGCGCCTGGCAAGCCTGGCGATGGTCAGCAGCGCCGCCGTGGCCCAGTGCCGAGTCAGACGTACGCGCCCGGCCGGACGATCATCAGCACCACGACGACCGCCCACAACACGTTGTAGATGCCCGCGAACATGCTCAGCCTGCGCAGGCGAGAGCCGTCGTCGGGCTCGGCGAGCGCATCCCGCTGCCCCGGGACGATCAGGAGGGCGAGCAGCAGGCCGGCAGCGAGGGTGAGGACCATGGCGATGTTGATCCAGATCTCCCCCATCCGCCCCTGGGCGACGGCGAGCGCGATTCCCACGACCGGCACGGCGATACCGAAGATCCCGTAGCCCCGGGTGATGCGGTGCAGCGCGACGGCGACGGCCCGGCTGCGCCCGCCCTCCCTGTCGGACGGCGACGCGGCGTCGACGCCCGCCGCGTCCGGCCCCACCACCACCTCGGCGGTGACCGGCGCGTAGCGGGAGAACAGGCTCGCCGCGACGGCCGACCCTCCGACGAAGACGATGCCGGCGAGCACATGCACCGACAACAACAGAGCTTCCACAGCCAGACCCCGTCCCTCAACCTTCAGAGAGGCTGAAGCCTAGCAGGACCTTCAGGTCGACTGAAGCTGATCGTCAGGGTCTGGGGCGCTCACCGAAGACGCCGTCGAGCGCGGCGGCGACCCGTTGCTGGATCGGGTCGGCGTCCGGCCCGAAGAGCAGCGCATCGACGCCGGCCACCCCCTCCATGGCCTTGCGCAGCAGCCGGACGCCTTCCGGGGTCAACTCGATGTTCGACGCCGACCCGGCGCGCGCGGTGGTGTCGCGGACCAACCCCGCACCGACCAGTGACTTCACCGCCGCGTGGACGCTCTGGACGGCGACCCCGGACATCCGGGCCAGATCACTGAACGAGGCGCCGGGCACGCCCGAGATGTGCCCGAGCAAGCTCAACCTGCTCACCGTCAGGCCCAACGGCGCCAGCGCGGTGGCCAACTCCGACTCGATCCGGTGCGCCAACGTGAGCAGCACGATGGACGTGCTGGTCGTCGGCGGTGCCGGGACGTCCTCGCGAGTCACGCATCCAGTTTCCCGTAGCGCCTCGGTGGCCGACAACTGCGCCACAAGACGCCGCCGTCAACGCTTGACCCGGTGCGGAGACTGCGCAGGATGGGCTTCCCGACCACCGACCCTGGGAGCGCGTCGATGATCCACCGCCGCATCGTGTCGAACCTCAACGTCGACGACGCCACCACCGGCCACGAGTTCTACGAGGAGTTCCTCGGGCTGCGGAAGGAGTTCGACATGGGCTGGGTCGCCAGCTTCCGGTCACCGACGAACCCCACCGTGCAGGTGAGCCTCGTCTCCGGCGACCGCACCGCGCCGGAGCCGTCGTCGCTCAGCGTCGCCGTAGCCGATGTCGACGCCGCCTACGCCGACGCCCAACGCCGCGGCTACGAGATCGTCCACCCCCTCACCCACGAGCCCTGGGGCGTGCGGCGCTTCTTCGTCCGGGACCCCCACGGCATCGTGGTCAACATCGTCGGCCACGCGGACTAGCTCTAATGCCCAGCCGGCTTGTTGACCCGGCTGATGAGTGGGTGGGCCGCCGAGCGGGGTGTGGCCGTGGTGGGCTTTCTCGTCGGGGTGGATCTCGCGGCGTAGGCCAGGCGGGCGTGACCGTCGATGGCGGCGTGGAGGGAGTTGAACCCGGCCAGTGGCCGGTGCGGGTCTGGCTGGACTGGTCGCTGGTGCGGCCGTGCACCCGCCGGCGCCTGCCGTCGCGGAGCCTGCCGAGCTTCTTCGCGTCCACGTGCACCAGCTCGCCCGGGCGGGCGTGTCCGCAGCGGCGGACACCGTGCCGGTGGGGCGGTCGAGCCAGGCCGGCCGGGCAAGTCCGTGGCGGGTCGGACGGCGTGGAGCGAGGCGGGTCCGGCAGGCCACCGCCACGAGCGCCGAACGGCCGTTGACCTGCGGCAACGAACAGTGATCCGAACAAGTGTTCGAGTATGATGAAGGTGTGTCGGACAGCCCGCTCACCATCGCGCACCGCCTCCTGGTCGAGGCGATCGACACGCTGTCCGCCGCTGCCGAGTCCGGCGCCACCGACGACGACCTGCTGTCCGTGCTCACCCTGTGCGAGGGCACGAGTAGGCGGTTGGACCGGCTTACCGTCGCCACCGTGTCCGCGCTGGAGCGGCGCGGGACGTTCGCGGAGCGGGGCTACAAGTCCACTCCGGCCGCGCTGGGCGATCTGCTCGGCTGGGAGCGGTTCGAGGCCCGTCACCGGGTGGTTGCCGCCGAGCAGGTGTGCCCGCGGGTGAGCCTCGACGGCACCGCACTGCCCCCGAGACTCGCTGCGACGGCCGGGGTGTTCGCCGCCGGGCACACCGGGCTGCGGCACGTTGCGGTGATCGCGCGGGTGCTTGCGAGCCCGGCCGCGCAGCGGCTCACGCCCGAAGTGTGGGCCGGGGCTGAAGCCCAACTCGCCGAGAAAGCCGCCGTCTACACCCCCTCGGAGCTGCAGACCTGGGGTGTCGCGCTGATCGAGGCCCTCGACGAGGACGGGCCCGAGCCCGACGACCGCCCACCCGCCCCGGTCAACGAACTTCACCTGGTCCGCCACCGCGGCAAAGCGGGCGGCAGCCTCAAGGGCCGGTTCGACGACGGGGCCATGTTCGACGCCATCGCCACCGTGATCGACGCCCACGCCCGGCCGGTCAGCGGCGACGAGCAGCGCAGCGCCGCGCAGCGGCAGGCCGAAGCACTGGCGGATGTGTGTGGCTATGTGCTCGACCACGGTGAGGTGCCCGAGTGTGGCGGGCGCCGCCCGCACCTGAGTGTGCTGATCCGGCTGGAGGACCTGGAGAACCGGGCCCGCGCCGCCTGCCTGGACTTCGGCGGCACCCTGTCGCCGGAGTCGCTGCGGATGCTGGCCTGTGATGCCGCGGTCGTCCCGGTCGTGCTCAACGGGACGGGCCAGCCCCTCGACGTCGGGCGGGTCACCCGCACCATTCCCGACGGGCTGCGCCGCGCGATCGCCGCCCGCGACCGCGGCTGCGCCGGCTGCGGGCGGCCACCGTCGTGGTGCGAGGTCCACCACATCACGGCCTGGCAGGACGGTGGCGACACGGCCCTGCACAACTGCGTGATGCTCTGCCGGGCGTGTCACCGGCTCCAGCATCATTCCGAGTGGGAAGTCCGTATCCGTGACGGGCTCCCCGAGTTGATCCCACCGGCCTGGATCGATCCGCAGCGAAGACCCCGCCGGAAACCGCTTCTGCACCTCGCCGCGTAAGGGGTCGAACAGACGGGCGCGGTCGGCAGAACCCCTGTGATCGCTGGGGGGACACATGTGCCCGCGCTGCAGTCCTGGCCGGCGACAGCCACTTGTAGCCGGTGGCTCGTGAGCGTCGACAACTCACACCCCGCCCGAAGGTCTCCCCCTCTTCAGGCCGACACGCCGTCAACAACGCTCATGGGCACTACACCTAGAGCCTGGCGGGGCGGACCCGTCGGGCGGCGGCGCCCCTCGTCCGCCGCCGTTGACGCGGCCGGGTCACACGCCGTCGCGCACGATCGGGCAGCTCATGCAGCGCGGCCCGCCGCGCCCCCGGCCCAGCTCGCCGCCGGGGATGTCGAGCACCTCGATGCCGTGGCGGCGCAGGAACCGGTTGGTCGTGACGTTGCGCTCGTAGGTGACCACCACCCCGGGGGCCACGGCGAGCGCGTTGCAGCCGTCGTCCCACTGCTCGCGGGCGGCGGCGTGCACGTCCTGCTCGGGGGTCAGCACCCGGACCGACGCCAGCCCGAGTGCGGCGGCGATCGCCTCGTGCATGTCCTCGGCCGGATGGTCGGTGAGGTCGAGCTCCTTCTCCGAGTCGCCGGGCCGCACCGTGTACGCGGGCAGCTTGCCCAGCCCCGAGTACTCCACGAACGTCTCCGGGTCGACCATCGTCATCACGGTGTCGAGGTGCATGAACGCCCGCTGCTTCGGCATCCGCAGCGCGACGATCCGGTCGACCTCGCCGCCGGCGAACAGGCGCTTGGCCAGCCGCTCGACGCCTGCCGCGGTGGTCCGCTCCGAGATCCCGATCAGCAGGGCCCCACCGCCGAGCACGTGCATGTCCCCGCCCTCGGTGGTGGCAGGCCCGTTCACGGAGCCGTCGGACCAGATCGTGTAGTCGGAGCGGGTGAACAGCGGATGCCACCGGTACACGGCCTCGTAGTGCACGGTCTCGCGCATCCGGGCCTTCTTGCGCATGCTGTTGATCGACACGCCGCCGTGGATCCAGGCCGACGTGTCGCGGGTGTAGAGGTGGTTGGGCAGCGGCTCGAGCACGAAGTCGTCGGGATCGAGCACGTGGAAGGCGATCGAACGGGGCTCCTCGATCCGGTCCAGCACCTCGCGCTTGGTGATGCCGCCGATCAGGTGCTCCGTGAGGGCGTCGACGTCCATCGCGTCGAAGCAGTTGCGCAGCGCGTCGATCGCGAGCGGCCCGTACACCCGGTCGTCGAAGATCCGGTCGAGGATGTACTTGCGCGCCTCCGGGATCTCCACCGTGGTGCGCAGCAGCTCGCCGAACAGGTGCACCGTGATGTCGCGCTCCTGCAGCAGGGCCGCGAACCGGTCGTGCTCCTCCTGCGCCCTGGCCACCCACAGCACGTCGTCGAACAGCAGGCGGTCCTTGTTGCCGGGGGTCAGTCGCTTCAGCTCCAGGCCGGGGCGGTGCAGGATCACCTGGTGCAGGCGCCCGACCTCGGAATCCACGCGGTACATGCCGCCATCCTGCACCGCGGGCTGCCGCCGCCGTCACGACGAGCCGCGCGCAACGAATCAACGCCACGATCGGTTCGCGCGCAGGAATCCGCCGCCGACGGGCAACGCATCGCGATTGTCCGTCACCGCGGCCGTTCCTAACCTGGTGAACGTCCCGGTCCCGTCGCCGCGGCCACCCTGCCACTTCGTGGAGCGAGCCCGTGACCAGCGTCCTGCCCCGGCCGATCGGTACCCCCGAACGCACCGCCTCCCGGCGCCACTACCTCATGTGCCCGCCGGTGCACTTCGCCGTCGAGTACGCGATCAACCCGTGGATGCACCCCGGCGTCCCCGTCGACCGGGGGCTGGCGCTGGCCCAGTGGGACGCCCTGCGGCGCACCTACCTCGGCCTCGGCCACCGGGTCGACCTGCTGGAACCGGTGCGGGGACTGCCCGACATGGTCTACGCGGCCAACGGGGCCACCGTGGTCGGCGGGGTCGTGCTCGGCGCCCGGTTCCGGCACGGCGTACGCGCCGCCGAGGCCGTCGCGCACCGGGACTGGTTCCACGCGGCCGGGTTCGCGCGCGTCGTCGAGCCGGAGTTCGTGAACGAGGGGGAGGGCGACCTGCTCGTGGTCGATCCCGGCGCGGGCGGCGTGGTGCTGGCAGGCACGGGCTTCCGCACCGATCCGCGCGCCCATGCGGAGGCGGCCGCCGCGCTCGGCAGGCCGGTGGTGTCGCTGGAGCTGGTGGACCCGCGCTACTACCACCTCGACACGGCGATCGCCGTGCTCGACGAGGCGACCATCGCCTGGCTGCCCGAGGCGTTCACACCCGCGTCGCAGGCGGTGCTGCGTGAGCGGTTCCCCGACGCGCTCGTCGCCGACCCGGCCGACGCCGCGGTGCTCGGCCTCAACGCCGTCAGCGACGGGCGCCACGTCGTCCTGCCCGCCCCGGCCACCCGGCTCGCCGCCGCCGTCGCCGAGCGCGGCTTCACGCCCGTCCCGGTGGAGATGTCCGAGCTGCTCAAGGGAGGCGGTGGACCCAAGTGCTGCACGCTGGAGGTACGCGCATGACGACCATCGAGACCGGCACGGCGACCGCACACCACGAGCGCCTCGTGGACGAGTACTCGGCGCACAACTACCACCCGCTGCCGGTGGTGGTCGCCCAGGCGGCCGGGGCCTGGGTCACCGACGTCGAGGGCCGCCGCTACCTCGACTGCCTGGCCGGCTACTCCGCGCTGAACTTCGGGCACGGTCACCCCGCGCTCGTCGCGGCGGCCCACCGCCAGCTCGACCGCGTGACCCTCACCAGCCGGGCCTTCGGTAACGACCAGCTCGGGCCGTTCTGCGCGGAGCTCGCCGCGCTCGTGGGCAAGCAGCAGGTCCTGCCGATGAACACGGGCGCGGAGGCGGTGGAGAGCGGGCTCAAGGTCGCGCGCAAGTGGGGCTACGAGGTGAAGGGCGTGCCCGAGGACCGGGCGCGCATCGTCGTCGCGGCCGGCGGCTTCCACGGCCGCACGATCAGCATCGTCAGCTTCTCCACCGACCCGGACGCGCGCGGCGGGTTCGGGCCGTTCACCCCGGGCTTCGACGTGGTCCCCTACGGCGACCGCCACGCGTTGCGCGCGGCGATCACCCCCGAGACGGTCGCGGTGCTGATCGAGCCCGTGCAGGGGGAGGCGGGCGTGGTCGTCCCGCCCGCGGGGTACCTGGCTGCCGTCCGCGAGATCTGCGACGGGGCGGGCGTGCTGTTCGTCGCCGACGAGGTGCAGTCCGGCCTCGGCCGCACCGGGCACGTGCTCGCCACCCGGGGCGCCGGCGTCGACGCCGACGTGTACCTGCTCGGCAAGGCGCTCGGGGGCGGGATCGTGCCGCTGTCGGCCGTGGTCGCCGACGCCGCGGTGCTCGGGGTGTTGCGCCCTGGCCAGCACGGGAGCACCTTCGGCGGCAACCCGCTGGCCTGCGCCGTCGGGAGGGCCGTGATCGAGCTTCTCGGCGACACCGGCCCGCGGGGGGTGCTCGCCGCGGCGGACCGGCTGGGCGAGGTCGCGGCGGAGCGGCTGGCAGCGCTCGTGGGCCACGGGGTGGTCGCCGTGCGCCGCAGCGGGCTGTGGGCCGGGATCGACGTCGACCCCCGGCTCGGGAGCGGCCGGGACGTGGCGGAGCGGCTGGTGCGGCGCGGCGTCCTGGTCAAGGACACCCACGGCTCGACGATCCGGCTCTCGCCCCCGCTCGTGGTCACCGACGACGAGCTGGCGTCCGCCGTGGACGCGCTGGCCGGTGTGCTCGCCGAGCTGCGGTGAACGGCTCCGGCCAGGCCGGCCCCACCGTCAGATCAGGTGGCGGAAGGGCCTGCCGTCGGCGCCGGCGTCCACGAGCAGCTCCGGGCGGAGCATCCCGAACATCACGGTCAGCAACATCTCGCACGTGACCCCGGGCTGCTCGTGGGGCCGGTTGATGCTCCGGATCAGCAGCATGTTGATGATCAGCCCGCTCACCTCGTGAGGGCTGGGGAACCCGCGCAGCTCGCCGGTCTCCTGGCCGTGCTCGACGAGGATCCGGATCGAGGCGGGGATGGGCGCGAGGGTGCGGGGGTCGATGTCGTCCGACGGGTCGGCCGGGCCCCCGACCCGTATCGTGTAGTCCTGGACGGCCGACCAGAACGCCGCGGTGAGCGGCCGGTAGCGGAAGGTGATCCGCGTGAGGGCTTTCACCTGGTCACGCAGGGCGTCGACCATCGGACGCCCGGCCGCTATGTCGCGTTCGGCCTCGAGCTGGAGGGGCTGGATCAGGGGGCTGTAGACGTGGCCGAGGAGCGCATGCTTGGAGGGGAAGTGGTTGTATGCGGTGGCAGCGCTCACACCGGCGGCCGCAGCGATGTCTTCCATCCTCGCGTTCGCCCAACCGTGTGAAGCGAACGCCACATCGGCCGCATCCAGTAGCGCCCGCCTGGTGCGGAAGCGCTTCGTCCGTGCGGCGCGGACCCGTGGATCGTCCGGACGAGGAGAGTCGATGGAAGGCATTGATCGTAGAGTAACCAACCATTGGTCGAAGTTCTCTTGACTCCAACTTGGGTGTCACCCAAACTGCGTACTTGAACGTAGAACGACTTCGATCACCTTGCTGGGCATGGCAGGTGCACGGGGGTTAGGAGGGGCGGGGCCGGACGTCGGCGCGGCTGTCGGGGGACAGCAGGTATCTGCCGCAATGTTCGGTTTCTCCTCAGTACGACCGCCATACGCCCCGACGGTGGGCTGGCGGTGCACGCGTCACACCGGTGGAGGTCGCCGGTGCAGGGAGGGGACCCTAGCGATGTTCAGGCCTGTAGAGCGCAAAGACGCTGTAAGCACAGGTAAAAGCCGATGAGCGCCCTCGCGGTGGCGGTCGACGAGACCGGGCTCTCCGGTCTCGTACCGACCCAGCGTGGCCCGGTCGACGTGGGCCGCGTGCCCGTGTCCGACGGGTCCGGGCGACCAGAGTCCGGGGGGGCGGGCGAGCCGGAGGGCTGCTCTCCACAGGAGGAGATGGCCGAGCCCGCGCTGCTGGATGCGCTGGTGGCCGACGCCGTCGCCGGGGAACCGCGGGCACGCGACCGGCTGCTCGGCGCGATCCATCCGCTCGTGCTGCGGTACTGCCGCGGACGTCTCGGCCGTCAGGAGACGGTCATCGGGTCGGCCGACGACATCGCGCAGGAGGTGTGTCTGGCCGTCGTCAACGCGCTTCCCGGCTACACGATCCGGGGCCTGTCGTTCCGGGCGTTCGTGTACGGCATCGCGGCCCACAAGGTGACCGACGCGTTCCGCGCCATCAGTCGCAACCGCGCGGAGCCGATGGCGGATCTGCCCGACAGCCCGGTCGTGTACGACGGTCCGGAGCACCACCTGCTCGCGAGCGAGCTCACCGAGCGGCTCGGCAGCCTGCTGTGCCATCTCACCCCGCGGCAGCGCGAGGTGCTGGTGCTGCGGATCGCGGTCGGGATGAGTGCCGAGGAGACGGCGCAGGCCGTCGGTTCGACACCCGGCGCCGTCCGCGTCACGCAGCATCGCGCGCTCAACCGGCTGCGCCGGATCCTCGCCGGTCTGTTCGTCGAGGAGGTGGACGAACCGGACGAGCGGTGACCGCCTGACGTACAGCCCTCCGGATCCCGGCGAACCGCCGGGGAGTAGCCTGTCGGCGATCAACTTCCGGTCGGGTGGGTATGGAGGAGGCGTCGTCGTGTCGGCTGGCCAGATCGCTGCACTGATCGCCGCCGGGGCCTTCGTGGTGCTCGTGCTGCTGCTGGCCGTGCCGCTCCTGAAGCTGTCCCGCACGCTCGACGAGGCCACCATCGCGATCCGCAAGGCCCACGAGGGCAGTGCGCCGCTGCTGGACAACGCGCAGACCACCCTGCACCAGGTCAACACGCAGTTGGAGCGGGTCGACGGCATCACGTCGAGCGCCCGCGCGGTCACGAGCAACGTCTCCGTGCTCACGTCGCTGTTCACCGCCACCCTGGGTGGCCCGCTCGTGCGGGCCGCCGCGTTCTCCTACGGCCTGAACAAGGCCGTCAAGGCGCGGCGGGCGGGGCGTGATGCCGGTGCCCACTCGATGCGCACCCGCCCCGGACGGCGGAAGGGCCGGCGGTGAGAAGGCTGTTCTGGCTGGGGCTCGGGCTCGCCGCCGGGGCGTACGCCACCCGGCGGGCCACCGCCGCGGCGCACAGCCTCACCCCGGCCGGGGTCGGGGCCAACATCGCCGACGGTCTGCGCGAGGTGGGAGCGGGCCTCGGTGCCTTCGGTGCCGAGGTGCGTGCGGGTATGATCGACCGGGAGCGCGAGCTCACCGCGCTCGTCGAGCGTCGTACGGGAAGTGGGCTGCCGAGCCTCGGCGATGCGTTCGCCGACCCGGAGCCCGTCGTGCGTCAGCGCGCGCGAGCGCGCGGGGCAGGGGAGTAGCGGCGCAGCGGCGTCCTCCCCTGCCGAACCGCACCCTCGCCCGTGGGGGA
This sequence comes from Pseudonocardia sp. OZ21, assembly GCF_059359135.1. NCBI lineage: Bacteria > Bacillati > Actinomycetota > Actinomycetes > Pseudonocardiales > Pseudonocardiaceae > Pseudonocardia > Pseudonocardia sp. OZ21. The sequence goes on from NZ_JCADBN010000004.1 coordinate 318,036, forward strand.
GACTTGTCGTAGGCCTTCCTCGTCGCACACCACCCAGAAAGCACCGCCGTGCAGACCCACGAGATCACTCGTCGCTTCACCGACCACTTCACCGCGGCCGGACACATGTTGGTGCCCAGCGCGTCGTTGATCCTCGACGACCCGAACCTGCTGTTCGTCAACGCGGGCATGGTGCAGTTCAAGCCGTACTTCCTCGGCGACGTGCCGCCGCCCTACGCGCGCGCCACCTCCATCCAGAAGTGCGTGCGCACCGGCGACATCGACGAGGTCGGCCGCACCACCCGGCACAACACGTTCTTCCAGATGGCCGGCAACTTCTCGTTCGGCGACTACTTCAAGGCCGGCGCGATCGAGCACGCCTGGACACTGATCACGAGCAGCCAGGACGCCGGGGGCTACGGCTTCGACCCCGACCGCATCTGGGTCACGGTCTTCCGCGACGACGACGAGGCCATCGACCTCTGGCGCAAGATCGCCGGGCTGCCGCTGGAGCGCATCCAGCGCCGCGGTGGCAAGGACAACTACTGGGACATGGGCGTGCCCGGTCCGGGCGGTCCCTCCTCCGAGATCTACTACGACCGGGGGCCGGAGCACGGTCGCGAGGGCGGCCCCGAGGCCGACGAGGACCGGTACCTGGAGATCTGGAACCTCGTCTTCATGCAGGACGTGCGGGGTGAGCTGAGCCCGAAGGACGACCACCCGCCCATCGGCTCGCTGCCGAAGAAGAACATCGACACGGGCATGGGTGTGGAGCGGGTCGCGTACCTGCTCCAGGGCGTCGACAACGTCTACGAGACCGACCTCGTGCGTCCCGTGATCGCTCGGGCCGAGGAGTTCTCCGGCCGCCGCTACGGCGCCGACAACGCCGACGACGTCCGGTTCCGGGTGATCGCCGACCACGCCCGGTCCGGCGTCATGATCATCGGTGACGGCGTCACGCCGTCCAACGAGGGCCGCGGGTACGTGCTGCGGCGCCTGCTGCGGCGCATCGTGCGCTCGTCGCGGCTGCTGGGGGTGAACGAGCCGGTGCTCCGGTCGTTCGCCGAGGTCGTGCGCGACGAGATGGCGCCGACCTACCCGGAGCTCGTCAGCGGCTTCGAGCGGATCTCCGCGGTCGTCGAGGCCGAGGAGGAGGCGTTCCTCTCCACGCTCAGCGCGGGCTCGCGCATCTTCGACACCGCCGTGGCGGAGACGAAGCGCGGCGGCAGCCTCGTGCTGCCGGGGGACCGGGCGTTCCAGCTGCACGACACCTACGGCTTCCCGATCGACCTCACCCTCGAGATGGCGTCGGAGGCGGGTCTCGAGGTCGACCAGGACCGCTTCGCCGCGCTGATGAACGAGCAGCGCTCCCGCGCGAAGGCCGACGCCGCCACCCGCAAGGTCGGTCACGGCGACGGTTCGATCTACCGCACCGTGCTCGACACCCACGGCGTCACCGAGTTCCTCGGCTACAGCGACCTCTCCGCCGAGGCCACGGTCGTCGGCCTGCTCGTCGACGGGGTCCCGGTGCCTGCCGCGCGGGAGGGCGAGCACGTGGAGGTCGTGCTCGACCGCACCCCGTTCTACGCCGAGGCGGGCGGCCAACAGGCCGACACCGGCGAGCTGCGCGGCGCGTCGTTCACCGTCCGCGTCGACGACGTGCAGTCGCCGGTCGCCGGGCTGCGGGTGCACCGCGGCGTCGTCGTCGCCGGTGAGGTGTCGCTCGACGCCGCCGTCGTGGCCGAGGTCGACAGGTCACGCCGCGCGTCGGTGTCGCGGGCCCACACCGCCACCCACCTCGTGCACGCGGGCGTCCGTGGCGCGCTGGGCACCGCCGCCGCGCAGGCCGGCTCGCTCAACGCCCCGGGCAGGCTGCGGTTCGACTTCACCTCGCCCACCGGAGCGGTCGCGCCCGCCGCGCTCGCCGAGATCGAGGACGAGGTCAACACGGTTCTGCAGCAGAACCGCGAGGTCGAGGCCTACGAGACCACGATGGACGACGCCAAGAAGCTCGGCGCGATGATGCTGTTCGGCGAGAAGTACGGCGACCGGGTCCGGGTGGTCGACATGGGCGACTACTCCCGCGAGCTGTGCGGTGGCACCCACGTCGGGCGCACCGGCGAGATCGGCATGATCAAGGTGCTGTCGGAGGCCTCGATCGGTTCCGGCGTGCGTCGCGTGGACGCGCTGGTCGGGCTCGACGCCTTCCGTCACCTCTCGAAGGAGCACCTGCTCGTCTCCACGCTGGCCGACCAGCTGAAGTCGCGTCCGGAGGACCTCCCGGAGCGGATCAACGGGCTGGTCGAACGGCTGCGCACGGCCGAGCGAGACCTCGAGAAGGTCCGTGCCGACGCTGTGCTGGCCTCGGCCGGGGCTCTCGCCGCGGGCGCCGAGGACGTCGACGGGGTCGCGCTCGTGGCGGTGGCCGCGCCCGACGGGGTGGCGGGCAACGACCTGCGTGCCCTCGCCTCCGACGTCCGCGGCAGGCTCGGGTCGCGGCCCGGCGTGGTGGCGCTCTTCTCCGGCGACGGTGACAAGGTCTCCTTCGTGGTGGCCACCACGGCCGCCGCCAGAGACCGCGGACTGGCCGCGGGCAAGCTCATCCCCGCGTTCGCCGCGGCCGTCGGAGGCCGGGGCGGCGGCAAGCCGGACCTGGCCCAGGGCGGTGGCACCAACCCCGCGGGCATCCCGGACGCCGTCGCGGCGCTGCGTTCGGCCCTGCGCCGGTGACCATGCCGGTGACGGGGCCGGGATCGATGTGAGAGGGCGCCGCCTCGGTATCGACGTCGGTGCCGTTCGCGTGGGCGTCGCCCTCTCCGATCCCGACGGTGTGCTCGCCACCCCGCTGCTCACCGTCCCGCGGGACACCGACCACGGCACCGACCTGCGGACGATCGCCGACCTGGCCGCCGAGCACGGCGTGGTCGGCATCGTCGTCGGGCTGCCGCGCACGCTGGCCGGGCGGGAGGGTGCTGCCGCCGAGGCGGCGCGCGAGTTCGCCGTCGGGCTCGAGGGCGTCGTGGACGTCCCCGTCGAGCTCTCCGACGAGCGGCTCACCACCGTTGTCGCCACCCGACAGCTGCGCGAGCGCGGTGTGAAGGGACGTAAGCAGCGCGCAGTCATCGATCAGGCCGCCGCGGTCGCGATCCTGCAAGGCTGGTTGGACGCCGCGCGGCGGCGCTGACCCCGCCCCGCCCCGGCTCTGACCCGGCGATGCAGGGTCACCAGCACGCTCGTTACTGTCGAGCATTGTGAACCCGGACGGATGGGACCAGCGAGGGCCGCACCACCAGGATGGTGGGGCGGACGGTTCGCAGGGCACCGGACAGGTCGGGGTGTACCCCTCCCGCCAGGAGCAGCTCGCGTCCCGGCGTGCCGGCCAGCGCTCCCGCACGCAGAAGCGGCGCCGCCGCAACCTCGTGGTGGTGCTCGCCGCGCTCCTGCTGCTCGGTGCCGTCGCCGGCGGCGGGTACTACGTGGTCTCGTCGTTGTTCTCCACGCCCGACTTCGAGGGCAGTGGCACCGGTGACGTCATCGTGCAGGTGCACGACGGCGACTCGACCACCCAGATCGGCGGCACGCTGGCCCAGCGCGGGGTCGTGGCGGGTGTCCAGGCGTTCACCGAGGCCGCGGCGCAGGACGGCCGCATCCGGTCGGTACAGCCCGGCTACTACCAGATGCGGTCGCGGATGTCCGGGGAGTCGGCGGTGGAGCTGCTCCTGGACCCGTCGGCGCGGGTCGGGCAGCTGGAGATCCGCGGTGGTGTCCAGCTCGACGACACCAGCGCACCCGACGGCACGGTGGCGCCCGGCGTGCTCAGCCTGATCTCGAAGGCCACGTGCTTCACGCAGAACGGCGCCCAGCAGTGCGTCTCGGTCGACGCGCTGCGGGCCGCGATGACCGGCACCGACCCGGCCGCGCTCGGCGTGCCGGCGTGGGCGCTGGAGGAGGTGGCCAAGGCCGAACCGGCCCGCCGGCTCGAAGGCCTGCTGATGCCGGGCCGCTACAACGTGGAGCCCGGCACGTCGGCCGTCGACGTGCTGCGCGGTCTGCTCACCACGTCGGACGCGCGGCTCGAGGCGTCCGGGCTCGTGGCCGGCGCCCAGAGCATCGGGTCCACCCCGTACACCGTGCTGACGATCGCCTCGCTGGTGGAGAAGGAGGCCATCACCCCGGACATGCCGAAGGTAGCCAGGGTGATCTACAACCGGCTCGGCGCCGGTCAGCGGCTCGAGCTCGACTCGATGGTCAACTACCCGCTCGACCTGCAGGCCCTGCGCACCACCGCGGCCGACCGGGCGCGCCCCGGACCGTACAACAGCTACGTGGTGGCCGGCCTGCCGCCCACCCCGATCTCGGCCCCGGGGATCGACGCGATCAAGGCGGCGCTCACCCCCGCTCCCGGTCCCTGGTTCTTCTTCGTCCGGTGCCAGACCAACGGGTCCTCGTGCTTCGCCGCCACCTTCCCCGAGCACTCCGCCAACGTCGCGGAGGCCCGCAAGAACGGCGCCTTCTGACCCTGTTCCGGGCCCGTCCCGGAGCGGGCCGCGATCAGCCGGGCGGGCGGCCGAAGAAGCCCGGCGGGGGCTCCGGCGACGGGGTGGCGGCGCGATCCGACGGCGCGGCCGCGTCGCCGGCGAACCGGCGGACGTCCTCGCCCGCCAGCACGCGGGCCGGGAACGGGTCGGACGCGGCGCGACGCACCAGCCCGTGCACCGGGAGGTCCTCCGCGCTGCCCAGGAGCACGAGGTTGCCGAACCGCCGCCCGTGCAGCAGGTCGGGCGCGGCGAGCACCGCCACGTCCGCGAACCGGGACAGCGCAGCGGCCACCTGCGTCCGCGCGAAGCGCAGGTCGCCGCCGTCGGCGACGTTGGCCGCGTACACCCCGCCGGGCGTGAGCGCCGCCGCCGCCGAGTCGAGGAACTGCGTGGACGTCAGGTGCGCCGGGGTGCGGGCCCCGGCGAACACGTCGAGCACGAGCAGGTCGACCGAACCCGGCGTCGCCCGCGCGAGAGCGGCACGCGCGTCGCCGACGATCACGTCGATGCCGAGCCCGTCGGCGGGCAGGCGCGAGCGGACGAGGTCGACCAGCGCGGCGTCGAGCTCGACGACATGCTGGACCGACCGGGGCCGCGTGGTGGCGACGTAGCGCGCCAGCGTCCACGCCCCGCCTCCGAGGTGCAACACCCGCAGCGGAGCGCCCTGCGGCGCCAGCAGGTCGACGACGTGGCCGAAGCGGCGCACGTACTCGAACTCCAGGTGGGTCGGGTCGTCGAGATCGACGTGGGACTGCGCCGTGCCGCCCAGGAGCAGCGTCCAGCCCTGGGGCCGGTCGGGGTCACCCAGCAGCTCGGCGTGCCCGTGGTCCACCTCGGCGTGGACGACCGCGCGCGCCACCCGCTCCTCCGGCTCCGTCGGTCCGTGCACCCCCCGATCCTGCTCCATCGAGCACGTCATCCCCCGGGGCGGGCCCACCCGTAGGCGTGGTCGAGCGCCAAGGTGAGCACCAACCGGCGTTCGGCGACCATCGCCGCGCGGTACTCGTCCCAGTCGGGGTGCTCGCCGCGCAGGTCGCGGTAGTAGCCCACCAGCGCCTCCACCGTGTCGTCGTGCGGGTCGGCGGCCTCGGCAGACAGCTCGGCCGTGCCCTCGCCGACGACGTAGGCGCCGTAGTCGGCCCGGGTGACGTGGTAGCTGGCGCGGGGGTCACGGCGCAGGTTGCGGGTCTTCGCGCGGTCGCCGGTGAGGGAGATGCGCACCGTGGTGGTGGCGGGGTCGAAGGCATGGGTGACGACCGACGACTGCGGCCTGCCGTCGCGCTTCAGGGTGATCAGGATGCCGTTGTGCTGCTGGGCGAACAGCTCGACAAGCGCGGGGTCGATGCCGCTGCTCGTGGCCATGTCTGCTCCTCGTGTCGGGGACGGGGATACCACTCAACGCCAACGCGCGGAGATCCGCAGCCATGCCACCCGGCCGGTTGTCCACCTCACGGCCCGGCCATCCACAGCTGCGCCCGGCCACTGGCGGGCCGGACCCGCGCTGTCGAGGATCGACCCCGTGAACGATCGGGAGCGGCGCCGCAGCGCCATGGTCGGGCCGGTGGTGGCCGGGCCGGTGGTGGGCGTGTCGGCTGGGCTCCTGGCGGCAGGGTTCGTCGCGGCAGCGGCCGGCGCGGGGGCATCGCCTGCCGTGGTTGCTGCGGTGCTGTGCGCGGGTGCCGTGGGGTGTGCTGCGGGCACGGTGGCACGGGTGCTGCTGGGAAGGCTGCGCCGGGGCGCCCGGATCCGGCCGCCGTGGTGCGAGCTCGCGGTGGGGGTGCTGTGGGCCGCCACCGCCGCCGGGTGGTCCGCCGGTGCCCTCCCGGCGGCGTGGCTGCCGGTGCTGCTCGGGCTCGGCTGGTTCGGCGTGGCCGCCGGGGCGGTCGACGTGGTGCACCGCAGGCTCCCCGACGCGCTCACCCTGCCGGCGCTGCCTGCCGCGCTGCTGCTCCTGCTGCCCGTCGGCGGCCCCGCCGCCCTGCACGCCGCGGCCGGTGCCGTGGTCGCCGCTGGCGCCCACGCCGCCGTCCATCTCCTCGCCGGGGGCGCGATGGGTGCGGGCGACGTGAAGCTCGCCGCGCCGCTCGGTGCGGTGCTGGCGGCCGCCGGGTGGCCGGCGCTCGTCCTCGCGGCGCTGCTGGCCGCGGTCCTCACCGCGGCGCTCGGGGCCGGCGCCCTCGCCACGGGGAGGGCACGGCGGGGAGCGGCCGTGCCGCACGGGCCGTCCATGCTGGTGTCCACCTGGTTGGTGGCCTCGTGGCTGGCTGCGGCGGGTGCGGTACCCACCCATGCGGGAGCGGGGTGACAGAATTGAGGGCGTGCTGCGCTGGATCACTGCCGGGGAATCCCACGGTCCCGCGCTGGTTGCTGTGCTCGAGGGCATGGTCGCCGGTGTCGAGGTCACCACCAAGGAGCTGGCCGCCGAGCTGGCCCGCCGCCGGCTGGGCCACGGCCGTGGCGCGCGGATGGCGTTCGAGGCCGACGTGCTCGAGGTCATCGGCGGGGTGCGCCACGGCGTCACCCAGGGCGGTCCCGTCGCGGTGCGGATCGGCAACAGCGAGTGGCCCAAGTGGGAGACGGTCATGGCCGCCGACCCCGTCGACCCCGAACTGATCGCGGGACGGGCCCGCAACGCGCCACTCACCCGGCCCCGGCCGGGTCACGCCGACCTCGCGGGCATGACGAAGTTCGGCTTCGACGACGCACGCCCGGTGCTCGAACGCGCGAGTGCCCGGGAGACGGCGTCGCGGGTCGTGCTGGGCACCGTGGCCAAGGCGTTCCTCCAGCAGGCGTTCGACGTCGCGATCGTGTCCCACGTGGTCGCGCTCGGGTCCGTGGAGGCCTCCGACGACGAGCAGCCCGGCCCGGCTGATCTGGAGCGGGTGGACGCCAGCCCTGTCCGGGCGTACTCCGAGGCCGCCACCGCGGCCATGGTGGAGGAGGTCGACGCCGCGCAGCGCGACGGCGACACCCTCGGCGGTGTGGTCGAGGTGATCGCGTACGGGCTGCCCGTCGGGCTGGGCTCGTACGTGCAGTCCGACCGCAGGCTGGACGCGCGCCTCGCCGGTGCACTGATGGGGATCCAGGCGATGAAGGGCGTCGAGATCGGCGACGGTTTCCGCACCGCCCGCCGCCGGGGCAGCATGGCCCACGACGAGATGATCCCCGGCGATCCGGTGAAGCGGCTGTCCAACCGGGCCGGTGGGATCGAGGGCGGCATGACCAACGGCGAGCCCGTGCGGGTGCGGGCGGCGATGAAGCCGATCTCCACCGTCCCCCGTGCCCTGCAGACCGTGGACGTCGCCACCGGGGAGGCCGCCCAGGCCATCCACCAGCGCTCCGACGTGTGCGCGGTGCCTGCGGCGGGTGTGGTGGCCGAGGCGATGGTCGCGCTGGTGCTGGCCGATGCCGCGCTGGAGAAGTTCGGTGGCGACTCCCTGGCCGAGACCCGCCGTAACTTCCGCGCCTACCAGGACTCCACGCAGCACTGACCAGGGCGGCGCGCCCGGGGTGGGGTCCTTGCCCCGGGCTCAGCCCTCGCGGAAGCGAGGGCGCCTGCGCATCCGGCCGCGCCGGGTGGCGGAGTGGAAGGCCGCGGCGGCGTCGGGGCCACCTGTGGGCACGGTGGCGTCCGGGCTGGTCTCAGCAGGCTTGTCGTTCTGGGTGCTGAACGCGGAGAAGGGGGTGCCGACGTCGCCGCCCCCGGGGTTGCGCAGCTGCGGCTCCAGGTGGGCCTGCCGCCGCCGCCGGGGGAGGGGCAGCTGCTCACGGGCCGGGGGTGGAGGGTCGTCACCGGTGCGCAGCGTGGGGGGCTTCTCGCGGTCCTGACGATGCGGCTGGCGGCGGTCCACCGGTCGCCATGCCCCGCCGGGGGGTGTGCCCCGACCGCCCTGCCCGCCCCCGCCGTCGTCCATTCCAGCTCCCCGATCCCACAGATCCACGTGCACCACGACACGGCTCGGCAGTGCCGCAGAGATCACAGGTATGCGCCGCCGTGATCGCAGGGTAACTGGCCGCCTTGACACCCGGCCAAGGGCCTCCGGCATCATCCGCGGAGGTCAGTAGTGCGGCGGCCGGAAGCGTCCACCGGCGCTCGACTCACCCCACCGACGTTCCTGGCCGCCGCACTACGCTGGGGCGGGTGAGCCTCGAGAGACGTCCCGCGATGGTCATCGTCGGCCCGCCGGGGGCTGGCAAGACCACGGTCGGCCGGGTACTCGCGCGCCGGCTCGGGGTCGAGTTCACCGACGTCGACGCGCTGCTCGTCGAGCGGGCCGGGAAGCCCATCGCCGACATCTTCCTGCAGGACGGGGAGGACGTCTTCCGCGCGCTGGAACGCCAGGTGGTCGCCGAGGCGCTGGTCGGCACCGACGGGGTGCTGGCTCTGGGTGGCGGCTCCGTGCTCGCGCCGGAGACCCGCGAGCGGTTGCGGGGGCACCGCGTCGTCTACCTCACGGTCGGGCTCGCCGACGGCCTGCGCCGCACCGGGATGTCCACCGCGCGCCCGCTGCTCGCCGGGGTCAACCCGCGCGCCACGTTCAAGGCCCTGCTCGACGCGCGGGCCCCCCTGTACCGCGAGGTCGCCACGGTGGAGATCGAGACCGACCGGCGCAGCGCCAACCAGGTGGCGCGGGCGGTGCTGGTGGCGGTCGGGGAGCTGCCGGCGTCCGCGCCCGACGAGCCGGTCGACCCTGACGACCCGCTGGACCTGCCCACGCCGCACGAGAGCGCACTGCTCCCGGACCCCGGCCTGCGCTCCTGAGCCCGGGAGGGGCTCCGGTGTCGGGCCTGGCAGGCGCGGGTGCCGGCCGTCAGTAGGGTGGCCGTCGTGAGTGAGATCGTGCGGATCGAGGTGGGGGGCGAGCGGCCCTACCCGGTGCTCGTGGGCCGGGGTGTGCGTGACGAGCTGGCCACCACCGTCACCGGGCTCGGTGCCGCGGCCGCGGTGCTGGTGCACCAGCCCGCGCTGGCCGACGTGGCCGAGCGGGTCCGCGGCGATCTCGCCGCCGCCGGTGTCGACGCCCATCGCGTGGAGATCCCCGACGCCGAGGACGGTAAGGCGCTCGGCGTGGCGGGGTTCTGCTGGGAGGTGTGTGGCCGGATCGGCCTCACCCGCGGCGACGTGGTGGTGTCGCTGGGCGGCGGAGCCGCCACCGATCTCGCCGGCTTCGTGGCAGCCACCTGGATGCGCGGGGTGCGGGTGGTCCACGTGCCCACCACGCTCCTGGCGATGGTGGACGCGGCCGTCGGGGGCAAGACCGGCATCAACACCGCCGCCGGCAAGAACCTGGTGGGTGCGTTCCACGAGCCGTCGGCGGTGCTGGTCGATCTCGCCGTGCTCGACACCCTGCCCGCCGCCGAGCTGGCCGCCGGCAGCGCGGAGATCGTCAAGACCGGGTTCATCGTCGATCCGGTGATCCTGGAGCTGATCGAGGCCGACCCGGTCGCCGCGCTGGACCCCACGGGCTCCGTCCTCCCCGAGCTCGTCCGCCGCTCGATCCGGGTGAAGGCCGACGTGGTGGCGTCCGACCTGCGGGAGTCTCACCTGCGCGAGATCCTCAACTACGGCCACACGCTGGCGCACGCCATCGAACGCCGCGAGGAGTACCGCTGGCGCCACGGCGCCGCCGTCAGCGTCGGGCTGGTGTTCGCCGCGGAGCTCGCCCGCGAGGCGGGCCGTCTCGACGCGGAGACCGCGGCCCGCCACCGCGCGATCCTGCAGTCGATCGGGCTGCCGGTCGCCTACGAGGCGGGGGCGCTCCCGGAGCTGGTGGAGACGATGCGGGGGGACAAGAAGTCCCGCGCCGGGATGTTGCGCTTCGTCGTGCTGGACGGGCTCGCGGCACCCGGCAGGCTGGAGGGCCCGGCGCCGGAGCTGCTGGAGAAGGCGTACGCGGCGGTGTCGGCATGAGCCGCCCCGTGCTGGTGCTCAACGGGCCGAACCTGGGCAGGCTCGGTACCCGGGAACCGGCGGTCTACGGCGCCACGACCTACGCCGACCTCGTGGACCTCTGCGAGCGCACCGGCAAGGAGCTCGGCCTGGCCGTGGAGGTCCGCCAGACCGACCACGAGGGCGAGCTGCTCGGCTGGCTGCACGCTGCCGCGGACGCCGCCACCCCGGTGGTGCTCAACGCCGCGGCGTGGACGCACACCTCGGTGGCGGTGCGCGACGCGTGTTCCCAGCTCACGGCACCGCTGGTGGAGGTGCACATCAGCAACGTGCACGCCCGCGAGGAGTTCCGCCACCACTCCTACATCTCGGCCGTGGCCACCGGCGTGATCGTCGGGCTGGGCGTCGACGGCTACGCGCTCGCGCTGCGGTGGATCGCCCGGCAGGACGGCCCGGCTCAGTAGCCGCGCTGAACCCTCGCCGGAGCCTCCCCGCCCTGCGACTCCCCGCCCTGCGACTCCCCGCCCTGCGACTCCCCGCCCTGCGACTCACCGCACCGGCGCGCCGGGACCCAGCGGGATGCCGAGCCACCACCAGACCAGGAACAGCAGGGTCCACACCACCGTCATGGCGACGGCCAGCGGCAGTGTGTACGACGCGAGCGTCCCGATGCCGGCGCTGCGCCGGTAGCGCTGCAGGAAGCCCAGCGCCATGACGAAGTAGGGGCTCATCGGCGTGATCGCGGTGGATCCCGAGTCGGCGATGCGGAACAGCGCCTGCGTCGTCTCCGGCGGGACCGCCACCAGCATCAACATCGGGACGATCACCGGGGCCGCCACCGCCCACATCGCCGAGCCGCTGGTGACCATGATGTTGACCAGCGTCAGGAGGACGAGGATCAGCAGGAACACGACCACGATGGGCGCGCCGCTGGCCTGCAGCGCCTCGGCCGCCTCCACCGCGATGACGTCGCCGATGTGGCTCCAGTCGAAGTAGGCGAGGAACTGGGCGATCGCGAAGAAAAGGACCAGCACCGGGGCCATCTGCTTGATGCCCTGCAGCATCAGGTTCGGGACGTCGCCGGCTTTGGTGATCGAGCCGGATCGCCGCCCGTACACGATGCCGACCAGGCCGAACAGCAACGCCACCACGGCGGCGATCCCGTCGAGCAGCGGGGAGTCGACGATGCTGCCGCCGTCGCCGCGCAGTGGCGAGGAGACGGGCAGCACCACGAGCGTCAGCACGATGAGCGCGGCCAGCAGGGCGGCCAGCGCCCGGCGCACACCGGAGCGCTCCGCGGCGCTGAGGCTGAGCGAGCCGATGTCCTCCAGGTCGGCGTCGGGGTCGGCGTCGAGGTCGGGACGTTTGCTGAGCACGAACTTCGTCACCAGCGTGATCACCACGGCGAGCACGAGCGACGAGGCGATGTTGAAGAACCAGTTGCTGAGCGGCGAGACGTACGCGTCGGGGTCGACGATCCGGGCCGCCGCAGTGGTGATGCCGGCGAAGATCGCGTCGTTCGGGGTGGGGACGGGGCTCGCGTCGTACCCGGACGCGATGGCGGTGTAGGCCACGACGATGCCGAGGATCGGGGACCGGCCGACGGCGCGGAAGGCGAGGCCGCCGAGCGGCACCAGGATGATGTACGCGGCGGCGGAGGCGACGTGGGCCACCGTGCCGGCGAAGGCGACGGCGAAGACCACCCAGGACGCCGACACCCGCGAGACGCTCATCCGCATCAACGCGGCCAGGAAGCCGCTGCGCTCGGCCACCGCCACGCCCATGATCACCACGACGATGGTGGCCATCGGGGGGAACGACGCGAAGTTGTCGACCATCGTGGAGACGGCCATGGCCAGACCGTCACCGCTCAGCAGGTTCTGGACGGTGACGGTCTCGCCGTCGCTCGGCGACACCACCGACACGCCGATACCGGCAAGCACGGCGCTCGCGACCGCGAGGATCCCGGACAGGATCCAGAACAGCCAGAACGGGTGGGGCAGGGCGTTGCCGACCCGCTCGATCCCGCCCATCGCCCGGATGATCAGCGGCAACCGGGGCTCCGCAGCCGGATCCAGCGCGGCGTCGGGACCGGCGTCGCCGGGGATTCGGGTGGTCATGGTGTCTCCTCGTCGATCACCGTTGACGATGGGCGGGGTCGTGCGAGCGGGCGATCAGCGCCCGGGCAGCCGGAAGCGGCTGACGAACTGCCAGAGCACGTCCTGGGCCTTGATGGTGTGGGTCGTGACGCCACCACCGCTGTAGCTCTCGGCGCCCGGCCAGGTGTGACCACCGCCGGCGATCGCGACCTGGCGGACCTCCGCGCCGCTCTTGCAGCCCGTCCAGGTCGACTCCGTGACGTCCGGCCCGAGGCTGCTCGTGGCGGGCTTGGAGCGGCACCCGTCCCGTGAGGCCCAGCCCGCGGCCCAGTCCATGATCGCCGGGAGCCCGCGCCCGGCGTCGCCGCCGTACGGGATGGTCGCGTCGGCGGTGCCGTGGAACTCGATCACCGGCACCGGACGTGAGGGATGGCAGTCGTCACCGGTCTGGCCGTAGAAGGCGCCCGCCACCGGGGCGATGGCGGTGAACCGGTCGGCCATGCGGCAGGCGAGAAGCCCGGTGAACCCGGCACCGTTGGACTTGCCGGTGGCGTAGACCCGCTGCTGGTCGATGCAGAGCGTCTTCTCGAGCGAGTTCAGGAGGTCCCCGGTGAACGCCACGTCGTCCACCCCGGCTGCGGCGTAGGGCGCGCCCTCCCACGCCTGCCGGTCGCCGTCGCCGGTGCCGACGACACCGTTGGGGTAGGCGACGACGGCCGGGAGCGTCGAGAGCCCGGAGAACGTCTCGGTGCCCGCACCGGTGTTGCCGCGGCCGTGGAACGCGAGGATGAGCGGCCACGAGCGCTTCGCGCTGTAGTCCTTCGGCAGATGGAGCTGGTAGGTCCGGTCCCGCCCACCGCTGTGGATGGTGTGCAGGACGCTGGTACCGGGTTGCTGGTCCGGCGACGACCGGCAGCCGGCGGCGTCCGTGCTCGCCGCCTGGGGTGGTGGCGATGCCGTCGCGGGCGGGGCGAGGGCGCTCCCCACGAGCGCGAGCCCCGCCAGGGCCGCCCCCAGCGTTCCGACGATGCGAGCTGTCGTGCTTCCCATCGGATCCTCCTCGATCTCAGGTGGTCAGCCACTCCTCGACGAAGGCGACGATCCGGCGCACGACGGCGTCGACGATCGCTTCCCCGTCCTCGGACGTGGCCCGCCGCGGATCGCCCAGCACGCCGTTCTCGCTGAGCTGGTCGTAGCGGACGGTCAGGGTGGGATGGCTGCCACGCAGCGCCAGCCCGGCGAGCGGACCGAGGTCGGCGCGGGAGCGTGCGCCCGCGGCGAGCCGGTCCTCGTGCACGAGGTGGGGAGCCATGAAGAGCATCTGAGCGGTCTCGGCCTCACCGCTGTGCCCGTGCACCTCGCCGACCCGCATCCCGGCGATCACCTCGGCGGCGAGCGCTGAGACGGGGGTCCAGGCGAACTGCAGGTCGGGGTGGGTGGTCAGCAGGTCCTGGGCGACGGTGGTGAGGGTGGCGTTGTTGCCGCCGTGCCCCGTGACCACGAGGACCTTGCGCCACCCGTGGCGGTGCAGGTTGTCGGCGTACTCGCGCACCAGCGCGGCGAAGGTCGTGCTGGTGAGCGAGACCGTGCCGGAGAAGCCGAGGTGGTGAGGGGAGACGCCGACGGGAAGGGGTGGCCCGATCACGGCCCGGCCGCGGAGCGCGACGGCCACGCGGTCGACCACCCCCTCGGCCCGGATCTGGTCGGTGGCGAGCGGCATCCCGGGCCCGTGCTGTTCGAAGGCCCCGGCCGGAATGATCACGACGGGGCTGCTGGTCACCGCCTCGGCCGCCTCCACGGTGGTCATCTCGCCCAGCCGCACCGGGTGGCTCATTCGCCGGACCGGGGGAGGTCGGCGGCCGCGACGACGTCCCGGATCGACGTCAGGTGCACGCGCGTGAGCCGCTCGGCCGCCTCCTCGTCGCCGCTGCGGACGGCGTCGAGGATGTGGACGTGCTCGGCGTGGTCGCGCGCCCGGTCGTCGTAGCGGTGCCGGATCTCGATCTGGTCGAGGACCCGGACGTGCAGCAGCGCCTCGACGGTCTCGCGCAGGAGCGCGTTGCCGCTCGCGGTGGCCAGTGCGACGTGGAAGTGGACGGCGGGACGCACGTCGCGGACCGGGGGCTGCAGCGCGTTGGTGACGGCCGCCTCCAGCTGCTCCAGGCCCACCTCCGTCCGTGCGCGTGCGGCGGCCGCGGCGATGGCGGGCTCCAGCACGAGACGGGCCTCGACGAGCTCGAGCACGGACTCGCGGTCGATCCGCGGGCGGTGCGGGTTGGCCAGCAGCCTGCGGTGGATGCCGGGGCCGACGTAGGTGCCCGACCCGTGCCGGAACTGCACGACGCCGGTGGCTTCGAGCCTGCGGAGCGCCTCGCGCAGGGTCGGTGTGGTGACGTCGAGGCGCCGGGCGAGATCACGCGACGACGCGAGGGCGTCACCGGGACCCAGCTGCTCGGCGCGGATGATCTCGACGATGTCGTCGGAGAGTCGCTCGGACAGGGTCCGGTCGGCGCGGGGCATGAAGTGACTAAATCACTAGGTCTTTTCACGGTCAAGACGGTGGGCCGGAGATCGCGCCGGTGCGTCGTACGTCCCGTACGGTGCGGCCATGTTCGAGTCCCGCCGTTCCGCCCTGCGCGGCCTGCTCCGTGCATCGGAGGTCGAGGTCGACGCCCTGCTCGTCACCGACCTCGTCAACATCCGCTACCTCACCGGCTTCACCGGCTCCAACGCGGCGCTGCTCGTGCACGTCGACGGCGACGCGGCCAGCCGGTTCTGCACCGACGGGCGCTACCGGGCGCACGCCGCACAGCAGGTGCCCGAGCTGGAGACCGTGGTGGAGCGCGCCAGCGCCATGGCCCTCGCGGGGTCGGCAGGCGGGTGGCAGGTGGAACGGCTCGGGTTCGAGTCCGACGCGGTCACCGTCGACGCGCACGCGGCCATGGCGGACGCGGCCGACGGCGTCGAGCTGCACCGGCTGCCGGGGCTCGTCCAGCACCTGCGGGTGGTGAAGGACAACGGGGAGATCACCATGTTGCGGGCCGCCTGCGCGGCCGCGGACGCCGCCCTGGCCGACCTGCTGGCCGCCGGCGGGCTGCGGCCGGGCCGCACCGAGCGGGAGGTCGCGCTCGACCTGGAGACCCGGATGCGGGAGCACGGGGCCGCCGGGCCGGCCTTCGAGACGATCGTGGCGGCGGGACCGCACTCGGCGGTGCCGCACCACAGCCCCACCGGCGCCGAACTGCGCGCCGGTGACTTGGTGAAGATGGACTTCGGGGCGCTGGTCGACGGCTACCACTCGGACATGACCCGCACCGTCGTGCTCGGCACCGCCGCGGCGTGGCAGCGGGAGCTGCACGAGCTGGTCTCCGCGGCCCAGGCGGCCGGCCGGGACGCGCTGCGGCCCGGCACGGAGGTCTCCGACGTGGACGGTGCCGCGCGGCGCGTGGTGGAGGAGGCGGGCCGGGGCGCGGAGTTCATGCACGGCCTCGGCCACGGCGTCGGCCTGCAGATCCACGAGGCGCCCGCGCTGGCACGGACCGGAACGGGTGCGCTGGCCGCCGGCATGGTGGTGACCGTCGAGCCGGGCGTCTACCTGGAAGGGCGGGGCGGGGTACGGATCGAGGACACGCTCGTCGTGCGCGACGGCGAGCCCTCCCTCCTCACCCGCACCACCAGGGAACTCGTCGAGCTGTAGAGGTACCCTTGGCGACGGACGACGGCGCCATCAGGTGCCGGTCACTCAGCACACCCCCGGCGCGTGACGGCGGTGCCGCATCGCGGTGCCCTTCAGCCGATCGACGCGGCCCGTAGAGACGCAGGAGAAGCCCGCACGTGGCCACCACGAACGACCTGAAGAACGGCTTGGTGCTCAACATCGACGGCCAGCTGTGGGCGGTCACGGCGTTCCAGCACGTCAAGCCCGGCAAGGGGGGTGCGTTCGTGCGCACCACCCTGAAGAACGTGCTCACCGGAAAGGTCGTCGACCGCACCTTCAACGCCGGCACCAAGGTCGACACCGCCACCGTCGACCGCCGGGACATGACCTTCCTCTACCGCGACGGCGCCGACTTCGTCTTCATGGACGGCGACACGTTCGACCAGATCCCGATCCCCGAGGCCACCGTCGGCGATGCGGCGAACTACCTGCTGGAGAACCAGACGGCGATGGTGGCGCTGCACGAAGGCGTGCCGCTCTACGTCGAGCTGCCCACGTCGGTCGAGCTCGTGATCTCGCACACCGACCCCGGCCTGCAGGGCGACCGGTCCACCGGCGGCACCAAGCCCGCCACCGTGGAGACGGGCGCCGAGATCCAGGTGCCGCTGTTCGTCACCACCGGCGAGAAGGTCAAGGTGGACACCCGCGACGGGCGCTACCTCGGCCGCGTATCCGGCTGATGCAGCGGGCACGGACGAAGGCGCGCAAACGGGCGCTCGACATCCTCTTCGAGTCGGAGGCCCGCGGCGACGACCCGCTCGTGGTGCTCACCCAGCGCCGCGAGACCGACGACGCGCCGCCGGTCTCCGACTACGCCGCGATGCTCGTGGAGGGCGTCGTGCAGCACCGGGACCGCATCGACCAGCTACTGGCCGAGCACGCCGAGGGCTGGACGGTGGCGCGGATGCCCGCCGTCGACCGCACGCTGCTGCGGATCGGGGTGTTCGAGCTGCTCTGGGTGGACGAGATCGACGACCCTGTGGCCATCACGGAGGCCGTGGAGCTGGCGCGCACGCTCTCCACGGACGACAGTCCCCGCTACCTCAACGGGGTACTGGGGCGCATCGCCGACATCGCCGAACACCTGCGCGCCAGCCGCTGACCCCCGTCGCGGCTGCGCGCGAGCCGAACTGGGCGCGAGCCGAACTGGGCGCGAGCCGAACTGGGCGCGAGCCGAACTGGGCGCGAGCCGAACTGGGCGCGAGCCGGGCGGGCCGGGCACCTCGTGCCGCGGCCGGCCCGTGCATCTGCCGTCACCCCGACCGCTCACGGGCGAGTGCCCGCGCGCCGGGGACCGGGGTCGCGCGGGCGGAACTATGCCGTGGGCCGAGCCTCGGGCGGCAGCACACCCCACTCGATGAGCTGGTCGGTGAGCTCGCCCGGTGTCATGTCGTAGATGATCGACAGTGACCGCAGGTCCTCGGCGCGGATCGAGAGCACCTTGCCGTTGTAGTCACCGCGCTGGCTCTGGATGGCGGCCGCGTAACGCGCCAGCGGGCCGACCTTGTCGGCCGGCAGCTGCTGCAACCGCTCCAGATTGATGACGATCTTGGTGGCCGGCTCGGAGCCGGAAGGGACGCGGCCCTCGGGAAGTAGCTCGGCAACGGGAACACCGTAGAAGTCGGCCAGTTCGGCCAGCTTCTGCACGGTGACCGCCCGGTCACCGCGCTCGTAGGAGCCGACGACGACCGCCTTCCAGCGACCGCCCGACTTCTGCTCGACCCCGTGCAGCGACAACCCCTGCTGCTGCCGGATGGCACGGAGCTTGCCACCGAGCGCCTTGGCGTAGTCGCCCATCTGGCGACCTCCTCACTTGCTGGTTCATCGGCCGCGGGACCGAATTCCTGTGGTGCGGGTGCCTTCCGGCGCGCCGTGGCGCGCCGGCTCCCGTCCCGAGGTGGTGCCCCCCGCAACCGCGGCCACCCTGGGAGCAATCAATCAATACGGAGAGTAATCATGCGCTCGCGTGGCCGATCGGTCAAGTTCGCTGGCCCCTCCCGGGGCCGTAGAGCGTGAGGACCACTCGAACGGCTGATCGAGGGTCCCCCGCCAGGCGTTACGCGATGTCCGGCGCGTCGCTGCCTTCTCCCATGGTCACAGTTCACCCTAGGGCTTGCGGCCGGTCCGGGGTGAAGGACGCACTGGCGGATCCCACGCGGTGTGACGCTCATGATGTCCGAGCGCGCTGAGACAGGTACGGCGGGGGCTCGCTGGTAGCGTTCGACCGACCGGATTTCCTTTAAGACCCGTCCGGTGAGGCGGGGAAGGAGCGACTCGTGGCGGACGACCGCCGCGGGGACCCGGCTGGTGCGACACCTCCCCCCCGGGAGTTGCTGAGCGCTGCCGACGTCACCCGCACCATCGCGCGTATCGCGCACCAGATCATCGAGAAGACCGCAGGCGTCGAGGGTGTCGTGCTCATCGGCATCCCCACCCGCGGCACCGTGCTCGCCCACCGGCTGGCCGCCGCGATCGCCGAGTTCGAGGGCAGCGCCCCACCGGTCGGATCCGTCGACCCCACGCTGTACCGCGACGACCTGCGCCGCCGCCCGGCCCGCGCGCTGGAGGACACGGCCGTCCCCGACACCGGCGTGGACGACGCGCTGGTGGTGCTGGTCGACGACGTGCTGATGTCCGGGCGCACCGTGCGGGCCGCGCTCGACGCGCTGTCCGAACACGGTCGTCCGCGCGCGGTGCAACTGGCCGTGCTGGTCGACCGCGGGCACCGCGAGCTGCCCATCCGTGCCGACTACGTGGGGAAGAACGTGCCGACCGCGCGTGACGAACAGATCCTCGTGCTGCTGAGCGAGATCGACGGTAGCGACGGCGTCCGGCTGCGGCGCGCGGGAGCGGACGCATGAAGCACCTGCTCTCGATCTCCGACCTCGACGCGGCAGCGGCCACCGGCCTGCTGGACACCGCCGACCGGCTCAAGCAGGCGTTGCTGGGCCGGGAGGTCCGCAAGCTGCCGACGCTGCGCGGACGCACCGTGATCACGATGTTCTACGAGGACTCCACGCGCACCCGCGTGTCGTTCGAGATCGCCGGCAAGTGGATGAGCGCCGACACGGTCAACGTCAGCGCGAAGGGCTCGTCGGTGTCGAAGGGCGAGTCGCTGCGCGACACGTCGCTCACCCTTTCGGCGATGGGTGCCGACTGCGTGATCGTCCGCCACCCCGCCTCCGGTGCGGCGCACCGGCTCGCCGGCTGGGTCGACCGCGACCGGGAGACCACCGGCACGCACACCTCCGTCGTCAACGCGGGCGACGGCACCCACGAGCACCCCACCCAGGCGCTGCTGGACGCGGCGACCCTGCGCGACCGGCTCGGCGGGATCGCCGGGCGCCGGATCGGGATCGTGGGCGACGTGCTGCACAGCCGCGTCGCCCGCTCCAACGTCCTCCTGCTCGCCACGCTGGGCGCCGACGTGGTGCTCGTGGCGCCGCCCACGCTGCTGCCGGCAGGCGTCGAGGAGTGGCCGTGCCGCGTCGGGGCGGAGCTGGACGCGGAGCTCCCCACCCTGGACGCGGTGATGATGCTGCGCGTGCAGGCCGAGCGGATGCACGGGTCGTTCTTCCCGTCCGCCCGCGAGTACGCCATCGGCTACGGCCTGTCCGCCGACCGGGCCGCGCTGCTGCCCGACCACGCCGTGGTGCTGCACCCCGGCCCCATGGTGCGGGGGATGGAGATCGCGCCGAGCGTGGCCGACAGCCCGTCGGCGGCGATCCTGGCGCAGGTGTCGAACGGGGTGCACGTCCGCATGGCCGTGCTCTACCACCTCCTGGCCGGGGCGCCGGAGTGAGCGCGCGGCGGTGCACGCCCGGGTTCAGGAAAGCCACTTTCCCGAACTCTCCGGGCAGCGAAGTGGCTTTCCTGAACCTGGACCGGAGGAACTCGTGAGCGTCGACCTGCTGATCAGCAACGCACGGCCGTACGGCGGGGACGCCGTCGACCTGCTGGTGCGGGACGGGGTCGTCACCGAGATCGGGCGCGGACTCGACGCACCGGACGGCGTCGAGGTGCTCGACGCCGGCAGGCACGTCCTGCTGCCCGGGTTCGTCGACCTGCACACGCACCTGCGGGAGCCCGGTGGTGAGGAGTCCGAGGACGTCGCCACCGGGTCCGCCGCGGCCGCGCTCGGCGGCTACACCGCCGTCTTCGCGATGCCCAACACCGACCCCGTGGCCGACACGGCCGTGGTCGTGGAGCACGTGCGCCGCCGCGGTGAGGAGGTCGGGCTGGTCGACGTCCACCCCGTCGGCGCGGTGACCGTCGGGCTCGAGGGCGTGAAGATGGCCGAGCTCGGCACGATGGCCCGCTCCCGGGCCCAGGTCCGGATGTTCAGCGACGACGGCCGCTGCGTGCACGACCCGCTGGTGATGCGCCGCGCGCTCGAGTACGCCTCGGCGCTCGACGTGGTCATCGCCCAGCACGCCGAGGACCACCGGCTCACCGCCGGCGCGCAGGCGCACGAGGGCGTCGTCGCGTCGCGGCTCGGCCTGGCCGGGTGGCCGGCCACCGCGGAAGAGACGATCGTCGCCCGCGACTGCGCGCTGGCCAGGGAGGCCGGGGCGGCGCTGCACGTCTGCCACGTCTCCTCGGCCCGCACGATCGACGTCCTGCGCGCGGCGAAGGCGGCGGGTGTGCGGGTGAGCGCCGAGGTCACCCCGCACCACCTGCTGCTCACCGACGCGGCGCTCACGAGCTACGACCCGGTGCACAAGGTCAACCCGCCGCTGCGCACGGGGGCCGACACCCGGGCGATGCGGGAGGCGCTCGCCGAGGGCGTCATCGACGTGGTGGCCACCGACCACGCCCCGCACGCCGCCCAGTACAAGGACACGGAGTGGGCCGCGGCCCGCCCCGGCATGCTGGGGTTGCAGACGGCGCTGTCCGTGGTGGTGCACACGATGCTCGAACCTGGCCTGCTGGACTGGCGCGGCGTGGCCCGCGTGCTCTCGGAGCGGCCCGCGGAGATCGCCGGGCTGCCCGACCAGGGCCGTCCGATCGCTGCGGGCGAACCGGCGAACTTCGCGCTCGTCGACCCCGACGGGGTGTGGACGGTGCGCGGCGCGAAGCTCGCGAGCAGGGCGGCCAACACACCGTTCGAGGGCATGCGGCTGCCGGCCACGGTCGTGGCCACGGTGCTGCGGGGCCGGATCACCACGACACAGGGAGAGGTGCGGTCATGACGGCGGTACTCGTACTCGAGGACGGCCGGGTCTTCCGGGGAGAGGCCTACGGCGCCACCGGGCAGACGCTCGGGGAGGCCGTGTTCACCACCGGCATGACCGGCTACCAGGAGACCTTGACCGACCCGTCCTACCACCGGCAGATCGTGGTGCAGACCGCCCCGCAGATCGGCAACACCGGCTGGAACGACGAGGACGACGAGTCGGCACGGATCCAGGTGGCGGGCTACGTGGTGCGCGACCCGAGCCGCGTGCCGTCCAACTGGCGTTCCCGCCGGTCGCTCGCCGACGCGCTCACCGCACAGGGGGTCGTCGGCCTGGCGGGTATCGACACCCGGCAGCTGGTGCGCCACCTGCGCGAGCAGGGGGCCATGCGGGCCGGGGTGTTCTCCGGTGACGCGCTCGCCCCGCACGACGAACTGGTGCGGCGGGTCCTCGACAGCCCGCGGATGGAGGGGTCGGACCTGTACGGCGCCGTCACCACCGCGCAGCCCTACGTGGTGCCTGCTGACGGCCCGACGCGCTTCCGCGTGGCGGCCCTGGACGTCGGCATCAAGTCCAACACCCCACGGATGCTGGCCGCGCGCGGCATCGAGGTGCACGTGCTCCCCGCCGACACGCCCGTCGAGGCGATCGAGGAGCTGGCGCCGCACGGGTTCTTCCTGTCCAACGGGCCGGGCGACCCGGCCACGGCGGACGGCCCCGTCGCGCTGACCAGGCAGGTGCTGGAGCGGCGGATCCCGCTGTTCGGGATCTGCTTCGGCAACCAGATCCTCGCCCGCGCGCTGGGCCGTGGCACCTACAAGCTGCGCTACGGCCACCGCGGCCTGAACATCCCCGTCATGGAGCACGCCACCGGCCGCGTCGCGATCACCTCGCAGAACCACGGGTTCGCCGTGGAGGGCGAGGCGGGGGAGCGGTTCGACACGCCGTTCGGGCCGGCCGAGATCACGCACACCTGCCCGAACGACGGCTGTGTCGAGGGCTTGCAGGCGCTGGAGGTTCCCGCGTTCAGCGTGCAGTACCACCCGGAGGCCGCAGCGGGCCCGCACGACGCGGGCGACCTGTTCGACCGGTTCGTGAATCTGATGGAAGCCGGCAGCGCCCCTGGCCGGCACGGGTCGAGCAAGGAAGGCGCCTGATGCCGAAGCGCGATGACATCCGGCACGTCATGGTGATCGGCTCCGGGCCGATCGTCATCGGTCAGGCCTCGGAGTTCGACTACTCCGGCACGCAGGCCTGCCGGGTGCTGCAGGCCGAGGGCATCCGGGTGTCGCTGGTCAACTCGAACCCGGCCACGATCATGACCGACCCCGAGTTCGCCGACGCCACCTACGTCGAGCCGATCACGCCCGAGTTCGTGGAGCAGGTCATCGCCGCGGAGCGCCCGGACGCGATCCTGGCCACCCTCGGCGGCCAGACCGCGCTGAACACGGCGGTGGCGCTGCACGAGAACGGCGTGCTGGAGCGCTACGGGGTGGAGCTCATCGGCGCCGACTTCGACGCCATCCAGCGCGGTGAGGACCGGCTGAAGTTCAAGGAGATCGTGCAGTCGATCGGCGGTGACGTACCGCGCTCCGCCGTCTGCCACTCGATGGACGAGGTGCGTGCCGCCGTCGCCGAGCTCGGCCTCCCGGTCGTCATCCGGCCGTCGTTCACCATGGGCGGGTTCGGGTCGGGCATGGCCCACGACGCGGCCGACCTGGAGCGGCTGGCGGGCGGCGGGCTCGCCGCCTCGCCGGTGCACGAGGTGCTCATCGAGGAGTCCGTGCTCGGGTGGAAGGAGTACGAGCTCGAGCTGATGCGCGACCACCACGACAACGTGGTGGTCGTCTGCTCGATCGAGAACTTCGACCCGATGGGCGTGCACACCGGCGACTCGATCACGGTGGCGCCCGCGATGACCCTCACCGACCGCGAGTACCAGCACATGCGGGACGTGGGCATCGCCGTGCTGCGTGCGGTCGGCGTCGACACCGGGGGCTGCAACATCCAGTTCGCGATCAACCCCGCCACCGGGCGCCTGGTCGTGATCGAGATGAACCCCCGGGTCTCGCGGTCCTCGGCGCTGGCGTCCAAGGCCACCGGTTTCCCCATCGCGAAGATCGCGGCCAAGCTGGCGATCGGCTACACGCTCGACGAGATCCGCAACGACATCACCGGTGAGACGCCGGCGGCGTTCGAGCCCACCCTCGACTACGTGGTGGTGAAGATCCCGCGGTTCGCGTTCGAGAAGTTCCCCGGCGCCGACCCCGAGCTGACCACCACGATGAAGAGCGTCGGCGAGGCCATGGCGCTGGGCCGGTCGTTCCCCGAGGCGCTGGGCAAGGCGCTGCGCTCGATGGAGACGACCGCGGCCGGGTTCTGGACCACCCCCGACCCCGGCGGCGAGCCCGACGTCGCCACCGCACTCGACGGCCGCATCTACGCCGTCGAGCGCGCCCTGCGCGGCGGGGCGACCGTGGCGGAGGTGGCACAGCGCTCGGGCATCGACCCGTGGTTCCTCGACCAGATCCTCGGGCTCACCGAGCTGCGCCAGGAGATCCTCGGCGCCCCCGTGCTCGACGCGCCGCTGCTGCGCCGGGCCAAGCGGTCGGGGCTCTCGGACCGGCAGCTCGCCGCGCTGCGCCCGGAGTTCGCCGGGGAGGACGGCGTGCGCACGCTGCGCCACCGGCTCGGGATCCGCCCGGTCTACAAGACGGTCGACACCTGTGCCGCGGAGTTCGCGGCGCGCACGCCCTACCACTACAGCGCCTACGAGACCGATCCCGCCGCGGAGTCGGAGATCGCGCCCCAGACCGAGAAGCCGAAGGTGCTCATCCTGGGGTCCGGGCCCAACCGCATCGGTCAGGGCATCGAGTTCGACTACTCCTGCGTGCACGCGGTGATGGCGCTGCGGGAGGCCGGGTTCGAGACCGTGATGGTCAACTGCAACCCGGAGACGGTCTCCACCGACTACGACACGGCCGACCGGCTCTACTTCGAGCCGCTCACGTTCGAGGACGTCCTCGAGGTGGTCCACGCCGAGCAGCAGAGCGGCACCGTCGCGGGCGTTCTCGTGCAGCTCGGCGGCCAGACCCCGCTCGGCCTCGCCCAGCGGCTGACCGCCGCCGGGGTGCCGGTGGTGGGCACGTCCGCCGCGGCGATCGACCTGGCCGAGGACCGGGGCGCCTTCGGGGAGGTCCTGCGGAAGGCGGGTCTCCCGGCGCCGGCGTTCGGCATGGCCACCTCGTTCGACCAGGCCCGCGAGATCGCCGAGCGGATCGGCTACCCGGTGCTCGTGCGGCCGTCCTACGTGCTCGGCGGGCGCGGCATGGAGATCGTCTACGACGACGAGACGCTCGCCGGCTACATCTCGCGCGCCACGGAGATCAGCCCGGAACGCCCCGTGCTCGTCGACCGGTTCCTCGACGACGCGATCGAGATCGACGTCGACGCGCTGTGCGACGGCGAGGAGGTCTTCCTCGGCGGCGTGATGGAGCACATCGAGGAGGCGGGCATCCACTCCGGTGACTCCTCCTGCACCCTGCCGCCCATCACGCTGGGCCGCTCCGTGCTGGAGCAGGTCCGCCGTTCGACGGAGGCCATCGCACACGGGGTGGGCGTGCGGGGGCTCCTGAACGTCCAGTACGCCCTGCACGGCGAGACCCTGTACGTGCTGGAGGCCAACCCCCGCGCGTCCCGCACCGTGCCGTTCGTGTCGAAGGCCACGGCCGTGCCACTGGCGAAGGCGGCGGCCCGGATCATGCTCGGCGCGACGATCGCCCAGCTCCGCGACGAGGGCCTGCTCCCGGCCGATGGCGACGGCGGCGAGCTCCCTCCGGACTCCCCGATCGCCGTGAAGGAGGCGGTGCTGCCGTTCCACCGCTTCCGCACGCGCGACGGGGAGGGTGTCGACCCCCTGCTCGGCCCCGAGATGAAGTCGACCGGCGAGGTGATGGGTTTCGACGCCTCCTTCGGCGCGGCGTTCGCCAAGTCGCAGGCGGCGGCCTACGGCTCGATGCCGACCTCGGGGCGGGTGTTCGTCTCGATGGCCGACCGGGACAAGCGCGCGATGGTGTTCCCGGTGCTGCGGCTGGCCGCCCTCGGCTTCGAGGTGCTGGCCACGGCGGGCACGGCCGACGTGCTGCGCCGCCACGGGGTGGCCGCCACGACGGTGCGCAAGCACTTCGAGGGCGGGGAGACCATCGTCGACATGATCCTGGCGGGCGAGGTCGACATGATCATCAACACGCCCTACGGCAACTCCGGGCCGCGGGTGGACGGTTACGAGATCCGGGCGGCTGCCGTGTCGCGCGGCATCCCGTGCGTCACCACGGTGCAGGGTGCCGCGGCTGCGGTACAGGGGATCGAGGCGATGATCAGCGGCTCGATCGGGGTGCGGTCCCTCCAGGACGCACACGCGGCGCTGCGGAAGTCCCGGCCGTGACGGGCCGGAACGCCACCACGTTCGGGGCCCGGCTCACCGGGGTCGTCTCCCGGTACGGGACGTTGTGCGTGGGCATCGACCCGCATCCCGGCCTGCTGGCCGAATGGGGCCTCACCGACGACCCGGACGGCCTCGAGCGGTTCGCCATGTCCTGCGTCGACGCCCTGGCCGGGCACGTGGCCGTGGTGAAGCCGCAGTCGGCGTTCTTCGAGCGGCACGGGTCGGCGGGGATCGCGGTGCTGGAACGGGTGCTGGCCGCGTTCGCGCAGAGCCCCACGCTCACGCTGCTCGACGCCAAGCGCGGGGACATCGGCTCGACGATGGACGGTTACGCCGACGCGTACCTCGCGATCGGTGCGCCGCTGGGTGCCGACGCCGTCACGCTGTCGCCGTACCTCGGGTTCGGCTCGCTGGCGCCCGCCCTCGACGCCGCGGCCGACGCCGGGCGCGGTTCGTTCGTGCTGGCCCGCACGTCCAACCCCGAGGGCGGGGAGGTGCAGCTCGCCGAGTGGACGGGCCGCGGCGTCGGCCAGCGGGTGGTGGACTCGGCGGCCGCCCGCAACGCCGGCGCCGAGCCGCTCGGCGACGTCGGCGTGGTGGTGGGCGCGACGATCGACCACGGGCTCGACCTGTCCACGCTCAACGGCGCGGTCCTCGCACCCGGACTGGGTGCCCAGGGAGCGGGTCCGGCCGACATCAAGGCACGTTTCGCCCATCTGCACGGGATCGTGCTGCCCGCAGCCGCCCGCTCGGTGCTGGCGGCCGGGCCGGATCCGTCGGCTCTCCGCTCGGCCGCGGAGAAGCTGCGCGACGAGCTGAGCTGACCGACTCCTCCCTTTCGTCGACGAGTTCCGATCAACAAGAAACACTGCGGTCCTGATTTTCGTATGTCTCTGTGGGGTGCACCCGTCAGGGGACGGTCCCTACGGTGCGGTGAACGGGCGGGTTGTATACCCGTTCCGGCAGTTTCACGTGGTATCGATCGGATGGCTACGCACCGAAAGAACCTCCAGGTGGCACCCCCCGTTTCCCCTTACGGGGGAGGCGTGAGTACGTTCAGTGATAGCCGCGGCACGCCCGCGACGGTGGTGAGGATGCGCCCTGATTCCAGGCCGCACGACGAAAGACGGAGGAGACCGTGGCCCTTCCCCAGCTGACCGAGGAACAGCGTGCTGCCGCCTTGGAGAAGGCGGCTGCGGCGCGCCGGGCCCGGGCCGAGCTGAAGGACCGGCTCAAGCGCGGCGGAACCACCCTCCCGGAGGTTCTCAAGCAGTCCGACACCGATGAGGTGTTGGGCAAGATGAAGGTCTCGGCGCTGCTCGAGGCAATGCCAGGCGTCGGCAAGGTCAGGGCGGCTCAGATCATGGAGCGGCTCGAGATTGCGCCGTCGCGTCGACTGCGGGGTCTCGGCGACCGGCAGCGCAAAGCGCTGCTGGCCGACTTCGAGTCCTGAGCGAGCTTTGCGAGCTCAGGATCAGTAGCCGCACAAGCCCGTACGGGCGGAGGGGCCGGCTGGTAGTACTGGCCGGTCCCTCCGGCGTCGGGAAGAGCAGCGTGGTCAGCGAGCTACGTGCGCAGCTGCCCACGCTGTACTTCAGTGTCTCCGCCACCACCAGAGATCCACGCGCCGGCGAGGTCGACGGCGTCCACTACCGCTTCGTCGGGCCGGCAGGCTTCGACGACCTGATCCAACGCGACGAGCTGCTGGAATGGGCCGAGATCCACGGTGGCCTCCAGCGTTCCGGCACCCCGCGCGAGCCCGTCGAGCAGGCGCTGGCCGCAGGCCGACCCGTGCTGGTCGAGGTCGACCTGCAGGGCGCCAGGGTGATCAAGACCGCGCTGCCGGAGGCCATCACGGTCTTCCTCGAGCCGCCCTCCTTCGAGGAGCTGGCGCGCCGGCTGCGCGGGCGTGGCACCGAGTCGCAGGCGCAGTACGAGCGCAGGCTCGAGACCGCGCGCGAGGAGCTGGCCTCCCGCCACGAGTTCGACGTCGTCGTCGTGAATGACGAGGTGAAGGACGTTGTTGCGCGGTTGGTAGACTTGCTGGTCGGCCCGTCTCACGACCCGTCAGATTGTGACCGGTCCGTCCGTGACACGGTCCCGACGCCCGACCACACCCAGGAGTCTTCTTCGTGAGCATGCCTCTGACCGGTCCTGTTGCCGGTTCCATCCCCGAGGGCATCACCAACCCGCCCATCGACGACCTGCTGGGCCAGGTCAGCTCGAAGTATGCCCTCGTGATCTACGCCGCCAAACGGGCCCGCCAGATCAACGACTACTACTCGCAGCTCGGCGAGGGCCTGCTCGAGTACGTCGGCCCGCTCGTGGAGCCGGGCCCGCGCGAGAAGCCGCTCTCGATCGCCATGCGTGAGATCCAGGCCGGTCTGCTCGAGCACACCGAGGGCGAGCAGTAACAGGCGAGCAGTCGGCAGGCGAGTGGTGAGGCCGCGAGGTCACGCATGGAGTCCCTGACCAAGCCCCGGGTGCTGCTCGGGGTGGCCGGTGGCATCGCGGCCTACAAGAGCGCGGAGCTGCTGCGGCGGCTCACCGAGACCGGCCACTCCGTGCGGGTGCTGCCCACCGCGGCCGCACTGGAGTTCGTCGGCGCCGCCACCTTCGAGGCGCTCTCGGGGCAGCCCGTGCACACCGGCGTGTTCACCGACGTGCCTGCGGTGCCGCACGTGAAGCTCGGCCAGGGGGCCGACCTCGTCGTCGTCGCTCCCGCCACCGCCGACCTGATGGCCCGTGCCGCCTCCGGCCGTGCCGACGACCTGCTCACCGCGTCGCTGCTCACCGCCCGGTGCCCGGTGCTGTTCGCGCCGGCCATGCACACCGAGATGTGGGAGCACCCGGCCACGCGCGCCAACGTCGAAGTGCTGCGCTCCCGCGGCGTCGTCGTCCTGGAGCCTGCCTCGGGGCGGCTCACCGGCAAGGACACCGGCCCGGGGCGGCTGCCCGACCCCGACGAGATCGCGGAGTTCGCCCGCCTGCTGCTCGAACGCGGCGACGCGCTGCCCCGCGACCTGGTGGGTCGCCGGGTCGTCGTGTCCGCAGGCGGCACCCGGGAGGCCCTCGACCCGGTGCGTTACCTCGGCAACCGCTCGTCGGGCCGGCAGGGCTACGCCATCGCCAGGGTCGCGGCCCAGCGCGGAGCTGCCGTCACCCTGGTGGCGGGGCACACCGCCGACCTCGCCGACCCGGCCGCGGTCGAGGTCGTGCGCGCCGGATCGGCCAGGGAGCTGCGCGACGCGATGCGCGCTGCGGCCAAGGGTGCCGACGCCGTGGTGATGAACGCCGCGGTGGCCGACTTCCGGCCCGTCGCGCTCGTCGAGCACAAGATCAAGAAGGGGTCCGGCGATCCCGAGCCGCTGGCGTTGACCGTCAACCCGGACATCCTCATCGAGCTCGTGCAGGCCAGGGAGCCCGGGCAGATCGTGGTCGGCTTCGCGGCCGAGACCGGTGACGCCACGGGCGATGCCCTGCACCACGGCCGGGCCAAGCTCGTTCGCAAGGGCTGCGACCTGCTCGTCGTCAACGCCGTGGGCGACGGCAAGGCGTTCGAGGTGTCCGACAACTCGGGGTGGTTGCTCGGGGCCGACGGCACCGAGAGCGAGCTCGCGTCGGGCTCCAAGGCCCTGCTGGCCTCCTCCCTCTGGGACGCCGTGGCCGCCCGGCTCTGACCTGGGCGCCTGCGCCGTCAACCGTGGAACTCGGTCTCCGGCGTCGGGGGCGGGGTGAGGGCCACGTCCTGGTCCGGTGCCCGCTGCACGGGGAGCGCCGCGGCGACCGCAGGCACCGTCACGTACTGCGCCACCGCCCAGCCGTCGATGTCGATCAGCCGCACGAACCCGCCGTGTGCCTCGCCCACGTGCATCTCGGTGCCTGCCGGGCACACCGCGACGATCTCTGCGCCGGGATCCGGTGCGGACCGGACGTTGACGTTCTCGGTGCACCGGCCGGCGGGTGCGGTCGCCCCGTCGGCGGTCCCGGCGACCGAGGCCATGACCCCGGCCGCGGCGACCGCGACCACCGCGCCGAGTGCGGCCTCGCGCCTGCCCGGACGATACCGCAGTGAGGTGAGGGCGTTCATCGTCGCGTTCCTCCGTCCGGGGGACCCGCATTGCAGTGGTTACTCGCTGCCCCCAACGAGGCGCGGGCAAACCGATTCGGCCCGCCGACCGGAATCACCGGAAAGGGTGACGCGCACGCATTGGTGCGCGCACCGTCACAAGAACCGCACATTTCGCCCGAACACCACTCCTGGGAGGCTGTACACGGGCGTCCACTAGGCTGGCCGGTCGGAGATCACCTGAGCTGCGGTCGCGAGAGCGGATCGAGCGAGAACGGATGGAGTACGGCGTGGCGAACGCAGGCCGGCGGTTGTTCACCAGCGAGTCGGTGACCGAGGGTCACCCGGACAAGATGTGTGACGCCATCAGCGACACGGTGCTCGACGCACTGCTGGCCCAGGATCCCCGCAGCCGGGTGGCGGTGGAGACGCTGGTGACCACCGGGCAGGTCCACGTGGCGGGTGAGGTCACCACGAGCGCCTACGCCGACATCCCCACGCTGGTGCGCGAGAAGGTCCTCGACATCGGCTACGACTCGTCGGCCAAGGGCTTCGACGGGGCGTCGTGCGGGGTCAACGTGGCGATCGGGGCCCAGTCGGCCGACATCGCCCAGGGCGTCGACACCGCGTACGAGAGCCGGGTCGAGTCGAGCGAGGACGAGATCGCCCGCCAGGGTGCAGGCGACCAGGGCCTCATGTTCGGCTACGCCAACACCGACACGCCGGAGCTGCTGCCGCTGCCGATCGCGCTGGCCCACCGGCTGGCCCGCAGGCTCACCGACGTGCGCAAGTCCGGCCTGCTGCCCTACCTGCGCCCGGACGGCAAGACCCAGGTCACCATCGAGTACGACGGCGACAAGGCCGTCCGGCTGGACACCGTGGTCGTCTCCAGCCAGCACGCCGCCGACATCGACCTCGACGGGATGCTCGCCCCCGACATCCGCGAGCACGTCGTCGACCCGGAGATCCGCGAGCTGGGGCTC
The DNA here is from genome assembly GCF_059359135.1 of Pseudonocardia sp. OZ21. Classification (NCBI taxonomy): domain Bacteria; kingdom Bacillati; phylum Actinomycetota; class Actinomycetes; order Pseudonocardiales; family Pseudonocardiaceae; genus Pseudonocardia; species Pseudonocardia sp. OZ21. Next base: position 348,933 of record NZ_JCADBN010000004.1, read on the forward strand.
GACGTCGGTGACCTGCGACTGCTGGTCAACCCCACCGGGCGGTTCGTCGTCGGCGGCCCGATGGGTGACGCCGGCCTGACCGGCCGCAAGATCATCGTCGACACCTACGGCGGCTTCGCCCGTCACGGCGGCGGCGCGTTCTCCGGCAAGGACCCGTCGAAGGTCGACCGGTCGGCCGCCTACGCGATGCGCTGGGTCGCCAAGAACGCGGTCGCCGCGGGGCTGGCCGAGCGCATCGAGGTGCAGGTGGCCTACGCCATCGGCAAGGCGGCCCCGGTGGGCCTGTTCGTCGAGACGTTCGGCACCGAGCACGTCGACCCGATCAAGATCCAGTCGGCGATCAGCGAGGTGTTCGACCTGCGTCCGGCCGCGATCATCCGCGACCTCGACCTGCTGCGCCCGATCTACGCCCAGACCGCTGCCTACGGCCACTTCGGCCGCACGGACGTGGACCTGCCGTGGGAGAGCACCTCCCGCGCCGACGCGCTCAAGGCCGCGGCGGGCCGCTGAGCGAGCCGGCCGCCCTGGGGATGGATCCGTACCGCGGCGCGCTGCACCCGGCGTGACTGTCGGGGGCGGCCCTCACGATGGCGGCATGACCAGCACCACCAGCACTAGCACGGTTCACCGGTCCCGCGCCGCCGACGCTGTGCCGGCCCCTGCTCGTCCGTCGGAGGTCGAGCGGGCGCCGGAGGGCACCGCGTTGCTCCGCGGGGCCGGCCCGGCCGACGGTGCCGTCGCCGACGCGCCGCCACGGGCGGGCCCCGCGGTGTCTGGTAGACCGGGCGGCCCGCAGCGAGGAGGTTCCGTGGCGCGACCGGGCCGCAACCGTGGTGAGTGGCGGCCTGCCGCCGAGCTCCCCGTGGCGCGGGTCGCGGTCGACGTCGCGCTCGCGCATCTGGACCGCCCCTTCGACTACCGCGTCCCCGAGCACCTCGACGCGGTCGCTGTGGCGGGGGTGCGGCTGCGGGTGCGCTTCGCCGGGCGGCTGGTCGACGGGTACCTGCTGGAGCGGCTGGCCGAGTCGCCCCACACCGGCAAGCTCGCCTGGGTGGAGAAGGTGGTGTCACCCGAACCCGTGCTCACCCCGGAGGTGGCCGCGCTGTGCCGCGCGGTCGCCGACCGGTACGCGGGCGTGCTCGCCGACGTCCTGAGGCTCGCCGTGCCGCCACGGCACGCCAAGGTGGAGGCCGCAGCGGAGAACGTCGAGGTGCCGGCCGAGCGCACTGCGCCGGCACCCGCGCCTGCACCCGCGCCGGCACGCGAGCCGGCCGCGTGGCGGCGCTACCAGCACGGTGCGGCTCTGCTCGACGCGCTCGCCGGCGGCCGCACCGCCCACGCGGTGTGGCAGGCGCTGCCGGGGGAGAGCTGGCCCGAACGGCTCGCCGAGGCGGCCGCGGCCACCGTCGCGGCGGGGCGCGGTGCCGTGCTGGTGGTGCCCGACCAGCGCGACGTCGCGGCCCTGCACGCCGCATGCGTCGCGCGGCTCGGGGCCGATGGCGTGGTCGCGCTCACCGCCGAGCTGGGCCCCGCGGAGCGGTACCGGCGGTGGCTCGCGGTGCGCCGTGGCCACGTCCGGGTCGTCGTGGGCACCCGGTCCGCCGCGTTCGCCCCCGTCGAGCGGCTCGGTCTGCTCGCCGTCTGGGACGACGGCGACGACCTGCACTCCGAACCGCGGGCCCCGTACCCCCACGTCCGCGACGTCCTCGTGCTGCGTGCCCACAGTGCGGGCGCGGCACTGCTGGTGGGCGGTTTCGCCCGCACCGCCGAGGCGCACGTGCTCGTCGAGTCCGGCTGGGCGCGGGAGGTCGTCGCCGAGCGCGCCACGGTGCGTGCGACGATGCCGCGGATCACCGCGCTCGGCGAGACCGACGCGCAGCTCGTCCGCGACCCCGACTCCCGGGCCGCCCGGCTGCCGCACCTCGCCTTCGAGGCGGCCCGTGCCGCGCTGGGCGCGGGACGACCGGTGCTGGTGCAGGTCCCGCGCTCCGGATACCTGCCGTGGCTCGCCTGCGGCAGCTGCCGGGAGACGGCCCGCTGCCGCCACTGCGCCGGGCCGCTCGGGCTCACCGGCAGGCGCGGGCGCGACGGCGACCACGGCGACGCCGCCGGGCTGCCCCACTGCCGATGGTGCGGCAGGCCCGACAGCGCGTTCCGCTGCCCGGCGTGCGGGTCGCGCCGGCTGCGGGCCGGGGTGGTCGGGTCCGGGCGCACCGCCGAGGAGCTCGGGCGGGCGTTCCCCGGCACCACGGTGCGGTCCTCGGGCGGTGGCGCCCCCGTGCTCGCAGAGGTGGCCGCCAAGCCGGAGCTCGTGGTCGCCACCCCCGGCGCCGAGCCGCGCGCCTCGGGTGGCTACGGCGCCGCGCTACTGCTCGACGGGTGGGCGATGCTGTCCCGGCCCGACCTGCGCGTGGCCGAGGAGACGCTGCGGCGCTGGCTCGCGGCAGCGGCGCTCGTCGTCCCGCACACCGAGGGAGGCCGCGTCATCGTGATGGCTGATACCGCGATCCCGGTGGTGCAGTCACTCGTGCGCTGGGATCCCGCAGGGCATGCGGCGGCCGAGCTCGCGTCCCGGGCCGAGGTCGGCTTCCCCCCCGCCGTGCGGATGGCCACCGTCGAGGGCACGGCCGCTGCCGTCGCCGACATGCTCGCGGAGCTGCCGTCGGTCGTCGAGGTGCTCGGCCCCGTCGAGCTCGAGCCGGTCGCAACCGGCGCAGGCGACGAACCGCCCGAGGTCCGGGAACGGGCGCTGCTGCGCGTGCCCCGCACCGAGGGGCGCGCGATGGCCGCGGCTCTGCACGCGGCGCAGGCCGCGCGCACCGCCCGGAAGGTGCCCGATCCGGTGCGGGTGCGTCTCGACCCCGTCGAGATCGGCTGACCCCACGGCGGCGTCTCCCTGCATCGACCCCCGCGGCGTCCGTCCGGCCGGTGCGCACGTGGCAGAATCGATGTCTGCCGGTGGCCGTGCCGCCCGTCCCCGTCCGAATCCGCTGCCGTCCCGTCCGCTCGTCCCGTCCGCTGTCGTCCGCGAGGAGATCCGTGTCCGTCCAGCCCATCAGGCTCTTCGGTGACCCGGTGCTGCGCACGCCCGCCGTCGAGGTCACCACCTTCGACGCGGAGCTGCGCAAGCTGGTCGCCGACCTCACCGAGACGATGCACGACGAGGGTGGGGCCGGGCTCGCGGCGCCCCAGCTCGGCGTCGGCCTGCGGGTGTTCACCTACGACTGCGACGGGTTCGCGGGCCACCTGGTCAACCCCACCTTCGAGGTGGTGGGCGACGAGGAGCAGCTGGGGCCGGAGGGATGCCTGTCGATCCCCGGACTGCGCTGGGACTGCCGGCGCCACCTGCACGTGGTGGCCCGCGGCTGGAACGAGCACGGCGAGCCGGTCACCGTCGAGGGCAGTGAGCGGCTGGCGCGCTGCATCCAGCACGAGACCGACCACCTCGACGGCGTGCTCTTCGTCGACCGCCTCGACCAGGAGACCCGCAGGCAGGCCATGGCGGAGATCCGCGCGGCCGAGTGGTTCGGCTCGTCGGCGCCGCAGGTCAAGGTCAGCCCCCACCCCATCTTCGGCAAGGTCAGGTAGCGGCCGGTGAAACTGGTGTTCGCCGGGACCCCCGAGCCTGCGGTGCCGTCCCTGCGGGCGCTGCTCGAGTCGTCGCGGCACGAGGTGGCCGCCGTGGTCACCCGTCCCGACGCCCCCGCGGGCCGGGGACGCAAACTCGTCCGGTCGCCCGTCGGGGCGCTCGCCGACGAGGCCGGGATCCCGGTGCTGACCCCCGGACGGCCGTCGGACCCGGCGTTCCAGGCGGAGCTCGCCGGGATCGCGCCGGACTGCTGCCCGGTGGTCGCCTACGGCGCGCTCATCCCGCGGGCCGTGCTCGACATCCCGCGCGAGGGATGGGTCAACCTGCACTTCTCGCTGCTGCCGGCGTGGCGGGGTGCGGCCCCGGTGCAGGCCGCGGTGCGCCACGGCGACGAGGTCACCGGAGCCACCACGTTCCTCCTGGAGGAGGGCATGGACACCGGGCCGACCTTCGGCGTGGTCACGGAGCCCGTCGGGCCCGCCGACACCGCAGGCGACCTGCTCGGGCGGCTGGCCGTCTCCGGGGCGGCACTGCTGCTGGCCACGATGGACGGCATCGCCGACGGCACGCTGCGGCCCCGGCCCCAGCCTGCCGAGGGTGTGTCGCGCGCGCCCAAGGTGACCACCGCCGACGCCCGCATCGACTGGGCCGCCCCGCCCCTGGCCATCGACCGGCTGATCCGGTCGGTCACCCCGGAGCCCGGCGCCTGGACCACCTTCCGCGGTGAGCGGCTCGGCCTCGGGCCCGTCACCACCGTGCCGGACACCGAACCCGTGGTGCTCAAGCCCGGCGAGCTGCACGTGGAGAAGCGCCGGGTGCTCGTCGGTACCGTGGCGGCGCCCCTGCAGCTGGGCGAGGTGCAACCGGTGGGCAAGCGGGCGATGCCGGCACCGGACTGGGCCCGCGGGGCACACATCGAGCCGGGAGACCTCCTGACATGAGCACCCGAGCCGACCTCGGCATTCGACGTCTCGGCATTCGACGCGCCGGCACACCCGGTCGCGCGTCCTGGACAGTGGCGTGAGCGCGCCGGGACGGCGGCCGCGCCGGCGCGCGGGCGCTCCGGCACCGGGCGGCCACCGCACCGCCGGTCCGCCGCGCGGGCGCAGCGGGCCACCCCGGCCCCCGGAACCCGACCCGGCCCGGCAGGCCGCGCTCGACCTGCTCACCTCCGTGCGGGTGCGCGACGCCTACGCCAACCTCGCCCTGCCGTCGATCCTGCGGCGCCACGGGCTGCACGACCGCGAAGCGGCGCTGGCCACCGAGCTCGGCTACGGCACGCTGCGGGCCAAGGGACTGCTCGACGCGATCCTCGAGGCCTGCACCGACCGGCCGCTGATCCGGGTGGAACCGCCGCTGCTCGACGCGCTCCGGCTCGGGGCGTACCAGCTCCTGCGCACCCGGATCCCGCCGCACGCGGCCGTCGACACCACGGTGGAGCTCGTGCGGGGCGATGCCGGCACCCGCGCGGCCGGGTTCGTCAACGCGATCCTGCGCAGGGTGGGGGAGCACGACGAGCAGGCCTGGGTGGACCGCCTGGCCCCGCCGGCCGCCGAGGACCCGGTGGGCCACGCGGCGATGGCGCACGCCCACCCCCGCTGGATCGCCCAGGCCTTCGCCGACGCGCTCGGGGCCCCCGACGAGCTCGACGCCGCACTCGCGGCCGACGACGCCCGCCCCGCCGTGCACCTGCTGGCGCGGCCGGGTGAGATCACCGCGGCCGAGCTGGCCCTGGTGACCGGCGGGGAGGAGGCCCCGTACTCCCCGTACGGGGTGCACCTCGAGCCGGGCAGCGGCGCCATCGGCGAGCTGGACGCGGTGAACGAAGGCCTTGCCGTGGTGCAGGACGAGGGCAGCCAGCTGGTGGCGCTCGCCCTGTCGCGGGCCGGGCTCACCGGCACCGACACCGGCCGGTGGCTGGACCTGTGTGCCGGCCCCGGCGGCAAGGCCGCGCTGCTCGGTGGCCTGGCCGCGCTCGACGGGGTGGACGTGGACGCCGTGGAGGTGAGCACGCACCGCGCCGACCTGGTGCGCCGCGCCGTCGACGGACTCCCGGTCACAGTCCACGTGGCCGACGGCCGGGAGGCCCCGCTCCCCGACGGGGCGTACGACCGCGTGCTGGTGGACGCCCCCTGCACCGGCCTCGGCGCGCTGCGGAGGCGCCCGGAGGCGCGCTGGCGGCGCCGGCCGGAGGACGTGTCGGGGCTGACGAAGCTCCAACGGGAGCTCCTGACGGCCGCGCTGCGCCACGTCCGGCCGGGTGGCGTGGTGGCCTACGTCACCTGTTCCCCCCACCTGGCCGAGACGGTGGGCGTGCTCACGGGCGTGCTGCGCAAGCACCCGGATGTGGAACGGCTCGATGCCAGGGAGTACCTGCCCGGTGTGCCCGACCTCGGCGACGGCCCCACGGTGCAGCTGTGGCCGCACCGCCACGGCACCGACGCCATGTTCCTCGCCGTGCTGCGCCGCACGGCGTGACGCAGGCTCAGCGGGCCCGGCCGGCGCGGTTGCCCGCCGCGCGGTCGAGGGCCCAGTCGAGCGCCAGGTCGAGGTAGTCGACCACCACGTCGTCCTCGTCGGGCCCGGCCGTCACCTCCACGCGGACGTCGCGCATCCGACGGCCTTCGCCCAGCAGCCTGCCGTGCGGGTCGGGCAGGTCGGCGCCGTGCTCGAACCCCACGTTGACGCCGCCGTCGCGCGGGAACAGCGCGCACAGGTAGCCGGCGCGCGGGTGGTGGAAACCGAGCCCGTGCCACCCCGGGTAGACGCGCTCGCGCAGGTCGGGATGGGCGGTGCGGACGACGGCCCGGAGCCGGTGGACGAGTGCGGCGACGGCGGGCGACTCGCCGACGAGCAGGTGGCGCAGCTGCTCGTCGACCGACCGGGGTGCTGACATGAGGAGTAGTGCACCGCAGGCCCCCGACATTTCCGGAGACACCGGGAGTCACCGGACGCCCGGACCGTGCGGCGTAATCTTCGGTAGGTGCAACCGATGATCGCCCCGAGCATTCTCGCGGCCGACTTCGCCCGGCTCGCCGACGAGGCAGCCGCGGTGAGCGGTCCGCCCGGCAGTGGTGCCGACTGGCTGCACGTCGACGTGATGGACGCCCACTTCGTGCCGAACCTGACCCTCGGGCTGCCGGTGGTGGAGTCGCTGATCCGGGCCACCACGATCCCGCTGGACTGTCATCTCATGATCGACGATCCGGACCGCTGGGCGGTGGGCTACGCCGAGGCCGGGGCGCACAACGTGACCGTGCACGTGGAGGCGGCGCGCGATCCGGTGGCCCTGGCCGCCGACCTGCGCGCGGCGGGCGCTCGCGCCGGCCTGTCGGTGAAGCCGGGCACGCCGCTGGAGCCGTACCTGGAGACGCTGCGCCACTACGACACGCTGCTCGTGATGAGCGTGGAGCCCGGGTTCGGCGGGCAGAGCTTCATGCCCGAGGTGCTCGAGAAGGTGCGGGCGGCCCGGCGGATGGTGGACACCGGACACCTGACGCTGCTGGTGGAGATCGACGGTGGCATCAACGCCGACACGATCGAGGCGGCGGCCGAGGCCGGGGTGGACTGCTTCGTGGCGGGCTCGGCCGTGTACGGCGCCGACGATCCGGCGCGGGCGGTGCAGGCGCTGCGGGAACGTGTGGTGCAGGCGTCGGCCCACCGCCGGTGGGCGCCCTGACGGAGCGGTCCGCCCGGCGAGCATGATCATGGCGGGCCGGGTAACGAACAGCGGTGGCCCGCGGTTGCACGAGGTGCGGCCGAGGCGGCGGAAAGGGAGCACGCACATGTTCACCGGGATCGTCGAGGAGATCGGCGAGGTGCTCGCGGTACGCGAGAGCGCCGAGGTGGTGGTGTTCACCGTGCGCGGGCGCACCGTGACCACCGATGCCCGTCACGGCGACTCGATCGCCGTGAACGGGGTGTGTCTCACCGTCATCGACCCCGACGGCAGCACCGACGGCACGTTCACCGTGGAGCTGGTGCCCGAGACGCTCAAGCGCTCGAGCCTGGCGGCGGTGACCGAGGGCGCCCGGGTGAACCTGGAGCGCGCCGTGCCGGTGACCGGACGGCTGGGCGGCCACATCGTGCAGGGGCACGTGGACGGGGTGGCGACGCTGCTGTCGCGCACGCCGGGGGAGCGCAGCGACGAGCTGAGGTTCAGCCTGCCGCCGGACCTGGCCCGATACGTGGTGGAGAAGGGCTCGGTGGCCGTGGACGGCGTGTCGCTGACCGTGGCGGCCGTGGCGCCCGACAGTTTCGTGGTGGCGCTGATCCCTACGACCTTGTCACACACCACACTCGGTTTCCGCGAACCGGGGGATAACGTGAACGTGGAGGTCGATGTCGTCGCAAAGTATGTGGAACGGCTTGCCGTCGGGTACCTGGGTGGGAGCGGTTCCGGTTCCGCGACGACGGTCGGCGAGGAGGCCAGAGCCCAGTGAACAGGGCAGAAAACGGTGGTCCGGTGAACGGTGGAGCGATGGACGGTCAGGCAGCCCCGGAGGAGCCGGCACCTGCTGTCGCCGGTACGGATGCGCCCCCGGCCGACCCGCGGCGCGGCAGCTTCGAGGCGATCGAGCGGGCCCTGGCCGACCTGCGGGCCGGTAAGCCCGTGGTGGTGGTGGACGACGAGGAACGCGAGAACGAGGGCGACCTCATCTTCGCGGCCGAGATGGCGACCCCCGAGCTTGTGTCGTTCATGGTCCGCTACACCTCCGGCTACGTCTGCGTGGCGCTCACCGAGGTGGAGTGCGACCGGCTCGACCTGCCTCCGATGCACCACTCCAACAGCGACAACTTCCGTACCGCCTTCACGGTGACGGTGGACGCGAAGGCGGGGATCACCACCGGCATCTCGGCCACCGACCGGGCGCACACGATCCGGCTGCTGGCCGACGCGACCGCGGGCCCCGGCGACCTGGTGCGCCCTGGCCACGTGCTGCCGCTGCGGGCCCGGGAGGGCGGCGTGCTGCGGCGTGCCGGGCACACCGAGGCGGCCGTGGACCTGGCCCGGCTCGCCGGGCTCTCGCCCGCGGGTGCGCTGTGCGAGATCGTGTCGCAGAAGAACGACGGTGACATGGCCCGTGGCGACGAGCTTCGCGTGTTCGCCGAGGACCACGACCTCACCCTCATCACCATCGGCGACCTGATCGCCTACCGCCGCCGCTTCGAGAAGCACGTGGTGCGCGTGGCGCAGGCCCGCATCCCCACCGCTCACGGCGAGTTCATCGCCTACGGCTACGACTCGCTGCTCGACGGGATCGAGCACATCGCGATGGTGCGCGGTGACGTGGGGACGCCCGAGGGCAGCGGCGAGGACGTGCTGGTGCGCGTGCACTCCGAGTGCCTCACCGGTGACGTGTTCGGCTCGATGCGCTGCGACTGTGGCCCCCAGCTCGACGCGGCGCTCGCCGCCGTGGCCGCGGAGGGCCGCGGGGTGGTGCTCTACATGCGTGGGCACGAGGGCCGGGGCATCGGCCTGCTGCACAAGCTGCAGGCATACCAGCTGCAGGAGGCGGGCGCCGACACGGTGGACGCCAACCTGGCGCTCGGCCTGCCCGCCGACGCGCGGGACTACGGGATCGGCGCACAGATCCTGGTGGATCTCGGCATCACCACGATGCGGCTGCTCACCAACAACCCCGACAAGCGCGCGGGGCTGGAGGGCTACGGCCTCACCATCACCGGCCGCGTGTCGTTGCCGGTGCGGGCGAGCCGTGAGAACCTTCGCTACCTGCGGACGAAGCGCGACCGGATGGGCCACGACCTGCCCGGTCTCGACGAGGTCGCCGCTGTGGTGGCGGCGGACGGGACGGGGACATGAGCCCGGCGGACAGCAGATGAGCGGCGAGGGCCGGCCGGTCGTCCAGGACATCCCGGACGCCGGCCGGGTGCGGCTGGCCGTGGCCGCGGCCAGCTGGCACGCCGACATCGTGGACACCATGCTGGAACGCGCGCTGGAGCTCGCCGCGAAGGCCGGTGTGGAGAGCCCGACCGTCGTGCGGGTGCCCGGCACCATCGAACTCCCGGTGGTGTGCCAGGAGCTCGCCACGGGCCACGACGCGGTGGTGGCACTGGGCGTGGTGATCAGGGGTGGCACCCCGCACTTCGAGTACGTGTGTGATGCGGTGACCGCCGGGCTCACGCGCGTGTCGCTGGACGAGCGCACGCCGGTGGGCAACGGTGTGCTCACCTGTGAGACCCTGGCCCAGGCGGTGGACCGTTCCGGCGCTCCCGGCTCGGCGGAGGACAAGGGCGCGGAGGCCTGCCTCGCGGCGTTGCACACCGCACTGGCGCTGCGTGACCTGCGGAGGAGCTCGTGACCCAACCCGGCAGTGGCGAGGTCCGGCCGGACCTCGGGGACGCCGCACCCGGCGGCCCTGCCGATCGGCCCGCGCCGCTGGTGCTGCGGCCGCGCAAGGTGCTGATCGCCGCGTGGGTGGGTGCCGTGGCGGTGGTGGTGCTGTTCATCGTGGTGGGCGTGTTGCTGCGTACCACCCAGACCGGGGTGTACTTCCGGTTCGCCGACCAGGTGGCGCTCGTGCTGCTGGGCCTGATGGTGGCCGGTGGTGTGCTCCTGCTCGCGCTGCCCCGGGTGCGGGCCGACGCCGAGGGCGTGGAGGTGCGCAACCTCTTCACGAGCCGGCGCGTGCCGTGGGAGCACGTGCGGCGCGTGGCGTTCCCGGACGGGGCGTCCTGGGCCCGGCTCGACCTGCCCGACGACGAGTACCTGCCGGTGCTGGCCATCCAGGCCGTGGACGGCTTCCGCGCGGTGGACGCCATCGGGAAGCTGCGCGCGCTGCACGCCGCCGCCCGCACGTACTGAGCCGCGCGCACGTACCGGGCCGTCGCGGCCGATGGACGCGGGCGACGGACCGGTAGCGGATCGCACGTACCATCGGTGCCGTGCTGCGTGCCCGTGATCAGGTCGGCCGGGATCCGTCCGGCGAAGAGAGTGTCCGCCTCGGCGACATCGTGCTCCGCAACCGGCTGGTCACGTCGTCGAGCCTGCTGGGATACGGGGTGTCGAACTCCCCGCTCGTGCCGTACGGCATGAGCCCGGTGTCGCTGTTCGTGCCGCTGGCCGAGTTCGGGGCCGTGACCACCAGGACGCTGACGGTGGAGCCGCGCGAAGGCCACTTCACCACGCGGGACGACTACGCCCTCAGCGAGCTGCCCGGCCTGCTCAAGCGGTACCGCACGGTGCTGCGCGGCACCGACGGCGGCTGGCTCAACGCGTTCGGGTGGTGCAACGTCGGGATCGACGCCTACCTGCGCGACTACTACCCGCGTACCCGCGACCAGCGCGTGATCATCTCTCTCGGTGGCTTCTCCGCCGAGGAGTTCGTGACCCTCGTGGACCGGGTGAACGCCGCCGTGCCGCCCGGAGACATCGCCGCGGTCGAGTTCAACGTCTCCTGCCACAACGTCAACTTCGACTTCTCCACGATCCTGCAGGACGTGCTCGACGAGGCGGTGCCCCGCAGCAACCACCCGGTGATCCTGAAGCTGTCGCCGGACTACGACTACCTGCGCAACGCGGAACAGGCCGCGAAGGCGGGCGTGTCGGCGCTGACGGCGATCAACACGGTGAAGGCGCTGCGCCTGGACCCACGGACGGGCACCCCATGGCTCGCCAACCGCTACGGCGGCCTCTCCGGACGGGCGATCAAGCCGATCGGACTGCGGGTGGTGAGCGAGCTCAGGGAGGCCGGGGTGACCCTGCCGATCATCGCGACCGGCGGGATCCGCACGGTGGACGACTGCCGGGAGTACTTCTGGGCGGGTGCCGACGCCGTGAGTCTCGGGAGCGCGACGTGGTTGGCCAGCTACCCCGGATACGCGCTCGCGCCGCTGCGCGCTCTGCACGTTCGGCGCGTTCTGAACGCCGTTCGGCGCTACGGAACGCTTCCGCTCCGCTCCGCTCCGTCGCGCTGAGCAACGATCTTCATCCGTACGGCCCGGGTGGTACGCCGTAGGGCGGCCCGGGTGAGCGACGAGTGGAAGCACGACACGGCGCGATGAACACGGCACGATGAGACCCAGCACGATGAGACCCGGCACGACCCACAGACCCCGCCGCAGCGAGCAGGGCACGACGGACGGGGCACGATGAGCACGGTGGAGGGCGCAAGCCAGCTGGACCGCATGCGTGTGCCCGATCGACGGCCACGCGTGGTGCTCTTCGACGTGTTCGAGACGATGCTGCAGGTGTCGGCGCTGCGGTCGCGCTTCGTGGACGTGGGACGGCCCGACCACGAGTGGGAGCTGTTCTACACCCGGACGCTGCGGGACGGGATGGCCCTCACGCTCGCCGGCGCGGTGCGGCCGTTCGCCGAGGTGGCGAGGGCGGCGCTGCGCACCACCGCGCAGCACACCCTGTCGGAGGAGGCGCTCGACCACGTGCTGGCCGGCTTCGCGGAGCTGCCTCCGTACCCGGACGTGGAGCCGGCGCTGCGCGCGCTCGCGCGGGCCCGGATCCCCGCCTACGCGTTCACCCAGGGCGGCGCCGAGGTGGCCTCCGACGCGCTCGACCGGGCCGGGCTGCGCACCTACCTGCGGGGAGTGCTCTCCACCGAGGAGATCCGCTCCTTCAAGCCACCCGCCCGCGTGTACAACTGGGCCTGCCAGCAGGTGGACGCCATGGGGGACCGCGTGGCCCTGGTGGCCGTGCACTCCTGGGACGTGCACGGTGCCGTGCGGGCCGGGCTGATCGGCGGCTTCGCCACCCGGCTCGAAGGCGCGGTGCCCGACGTGGTGGTGCGCCCGCACGTGGTGGGCGAGGACCTCGAGCTGGTGGTGGATCGCCTCATCGCCCTGCCGGCCTGACCCGCAGGCGCACATCTCAGGCGCCTAGGAGGGTGCTGAACAACTCCGCTCGTAGCTCGTAGCGATCACCGCGCAGCAGGGCCGAGTTGTTCAGCGCGCTCCTAGAGCTGGGCGTCGGTCGGAGTCGAGACCACCGTGGCCGAGATCGGCCCGCTCGCCCGCCATGGCGCCTGCCGCGAAGCCCGAACCGGACAGCACGGCGCGCCGGGCCGTGGCCAGCCGCGGAAACGCGGCAGCGTAGGCGCGATCGACCTGTTCGCGGCGATCGGCCAGCACCAGCGCGACGGACGGCCCACCGGTGGCGGGCACGTCCGCACCCGTGGCGGCGCGTTCCTCCGCGGTGCTGAGCCTGCGGTGGACCTCGACGGCGAAGCCGTGCAGCCACGAGCGGCGGTAGGCGGCCACGGACTCACCGGGCCGAGCCGGGCGCACCCGGACCAGCTGGGTGGTGGCCTGCAGTTGCAGCGACGTGTAGAGCAGCTCGGCGCGTTGGCGATCCGAGGCGTGACCGAACACCGTGACCGCGGCGACCTTGCCGCCCCGTGCGCCGTGCAGCACCCACCGGCAGCCGAGCGCGGCGGCGGTCCAGCCGAGCAGCCTGGCCTTGCCGGCGCTGTAGGGATCCTGCATGGCGATGCGCTGCGGCCCGATCCGGTCGGTGCCGGGCCGGGTGGCGGCGAGCAGCGCGGTGTCGACGCCGTGGCGGGCCATCAGCTCGATCGCCTTGGCCGTGTACGTCTCGGCCTCGGCGCCGGTGGCCGCGCGCTCCGCCTTGGCGAGCAGCTTGCGGATCGTGTCGAGCTTGTCGAGCCCCATCGGATCCCCCCGTCGGTTCGAACGTGCGTTCGCATCGCACGGCAAGTCCTATCACGACGGGCCGACCGTTCCGTGTACACCACACCCGTGACGCGCCGAGGGGGCGGTCCGATCACGGCGTGTCGGGGGCCGGTCCTACCCTGGTGGGGCCATGGCTGATCCCGCCACCTACCGTCCGGCCCCCGGGTCCATCCCGGAGGCCCCTGGGGTGTACCGCTTCTCCGACCAGCACGGCCGGGTCATCTACGTGGGCAAGGCGAAGAGCCTGCGCCAGCGCCTCAACTCCTACTTCGCCGACCTCTCCGGCCTGCACCCGCGCACGCGGCAGATGGTCACCTCGGCGGCCCACGTGCAGTGGACGGTGGTCGCCACCGAGGTCGAGGCGCTGCAGCTCGAGTACAACTGGATCAAGGAGTTCGACCCGCGGTTCAACGTCCGCTACCGCGACGACAAGACCTATCCGGTGCTCGCGGTCACGATGCACGAGGAGTTCCCGCGGCTGTCCGTCTACCGGGGGCCGCGGCGCAAGGGTGTGCGCTACTTCGGCCCGTTCGCCCACGCCTGGGCGATCCGCGAGACCCTCGACATGCTGCTGCGCGTGTTCCCGGCGCGCACCTGCAGTGCCGGGGTGTTCAAGCGCCACGGCCAGATCGGGCGCCCGTGCCTGCTCGGCTACATCGACAAGTGCTCGGCGCCGTGCGTCGGGCGCGTCGACGCCCAGGAGCACCGCGACATCGTCGAGGACTTCTGCGACTTCCTCTCCGGGCGCACCGACCACCTCGTCCGGCAGCTCGAGCGCAAGATGGCCGAGGCCTCCGCCGGGCTGGAGTTCGAGCGCGCCGCCCGGCTGCGCGACGACATCGGCGCGCTGCGGCGGGCGATGGAACGCCAGGCCGTGGTGCTGGGCGACGGCACCGACGCCGACGTCGTCGCGTTCGCCGAGGACGAGCTCGAGGCGGCCGTCCAGGTCTTCCACGTGCGCGGCGGCCGGGTCCGCGGGCAGCGCGGCTGGGTGGTCGACAAGGTCGAACCCACCGACACCGCGCAGCTCGTCGAGCGGTTCCTCACCCAGTTCTACGGCGAGCAGGCGGCGCTGGCGGGCTCCGCCGACGACGCCCACCAGCCCGTGCCGAAGGAGATCCTCGTCCCGGAGCTCCCGGCCGAGCTCGACACGCTCGTCCACTGGCTCTCGGGGCTGCGTGGTTCGCGGGTGCAGGTGCGCGTTCCGCAGCGCGGCGACAAGCGTGCGCTCGCCGAGACCGTGGCCCGCAACGCGGCGGAGGCGTTCACCCAGCACAAGCTCCGCCGGGCGGGCGACCTCACGGCGCGCTCGGCGGCGCTGCAGGAGATCCAGGACGCTCTCGGGCTCGACAGCGCACCACTGCGCATCGAGTGCGTCGACGTCAGCCACGTCCAGGGCAGCAACGTCGTCGCGTCGCTCGTGGTGTTCGAGGACGGGCTCGCGCGCAAGTCGGACTACCGGCGGTTCGAGATCCGGGGCGGCGCGGAGGGCGGGGACGTCGCGGCCATCTCCGAGGTGGTCCGGCGCAGGTTCCGGCGCCACCTGGCCGACAACAGGGCCGAGAGCGGTGCCGAGAACGGAACCGACGACGGGACAGGCGTCGCGGGGGGTAACGCGGTACAAGATCAGGGCGAAGCCCCCGATATCGCTTCCCCCACCGGCATCCCTGCCCTGGCTTCCCCGGTGCGTCCCGGCATCGACCCCGACACCGGACGTCCGAGGCGGTTCGCCTATCCGCCCAACCTCCTGGTGGTCGACGGTGGCCAGCCGCAGGTCGAGGCGGCCGCCGACGTGCTCGCCGACCTCGGCGTCACCGACGTCGCGATCTGCGGGCTGGCCAAGCGCCTCGAGGAGGTGTGGCTGCCCGCCGAGCCCGACCCGGTGATCATGTCGCGTACCAGCGAGGGTCTCTACCTGCTGCAACGGGTGCGCGACGAGGCACACCGCTTCGCCATCACCTACCACCGGCAGCGGCGCTCCAAGAGCATGATCAACTCAGAGCTCGACGCGATCCCCGGGCTGGGCCCCACCCGCCGTGCCGCGCTGCTGAAGCACTTCGGGTCGTTGCGCAAGCTCAAGGCGGCCGACGTCGACGCCATCGCGGCGCTTCCCGGCTTCGGTCCGCGCACCGCGGCGGCCGTGCTGGCCGCGCTGCACGCCGCCGACCCGGCCGAGTCCGCCGACCCGGCCGACCCGGCCGACCTGTCCGACCCGGCCGACCGGCCGGACCGAACCGAAGCGGAGGTGCCGGCGTCGTGACGTCCACCGTGCAGACGGAGCCGGCCGGCATCGAGGTGGCGCTGGTCAGTGGCCTCTCGGGGGCCGGCCGCAGTACCGCGGCGAAGGTGCTGGAGGACCTCGGCTGGTTCGTGGTCGACAACCTGCCGCCCGAGCTGATCGCCACGATGGTCGACCTCGGCGCCCGCGCCCGCGGGGAGATCACCCGCATCGCCGTGGTGATGGACGTCCGCAGCCGGGCGTTCTCCGCCGACCTCGGCGCCGTGATCAAGGACCTGGACGCGCGCGGCTACAAGCCCCGGCTGCTGTTCCTGGAGGCCTCCGACGCGGTGCTGGTGCGCCGGTTCGAGCAGGTGCGGCGCAGCCATCCGCTGCAGGGCGACGGCAGGCTCGTCGACGGCATCGCCGCCGAGCGGGAGCTGCTGCGCCCCCTGCGGGAGAACGCCGACCTGGTCGTCGACACCTCCGCTGTGGCCGTCCCGCAGCTGCGAGCCACCCTCGAACGTGCGTTCGGCGCGGAGTCTGCGCAGGTCACGCGTGTCACTTTAGTGTCATTCGGCTACAAGTACGGTCTGCCGATGGACTCGGACCTGGTTGTGGACGTCCGCTTCCTGCCCAACCCGTTCTGGATCCCGGAGCTGCGCGACCAGACCGGCCGGGACGAGCCCGTGCGCGACTACGTGCTGAGCCAGGACGGCGCCGACGAGTTCATCACCCGCTACCTCGAGCTGCTGGGCCTCGTCGGGGCCGGCTACCGCCGCGAGGGCAAGCGCTACCTGACGGTGTCTGTCGGCTGCACCGGCGGCAAGCACCGCAGCGTCGCGATCAGCGAGGAGATCGCCCGCAGGCTCGAAGGGGCCGAGGGTGTCAGCGTCAACGTCGCGCACCGCGACCTGGGGCGCGAGTGATCACCGCGTCGAGCACCGCGTCGAGCAGTGGGGCCGGCTCCACCGGTCCGGCCGCGGTGGCCCTCGGCGGGGGCCACGGCCTGCACGCCACCCTGTCGGCGCTGCGGCTCCTCGCCGGCAGCGGCACGCTCGCCGACCACGTCACGGCCGTGGTCACGGTGGCCGACGACGGCGGTTCCTCCGGCCGTCTCCGCCGCGAGCTGGGCGTACTCCCGCCCGGTGACCTGCGCATGGCGCTGGCCGCACTCGCAGCCGACGGGCCTGCCGGGCGCCGGTGGGGGGCGCTCGTGCAGCACCGCTTCGGCGGCACCGGCGCGCTGGCCGGCCACGCCGTGGGCAATCTGCTGCTCGCGGGCCTCATGGAGGTGCTGGGCAACCCGGTGGCCGCGCTGGACGAGGTGGGCGCCCTGCTCGGGCTGCGGGGGCGGGTGCTGCCCATGAGCTGCGACCCGCTGGACATCGAGGCGGAGGTCACGGGGCTCGGTGAGCAGCCCGCCCAGGCGCACCGCATCCGCGGCCAGGTGGCCGTCGCGTCCACTCCGGGCCGGGTCCGGCAGGTCTGGCTGCGGCCGGAGCGACCGCGGGCGTGTGCGGAGGCGGTCGAGGCCGTCCGCACCGCTGACGTGCTGCTGCTCGGGCCGGGCTCCTGGTTCACCAGCGTGCTGCCGCACCTGCTGGTGCCCGAACTGCGGGACGCGATCATCACCAGTCGCGCCCGCCGGGTCATCGTGCTCAACCTCGCTCCGGAGCCGGGGGAGACCGCCGGGTTCTCGCCGGAGCAGCACCTGGCCGTACTCTCCCAGCACGCCCCGGAGCTGCGGGTCGACGCGGTCGTGGCCGACGTCGCCGCGGTGCCGGTGCCCGACCGGTTGCACCGCGCGGCGGCGGTGATGCTCTCCCCGGGCGGGCGGGTCCATCTGGCCCCGGTCGCCGCCGCTGATCCGGCGGTGCCACGCCACGACCCCGTGGCGCTCGCATCCGCCCTCGGAGCCGTGCTGGCCGAGATCGGGTCGCAACCGGGCTCGCCCGATGCGGTGCGCGTGCCGTCGGCACCGGGCGCCGCCGAGAGGAGGAGAACGTGAACGTGGCCTGCGCTCCCGTGTCCCATCCCGCCAGGAGGTTCCGATGGCGATGACCGCATCGGTCAAGGACGAGCTCAGCCGGCTCGTCGTCACGAAGCCGTGCTGCCGCCGGTCGGAGGTGGCGGCGCTGCTGAGGTTCGCCGGTGGTCTGCACATCGTCGGCGGCCGGGTCGTCGTCGAGGCGGAGGTCGACACCGGTTCCGTCGCGCGCAGGCTGCGCCGGGAGATCCACGAGCTGTACGGGCACACCTGCGAGGCCCACGTGATCACCGCGGGTGGTCTGCGCCGTGGCGCCCGTTACGTGCTGCGGGTGGTGCGTGACGGGGAGGGGCTGGCGCGCCAGACGGGCCTGCTCGACGCCCGCGGCCGTCCGGTGCGAGGGCTGCCGCCGCCCGTCGTCTCCGGCGGGCTCTGTGATGCGGAGGCCGCGTGGCGGGGGGCGTTCCTCGCTCACGGCTCGCTCACCGAGCCGGGGCGCAGTTCCGCACTCGAGGTCACCTGCCCCGGGCAGGAGGCGGCGATGGCGCTGGTGGGTGCCGCCCGCCGCCTCGGCGTCACCGCGAAGTGGCGGGAGGTCCGTGGCGCCGACCGTGTGGTGGTCCGTGACGGCGACGCGATCGGCGCGCTGCTCACGCGCATGGGTGCGCACGAGAGCGTGATGGCGTGGGAGGAGCGGCGGATGCGCCGCGAGGTCCGCGCCACCGCCAACCGGCTCGCCAACTTCGACGACGCCAACCTGCGCCGCTCGGCCCGTGCCGCCGTGGCGGCCGCGGCGAGGGTGGCGCGGGCGCTGGAGATCCTCGGCGACGACGTGCCGCAGCACCTGCTCGCCGCCGGCCGGCTGCGGGCCGAGCACACGCAGGCGTCGCTGGAGGAGCTGGGTCAGCTGGCCGAGCCGCCGATGACGAAGGACGCGGTGGCAGGCCGGATCCGCAGGCTCCTCCACATGGCCGACAAGCGCGCGGCCGACCTGGGCATCCCCGACACCGAATCGGCCGTCACCGCGGACATGCTGGAAGAGGCCTGAGAGCCCCACACCTATTGCGAACGGCGTTCGCGGTCCCTTACCTTCCTCTGGACACAGTGTTCGCAGAGGAGGGGTGGTGACGTGGCGAGGTTCGCGCGCAACGGCGACGTCGAGATCGCGTACGAGGATCTCGGCGGCGCGGGCGGTGACCCGCTGCTGCTGGTCTCGGGGCTCGGCGTGTCCCGGTTCTGGTGGCCGCCGGGCTTTGCCGACGCGCTGGTGGGGGAGGGCTTCCACGTCGTGGCCTACGACCAACGTGACGCGGGGGAGTCCACCAGGCTGCCGGAGACCTCGGCCCGCAACCCGTTCGTGGCGCTGGCAGGCGGCGGGCGCCCGGTCTACTCGTCGGAGGACATGACCGACGACGCCGTCGCGGTGCTGGACGCCCTCGGCTGGGACTCCGCGCACCTGTTCGGCCATTCGATGGGTGGCCTGCTGGCGCAGCGGATCGCCTTGCGTCATCCCGCCCGGGTCCGCAGCCTCACCAGCTCGGGCGCGCTGCCGAGCGACGCCGGCCGGCTGCGGATGCTGCGGTACCTGCGGTTCGGCACCGTGTTCCGGGTGGCCCGGATGCGGTTCCCCGAGGGGCACGACGGGGACGTCGCCGCCGGGGTGGCACTGGCCAGGGCGATCGCCTCGCCCGGCTACCCCTTCGACGAGCCGGCCGCGCGGGCGATGGCCGAACGCGAGCTCTCGGTCTGCGGCGTCAGCGGGATCCGCGACAACCGCGCCCAGAGCCGCCAGATCGGGGTGAGGTGGAGCGGCGGTCGACCGGCTGACCTGCGGGTCCCCGCCCTCGTGCTGTGCGGCACGGACGACCAGATCGTCCGCCCCGCCGCCGGGCGGGCCGCCGCGCGGGCGATCCGCGGCGCGACGCTCGTGGTGCTCCCGGGGGTCGGGCACGACCTGCCGAGCGCGGTGTGGCCGCGGGTGGCTCGGGAGGTGCGGGCCGTCGCCGACCGCGCGGAGCCCCGGGTCGAGGGCCGAAACCGGTGAATCGATCCAGCCCTGGCCCCGCTCGTGCGGAATTCGGGCGCTACTGTCGTGGAAACGAGGTTCCTCGCCCGGAGGCGGGTGAGTCGGCCTCGTTTCCGCGGCACTAGAGTTATGGCTGGTCGAGCAGGCATCAGAGAGGGAGGCGCGCACATGACTGTGCGGGTAGGCGTGAACGGATTCGGTCGGATCGGCCGCAACTTCTGGCGAGCCGTCGACGCACAGCGCGCCGCCGGTACCAGCGAGATCGAGATCGTGGCGGTCAACGACATCACCGACAACGCCACGCTGGCGCACCTGCTCAAGTACGACTCGATCCTGGGCCGGCTGCCCTACGACGTGTCCTCCACCGACGACGAGATCATCGTCGACGGCAAGGGCTTCAAGGGGCTCGCCGTGCGCGACCCCGCGGAGCTGCCGTGGAAGGACCTCGGCGTCGACGTGGTGATCGAGTCGACGGGCCTGTTCACCAAGCGCGAGGTCGCGGCAAAGCACCTCGACGCCGGCGCCAAGAAGGTCGTCATCTCCGCGCCGGCCACCGGTGAGGACCTCACCGTGGTCAAGGGCGTGAACGACGGCGCCTACGACGGGTCGCAGTCGATCGTGTCCAACGCGTCCTGCACCACCAACTGCCTCGCGCCGCTGGCCAAGGTGCTCGACGACCTGCTGGGGATCGAGAAGGGTCTGATGACCACGATCCACGCGTACACGCAGGACCAGAACCTGCAGGACGGCCCGCACAAGGACCTGCGCCGCGCCCGTGCCGCCGCGATCAACATCGTGCCCACCTCCACCGGCGCCGCCAAGGCGATCGGCCTGGTGCTGCCGCACCTCAAGGGCAAGCTCGACGGGTTCGCGCTGCGCGTGCCGATCCCCACGGGCTCGGCCACCGACCTCACGGTGGAGGTGCGGAAGGAAGCGTCGGTCGAGGAGATCAACGCGGCTTACAAGGCGGCGGCCGAGGGCCCGCTCAAGGGCATCCTCTCCTACACCGACGCGCCGATCGTCTCCTCGGACATCGTCACCGACCCGGCGTCCTGCATCTTCGACTCGGGCCTCACCAAGGTGATCGGCAACCAGGTCAAGGTCGTCGGCTGGTACGACAACGAGTGGGGCTACTCCAACCGTCTCGCCGACATCACCGCGCTGGTGGCGTCGAAGCTGTGAAGACCCTGGACGACCTCGTCGCCTCGTTGAACGAGGACCTGTTCGGCAGGCGCGTGCTCGTCCGTGCCGACCTGAACGTGCCCCTCGACGGTTCGAGGATCACCGACGACGGCCGGATCCGGGCCTCGGTGCCCACGTTGGCGCGGCTGAGCGAGACCGGCACCCGGATCGTGGTCGTCGCGCACCTCGGGCGGCCGAAGGGCGGGCCCGACCCGGCGCTCTCGCTGGGACCCGTCGCCGAACGGCTCGGCGAGCTCCTCGGCATGCAGGTGCCGCTGGCCGACCTCGGCGACGAGGCCACGTTCACGGTCGACGCGCTCCCGGAGGGCGGCGTCGCGCTGCTGGAGAACATCCGGTTCGACTCGCGCGAGACGTCGAAGAACGACGACGAGCGGGCGTCGCTCGCGCGTGAGCTCGCGGCGCTGGCCGGCCCCGAAGGCGTGTTCGTCTCCGACGGGTTCGGCGTGGTGCACCGCAAGCAGGCGTCGGTGTACGACGTGGCCCGCGACCTCCCGTCCTACGCGGGCGATCTCGTGCTCGCCGAGGTCGAGGTGCTGCGCAGGCTCACCGAGACGCCGAAGCGGCCCTACGTGGTGGTGCTCGGGGGCTCGAAGGTCTCCGACAAGCTCGCGGTGATCGAGGCGTTGCTGCCGAAGGTCGACGCGCTGCTCGTCGGGGGCGGGATGTGCTACACGTTCCTGGCCGCCAACGGGTACGGCGTCGGCGACTCGCTCCTGGAGCGCGACCAGATCGGGACGTGCCGCAAGCTCCTCGAGTCGGGCAAGATCGTCCTGCCGACGGACGTGGTGGTGGCCGACGACTTCTCGGCCGAGGCGACCACGCGCACGGTCGCCGTCGATGCCATCCCGGACGGCTGGAAGGGGCTCGACATCGGCCCCGACTCGGTCACCGCGTTCCGTGAGGTGCTCGACGGTGCGGCCACGGTGTTCTGGAACGGCCCGATGGGCGTGTTCGAGCTCGCGCCCTTCGCCGAGGGCACCCGAGGGGTGGCACAGGCGATCGTCGACGCGACGGCAGGCGACGGGGCGTTCAGCGTGGTGGGCGGCGGCGACTCCGCGGCCGCGGTGCGGGCGCTGGGGCTGCCGGAGGACGGGTTCTCCCACATCTCGACCGGCGGCGGCGCGTCGCTGGAGTACCTGGAGGGCAAGTCCCTCCCCGGCCTCGCGGTTCTGGAGCAGTAGATGGCATCGGGCACCGACGAGCGTCCTGCCCCGCGCAGGCCGCTCATCGCCGGCAACTGGAAGATGAACTGCAACCACCTCGAGGCTCTCGCGGTGGTTCAGAAGCTCGCTTTCGCGCTGCCGGAGAAGTACTACGACAAGGTCGAAGTGGTGGTGCTGCCGCCGTTCACCGACATCCGCAGCGTCCAGACCCTCATCGACGGCGACAAGCTGCTGATGGTGCACGGCGCCCAGGACCTCTCCCCGCACGACTCGGGTGCCTACACCGGTGACGTGTCCGGGGCGATGCTCGCGAAGCTCGGCTGCAGCTACGTCGTGGTCGGGCACTCCGAGCGCCGGGAGATCCACGGTGAGGACGACGCGCTCGTCAACGCCAAGCTGCACGCCGCGATCCGGCACGGGATCGTCCCGATCCTGTGTGTGGGAGAGGGGCTCGTGGTCCGCGAGGCGGGGGAGCACGTCGCCTACTGCACCCAGCAGGTCACGGCAGCGCTGGAGAAGGTGCAGAGCCAGCACGCCCAGTCGCTCGTGATCGCCTATGAGCCGGTGTGGGCGATCGGCACCGGCCGCGTCGCGAGCGCTGCCGACGCGCAGGAGGTCTGCACGGCCATCCGCGAGGCGGTGGCGGCGAAGTACGGCCAGGCCATCGCGGCGAGCGTGCGGGTGCTGTACGGCGGCTCCGTCAAGGCGAAGAACGTCGGCGAGATCATGGCCGGACGTGACGTGGACGGTGCGCTGGTGGGAGGCGCGAGCCTGGACGCCGACGAGTTCGCGCAGCTGTGCGCGATCGCAGCGGGCGGCCCGCTGCCGTGATCTCGGCTGCGGGAGCGGTCCGGCTCGCGTGATGACCTGACCGACGGCGATCGGTCGATTGCCGTCGGTGGGCGGTCGGTCGCTCCTGCGAGGTATGGGGCGGGTGTGACCCGCGACAAACTACGGATCAGACCCGGGTACCCTCGGGTTCGCCAGCGGTGGGACGCGCCAACACAGGTCGTCCGCCCGACAGAATGAGGATGGGATGCAACTCGCCCTGCAGATCGTACTGATCATCTCCAGCGTGGTGCTGGTGTTGTTGATCCTGCTCCACCGGGGTCGCGGAGGTGGTCTGTCGAGCCTGTTCGGTGGAGGCGTGCAGTCCAGCCTCTCGGGGTCGAGCGTGGTCGAGAAGAACCTCGACCGGCTCACCCTGTTCACGGGCGCGATCTGGGTGATCGCCATCATCGGTACCGGTCTGCTCGTGAAGCTCGGGGTCTGAGGAGGTATGGCCATGGCTGGCGGCAACGCGATCCGGGGCACCCGTGTGGGTGCCGGTCCGATGGGTGAGTCGGAGCGGGGCGAGACGGCGCCGCGATCGCGCATCTCGTACTTCTGCTCGAACGGGCACATCACCACCCCGTCCTTCGCCTCCGAAGCCGACATCCCGGACTCCTGGGACTGCCCGCGCTGCGGTCTTCCCGCCGGACGCGACGGCGAGAACCCGCCGGCTCCGCCGCGCACGGAGCCGTACAAGACGCATCTCGCCTACGTCAAGGAGCGGCGCAGCGACGCCGACGGGGCCGCGATCCTCGAAGAGGCGCTCGGCAGGCTGCGGGCCTCCCGCGAGCTGTAGCAGCTAGCGGCATCGGGGCCCTCCGGTTACCGGAGGGCCCCGATCTGCTCGCGCAATGCCGTCACGAGCTGAGCCGCAGTGGTGCCGGACGGCACCGCCGAGGCCGCCACGGTGACGAGCCGGTCGTCGCGCACCGCGGCGGCCAACACACTTCCGCCCTCGAACCGGCAGACGAACCCGTCGCCGGCGGTGGGCACCTCCGTGCGTGACGTCGCCGTGCACGCCGCAGCCACCGTGTCGAGCACGGCGTCGGCCGCCTTCTCGCCGGTCGGCGCGACATCGACGGCCAGGAAAGCGGGGCCGTCCGGATCGTCGCGTGCCGCGGTGGTGCCGGCGGCCGGGGCGCCCGAGGCCGGACCACCGGAGGCAGGGACGCCGGCGGTCGGGTCGTACACGCACCGGGTGTCGCTCGCCGTGGTCGCGTCGGGCGTCCAGGTGAGGCCCGTGGCGGTGGCCAGGGTCGCGGTGTCGAGCACACACGCGGCCGGCGGGGCGGGTGGTGGCGGGGGCGGTGGCGCCGCGGACCCGGACCGGCCCGGGTCGGCTCCGAGAGAGCACCCCCCGAGCAGCGCGGCGCCGGCCAGCGCGCCCGTCAGCGCCCCGGTCAACATGGCCATGGTGCGGGAGATGGTCACCGCTGACCATCTCTCCCGTCGGTCGTCCCCCACGCCCCGAACCTTCCCATGCCGCCCGCGTCAGCTCTGCGGCAGCGCCGCCTCGATGGCCGCGACGACCTCGGGGGAGGCGGGGGCGGTCCGCGACCGGAAGCGGCTCAGCACGGTGCCATCGGCCCCGACGAGGAACTTCTCGAAGTTCCACTGCACGTCGCCCGCGGTGCCGTCGGCATCGGGGGTGGCGGTGAGCTCGCGGTAGAGCGGG
Source organism: Pseudonocardia sp. OZ21 (assembly GCF_059359135.1). NCBI lineage: Bacteria > Bacillati > Actinomycetota > Actinomycetes > Pseudonocardiales > Pseudonocardiaceae > Pseudonocardia > Pseudonocardia sp. OZ21. The sequence goes on from NZ_JCADBN010000004.1 coordinate 373,294, forward strand.
TGCCGGCCCGGCCCGTTGACCTCGACCTTCTCCGTGAGCGGGAACGTGACGCCGTAGGTGGTGGAGCAGAACGTGCTGATCTCCTCCGCGGTGCCCGGCTCCTGCCCGCCGAACTGGTTGCAAGGCACGCCGAGCACCGTGAAGCCCCGGTCGCTGTAGCGGCGCTGCAGCTCTTCGAGCTCGCTGTACTGGGGCGTCATCCCGCACCGCGAGGCGACGTTGACCACGAGCACCGCGCGGCCGCGCAGGGCGTCGAGGTCGAGGGGGCCGCCGGCGAGCGCGTCGACCGGTGTGTCGAGCAGAGACATGATCCCCAGCCTACGAGCCCGGTGATCTCATCGGGTGGTGGCGCTCGTCGCTGTTGCGCCGTCGTGCCGATCACTCGAACGGTCCGGCATCGTCGTCGGCCACCCCACTAGCCTCGACGGGCATGACCCGGTGGACGCTGCCCCCCGACCGCATTCCGGACGCCTGGTTCAACGTGGTCCCACACCTCCCGAAACCGCCGCAGCCCCCCTTGCACCCCGGCACGCGCGAGCCGGTCGGTCCGGACGATCTCGCCCCGCTGTTCCCGATGGCGCTGATCGGTCAGGAGGTGTCGGCAGAGCCCTGGATCGACGTGCCGGGGGAGGTGCTCGACATCCTCCGGCTGTGGCGGCCGACGCCACTGCACCGCGCCGTGCGCCTGGAGAGGGCGCTGGGCACCCCGGCGCGGATCTACTACAAGGACGAGTCGGTGTCGCCCGCCGGGAGCCACAAGCCGAACACCGCCGTCCCGCAGGCGTTCTACAACGCCCGGGAGGGCATCACCCGGCTCACCACGGAGACCGGCGCCGGTCAGTGGGGCACTGCGCTCGCGTTCGCCTGCGCCCAGTTCGACCTGGACCTGCAGGTCTACATGGTGCGGGCGTCCTACGACCAGAAGCCCTACCGGCGGGTCGCCATGCAGACGTGGGGTGGCTCCGTCGTCCCGTCGCCGGTGGACGCCCCGGACCATCCCGGCTCGCTCGGTGCCGCGATCTCCGACGCGGTGCGCGACTGTGCCGGCCGTGCCGACACGCACTACGCGCTGGGCTCGGTGCTCAACCACGTGCTCCTGCACCAGACGGTGATCGGTCTGGAGGCGAAGGAGCAGCTGGAGCTCGCGGGGGAGCGGCTGCCCGACGTGGTCATCGCCTCCTGCGGGGGAGGGTCGAACCTCGGTGGCATCGCGTTCCCGTTCGTGCCCGACGCCGGCGTGCGGCTGCTGGCCGTCGAGCCGATGTCGTGCCCGACGCTCACGAAGGGGACGTTCGACTACGACTTCGGTGACACGGCGGGCCTCACCCCGCTGCTGCCGATGTACACGCTGGGCCACGACTTCGTGCCGCCGTCCATCCACGCAGGGGGGTTGCGCTACCACGGCAACTCTCCGCTGATCTCCGCGCTGGTCCGCGACGGCCGCATGGAGGCGGTCGCCCACCCGCAGGGGCGGGTGTTCGACGCCGCGGTGCAGTTCGCCAAGGTCGAGGGCCGCATCGCCGCCCCGGAGTGCGCGCACGCCATCCGGGCCACGATCGACGAGGCGCTCGCCGCGAAGGCGACGGGCGAGGAGCGGGTGATCCTCTTCAACTACTCCGGCCACGGCTTCCTGGACCTGTCGGCCTACGACGACCACCTGGGCGGCAGGCTGCTGGAGGAGCACGGGTGACGCACCGGGCTCTCAGTCCAGGAGGGACCCGGGAGGAGCGGTGCGCCGGGCGTTCGCCCGTGCCGGATCGCCTGACCAGGTGGCGCGGTTCGGGTCGATCGCACCGTTCTGGGCGCCGGCGTTGTGCAGCTGGGACGCGGTGACGAGCGGGGTGATGAACTTGTCGACCAGCTCCGTCGTGGGCACCTGTGCGCCACTCGCGATCCTGGAGCTGATGAACTCGTACACCCTCTCCAGCTCTTCGGACCGTGGCGTGATCGACCCGTCGTCCGCGTAGTTGTAATCCGGCTGCGCGCCGGGGTCGTCCGCTCTGGCTCTCGGGTTGGGACCGAGTACGAAGTTGGCAGGGAGGTTCTTCAGCGCCTTCGCCACGGCGTCGGCCGGCACACCGGCCTGCGTGTAGGACCCGGTCGGCATGGTGATCGCCGTCGGAGCGTGGGGGCGAAGAGCGTTGATGACCCGCACCATCTGTGCCGGATGGAGCAGGTGAGCGAAGTCCTCCAGCATCGACTGGGGCACGATGTGGTGCAGGGAGTGGATGAACGGGTCGTTCGGCGCCACCGTCTTCTGGGCCTTCAGTGCCTTCTTGGTCGGAGTGTTCTTCCAGTCGTAGTTTCGCTGGACCGTCGTGGGGTTCCGCGTCTCGCCGATCCAGCGGCACATGGCAGCGTTGCCGGCGCTGCGCTGCAGGGCCCGCAGCCCTGTCACGGGCGTGGTGGGCACCGGCGTCCGGGTTGCGGGTACGGACCGTCCGGTGGGAAGCCTGTCGTCGTGATGGTGCGCATGCACAGCCGGGCCTCCACGAAGTCATTGCTCTCAGAGTTGTCTACGTCTGGCGCGCCGCAGAGGAAAGGGACGCCAGGGCAAGGTCCACCGGCCGTTCGGGCAGCCACCGGCAGCGGCTCCGATCAGCAACCGCAGGGCACGGTCAACGGGTCGGGTGCACCGGTGGTCGTGCCGGTGTCCGTGAGGACCGGGAAGCCCTCCCGGACCCAGTACTCGATCCCGCCGATCATCTCCCGCACCCGGTACCCGAGGTGGGCGAAGGCGAGCGCCGCCCGCGTGGCGCCGTTGCAGCCGGGGCCCCAGCAGTAGGTCACCACCGGCACGGCCGGATCGAGCAGCCGGGCCGCCCGCTCCGGTACGACGTCGGTGGGCAGGTGCACGGCGCCCGGGATCCGCCCCTGGTCCCACGCGGCAGCACTCCGGGAATCGACGAGCACGAAGCCGGGGTTACCCGTGGCGAGCGCGGCCCGCACGTCGGCCACGTCGGTCTGGAACGTCAGGCGGGCGGTGAAGAACGCCACATGATCGATGCTCATGGCCGCGACGGTAGGCACCGCGCACCCCCGGCGGAATGGGCGAACCCCGGTCAAGGATGGGATTCACCGGTTTTTCCCCGGCATCGAATTCGACCCCTACGGGTTCTCCGGACGAAACGGACGGTAGATTCGCCGGGTGGCCGTGGAATCCCTCGACGAGGTGGACTGGCGCGTGCTGGAAGCGCTGCAGCGTGACGGCCGGGCGAGCTATGCCGACCTGGGCCGGCTCGTGGGGCTCTCGGCCAGTGCCGTCACCGAACGGGTGCGCAGGCTGGAGGAGTCCGGGGTGATCACCGGCTACACCGCAGAGGTGAACCCGGAGAAGCTCGGGCTGCCGATCACGGGGCTGGTGCGGCTGCGCTACCCGCACGGGAACTACAAGCCGTTCCGGGATCTGCTCGCCACCACCCCGGAGATCACCGAAGCCCACCACGTCACGGGCGAGGACTGCTTCGTGCTGACGGTCCTCAGCCGGTCGATGCGTCACCTCGAGGAGGTCACCGGGCGCATCTCCGCCCTCGGTGCCGTGACCACGAGCGTCGTGTACTCCAGCCCTCTGCCGCGCCGATCCGTGGTGGGGACCGCGGCGGGCAACAACGCCGCCACCACGCGTGCGACGCGCCGCAAGGCCTGAGCCGGCGTAGCCGCCGAGCGCGGTCAGCCGGGCAGCGTGCGCAGCAGCATCCCCGGGCCGACCGTTCCCGCGCCGGTGGCGCGCACCCGGTCGCGCAGGCCGCGGTCGGCCGTCACCACGAGCACCGGCTCTGCGGCGAGATCGGCGGCCAGCGCCGCGATCGCCGAGTCACCGTCGGCAGGCGCAGGGAGGACCTCCAGCAGGGGGTGCGTGGGCAGGTCCTCGACCTGCGCCGCGGCACCCTCCAGCACGAGATGCACGCGCACGTCCTCGTCCGCAGCCTCCTGTCCCAGCCCCCGGGCCAGCAGGGCCGGTCCGGCGGTGAGCGCGGCCGACAGCTTCCCGGCGAGCTTGCGCGCGGCACCGGGCCGGTCGCGCCACCATCCGTCCGGTCGCGAGCCCACGACGTTCGCACCGTCGACGATCACGTGGAGCACGGGCACCTCCGGGGTGCACAGGGAACCGGCGTGCGCCGGTCACCCGATCGGCGGCACCAGGTCCCGGGGGAGCTTCGCCGCGGCGGCGCGGTCGAGCAGGAACAGGGTGCGCCGCCGCCCGCGCGCGCCGGCCACCGGGATCGCGACCTCGCCCGCACCACCGAGCGCCATCGCCACCGCCGCGGCCTTCGCCTCGCCGGTGGTCATGACCCACACCTCGGCGGCGCGCCGGATCGCCGGGAGGGTGAGCGAGACGCGGGTGGGCGGGGGCTTGGGGCAACCGTGCACGGCCACCACCGAGCGCTCCGTCTCGTACACGGCGGGGGAGTGCGGGAACACCGACGCCGTGTGGCCCTCCTCGCCCATGCCGAGCATCAGCACGTCGAACGACGGGACCGGCCCGTGGTCCTCCGGCCGGGCCGCGCGGGCCAGCACCTCGGCGTACTCCTGCGCGGCGGCCTCGGCGCCACTCGGGCCGCTACCCGTGTCGGCACCCATCGGGAAGACCTTCGCCGGGTCGACCGGGATGTGGTCGAGCAGCGCGTCGCGGGCCTGCTTCTCGTTGCGCTCCGGGTCGTCGGGTGCCACGAACCGCTCGTCGCCCCAGTAGAACTCGACGCGGCTCCAGTCGACCGCGTCGCGTGCCACGCTGGCCCGGATCTGCCCCAGCACCGCCACACCGGTGGTGCCGCCGGTGAGCACGATCTTCGGGGTGTTGCCGGCCGCCTGCAGGTCGACCAGCCGCGTCACCAGCCGCGCCGCGGCCGCCGCGGCGAGCACGTTGGTGTGCGAGTGGACCGCGATGTCGGGCGTGGTCATCAGGAACCGGCCGTGACGGCGGGAATCTTGACCGGCGCCCGGCCCCGGGTGACCCGCCCGACGCCCGTGAGCGCGGCGCCGTAGATCTCGTCGGGATCGAGCCTGCGCAGCTCCTCGGCGAGGCAGTCCCGCACCTCGCGGCGGGCCAGCGCGACGAGCCGGTCGGGTTGGCCGGGCTGGCGCAGGCTCCCGATCTTCCCGTCCGGGCGGAGCAGCTCGACCGGACCGGACCGCCGGTCCAGCCGCACCGACACCAGCCCGGGGCCGGCCTCGGCCGGGGACCGCTTGACCCGCGCGTCGAGCCGGACCGCGAGCCAGCCGGCCAGCAGGTCCGTGGAGGGCGACACGGCCTCCCCCGCGACAGTGGCGCCGGTGACGTCCTCGTGCGGAGGCGCGTCGAGCGCGGTGGCGAGCAACGCGCGCCACGACGTGAGACGCGTCCACGTGAGGTCGGTGTCGCCCGCCACGTGGTGGGCCCGCCGCTGCTCGAACGCCTTGAGTGGGTTCTTCGACGACAGCGCGTCGGTGATCCGGCGCTGGGCGAGCCGCCCGACCGCGTCCTGCGACGGGATGGCCGGGGCCTCGCCCGGCCACCACGCCACGACGGGCGCGTCGGGGAGCAGGAGCGGCATCACCATGCCTGCGCCGGCTTCCTCGGAGGCCAGCGGGCCGTAGCCGCGCAGCACGATCACCTCGCTGGCGCCCGCGTCACCGCCCACGCGGATCTGCGCGTCGAGCCGCGGTGCGGCCTTGCGCTGACCACGGGCGAGCACGATCACCCGGCAGGGGTGCTCGCGGCTCGCGGCGTTCGCGGCCTCGATGGCGCCCTCGATGGCGCTGCCGTCGTCGGTGAGTATCACGAGGGTGAGCACGCGGCCCAGCGCCAGCACGCCGTTGCTCTCGCGCAGCTCGACGAGCTTCTTGTTGACCGCCGAGGTGGTGCTCGACGGCAGGTCGACGATCATGTCCAGCTCCCGGGTACGGATCGTTCGGAGTTCACGGCCTGCGCCAGGTGCGCCCGGTGCGTGCCAGCATCGCGTTGGCCGACTCCGGGCCCCAGCTGCCTGCGGCGTACGGGTCGGGGCCCTTGGCCTCGTCGGCCCAGTGCTCCATCACCGGGTCGAGGATCTCCCAGGAACGCTCGACCTCCTCGTTCACCGGGAAGAGGGAGGGCTCTCCGAGCAGTACGTCGAGGATCAGCCGCTCGTAGGCCTCCGGGGAGGCCTCGGTGAACGCGGTGCCGTAGCCGAAGTCCATCGTGACGTCACGGACCTCCATCTGGCTGCCCGGCACCTTCGACCCGAACCGCATCGTGACGCCCTCGTCGGGCTGAACCCGGATGACGAACGCGTTCTGCCCGAGCTCCTCGGTCATCGTCGCGTCGAAGGGCAGGTGCGGGGCACGCTTGAAGATCACCGCGATCTCGGTGACGCGGCGGCCGAGCCGCTTGCCGGTGCGCAGGTAGAACGGGACGCCCGCCCAGCGCCGGGTGTCGATCTCGCAGGTGATCGCCGCGTAGGTCTCGGTGTTGGAGTTCGGGTCGAAGCCCTCCTCCTCCTTGAGCCCCTTGACGAGCTCGCCGCCCTGCCAGCCGCCGGTGTACTGCCCGTGTGCGGTGGTCTCGTCGATCGGGCCGACGAGCTTCGTGGCGTTGAGGACCTTGATCTTCTCGCTGCGCAGCTCGTCGGAGGAGAACGACGTCGGCTCCTCCATCGCGGTGAACGCGAGGAGCTGGAGCAGGTGGTTCTGGATGACGTCGCGGGCGGCTCCTATTCCGTCGTAGTAGCCCGCGCGGCCACCCAGGCCGATGTCCTCGGCCATGGTGATCTGCACGTGGTCGACGTAGTGGGAGTTCCAGACCGGCTCGAACAGCTGGTTGGCGAAGCGCATCGCCAGGATGTTCTGCACCGTCTCCTTGCCGAGGTAGTGGTCGATGCGGAACACCGAGTCCTCGGGGAAGACGTCGTTGACGATCTCGTTCAGCTCGATGGCCGACTTGAGGTCGTGCCCGAACGGCTTCTCGATCACCACGCGCCGCCACTGGTCGCCGTCCTGGGCGGAGAGCCCGGATCGGGACAGCTGCTTGAGCACCACGGGGAAGGCGTTGGGCGGGATGGAGAGGTAGAAGGCGTGGTTGCCGCCCGTGCCGCGCACCCGGTCCAGGTCGCGGACGGTCTTCTCGAGCTGGTCGAAGGCGTCGTCGTCGTCGAAGCTGCCCGGCACGAACCGGAAGCCCTCGGAGAGCCGGTCCCAGACCGTCTGCCGGAAGGGCGTGCGGGCGTGCTCGCGTACCGCGTCGTAGACGATCTGGCCGAAGTCCTGCGTGTCCCAGTCACGGCGCGCGAAGCCCGTGAGGGCGAAGCCCGGCGGAAGCAGACCGCGGTTGGCCAGGTCGTAGATGGCGGGCATGAGCTTCTTGCGGGAGAGGTCGCCGGTGACCCCGAAGATCACCAGGCTGCACGGTCCGGCGATCCGCGGGAGCCGCTTGTCGCGCGGATCCCGGAGCGGGTTGGTCCACTGGCCGCCCCCGATCGTGCGGGTTCCCATCGGTGTCTCCCAGTTCTCGATGTTGGCAGTTCGGTATTCGGTGGTGTCGGTGGAACGCTGCGCCGTCGGCCGACGCCGGCTCATGCCGTGCCAGCCTGGTCTACAGCTGTTGCACCGCCCTGGCCAGTGTGACGAGACCCGCCACCCGATCGGTGAAGTGCAGTCGCAGCACCGGGAGGCCCCGATCGGCGAGCGCGTCGGCGTCGGCACGGGCCTGTGCCTGCTGGAGCTGGGCGAGCTCCTCGGGCAGGTCGGGCTCCGCGTCGCCGGTGAGCTGGCAGACGACGGCGTCGGCGGGGCCGCCCTTGTCGCGCTGCCCGCCGCCGGGCAGGCAGCGGGGTGCCCAGCCGAAGGTGGTGGGGAGTCCGGTGCGGCGGGTCAGCTCGGGCCGCAGCACCGCGGCCGAGGCGTCGTCGAGCCGGTCGAGGTAGGCGTGGACGGTGAGGTGGGCACCTGCCTCCGCGGTGCCGACGAGGGCCCGCAGCGCCTCGGCGACGGTGCTGGTGCCCGTGGGGAGCCACGGTCCGGCGTGGACGTCGACGTCCCCGTCGGTGAAGTGGGCACCGGTGCCGGGGGCGCTGCCGGTGCTGCCGTTCTGCCCGACCGTGCCGCGGTCGGAGTCGGGCCGGTCGGTGGGGTCGACTCCCATCAGATGCGCCGCCACGGCGGTGGCGTGCTGCCACAGCACCAGCTGGGCGGCGGGCGCTCCGACGGTGGTGACGGCGGCTCCGGGTACCTCGCCGAGGCCCGCGGTGAGGGTGCCCGGCCGGACCGACTCGGGGTCGGCCCACTCCGGGGCGTCCGGTCCCTCGACCACCACCGGCAGCGGCCCGCGGCCGTTCTTGCCCAGGCCACCCCCGACGAGCTGGGCGGCCCACTCGGCGAGGCCGGGCGCACCGTCCTCGGCGAGCGCGACGACCGGTGCCGCGGCGAGCAGGGCGCCGAGGGTCAGGCACGGGTTGGCCGGGTCGTCGGCGGCCAGCTCGGCGCGGGCCGCGACGGCGTCGGCGAGCAGCGCGCCGACGTCGGCGCCTGCGAGCCCGGCCGGAACCAGCGCGAACGCGGTGAGCGCCGCCCACAGCCCGTCCACGTCGGACGGGCCGAGCACGACGGTGGCTGCGCCCGCCTGCTCCTGCAGCGGGCCGCCGGGGGCGGTGACGACGATGGTGTGCTCGTCCGGGTCGAGCCCGTCGGCCCGGAACGCGCGGTGCACGGTGTCGCGCACGAGCTGCACCGGCGCCGGATCCTCTCCCGGCGGTACGGACACGACGAGCACCGTGGCCGCCAGGTCGCCGGCGAGTGCGTCGGCGACCTGGGCCGGGTCGGTGGTGTCGAGCACGATCAGCCGTGGGTCGGCGTCGGAGAGCACCTCGGCGGCCACCCCGACACCTCCGGTGGCGGCCAGCACGACCCGTACCTGCCCCACGACCCGCAACTGCTCGCGCAACGCCTCGATCTGGCCCACCAGCGGCCGCGACGTCCGTGGCGCCACGACCCACCCCGGCCGCGCAGCGCGCGGCCAGAGCGTGGGGTCGCACTCGGCGATCCGGGACGCCACGGCGTCACGGACGAGCCGCTCGACCACCTCGGCCTGCGGCGAAACGGACGACAGCAGTCGTGCGGTCACGTGGTCAGCGTGCTCCGTCGAGCTGGTGGCCGACGGTCTCGCCGAGCTCGGCCCATGACTTGTCGAACTTGTCGACGCCCTCGTTCTCCAGCGTCAGGAACACGTCGGTGAGGTCCACGCCCAGGCGCTCGAGGCCGTCGAAGACCTGCTGCGCCTCGTCCGCCGTGCCGCTCACGCGGTCGCCGTGGACCTCGCCGTGGTCGGCGACGGCGTCGAGCGTCTTCTCCGGCATGGTGTTGACGGTGCCGGCGACGGCGAGCTCGGTGACGTACATGGTGTCGGGGTAGTCGGGGTTCTTGACGCCCGTGGACGCCCAGAGCGGCCGCTGTACCCGTGCGCCCTTCGCGGCGAGGGCTTCCCAGCGCTCGCCGGCGAAGACCTTCTCGTACGCGGCGTAGGCGAGCCGGGAGTTGGCGATGCCGGCCTTGCCGCGCAGCGCGAGCGCCTCGTCGGTGCCGATCGCCTCCAGCCGCTTGTCGATCTCCGAGTCGACGCGCGAGACGAAGAAGCTGGCGACCGACGCGATGCCGGCGAGCTGCTGGCCGTTGGCGGCGGCCTGCTCCAGACCGTCGAGGTAGGCGCCCATCACCGCGCGGTAGCGCTCCACCGAGAAGATGAGGGTGACGTTGACGCTGATCCCCTCGGCGATGGCGCGGGTGATGGCCGGCAGCCCCGCCTCGGTGGCCGGGATCTTGACCAGCAGGTTGGGCCGGTCCACGGCCTTCCACAGGTCGCTCGCCTGCGCGACCGTGCCCTCGGTGTCGCGGGCCAGGCCGGGGTCGACCTCGAGGGAGACCCGGCCGTCGATGCCGCCGGTGGTCTCCCAGGTGCCGCTGAAGACGTCGCACGCCTGCTGGACGTCGGCCACGGTGATCTCGCGGATCGCGTCGGGGACCGAGGCGCCGCGGGCCGCGAGCTCGCGGACCTGCTGGTCGTAGGCCTCCCCGTTCGCCAGCGCGCTCGCGAAGATCGTGGGGTTGGTGGTGACTCCGACGACGTGCTTGTCGGTGATGAGCTGCCGCAGGTTGCCGGTCTGCAGGCGTTCCCGCGACAGGTCGTCGAGCCAGATGGAGACGCCCACGTCAGCCAGGGCGCCGAGCCGATCGTTGCTCATGATGTTCTGCTCCTCAGGAGGTCTTCGCCAGGCTGCGTCGCGCGGCCGCGACGACGTTCTCGGTGGTGAAACCGAACTCTCGGAACAGTGTCTTGTAGTCGGCACTCGCCCCGTAGTGCTCGATGGAGACGATCTCGCCCGCGTCCCCGGTGAACCGGTACCAGGGTTGCGCAATTCCCGCTTCGACGCTGACCCGGGCCTTGACCGCGGCGGGCAGCACCGACTCGCGGTACTCGTCGTCCTGCTCGGTGAACCAGTCGACGCACGGCATCGATACGACCCGGGTGGGCACGCCGTCGTCCTCGAGCACCCGGCGGGCCTCGACGGCGATCTGCAGCTCGGACCCGGTGGCCATGATGATCAGCTGGGGCTCGCCGGACGATGCCTCGGCCAGCACGTAGCCGCCGCGGGCGACACCCTCGTACGACGTGCCCTCCAGCACGGGCAGGTTCTGCCGGGTGAGCGCGAGCCCCTTCGGGCCCTCGGGCCGCTCCAGCGCGGCCCGCCACGCGTAGGCGGTCTCGTTCGCGTCGCCGGGCCGGAGGAACGCGAGGCCGGGGATCGCACGCAGCGCTGCGTAGTGCTCGATGGGCTGGTGGGTCGGCCCGTCCTCGCCGAGACCGATCGAGTCGTGCGTCCACACGTAGATGACGCTGGACTTCATGAGCGCCGCCAGCCGGACGGCGGGGCGCATGTAGTCGCTGAACGTCAGGAACGTGCCGCCGTAGGGCCGGGTGGGGCCGTGCAGGGCGATGCCGTTGAGGATGGCGCCCATCGCGTGCTCGCGGACGCCGAAGTGCAGCGTGCGGCCGTAGGGGTGGGCGTTCCACATCTTCGTGGCGGCGGCTTCGGGGCCGAAGGAGTCGGCGCCCTCCATCGTGGTGTTGTTGCTCTCGGCGAGGTCGGCCGAACCGCCCCACAGCTCGGGCAGCACGTCGGCGAGGGACTTGAGCACCTCTCCGGACGCCTTGCGCGTGGCCGGCCCGTTGGCGTCCGGCTCCCAGCTGGGCAGCGCCTTCTCCCAGCCCACCGGCAGGTCGCGCCCGAGCATGCGCTCCAGCAGCTCCTTGCGCTCCGGCTCCCGGGTGGTCCAGTCGTCGTACTGCTTCGTCCAGGCCTGATGGGCCTCGGTGCCGCGGTCGATGACCTTGCGGGCGTGCGCGAGCACGTCGTCGTCGACCTGGAAGGTCTTGTCGGGGTCGAAGCCGAGGATCTCCTTGACCTTCGCGACCTCCTCGTCGCCCAGCGCGGACCCGTGCGCCTTGCCGGTGTTCATCTTGGTGGGCGCGGGGAAGCCGATGATGGTGCGCAGCAGGATGAAGGACGGGCGCTTCGTCTCGGCCCTGGCGTTCTCCAGCGCGGCCTCGATGTCGGAGACGTTCTCCCCGCCCTCGACGACCTGCACGTGCCAGCCGTAGGCCTCGTAGCGCTTCGCGGTGTCCTCCGACAGCGCGATGGTGGTGTCGTCCTCGATGGAGATCTTGTTGTCGTCGTAGATCACCGTGAGGTTGCCCAGCTGCTGGCGCCCGGCGAGCGACGACGCCTCGGAGGTGATGCCCTCCTCGATGTCGCCGTCGGACGCGATCACGTAGATCTGGTGGTCGAACGGGCTCTCGCCCTCGGCGGGCTCCGGGTCGAACAGACCGCGCTCGCGGCGGGCGGCGATGGCCATGCCCACGGCGGACGCGAGGCCCTGCCCCAGCGGCCCGGTGGTGATCTCCACGCCGACGGTGTGGCGGTGCTCGGGGTGACCAGGCGTCTTGGAGCCCCAGGTGCGCAGGGCCTCGAGGTCGGCGAGCTCCAGGCCGTAGCCGGCGAGGTAGAGCTGGATGTAGAGCGTCAGGCTGGAGTGGCCCGCCGACAGCACGAACCGGTCGCGCCCGATCCAGTCCGGGTCGGTCGGGTCGTGCCGCATCACCCGCTGGAACAGCGTGTAGGCCAGTGGGGCGAGGCTCATCGCGGTGCCGGGGTGGCCGTTGCCCACCTTCTGCACCGCGTCGGCGGCGAGGACTCTGATTGTGTCGACCGTGCGGCGGTCCAGGTCGCTCCAGTCGGCGGGCAGATGGGCTCGGGTGAGTGTCTCGATGTCGGTGTCGGCCACGGCACTTCCCTAGGTATCGAATGGGGGCGCAGGCGCGGTACGCCTCAGCGCATCAAGCTTGTGGGCCAGCCTACCGACGGCGCGGAGACTGGGGTGATCACTGTCATTACGGTGCCCGCTCGGTCTACCCGCGAGTGTGGCCCGGCATGCCCCCGGTTATCATCGACAGGCCGTAGAACTAGGTACGTCCGATCGCCCCACCACGCGGATTGAGGTTGCCGGTGAGTGTGCCCGTGTCCCAGCAGGGGGCGTCGCAGGTGCCGCCTGCCCAGGGTGTCCGGGCCGCGTTGTACCGGGCGCGCGCCACTGTCCTGGCCTATCTCGGGCTGACGAAGACCCGCATCATCGAGCAGTTGCTCGTCGTCACCGTGCCGGCGATGTTCCTCGCGCAGCGCGGCATCCCGTCGGTGTGGCTGATCATCGCCACGCTCGTCGGCGGAGCGGCTGCCGCGGCGAGCGCCCACGCGCTCAACTGCGTGGTCGACGCCGACATCGACGCGGTGATGAAGCGGACCGCCCGGCGCCCGCTCGCCAAGGGCCAGGTGCCCCCGCGCAATGCCCTGATCTTCGGGCTCGCGCTCGGGGCGCTCAGCGCCGTGTGGCTCGGGCTCACCACCAACTGGCTGGCAGCCGGGCTGTCGGTGGCCGCCATCGCGTTCTACGTGCTGGTCTACACGCTGCTGCTCAAGCGCCGCACGTCCCAGAACATCGTGTGGGGCGGGGCGGCGGGCTGCATGCCCGTGGTGATCGGCTGGGCTGCGGTCACCGGTTCCGTGCAGTGGCCCGCGCTGGTGATGTTCGGTGTGATCTTCTTCTGGACGCCACCGCATTTCTGGGCGCTGGCCATGCGCTACCGCGACGACTATGCGGCCGCCGGGGTGCCGATGCTTCCGGTGGTCGCCACGCCAGTGCAGGTCTCGCGCCGCATCGTCGCGTACTCGTGGGTGATGGTGGCCTGGACGCTGCTGCTGCTGCCGGCCACGTCCTGGATCTACGCGGGCGTGGCGGTGCTCGGGGGCGCGTGGTTCGTGTTCCGGGCCCACCGGCTCCACGCCGGGATCGTCGCGGGACGCGACGTGTCCCCGATGAAGCTCTTCCATCTGTCCAACATGTATCTGTGCGTGCTCTTCGCCGCAATCGCGGTCGATGCCGCCGTGGGTTTGCCGGTCCTGCATTTCTGACCGATTGGGTCACCGAATGGGTGATCGATGTCTCGGATTCGCCCGGACGGGAACCTCTGGGGCCGCCGTAGCCTCTGGCACGAGGTCGTCGTGACTTGCGACCTCTTTTCGGGCTGTTCGCCCGAGGCCGCTGTCCCTGGAGGTATCTGGTGCCCGCGTCCCTGCACGTTCTCGTCGTCGGCGGCGGCGTGGCCGGCCTGTCCACGGCCATGCTGCTGGCGCAGGACGGCCACCGCGTGACCGTCCTGGAACGTGACCCGGTGGCTCCTCCGGAGCCGGCGGCCGCGTGGGAGGAGTGGGACCGGCGCGGCATCGCGCAGTTCCACCTGCCGCACTACGTGCTCCCGCGGTTCCGGCAGCTGCTGGAGACCGAGCTGCCCGCCGTCTCCGCCGGCCTCCTCGCGGGGGGCGCCGAGGAGTACGACGTCGTCGACGAGCTGCCCGAGTCGATCACCGCGGGCCGTCGCGACAGCGACGACCGCTACGTCGCGCTCGCCGTGCGACGCCCGGTGCTCGAGGCCGTCGTCGCCCGGACCGCGGAGGCGCAGCCGGGGGTGACGGTCCGCCGCGGATTGGTCGTGCGGGGCGTCCTGACCGACACCCCGGATCGCACGGGTGTGCCCGGCGTCGTCGGTGTGGTCACCTCGGACGGCGAGCAGGTGCGCGCCGATCTGGTGGTCGACGCCGGCGGGCGGCGTTCCACGATGCCCGCGCTCCTCGAAGCGTCCGGTGGCGTCGCGCCCGCCGAGGAGCGCGAGGACAGCGGATTCGTGTACTACGCCCGGTTCTTCCACGCCGACGGGTCGTTCCCGGCGCTGCAGACCATGGTCAACCAGGCCTACGACTCGGTGTCGGTTCTGACCCTGCCGTCGGACCGCGGCACCTGGAGCGTCACGTTCGCGGCCGGCGCCCTGGACAAGGAGCTGCGCGTCCTGCGCGAGTCCGACCGGTGGACGGCGGCGGCCCGGTGCTTCCCGGCGATCGCGGCTTGGCTGGATGCCGAACCGGTGGGCGACGTGCGGGTGATGGCCGGTATCGAGGACCGCATCCGGCACTACGTGCTCGACGGGCGGCCGGTCGCCACGGGCCTGCTCCCCGTCGGCGACGCGTGGGCCTGCACCAATCCGTCGCTCGGGCGCGGGATGTCGATGGCGCTGGCGCACGCGGTCGTGCTGCGCGACGTGGTGCGGGCCGCGGACGGCGAGAGCCCGGCCGAGCTGTCCCTGCGCTGGGCCGAGGCGACGGCCGCGGTGCTCGAGCCCTGGTACCGCACCACCATCGGCAGCGACCGCCATCGCCTCGCCGTGATCGAAGCCGACCGTTCCGGCGTGCCGTACGCGCCGGCGGACCGCGGGTGGGCGACCGCCAAGGCACTGGCCGCGGGCTCCCGCCGCGACCCGGACGTCCTGCGCGGGCTGCTCGACATCGCCTCGATGCGGGCGCTGCCGCGGGAGGTGCTCGGCCGGCCAGGAATGGTGGAGCGCGTGCTGGCGGCCGGGGCCGGAGCACCGCAGTATGCGGTGCCCGGCCCCGACCGCCGTGAACTGCTGGCCGCCGCCGGGGTGGCCGTTCCGGCGTAGCCCGGCGCGGTGCAGGCGCTAGGACGCCTTCGGGATCATCCCGTTCGGGTCGAGCACGTACTTGCGCGCCGCGCCCTGGTCGAACTCCTGGTAGCCGCGAGGCGCGTCGTCCAGCGGGATCACCGTCGCGTTGACCGCGTCGGCGATGTGCGCCTTGTCGTGCAGGATGCTCGTCATCAACTGGCGGTTGTACTTCATCACCGGGCACTGCCCGGTGGTGAAGGAGTGGCTCTTCGCCCAGCCGAGCCCCAGCCGCACCTTGAGCGTGCCCGTCTTCGCGTCCTCGTCGGGCGCCCCCGGGTCTCCGGTGACGTAGAGGCCGGGGATACCGAGCTTGCCGCCCGCCCGCGTGAGCGCCATGATCGAGTTCAGCACGGTGGCCGGGGCTTCTCCCGCGCCCTTTCCGTGGCCGCTGGCCTCGAAGCCCACGGCGTCGACGGCGCAGTCCACCTCGTTCGTCCCGAGGATCTCGGCGATCTGGTCCTCCAGCGAGGCGTCCTCCGTGATGTCCACCGTCTCGCAGCCGAACGAGCGCGCCTGCGCGAGCCGGTCGGCGTTGCGGTCCCCGACGATGACGGCCGCGGCACCGAGCAACTGCGCCGAGTACGCCGCGGCGAGCCCGACGGGTCCGGCACCCGCGACGTAGACCGTCGACCCGGTGGTCACACCGGCGGTGTAGGCCCCGTGGTACCCGGTGGGGAAGATGTCCGAGAGCATGGTGAGGTCGAGGACCTTCTCCAGTGCCTGCTCCCGGCTCGGGATCTTCAGCAGGTTGAAGTCGGCGAAGGGCACCATGACGTACTGCGCCTGGCCGCCCTCCCAGCCGCCCATGTCGACGTACCCGTAGGCCGACCCGGCCCTGGCGGGGTTGACGTTGAGACAGACGCCGGTCTGGCCTTCCTTGCAGTTGCGACAGCGCCCGCAGGCGATGTTGAACGGCACGGAGCAGATGTCACCGACATCGAGGAACTGGACGTCCTCGCCCTTCTCGACGATCTCGCCCATGATCTCGTGGCCGAGCGTCTGGCCGGGCGGGGCGGTGGTGCGTCCGCGGACCATGTGCTGGTCGGAACCGCAGATGTTCGTGGCGATGTTGCGCAGGATCACGCCGTGCACGGCTTTCTGCGTCAACCCCTTCGCCTTGGCCACGTCGGTGGGGACCTCGAGCTTCGGTGCGTCGTGGTCCTCGACCGCGACCACGCCGGGCTCCTTGTATACAACGATCTTGTTGCCACCCATTTCGTTTCCTCCTCGATTTCTCTTGGAGGCGTACTCGCGGGCGGACGCCCGCGCAAGGGCAGCAGGCACCGTTGCGCTGAGCTTTCCCGGCCGTCGGACCACTTGGTGCATCGTCCACGTGCAGGAACACGGCAGTCGGCGCAATGACGGCATCACCCGTTCGCGGATCCGGGTGATGCCGTCGTAGCGAGCGGTGTCAGCGCCCCGGGGTCAGCGCAGGAGGTCGGGCGTCTGCCAGTCCTTGCCCAGAACGTGGTGGTCCAGGAACGCGCTGACGGTCTGATACCAGACGACGGCGTGCTGAGGGGAGAGCACCCAGTGGTTCTCCGCCGGGAAGTACAGGAACCGGTGCGGAAGATCGGCCGGGTCGCCGTCGTGCCGGGAGACCAGGTCCCACCACAGGCGCAGGCCCTCGCCGATCGGCACCCGGTAGTCCTTGTCGCCGTGGATCACCAGCATCGGCGTGACGATGGCGTCGACGTGGTGGTGGGGGCTGTTGTGGTCGGCCATCTCGGGCGTCATCTCGCGCACCCAGTAGAACGATGCGTCGGTGGTGGGCCCGAACTGGTCGAGCGCCCAGAGGCTGGCGTGCGTGACGATCGCCCGGAACCGGTCGGTGTGTCCGGCGATCCAGTTCGCCATGTACCCGCCGAAGGAGCCACCCATGGCCGCCGTGCGGTCGCGGTCGATGTCGGGGCGGTCGACGGCGGCGTCGGTGATCGTCATGAGGTCCGTGTAGGGCTCCGCGCCCCACCGGCCCCAGCCGCGGGCGATGAAGTCGAGCCCGTACCCGGTGGACAGAGCGGGGTCCGGCAGGAGCACCGCGTAGCCGCGGGCGGCCATCAGCCAGGGGTTCCAGCGCCACTGCCAGGCGTTCCAGCTGCCCAGCGGGCCCCCGTGCGCCCACAGCACCAGCGGCGCGGGAGAGCTGTCCGTCGTGCCGTCGGGCAGCACGAGCCAGGCCCGCAGCGGGCTGCCGTCGGCGGCCGTGGCGTGCACCTCCGTGAGCGTGCCGGGAAGCTCGGGGGACTGCACCGGCCCGGGCAGCGCAACGGGCTGCTGGTCCGCGGTGGCCGCATCGAGCCGGACGGGCGCAGGCGGGTGGTCGACGGCGCTGCGGAGCGCGTAGACGTACCGGCCGTCCGGCGACACCTGCACGTCGGTGTAGGCGCCGTGGTCGCCGGTCAGGCGGGTGAGCGTGCCGTCGGCCAGTTCGATCCGGAAGACGGGGGAGCGGCCGCCGTCGTCGGCGGTGACGACGAGCGCCGCGGCGTCGGGCGTCCAGCGCACGTCGGAGACCCAGCGGTCCCAGCCGGGCGCCACGTCGCGTGCCACCCCGCCGGCCAGCGGGAGCACGACGAGCCGGACGTCGGCCGGGGTGGTGGGCGTGGAGAGCGACTCCCGCAGGCACGCCACCTGGGCGCCGTCGGGGCTGATCACCGGATGGCCGAAGTCGTGACCTGCGTCGTCGGCCAGCACCCGCCGTTCCCCGGTGGCCACGTCGATCGCCACGAGGATGCTGCGCAGCGACCCGCCGGGCTCGGCGACCTGCCACGTGGTGACGACTGCAGCGCCGTCCGGGGTGATGTCGTGGCTGGTCTCGAGCAGAGCCTTGCCGGGTGCCGGGGTCAGGTCGTGCCAGTCGACGGGCTCGTCCCCCTGCAGCGCGTCCACGGTCGCGACGAGCAGCCGGGACTCGTCCGGGCCGAGGTCGTGGTCCCAGTGCCGCACGGGGTAGCCGGCGTGCAGGATCGCGTCGACCTTCTTGTCGCGCCGTTCCTTGCGGCGCTTCTCGTCGTCGGCGGCGGTGACGGCGGACGGCAGCGTCATCGAGGTGACGGCGACCGTGCCTGCCTCCCGTGCGACCACGGGGGCGCCGATGCCGCCGGGCCGGGTGCCGACCACGTGCGCCTCGCCGTTCGCCGGCAGTCGCCACAGCGCCTGCGGTGCGTCGGCGGGCTGCTCCGTGGCGTCGGGGTCCGGCCGCGCGGAGGTGAACAGCAGGTCGCCGTCGGGGGTGAAGACCGGGGAGGACTCGCCGGTCGGGCCCCGGGTGAGCCGGCGCGCGGGCCGCTCTCCCGTGGGGTCGACCTCCCACAGCGCCGGGCGGTACCGGTTCTTCTCCGGGACGAGGGCCGCCACCGTGGTGACGAGGCGGGTGCCGTCGGCGGACAGCGCGAGCCCGCTGAGGCGGGGGAGCGCCACATAGTCCTGGAGGTCGTGGAATGGCGTGTTCGGTGTCTGCGGGGTCTCCGTCACCATCGATGTCTAGCACGGGTCCCGGTGATCACACCCGCGCCCGATAGTCTCCGGCTCCGCATCGACGGAGAGGCGCCGAATGGATCGACGACCCCTGCTCCCGCGACGGAACAGGTTCGGCGTGATGGGTGTGGTGGTGCTCGCCCTCCTGGCCGGTTGCACCGGCGTCCCTGGGCAGATCTGGCCGTCGGCGGAGGACGCGGTGACGATCTACTCGGGACGCAGCGAGAAGCTCGTCGCCCCGCTGCTCGCGCAGCTGGAGGCCGCGGTCGGTGCCGACGTGACGGTCCGCTACGGCAGTACCGACGAGCTGGCCGCGCAGCTGCTGCAGGAGGGCACCGGCTCGCCCGCCGACGTGTTCTTCGGCCAGGACGCCGGAGCGCTGGGCAGCCTCGGCGCCGCCGGGCTCCTCGCGCCGCTGCCCGCGGACGTCGTGGCGCCGGTGCCGGCGCGCTACCGGGCCACCGACTCCACGTGGGTGGGCGTCACGGCCCGCGCCCGGGTCGTGGCCTACAACCCGGATCTGGTTTCGGAGCCCGAGCTGCCCACCGGCCTGGACGACCTGCTCGCCCCGCGGTGGACGGGGCGGCTCGGCTACGCACCGGCCAACGCGTCGTGGCTCTCCTTCGTCACCGGCCTGCGGCTCGTCCGGGGGGAGGAGGGCGCCCGCCGGTGGCTCACCGCGTTCGCCGCGCAGCGTCCGCAGCCCTTCGACGGCAACGCCGAGATCCTGGACGCCGTGGCGGCGGGCACGATCGACGCGGGACTGGTGAACCACTACTACCTGTCCCGCCGGACCGCCGATCTGGACCCCGCCGGCTACCCCGTGCGCAACCACTACGTCCCGGACGACCCGCTTGGGCTGGTGACCGTGGCGGCGGCGGGCGTGGTGGCCGCGAGCGACCGGCAGGAGGAAGCCCGGCGGGCGGTTGCGTTCCTGTTGTCCCGCAAGGCCCAGCAGTACTTCGTGGACGAGACCGGCGAGTACCCGGTGCTCGACGGGGTGACCCCGACGCGGCCCTCCGACCTCGAGCCACTGCGCTCGCTCTCCCCGCCCGACGTGGACGTCGCCGACCTCGGCTCGCTGGACCGCAGCGAGGCCGTGCTGCAGGAGGTCGGGCTGCTCTGATCGTGAGGGCGGCCGGGGGCCGCACGTGAACTGCGACACGGGACCACAACGCTGTCACCGGGGCGGCCCGCAGCAGGAATCGGGCGACTCGCGGATGCGGAACGGGCGACTCGCGGGTGCGGAACGGGCGGTCAGGGCAGCAGGAGCAGCTTCCCCGTGGTGCGCCGGGCCTGCAGGTCCTCGTGGGCGGTGGCGGCGTCGGCCAGCGGGTAGCGGTGTCCGATCCGGACGTCCAGCGTGCCGTCGGCGACCGCGGCCAGCACGGCGCCCGCGCGGGCCGTCAGCTCCTCGCGGGTGGCGATGTGGTCGAAGAGCTTCGGCCGGGTGAGGAACAGCGAGCCCGCGCTGTTGAGCCGCTGGGGGTCCACCGGCGGCACGGGACCGCTGGAGCCGCCGAAGAGCACCAGCATCCCGCGGCGGCGCAGGCTGCCCAGGCTCGCGTCGAACGTGGTGCGCCCGACGCTGTCGTACGCGACGACGACGCCCGCGCCGCCGGTGAGCGCTCTGACCTCGGCGGCGAGGTCGTCGACCTCGGTGTACCGGATCACCTCGGCCGCCCCGGCTCCGCGCGCCAGCTCCTCCTTCTCGGCCGTGGACACCGTGGCGATGACACGGGCCCCACGGGCTGCCGCGAACTGGGTGAGCAGGAGCCCCACCCCGCCTGCCGCGGCGTGCACCAGCACGTCCTCGCCCGCCTGCACGGGATGGGTGTCGTGGACGAGGAAGTGTGCCGTCATCCCCTGCAGCAGCACGGCGGCCGCCAAATCGTCGGAGACGTCGCCGGGCACGGCAACGGCCTTCTCCGCCGTCACGGTGACCCGCTCGGCGTAGCTGCCGAGCGCCTCGGACCACGCCACGCGGTCACCGGCGGCGAACCCGGTGACCCCCTCGCCGAGCGCCAGCACCCGCCCGGCGCCTTCCAGCCCCGGCACGTACGGCATCGGCATCGGGTAGGTGCCGCCGCGCTGGTAGATGTCGATGAAGTTGACCCCGGCCGCGGCGACGTCGACGAGGAGCTCGCCGGGCCCCGGCTCGGGATCGGGCAGGTCGGTCGGGGTCAGGACCTCCGGGCCCCCGGCGGTGCTGATCTGGATGGCGCGCATCGGCCGATCATGCCTTGCGCGTGGGGAGTGGAGCACCGGCCAGCGCGGGTTCCGGGGCAGGCGTCGCGGGTGCGGTGGGGGACGCGAGCTGCGGGCGCTCGGTGGTGCCGGACCAGAGCGCGGCGGCCCCGACCGTGACGAGGGCGGCGCCGAGCACGTGCAGCGACACCAGCGCCTCGGGGACACCGAGTGCGTACTGGATGCCGCCGAGAGCGCCCTGGGCCACCACGGCGACGACGAGCACTGCGTACCGCCTGCGGAGCGCCCGCGGTGCCGCGACGGCCGCGAGGGTGAACCCGAGTGCCACGAGCATGCCGAGGTAGGCGAAGAGCAGGTCGGCGTGCAGCTGTGCGGCAGCGGGCACGCCGATGCCGAGCCGCGGGGTGGCCGCGTCGCCCGCGTGGGGGCCTGCTGCCGTGACGAGCGTGCCCGCGGCGAGCAGCCCGGCGAGCACGACGGTGCTCGTGGCCACGAGTGCGCGGACGGCGCCGCCGACCGTCCGGCGCGGTGGGCCGTCGCCGTCCGTGGCGGCGTCGACCAGCTGCACCCCCAGCCAGACCAGCACCATCGAGACCAGGAAGTGGACCGAGACGCTCCACCAGACCAGGCCGGTGAGCACCGTGATCCCGCCGATCACGGCCTGGGCGACCACGCCGAGCGGCTGAACCAGTGCGAGCCGGGTGAGCCGCGCCCGCCGCGGGCGCGTGGCCAGTGCCGCGATCAGGCAGGCCCCGGCGACCAGCACCACGGCGACCGTGAGGAGCCGGTTGCTGAACTCGATCCACTGTCGCAACTCGGCGACCTCGGGGTGGGGGGTTGGCACGAGGCTGCCGGGGAAGCACTCCGGCCACGTCGGGCAGCCGAGGCCGGAACCCGTCACGCGGACCACGGAGCCGGTGACCGCGATGCCTGCCTGTGCGACGACGGCGGCGATCGCGAGCCGGCGCATCAGAGCAGGTGGGGTCGCGGGAAGTCGGTGCAGAAGTGCGGGTCGGGCCACTCCTAGATGGTAGGTGGGCACCCGCGCGGCGCCACCTGCGGCGCCCCGGCGCTCGGCTGTCGCGCCCGTCTCGTCGCGTTCGGCTGCCCGGGGAACGGCCGTCCGGGCGAGCGAGGTCGACATGGGAGGGGTGGAGCGCGGGAAAAAGCCCCCTGGTGTCGATCTCGTCATGGCCTGGGCGGCTCAGGGTGGGTATCGCGGCAGCAGATTCGTCGCGTTTCCTGCTGCGATTTGTGGCTATGGTCTGAATCGCCGCCCACGGACGCATGATTCGAAAGGTCGCGATGGACGCCACCAACCGGGAGATCATCCGCATCCTGCTCGCCGACGGGCGCGCGAGCTTCCAGGCGATCGGCCGGCAGGTGAACCTCTCCGCCCCTGCCGTGAAACGCCGGGTCGACCAGATGGTGGCCCGTGGCGAGATCGCCGGGTTCACCGCGGTGATCGACCCGTCCGCCCTCGGGTGGGGCACCGAGGCCTACGTCGAGCTCTACTACGACGGGAACGTCCTCAAGTCCGAGCTGGAGACCAACCTCTCGACCATCCCGCAGGTCGTGGGCGTCTGGAGCGTCACCGGCGACGCCGACGCGCTCGTGCACGTCATGACCGGCAGCATGGCCGAGCTCGAGGACGTGATCGAGCTGATCCGGAGCAACGCGAAGATGAACCGCACGCGCAGCGCGGTCGTGCTGTCGCGGCTGTTCCAGCGCCCGCGCCTCTGAGCCGGAGCGGGCAGGATGTGGCCGGTGACGCTTCTCGCGGCCGGGCTGGCGCTGCTGGCCTCAGCCCTCTTCGCGGTCTCCACGGTCGCGCAGCAGCGCTCCGCCGCCACCGTGCCGGACGACAGCGCGCGGGGTCTCGGGCTGATCCGCGTGCTGGTCCGCCGGCCGGTGTGGTGGGCGGGGATCGTCGGCGACGGTGGCGGCTACCTGATGCAGGCCGCCGCGCTGGGTTTCGGGTCGCTCCTGCTCGTGCAGCCACTGCTCGTCACCACCCTGCTCTTCGCGCTGCCGCTCGGTGCGGCCTGGGCGGGTCGCACGCTCGCGAGTGCGGACTGGGTCTGGGCGGTGCTGCTCGCCGTGTCGCTGGCGGTGTTCGTGATCGCCGGGAACCCCACCGCCGGGGTCGACCGGGCCCCGCTGCACGACTGGCTGCCGACGGGTGCCGCCCTGGCCGGGCTGTTCGTGGTCTGCGTGGTGGCCGCGACCCGGACCCGGGGGCCGGCGCGCGCGATGCTGCTCGCCGCCGCCACCGCCCTCTGCTACGGGGTGGCGGCGGCGCTCACCAAAGGTGTCGTCGGCCGGCTGGACGAGGGCCTCCTCGCCGTGCTGACCAGCTGGGAGACCTACGTGCTCGTCGTCGTGTCCGTGGCAGGCACGCTGCTGCAGCAGTCGGCGTTCCAGGCGGGTGAGCTCAGGGCGTCGTTGCCCACCATGATCGTGGGTGAGCCGGTGGTCGCCGTGGTGATCGGCACGGTGGTGCTGCAGGAGGAGCTGCAGGCCGACGGCGCGGAGTGGGCACTGATCGTCGTGCTCGTCGCCGTGATGGTGGCGGCCACCACCGCGTTGGCCCGCTCGTCGGCGCGGACGACGGCGGCGGTGGCCGGCCCCGTGACCGCCTGACCCGAGCTTCCACGGCGGGCCCCGCCCGCGCCGCCGTACGGCCGGTGGGTCAGCTCTCGCGGGGTGTGCGGGGGCGCTGACCGGGTTCCTGTGTCGGCGGCTTCTGGCCGGCGCCGGGGAACACCGGCGCGGGCAGGTTCGCGATCTCGTAGCGCGAGAGGGTGAGCGGGCCGCTGGTGTCCGGGAGCGCCGGCGGATCCGCCACCTGGTCGGTGAACCGGAAGGCCGAGGTCAGATCCCCGAACGTCGCCCGGCGCCAGTCCGAGATGTTCGGCTCGCGCACCCCGGTCACCTTCTCGAGGAACTGCAGGGTGGACGTGTGGTCGAAGGGCTCGCTGCAGACCCAGCCACCCGCAGTCCACGGCGAGACGATGATCGCCGGAACCCGGTAGCCCGCCCCTACCGACAGCCCGTTGCCCGGGGTACCGCCGGGCGAGGTCTTCGTGACGAACTCGCCGGGCGTCCCGTCCGGTGGCACCGGTGGGATGACATGGTCGAACAGGCCGTCGTTCTCGTCGTAGCTCAGGATGAACACGGTCTTGGCCCACACGTCGGGATTCGACGCGATGGCGTCGATCTTGCTGGCGACGAAGGCCGCGCCCTCGGCGGGCGTGTAGTCCGGGTGCTCCGAGGCCGAGCTCGTGCAGATGATCCAGGAGACCGCCGGCAGCTGGTCATGGCGCGCGTCGTACTCGAACTGGCCCTCGGGCCGGTGGGTGAGCCCGTTGACGTAGAGCGGGGAGCTCTTGGCCGCCTGCCGGAATGTGGCGAAGTTCTCCAGCATGTTGCATCCGTACGTGTCGTCCTGCTCGTAGACCCGCCAGCTGACACCGGCCTCGGTGAGCCGCTCGGCGTAGGTCGTCCAGGTGTAGCCGTCGGGCGGGGCGTTGTTGTCGAGGATGGGGCCGGCGTGATCACCGTCGGGGTCGATGGTGCCGGTCATCCACATCATCCGGTTGGGCCAGGTCGGACCGAGCACTGAACAGTGGTAGGCGTCGCACACCGTGAACGCCTCGGCCAGTGCGAACTGGAACGGCAGGTCGGCGCGTGTGTGGTAGCCCATCACATAAGGGCCGTCCTTGCCGTCGGCCTTGCGGTGGGCGGGCAGCCAGTTGTCCATCTTCCCGCCGTTGAGCGCGTCGTGCTGGACCTGCCAGGCGTGTGAGGTCGAGGGGATCTTCTGAGCGTTCGTGGCGTGTGTGTCAAGGTGGAACGGCAAGGCGTAGCCCGCAGGATTGGCGGCGTCGGGCTGGTAGAACACGGACTTGCCGCTCGGCAGTGACGCGGCGTGCGGGTCGTCGAAGCCGCGGACCCCCGACAGCGTGCCGAAGTAGTGGTCGAAGGAGCGGTTCTCCTGCATCAGCAGCACCACGTGCTCGATGTCGCCGAGCGCCCCGTGAGCGGGCCGTGTCGCCGCGAGCGCGCGCTGGACGCTGGGTGGCATCAGGGTTGTCGCGGCCGCCGCGGCGGCGACTCCGGCTGCGGACCCGAGGAGGCGGCGGCGTGTCAGTTCGGTCACGACGGACGATCTTGCTTTCCCGTCGGGCATTCGGACCGAGATGTGCGGGAAGCACAGCGGAACCTCCCGTGAAAGTTGTGTCGGATCCGGCCGATTTCCTCATCCGTCACGAATGGCAGAAGAACCGTTTCGTGAACAGCGGGGCGGCAACCGGCGGAATGCGACGGTGCTGAGGCCGATCAGGCGGCGTCGGTCCCGGCTGCGCCCCGCGGTGCGGACGGTGCGGTCACGCCCCCGACGGCCTTCGGCACCAGGAGCTCGCCGACCACGGGCAGGGCGAGGAAGCCCTCCGCGCCGGCATAGAGCAGGCCGACGCGCGGCAGGTCGATGCGCCGGCGGTAGGCCAGAACCCGCGGCATCCACTCCGGGTCGAACTTGGCGTTGAAGTCGTGCAGCGACTTGATCTGGAAGAACGGGTTGAGCACGCCGACCGCCCAGCGGGCCGCGCGCTGGGCGGGACTGAACGGGATGTCGTCGGCGAACAGCCGCCCCCACATCGCGAAGTTCATCGACAGCCTCCGCACGCCGCGCTCCCCGAGGGCCGCCGCGGTGGAGGCGATGAGGAACTCCGTCATGCCGTTGGGGGCGTCCGGGTCGTGGCGCATCACGTCGAGCGTGTAGCCGAACTCGGACCCGTACGCGGGCACCACGCGCAGGAAGCCGCCCGGGACGCCGTCCTCGTCCAGGGCCACGCAGAGCAGGAACTCCGGGTTCGCCCCGGCCCCGGTGACGTCCTGCGACAGCGACATCGTGAACCCGCGCTCGGGTGCCTTGCCCCGCCACTTCTCGCTGATCGCGTTGAGCTGCCCGACCAGCCGCGCCGACGCGTTGGACTCGGCGATCAGCTGGAACCGGTAGGTGCGCCCGACCCGGCGGACCGCGGCCCGCAGGCTCTTGCGCCCCGGGCCGTCGAGGGTGAACCGCGCGCAGTCGAGGATCGCCTCGTCGCCCAGATAGAAGCTCGAGAACCCGCGGGAGGCGTAGAGCGGCATGCTGGCCTCGCGGACGGCGAGGAACGCCGGGTTCCAGGCCCGCTCCTCACAGGTGGCGAGGAACTCGTCGAGCACCTGGACCACCGACTCGCGGGAGCCGATCGGGTCGGCCGAGACCAGGGCGTAGCCGCCGAGGTAGGTGTAGGCGAGCACGGCCTCGCCGTCGGAGGAGAAGAAGAAGCTCTTGTCGTCGCGGAGCGAGAAGTAGGCGAGGGTGTCCCAGCCGTAGGTGCGGACGAGCCGGTTGGCGTGCTCCCAGTCGCTCTCGGTGTGCGGGCGCCTGCCCACCAGGGGCCGGAACAGCAGCACCGCGAACACGAGCAGCCCGGCCACGCCGAGCGCCACCAGCGCGGTGGGGAAGAAGGCGGCGAAGAACGGCGAGCGGTAGGTGTAGGGGCCGTCCACCCCGACGAGCCCGCCGAGGATGGTGACGAGCCCGCCGCCGAAGGTGAGGTCCGGGTCGAGACGGTCGCGTTCCACGGCGAGCGCCACGAACCCGAACGCGAACACGCCCGCCAGGTAGACGGGCACGAACCGGAGCAGGCGCAGCAGGGACGGCGGGTCGGCCGGGGCCCGGAACAGGTCGCGGTGCCACACCAGCGCCACCAGCATCCCGGCACAGATCGTGACCGCCACCGGGTGCGGCCCCTTGGCCATGTGCGCCAGGCCGCCCACCGTGAAGAGCGCGAGGGCCAGGCGCCACGCCAGCCGCTTGCGCTTCGCCAGCTGGTCGGCCAGCAGGATCAGCAGCAGCCCGACGATCACCGAGACGACGTGCCCCGCCACCGGGAGCCAGAGCTGGTCGATCGCGTCCTCGCGGCCGTCGAGCCGGGCGTGCACGAGGGGGATCTGGGCGAGCAGCTGCAGCACCCCGCCCAACGCGGTGAGCACCGCGATGATCTGCACGACGCGCCTGCCGCGCTCGGGAGGCCGCTGCGGTTCGGGGATCGGGTGGGCCGCAGGCGCCAGGTCGGGCAGCGCCACGAGCGGCCCGGACCCCGGTGCTCCGGTCCCGGCCGGGGTGTCCGCCCGCGGGCGGTCGGCCGCCACCGGGGTGGGGCGCAGCACCGGGCGCGGCGCGCCGCGGGGTCCGGCGCCCTCGGGGGCGGCGAACTCCGGGCGCAGCGTGGGGAAGAGGATCACCTCGCGGATCGAGTCGACGCTGGCCAGCAGCATGACCAGCCGGTCGATCCCGACGCCCAGGCCGCCGGTGCAAGGCATCCCGTGCTCCAGGGCGCGGATGTAGTCGAGGTCGATGTCGCCCGCCTCCGGGTCGCCACCGGCCTTCGCGCGGGCCTCCGCCTCGAAGGCCGCCAGCTGCTCGACCGGGTCGTTCTGCTCGGAGTAGGCGTTGCAGAGCTCGAACCCGGCGACGATCAGCTCGAAGCGCTCCACGTAGTCGGGGTCGTCCCGGTGTGCCCGTGCCAGCGGGGAGACCTCGCGCGGGTAGTCGATGCAGAAGACCGGCCCCACGACGTCGTGCTGCACCTTCTCGTCGTAGACCTCCTTCATCAGCCGCCCGGCGCCCCAGCTGCGGTCGTACGGGATGTGCAGCCGGTCGAGCACGGCCCTGGCCTCCTCGACGGGCATGCCGGGGTGCATGGTGGCGCCGGTCTTCTCGGCGATCATGTCGGCGAAGCGGGCCCGCGGCCAGGGTCCGGCTCCCAGGTCGATCGCCTGTCCGCCGTAGTGCACCACCAGCTCGCCGGTGGCGCCGTCGGCACCGCCCAGCGCCGCCCGCGCCGCGGCCGTGATCATCCCTTCGACGAGGTCCATCATGTCGTGGTAGTCGGCGAAGGCCTGGTAGGCCTCGAGCATCGTGAACTCGGGGTTGTGCCGGGTGTCGATCCCCTCGTTGCGGAACACCCGGCCGATCTCGAACACCCGCTCCAGCCCGCCCACGATCAGCCGCTTGAGGTGCAGCTCCAGCGCGATGCGCAGGTACATGTCCAGGTCGAGAGCGTTGTGGTGGGTGACGAACGGCCGGGCCGACGCGCCGCCCTGGATCGTCTGCAGCACCGGGCCCTCGACCTCGGTGAAGTCGCGGTCCTCCAGGTACCGGCGGATCGCGCGGATGGCGGTGTGCCGGATCCGGAAGATCTCGCGGGTGCGTTCGTTGGCGGCGAGGTCGACGTAGCGCTGCCGGTAGCGGGTCTCGACGTCGGTGAGACCGTGGTGCTTGTCGGGAGCCTCGAGCAGCGCCTTGCCCAGCAGGTCGAAGGCCTGCACGCAGAGGGAGAGCTCGCCGCGCCGCGTGGTCATCACGGTGCCCTCGACGCCGACCCAGTCGCCCCGGTCGAGCTCGTCGAAGTCGCGGTGGCGGTCCGCACCCAGCACGGCCGTGTCGACGAAGAGCTGGACGGTGCCGGTCCGGTCGCGGAGCACGGCGAAGCTCAGGCCGCCCTGGCGCCGGACGAGGTCCACCCGGCCCGCGATGCGCACGTGGTCGGTGGTGAACGTGTCGGGAGCCAGCCCGTGGTGGGCCGCCCGGATCGCGGCGGCCGTGGTGTCGGTGGGGTAGCGGTAGGGGAGGCCGTGCCCGGCACGGGCCGCCGCGAGCTTCTGCAGCCGGTGTTCCCGCTGATCCGCGTGCTGCCCGGGGGCATCGGTACCGGAGGTCATCGTCGCCACGACAATGTCGACGACCGGCGCGACCCACAGGTTCCGGATCCCCCGACCGGGGTGCGCTCCGGCCGGAGTCGCTGGTCACGGTTCACGTGAAGACCAGCGCGAGGTGGGCACCCAGCTCGCCGGCGGCCGCCCGGCCCGCGCGGAAGCCGACGTGACCGTCGGGGCGCACCAGGTAGCAGCACCCGCCCACGGCGCCGTACGCGGTGCGGAACTCGCCGCCCGCGTCGTGCAGCACGGGTACGGGGGGACCGGCGAGCAGCCCGTCGGCCACGTCGTCCGCGATGACCGCACCACCGGCGAGGACGATCCGGACGTCGAGGTGGCCGCGAGCCCGCTCCCGTGCCGCGTCCGCCGCCGTCACGAGATCGGCCACCTGCTCGGTGTGGTCGGCGTAGAGCAGGAGCGTGTGCCGGCGCCCGTCGAGCGCCTCGTACAGCCGCACCGGGAACGCCACAGCGGCGCGCCGCAGGCCGCGGCAGTCCGGGGCGCGTTCGCCGGGTGCCGGACCGCCCTTCAGGACCTCCGCTCCGCCGCCCTCGCCGACGACGGGGCTGTCGGGGTAGGCCACCAGCAGTTGGGCCTCTCGCAGCAGCACCGTCGCCATGTCGTCGCCGTCGAAGCCCGCACGTGCGTGCCGGACCGTGCGGCCCACGACCTCCTCGCCCACCGGCCGGCGTTCGGCGTCGTAGCTGTCCAGGAGCCCGTCGGCGGCGTCACCATGCACGGCCAGCGCGAGCCGCCACGCGAGCGCGGCCGCGTCCTGGATGCCGGTGTTCATCCCCTGCGCCCCCGTCGGCGGGTGGATGTGCGCGGCGTCTCCCGCCACGAACACGCGACCGCTCCCGTAGGAGTCGACGATGCGGTGGCTGATCCGGAACACCGACGCCCAGCGCAGGCGGGACGCGCGGGTCGGCTCGGGGGCGAGGCGGTCGAGTACGGCCTGGATGTGATGCAGCTCAGGGGCCGGACCGGCGCTGAACCCGTGCTCGACGCCGTCACCGCCCGCCGCGGACAGCTCGTCGGGCACCAGCATGGACATCCGGTAGCGGCGCCGCCCCGGCAGCGGGATGGCGACGAGCAGGTCGTCGGTGGTGCCGTCGGTCTGGTGCGAGGACCGGATGCCGTAGCCCGCAGGCTGGCCCCAGTCGACCTCCACGTCCCCGAGCATGTACTGCTCGGGGAAGGCTCCGCCCGTGAACGCGAGCCCCAGGCCCTTGCGGACCGTGCTGTGGGCGCCGTCGGCTCCCACGAGGTAGCCCAGCCGCACCTGCGACTCCCCGTCGGGCCCGCGCAGCACGGCCGTGACACCGTCGGCGTCCTGGCTGAAGCTCACGAGCTCGACGCCGCGCTCGACCCGGCCGCCGAGCTCGACGTAGCGCTGCTCGAGCAGCCGCTCCGTCTCGTACTGGGGCAGCGCCACGAAGCCGTAGGGCACCTCCGGCGGCAGCGTGAGCTCCAGCTTCGCCACCTGCTCGCCGTTGACGAAGACGAGCTGGCCGTACATCGGCCGCGCGGCGTCGAGTGCCCGGGCGAGCACCCCGGCCGACTCCCACAGTTCGAGGGTGCGGGGCTGGATGCCGACTGCCTTGGCGTACGGGATGGGTGCCGCGAGCCGGTCGATCACCCGGCAGTCGACACCGCGTCGCCGTAGCTCCACGGCGGCCGTGAGCCCGACCGGTCCGGCCCCCGCGACGAGTACCGCGCTCTCGGCCATGCGTCCTCCACGAGGGTTTCTGCTCCTGCCCGGTCGGGGGTAGTCGCCCGGCCCCGTTCGGCCGTTACCGCAGGTGTAGGGGCTGCCACCCGATGGTGTCACCCGCTTGTGGCCGCGGGGGCGGGAGCGGGGCGTGTCGCCTGCGGCGGATCGAGCGCGTGCTCCACCTGCTCCAGCCCGTCCACGAGCCCGTGCAGCCAGCCCCACGCGTCGAACGCGCGCAGCGCCTCCACGGGCGCATCGGCGAACCGCACGGCCATGTGCTGTGCCGCGACCCGCTTCCGCAGCTGCGTGGCCGTGCCACGGGTGGGCGGGCCGCCTGCCGCCACCGCCGCGGCGGCGGCGCGGTAGGCGGCGGCGACGTCCTCCGCGTCGGCCCGCAACAGGATCCCGAAGTCCGGCCAGGGCAGCGGCGCGGTCTGGGGATAGCGCGCCCGCAGGATCTGGACCTGGTCGGCGAGGCGGTGCGACACGGACAGCACCACCAGCCAGTCGGGCTCGGGGCCCGGCCCGCACGGCTCGGAGCGGTACTGGATGTAGGTGTGCTCGAACAGCGATGCCATCCGTTCGAGCGAGGCCGCCGGTGGTGATGCGGGTGAGCCGGTCAGGAAGGCCGCGGTGGCCACGATCTCGGCGGCGGCGGCGTGCAGGCAGTCCGCGGCCGCCCGGTGCACCTCGCCGGCCCCGCCGCGCGGCCACACGGCCGCTCCGATGACCGCCCCGACCAGGCCGCCCAGGACCACCGCGAGCAGCCGGTCCTCCGCGAGCGTCCAGGTGGCCGGTGCGACCTGGGCGAACACCGCGGCGACGACGACGGTGAAGCCCGCCTGCGCCGCCGCCAGGCCGAGCAGCGGGCCCGCCGCGAAGGCCACGAGCATCAACAGCGGGGTGAGCCAGGCGTAGACCGTGGTGTTCGGCCCCACCAGCGCGAGCACGAGTGCGGCGATGATCGCCCCCACCATCGTCCCGGCGAACGCCCGCACCAGCACGGCCCTGCTGGCCACGGCAGAGGTGCGCATCAGGCTCAGCGTGGCCAGCAGCACCCAGAACCCGTGGGTCAGCTCCAGCGCCCCCGCGACGAGGCGGGCGACGGCCAGGCCCAGCGCCAGCCGCACCGCGTTCTGGAGGTAGACCGACCGCGGGGTCAGGTGCACGAGCAGGCGCAGCCACCAGAGCCTCGGGGAGGAGACGTGCAGGAACCAGAGATCGGCCGGGGTGTCGGC
Organism: Pseudonocardia sp. OZ21; assembly: GCF_059359135.1. NCBI lineage: Bacteria > Bacillati > Actinomycetota > Actinomycetes > Pseudonocardiales > Pseudonocardiaceae > Pseudonocardia > Pseudonocardia sp. OZ21. The sequence continues at coordinate 404,777 of NZ_JCADBN010000004.1, forward strand.
GGGACTCGGCGGGGGAGCGCCGACGGTGGCCCGCGCGGCCAGCACCAGTGCGCGCACCGCTTCGGTGACCGACACCACCGCCAGCTCGCCGCGCGCCCAGGGCGCGGGGTCGGCCACGCCGGCGAGCCGGAGGGTCTCGCGGTGGGAGTAGGTGGCGAGTGGGCGGTCCACGACGTCCGCCGCGGGCGGGGCGCCGGTCCCGAGCAGAGCGGCCTGCACGGCCTGCAGCGCGTCCCGGTCGATCGCGAGGAGCCCTGCCGTGTCGGGGCCGGACTCCGGCCCCGGGTCGGGTGCCGGAGCTCCCCTGCCCGGCACCTCGGCCGGATCACCGGTGGCGCCCTCGGCGTTCTGGCCTGTGAGGCGATCGGCCACGGAGCCGAGCTGGCCGATGGCCATCCGCACGGCGAGCGCCGCCCTGGCCACGCTCCGGTCGTGCCTGCCTGCTCCGGTGGGGCGCGCGGCAGGCGGCAGCGTGCTGAGCCGCAGTTCCCCCGCCGCCCGGTCCGCCGCGTCCCGGAGGGTGGCGAGGCCTGTGCCCCCACCGGGATCTCCGGTGACGAGGCAGGTCCGTAGGGCATCGGCGTATGCGGCCGCGGCACCTGCCGCTTCGGCGATGCGCGGGGTCAGCTCCGGTGGCGGCGGAGCGGGCCACACCAGCCGGTCTGCGAGCGCGAGCAGCAGGATCCCGACCGCCAGGCCGGTGAGGCGCTCGCCGAGCATGTCGGGCGCGTACGGCGGGAAGCACGGCAGCACGTAGAACAGCTGCAGACCGGTGGCGACCGCGGCCACCCGGGGGCCACCGACGCCTGCGTAGGCCACCACGAACCCGACCACCAGCATCCCGGCGGCGGCCGCCCAGGTGCTCACCGCGAGCAGCGTGCCCAGCGAGACGAGTACGAGGCCGACGACCAGGGCGGCCAGATAGGTCCGGGTGCGCTGCCCGGGGGGTCCGGTCACCTCGGACAGCGCACCCAGCGCGACCGCGCCGAAGAGGGCGTAGACGGCCGTGTTGGGGTCGTCGAGCCCGTAGCGGCACAGGAAGAACCCCGAGCTGGCCGCCGCGGTGACGCGCACCGCACGGTGGACGACGAGGTGGCCGGGATCGCGGCTGTTCAGGGACGACGACAGCCGCGACCGCAGCCGGCCACCACGCCGGTCGGCCACGGTCGCTCCTCCGCCCGGCTCAGAGGGCCGGGCGGGGCGTGGCCGCATCGACGCCGCGCCTGTGGTCGACGCTGCGCGGGCAGGCGCCGGAGGTCACGCCGGACCCCACGTGCCCGGCGCGTAGGGCAGGGGCGGCGTGCTCTGGTCGAGGATGGGCTCCACGATCCGCCATGCCTCCTCCAGGTTGTCCATGCGGGCGAAGTGAGCGGGATCTCCGGCGATGGCGTCGGCGAAGATCCGCTCATAGGCGGCGTACACGGGGCCCAGCGCCGCCCGGAAGTCGACCGAGACCGGCAGCTCGGTGGCGACGTCACTACCCCCGGGCTGCTTCGCGAGCACGAAGAAGGTGATCCCGGCGTCCGGCTGCAGGCGCAGCTGGATCCGGTTGGGCGGCGGTGGCCCGTCGCCCACCGTCGGGAACAGCGTGCAGGGCGGCGGCTTGAGCACGACGACGAGGTCGAGCACCGTCTCGGGCAGGGCCTTCCCGGCCCGGATGTGGACCGGCACGCCGGTCCAGCGCCAGTTGTCGATGTGCAGGGTGAGGGCCACGAACGTCTCGGTCGTCGAGTCGGGGGCGACACCGGGCACATCGCGGTAGCCGGTGTACTGGCCGCGCACCACCTCGGCCGGGTCGATCGTGCGCACGGCCTTCAGGAGCCCGCTTTTCGCGTCGCGCTGGTCCTCGGCGGAGTCGGACGCCGGCGCCTCCATCGTCAGATAGGCCAGCACCTGCAGCAGGTGGTTCTGCACGACGTCGCGGATGGTGCCGACGGCGTCGTAGAACGAGCCGCGGTCGGCCACGTCGAAGTTCTCGGCCATCGTGATCTCGATGCGGTCGACCCAGGTGCGGTTCCACAGCGGTTCGAGCAGCGTGTTGGCGAAGCGGAGCACCAGCAGGTCCTCCACCGGCTCCTTGCCGAGGTAGTGGTCGACGCGGAACAGGCGGTCGTCGGGCACGTGCTTGCGCAGCTGGGCGTTGAGGGCCCTGGCCGAGGCGAGGTCGTGGCCGAACGGCTTCTCCACCACGAGCCGGGCCCGCTCGGTGAGCCCGACGTCGGCCAGACCGTCGGCCACCGTGCCGAACAGCGCGGGCGGCACGGCCATGTAGTGCACCGTGAGCGGGTCCGCGCCTGCCTTCTCCCGCAGGGTGTCAGCGAGGTTCTGGAACGTCGCACGGTCGTTGTAGTCGCCGGACACCATGCAGACGCTGCGCTGCAACCGCTCGAGCACCCCGTCGTCGACGTCGGACTCCGCGGCCCGCACGCTCTCCTCGATGTGCTTGTTCAGGGCGGCGGCGTCCCAGTCGCTGCGGGCGACCCCGACCACCGGGACGGTCAGCTCACCCCGCTCGGTGAGCCGGTACAGCGCGGGCAGGATCATCTTCCGGGCGAGGTCACCGGTGACGCCGTAGAGCACCAGGGCATCGGCTGCCGGACCGGTCGTGGTCATGACGCCGCCGGCTTCTCGTCGTGTCCGCCGAACTCCTTGCGCTGCGCCGACTCCACCTTGTTGGCGAACAGCTCGCTGCCGCGCGAGGCGAACCGGCTGTAGAGCGCCGCCGTGAGCAGAGGTGCGGGGACCCCCTCCTCGATGGCGGCGATCGACGTCCAGCGGCCCTCACCGGAGTCGGAGACCCGGCCGGTGAACTGCTCGAGCTGGGGATCGGCGACCAGCGCTTCGGCGGTGAGATCCAGTAGCCACGAGCCGATGACGCTGCCGCGGCGCCAGACCTCGGCGACGTCCGCGAGGTCGACGGAGTCGTACGGGTAGTAACGGGGCTCGCGCAGGGGGGCGGTCTCGGCGTCGGAGTCGGACTGGTGCTTGCCGACGCCTGCACCGCGGATCACGTTCAGGCCCTCCGCGTAGGCCGCCATGATCGCGTACTCGATGCCGTTGTGGACCATCTTCACGAAGTGCCCGGCTCCGGAGGGGCCGCAGTGCAGGTAGCCCTGTTCGGCACGCGACACCGGGCCGGTGCGGCCGGGGGTGCGTTCGGCGGAGTCGATGCCGGGAGCGAGGGAGGCGAACACCGGGTCCAGCCGCTGTACCGCGCGGTCGGGTCCGCCGATCATCAGCGAGTACCCGCGCTCCAGGCCCCAGACGCCGCCGCTCGTGCCGCAGTCGACGTAGTCGACGTCGTGGACGGCGGCGACCTCCGCGCGGTCGATGTCGTCGCGGTAGGAGGAGTTGCCGCCGTCGATGATCGCGTCGCCGCCCTCGAGCAGATCGAGCAGCTCGCTCACCGTGGACCCGGTGATGGCGGCGGGAAGCATGAGCCACACGCTGCGCGGCGGCTCGAGTGCCGTGACGAGCTCCTGCAGGGAAGCGGCGCCCTGGGCCCCCTCGCCCTCCATGCGGCGCACCGCATCCTCGGAGATGTCGTGGACGACGCACTCGTGGCCGTCGCGGATCAGGCGGCGCACCATGTTCGCGCCCATCCGGCCCAGGCCCACCATTGCGATCCTCATGCTCGACTCCTCTGCTGCAGGCTGCACCTGCTTGTGTCCGGGTGCTGCGCCCTTGTCCCGCGTGCGCTGTTCTGCGCGCCCCGTCCCGTGCGAGGGCGCACCGGCGTTGTCGCCGCCACGGGCACAGCGGCGTCCTTCCGGGCAGGCGTCGCGACCGCGTGGCAGCAGGCCGTCCCCGCCCGGCACGCACCGCGTCGGACGCCGGCCTCGGCCGCGGTCCGTCCGGTCCCGCGACGTAGGGCCTGAGCGCGAAACTACCGTCCCGAGCGCCCGGCGCACCGCGAGAAGTCGCAACAAAGGACACGAGTGCTTCGAACGGGTGTGGACAACACCGTCGCTTTACTCTTACGGTCCATCCACGCGGACGTCGACTCGCAGCAGGTCCACGGCCCAGGAGGCACTCCTATGACCGCTGTCTCGCCGAAACCGGTAGTGGCGCGCCCTTATCCGGCACACCGGCCGCGCAAGGGGTCCGCGCTGATCAAGATGCTCCACACCACGGATCCCAAGGACATCGCCATCCTGTACCTGGTGACGTCGTTCGGGTTCTTCCTGGCCGGTGGAGCCATGGCGCTGCTGATGCGCGGAGAGCTCGCGGTGCCCGGGCAGCAGTTCCTGTCCAACGAGCAGTACAACCAGCTGTTCACGATGCACGGCACGATCATGCTGCTGCTGTACGCGACGCCGATCCTGTTCGGCTTCGCGAACTACATCGTGCCGCTGCAGATCGGCTCGCCCGACGTCGCTTTCCCGCGGCTGAATGCGTTTTCCTACTGGTTGTTCCTGTTCGGGGGTCTGACCGTACTGTCGGGGTTCCTCACCCCGGGTGGCGCGGCCGACTTCGGCTGGTTCGCCTACGCGCCGCTGCACAGCGAGACGTTCTCGCCGGGGGCCGGTGGCAGCCTCTGGGCGATCGGCCTGATCCTCTCCGGGCTGGGCACGATCCTCGGCGGCGTCAACTTCGTCACCACGATCGTCTGCATGCGCGCGCCCGGGATGACGGTGTTCCGGATGCCGATCTTCACGTGGAACATCCTGGTCACGGTGATCCTCATCCTGATCGCCTTCCCGCTGCTCACGGCCGGCCTGTTCGGCATGCTCGCCGACCGGCACCTCGGCACCCACGTCTTCGACCCGGCCAACGGCGGGGCGATCCTGTGGCAGCACCTGTTCTGGTTCTTCGGCCATCCCGAGGTCTACATCGTGGCCCTGCCGTTCTTCGGCATCGTCACCGAGGTGATCCCGGTGTTCAGCCGCAAACCACAGTTCGGCTACCGGTTCCTGGTGTTCGCGACGATCGCGATCGGCGCCCTGTCGGCGGCCGTGTGGGCCCATCACATGTACGCCACCGGCGCCGTCCTGCTCGCGTTCTTCTCCTTGACGACGTTCCTCATCGCCGTGCCCACCGGGATCAAGTTCGTCGCCTGGGTCGGCACCATGTGGAAGGGAAAGATCACATTCGAGACGCCGATGCTCTTCAGTGTCGGGTTCCTGATCACGTTCCTGCTCGGTGGCCTCACCGGGGTACTCCTGGCGTCCCCACCGGTCGACTTCCACGTCTCGGACACGTACTTCGTGGTGGCCCACTTCCACTATGTGCTGTTCGGCACGATCGTCTTCGCCACGTACTCCGGGATCTACTTCTGGTTCCCGAAGATGACCGGTCGGATGTTGGACGAGACGTGGGGGAAGGTCCATTTCTGGCTCACGTTCATCGGGTTCCACCTGACGTTCCTGGTGCAGCACTGGCTGGGCAACGAAGGTATGCCCCGCCGTTATGTCGACTACCTGCCGACCGACGGGTTCACCACGCTGAACATGGTGTCCTCGATCGGGGCGTTCGTGCTGGGGGCCTCCACGCTGCCGTTCATCTGGAACGTGTTCCGCAGCTACCGGTTCGGCCGGGTGGTCACCGTCGACGACCCGTGGGGCTTCGGCAACTCGCTGGAGTGGGCCACGAGTTGCCCGCCGCCGCGGCACAACTTCACGGAGCTGCCGCGGATCCGCTCGGAGCGTCCGGCGTTCGAGCTGCACTACCCGCACCTGGTCGAACGTTTCCGCGAGGAGGCGCACGTCGGTCAGCGCGCGGGTGCGTCGGAACGCATGGCCCATGAGGTCGGCGAGGAGCAGCAGCCCCAGGACGATCCCCGCGCGCGCTGACGCCGCGGCTATCGGCCCGTCGCGGCCCGCTGCGCGACCAGCCGGTGCGCGGTGATCACCAGGTCGGGTTGCCGGACCTGCACGTCGCACCGGAGATCCGGGGCACCTCGGGCGAGAACGTGTCGACGAGCACGAGCCCGGCCACGTCGTCGGGGTACGTCTGTGCGTAGAGGCGGGCGAACACCCCGCCCAGCGAGTGCGCCACGAGGATGTAGGGCCCCGGTACGCGCGCCGCGGTGAGCAGTGCGTGCAGGTCGGCGACGACGTCGCCGGCTGTACGCGGCATCGGTGCCGGGCTCGTGCGGTCGGTCACCGTGCCGGGGCGCTCGGTGTAGCGCGGGGTCCCGGGGCGGTCGTAGGCGCAGACCCTTGCCGTGCGCGCGATGCCTGGCAGCACCGGTTCGGCGGAGACCGGCGGCGCGGCACCGGGTGAGGGAGCGGCGCCCGCGCAGGCGGGGACGCCGCAGAGCACGGCGAGCAGCAGGGCGGCGGACGCGGGGTGTCGCGTGGTCACCCGGTCACTCCGAGCGGTGGACGGCACGGGAGGCGGATCAGCCGAAGTCGACGATCTGCAGGTTGAGCGGCAGCTGGGCCCGGTGCGGCCCGCTGAGCAGGCCACGGTCGACGGGCGCGGCGGGCGCGTCGGGCTTCGTGGTGTCGGCGAGGACCGCCTCGTCGGTGACGACACCCTGGCCGGTGAACCCGGTGAAGACGAACGGCAGCCCGTTCGACTCCAGGGGCGACGGGCCGTCCATGACGTGGAAGTGCAGGTGCGGGGCATCGGTGTTGCCGGTGTTGCCGAGCAGCCCGATCACGTCTCCGGCCCGCACACGATCACCGGCCCGCACGCGGGGCGACCCGGGCTGCAGGTGCGCGTAGAAGGCGTAACGACCACCGCCGATGTCCACCACGACGTGGTTGCCGCCCGCCGTGGCGATCGTGATCCCGGCGGGCAGCCTGCCGGGCGTCTGCTCAGGCATCCCGTCCACCACCGTCACCACGGTGCCGTCGGCGACGGACAGGATCTCGTCGCCGAAGTACCGGAACGACGCGTTGTCCGTCGGTGGGCCGGAGTACAGCCGGTCGGTGTCGTCGAGCTGCACGAAGTCGATCGCGAACCGCTCGGGAACGTGCACCGTGCCGTCGATCGCCAGTGTCGCGCCGCGGTGGGCGGTGATCGCGTCACAGCAGCCGTTGCCCGCCACCCAGCGGGGCCCGCGCAGCGGGGGAGAGAGCGTCACGGCCGGCCCCGGGGCCACCGGGACGGGCACGCCGGTGAACTCGATGTTCTGCGGGGCGGGCGGAGCCGGGTCGGTGTCGCGCGGACCGACGTCCTCGGGCGCCTGTGCCTGCTGGAGGGCGAGCGCGAACCGGTGGCGGACGAGGCCGGGCAGCGGCGCGTCCGATGCCATCGTGGCGTCGAGGAACAGCGTGCCGTACTCGCCGGGTCGCAGGGTGGCCCCTGCCGAGTCGCCGGACGGCCGGAACATCCGGGCCAGCGCATCGCCCTCCAGCGTGGTGACGACGGCGTCGGCGCGGGAGGCATCCAACGTCGTGACGCTGCGCAGCTGCACGTCCTGGCTGCTCTGGTTGGCCATCGCGAGCTCGTAGGCCAGGTGCATGCGGTTGTCGGCGCCGAGCACCGGAGCCACCCCGGCGAGCGGGAAGACCGCGATGGGGCTGAGCACCGCCGCGGCGCTCTGCCCGGCAGCCGCGGGCGCGGACGGGGCGGCAGGCGCTGCTGTGCACGCCGCGCCGCAGGCTGTGAGGACGCCTCCGAGCGCCACCACGACACGCGTCGCCCGTGATGCCGTCATGGCCGCTCCCTCGAGGCGCGCCGTCCGCTGCTGACCTCACAACCGTCCCGGCAGTATCACCGACGCTCACTGACCCCACCATGACACAAAAGCGTCGACCTGCCTCGTGAGTGCCATCCTGTCACTCTGGGCTCCTACGCTGGGCTGATGCCGATCGCACATCCGCCGTCCGAGAACAGCGGGGAGTCCCGCCCGCTCCCGGTCAACCCCGTCTTCTCCGCCGAGCCACTGGTGGTGCCGCGCCACGCGCTCGCCGAGCAGGGGATCGACCCGGTGATCGCCTACCAGATCGTGCACGACGAGCTGATGCTCGACGGCAACGCGCGGCTCAACCTGGCCACCTTCGTCACCACCTGGGCCGAGCCGCACGCCCGCACGCTGATGGCGGAGTCCTTCGAGAAGAACATCGTCGACAAGGACGAGTACCCGCGCACCGCGGACCTCGAGCTGCGCTGCGTACGGATACTCGCCGGGCTGTGGCACGCGGCCGATCCGCTGGCCGCGCCGGGCTGTTCGACCACGGGGTCGAGCGAGGCCTGCATGCTCGGCGGGCTCGCGCTGAAGCGGCGGTGGCGCAACGCCCGGCTCGCCGCCGGCCGGCCCGCGGACCGGCCCAACATCGTCATGGGCGTCAACGTGCAGGTGTGCTGGGACAAGTTCGCCAACTACTTCGACGTCGAGCCACGGCTGGTACCGATGGCACCCGGGCGCCACCACCTCACCGCCGAGGAGGCGGTGGCGCAGTGCGACGAGAACACGATCGGCGTGGTCGCGATCCTCGGCTCGACGTTCGACGGCAGCTACGAGCCGGTGGCCGAGATCTGCGCCGCCCTCGACGCGCTGCAGGAACGCACCGGACTCGACATCCCCGTGCACGTCGACGGGGCATCCGGCGCGATGATCGCACCGTTCTGCGACCCGGATCTGGAGTGGGACTTCCGGTTGCCGCGGGTGGCGTCGATCAACACGTCGGGGCACAAGTTCGGGCTGGTCAGCCCCGGTGTGGGCTGGATCGTGTGGCGCGACGCGGCTGCCCTGCCCGACGACCTCGTCTTCCGGGTGAACTACCTCGGGGGTGACATGCCGAGCTTCGCCCTGAACTTCTCGCGTCCCGGCGGCCAGGTGATCGCGCAGTACTACCTGTTCCTGAGGCTGGGCTTCGACGGCTACCGCCGGGTGCAGCAGACCTGCCGTGACGTCGCCATGTCGCTGGCGTCGCGGATCGGGGCGCTGGGCCCGTTCCGCCTGATCACCGACGGCAGCGAGCTCCCGGTCCTCGCGTTCACCCTGGCCGACGACGTCACGAACTACTCGGTCTTCGACGTGTCCGCAGGTCTGCGCGAGGAGGGCTGGCTCGTCCCCGCCTACACGTTCCCTCCCGATCTCACCGAGCTGGCGGTGCTGCGGATCGTCGTGCGCAACGGGATGTCGCACGACCTCGCCGACCTGCTGATGGACGACCTGAGCCGGGTGCTGGACCGGCTGAGGTCGCAGCCCGCACCGCAGCGCGGACCCGAGGCGGCCTCCTTCGCCCACGGCGCAGGCCCGGGACCCGCGGCTCCTACGGCGAGCGGCGCAGCTCGCTGACCGGCGGCGCCGCGGCGAACAGGTCGACGATCCGGTCCCAGCGGTTGCGCTTCCCCGGAGGGAAGCGGGCCCGGGCGCGGGCCAGCCGCCGCTCGTCGTACCGGCGGGTGGCCCACGGCGAGGACGGCCGCGCCAGCCGCAGGGCCGCCACCATGGCCAGCAGTGGGACGAACACGCCGATCACCCCGAGCACCGTGCGGCCCTTGAGGACCGCGACGAGCGCGAAGGCGAGGTTGACCACGATGGTGATCGTCAGCCCGACCGCGTCCTCACCTGTGTCGGCGTCGAACGGGGAGGCGCCCACCAGGAGCAGGATGCCGATCACGAACGCGACCAGGACGGCGTCCACCGAGCTGCGGCCCTCCCGCGCCCAGTAGACGTCGTCGAGCCGCAGCCAGAGCGCGAACTCGTCGAGCGTCAGTGCCGCACCGGCGCCGAACAGCACCGCCAGCACGTCGGCCCACGGCGCGTCGGGACGGTAGGCGAACTCGGCGGTGCCCACGCCGAGCAGCAGGAAGATCCCGTACACCTGGTGGTGCACGTGCACGCCGCCCAGGCTCGCGTTGCGGAACGGGCCGCGGCCGCGGCGGATGGCGTGGGTGACCGCCCGCGTGGCGAGGAAGGTGATCAGGAACGCGCCCACCATCCACCCGACGAGCGCGTGGGTACGCGTGAACTGAGGCAGCAGTTCGAGGTCGAGGCCGGTCACGGGGGCACCTCCCGTCGTCCGACGACCGGGGCACCGGTCGCCCCGAACGTGTCATGTCCTGCGGCTTTCCCGCCGGGACGTGCCACGATCCTGGCACGTCCCACCGCCGCTGACCGGGATCGGAGCGCTCGATGGCCGGATACCACGACGAGACCGATCGCGTCGGCGCCCGCCGTCGGCCGCCACGCTGCAGCGGCCGGATCGACGTCTCCCGGCTCTGGGTGGGTGGCCTGGCCACCGCCGCGGTCGCCGCGTTGATCGGGCTGGTGGGAGTGCTCATCGTGCGCGTGGTCCTCCGGATCGCGCTCTACGCCCCGAGCACGGCCGGCCCGTTGGGCGACACCGACACCGCCGTGCTCTGCGGGCTGGCGGCCGTGGCCGCTCTCGCCGTCACCGGTCTCGCCCACCTGCTCCTCATCGGCGCACCCCGGCCGATGGACCGCTTCGCCTCGTTGGTCGGGCTCCTCATCGCCATGGCCGCTGTCGTGCCGTTCCTGTCGCCCGTGCCGATGAGCGTCGCCGTCGCCACCGCCGCGATCCACCTGGTGATCGGGCTGGCCATCGGCACCCTCGTCTCCGGCGCTGCGGCCGCCGCCGTCGGCCCGGCGCCGCAGCGGCATCGGTTCGAGTTCGAGGAGGACCAGTTCGCCTCGTGAGGCCCGCTCAGCAGGACGCCCGCGCCGTCGTGGCCGGTCAGGCTCGCGCCATCGCGGACGCCTGGTCGCCGGTGGACGCCCCGGCCGGTTGGTGGCTCACGGCGGAGACTCTCGTGGCGATCGCGGAGGAGGACGTGCTCCTCGATCTCGCCGCCGCGATCCCGCTCGACCGCCTGCCGCCGCTGCTGCTCGGAGCGGCGGTGAGCTTCCTGGTACGGGAGCGACGCTCCCCGATGGCCCGCCACTACCCCGAGCCGGGTGGCGGTCAGCCCCCGCGAGATCCCGGCTTCCGCGCGGAGCTCGTCGACTTCGCGCGGACGGAGCGGGATGCGCTCGCGGAACTGTGTGCCACCCACCGCTACCAGATGAACGAGGTGGGCCGCTGCGCCGACGTGCTCCCCGTGCTCACCACGATCGCCGAGGAGGACGACCGCCCGCTGGCGGTGGTGGACCTGGGCACCGGCGCCGGCCTCGGGCTGCACCTGGACCGCTACCACTACACCTACCGGATCGCGGGCTCGCCCGACCGGACGACGGGGGACCCGTCCTCGCCGGTCCGCCTGACGTGCGAGGTGCGGTCGGGGGGCGACCGCCTGCCCGTGCCGTCCGCGCTTCCGGTGGTGACCGACCGGGTGGGGGTGGACGTCGAGCCGCTCGACGTCGCCGATCCGCACACGTTCGCCTGGCTGGCCGCGTGCGTCCCGCCCGAGGCAGGTGCCGTCACGCGGTTCGCGGCCGCGGCGGCCGTCGCCCGCGCCGATCCGGCACGCGCAGTGCGCGGGAACGTCCTCGACGTGCTCGGGGACGTCGTCGCGTCGATCCCGCCCGAGGTGCTGGTCTGCCTCGTCGACACCTACGTGCACGTCTTCCTGCCGCCGGCCGACCTGCTGCGGTTCGACCGCCTCCTGGCGGACCTCGGACGCCGGCGCGACCTGGAGTGGATCTCGGTCGACCCGCTCGTTCCTCTCGGCCCGGATGCCCGGGCCGGTGTGCAGGGCCTCGACGTGCCGGCCGGCTGGGTGCGCGACGCCCGGGACGGTGGCGTCTTCGGGGTGATCGGGCGGGTCCGGGTACGCGGAGGGCGGCGCAGCGGCGCGCTGCTGGGCCGGGCCCATCCCGGCGCGGCCTGGCTGGAGTGGCGCTGAGCGCGCGCCCCGTCAGCGCAGCTTGACCGTGCGCACCGCCAGCGCGGACGCCACGGCGGTCCAGGCCAGCAGCACGAGCACCTGCGCGCCGCTCGGTGCGTGGCCGCCGACCAGTGCCGCGCGCAGGCCCTCGGCCAGCGCCCCGGACGGCAGCGCGGCGCCGACGGCGGCGAGCGGCCCGGGAAGCATCCCGAGCGGGACGACGATGCCGCCGGCCAGCAGCAGGACGAACCAGACCAGGTTGGCCACGGCGAGGGTGATCTCGGCCCGCAGCGATCCGCCGAGGAGGATCCCCAGCGAGCCGAACGCGGCGCAGCCGAGCAGCAACAGCAACAGCGCCCAGGCGAGCCCGGAGGGCGCCGGGCGCCAGCCCAGTGCCACGGCGATCACGCCGAGCACCACCACCTGCAGCGCGACCGTGCCCAGCACCGCGACGAGCCGTCCCGCCACCAGCAGCCAGCGCGGCAACGCGGTGGCTGCGAGCCGCCGGACCACGCCGTAGCGGCGGTCGAAGCCCAGCGCGATGGCCTGCCCGGTGAAGGCCGTGGACATCACCGCCAGCGCGAGCACACCGGGCACCACGGAGGCGATCCGCGGTTCCGGCAGCGGCACCACGTCGAGCGTGCTCAGCCCGACCAGCAGCACGACCGGGATCAGCAGCGTGAGCAGCACCTGCTCGCCGTTGCGCAGGGCGAGGCGCATCTCGGTGCCCGACTGCACGGCGAGCATCCGCAGCGGCGCACCGGCGCCGGGCCGCGGGGCGAAGGTGCCCGGTGGGAAGCGGTTCACGAGCGAAGCTCCCGTCCGGTCAGCTCCAGGAAGACGTCCTCGAGGCTGCGTCTGGCCACCTGGACGTCGTCGGCCAGCGCCCCCTGCCCGGCGCACCACGTGGTGATGGTGGACAGCACCGCGGGGTCGATCCGGCCCCGCACGACGTAGCGCCCGGCGATCGGTTCGGCCGCCCCGTACCCGGTGGGCAGCGCCGCGATCAGGCCGTCGACGTCCATGCCGGACCGGGCCCGGAAGCGCAGCTCCTGCTGCTCGGTGGTCGAGGTGAGCGCGGTGGGGGAGCCCTGCGCGACGACCCGGCCACGGTCGACGATCACCACCTCGTCGGCGAGGGCCTCGGCCTCCTCCATGAGGTGGGTGGTGAGCAGGACGGCCACCCCGTCGCGGCGCAGCGCCTGGATCAGGTCCCACACGACCCGGCGAGCCTGGGGGTCCATCCCGGCGGTGGGTTCGTCGAGGAACACCAGCTCCGGGCGGCCGACCACGGCGCAGGCCAGCGCGAGCCGCTGCTGCTGCCCGCCCGACAGCCGCTTGTACGGGGTGCGGGCGCAGCCGTCGAGGCCGAGCACGTCGGTGAGCCACCCGACGTCGAGCGGGTGGGCGGAGCAGGCGGCGACCAGCCGCAGCATCTCGGCGGCGCGGACGGTGGGATAGGCGCCGCCGCCCTGCGGCATCACGCCGATCCGGGCGCGCAGCGCATCGGGCGCGTCGGCCGGATCAAGGCCGAGTACCCGCACCTCACCGGCGTCGCCGCGCAGGAAGCCCTCGCAGATCTCGACGGTGGTGGTCTTGCCTGCACCGTTGGGACCGAGCAGGGCCAGCACCGATCCGGCGGCCAGGTCGAGGTCGAGCCCGTCGACAGCGACGGTGCGTCCGTACCGCTTCACCAGCCCCCGGACCGCGACGGCGGGCGGCGGAGTGTTCACGGCGGTCCAGTCTAGTGAGGTGAGGGGTCCGGCTCCCGAGCTGGCACCCGGCCCGACCACGCGTCGACGTCTGCGCCCTGCTTCCCGGCGAGCTGGCGCCGCTGCACGAGGAGAACCAGCACGAGCATGACGATCCCGGCCAGGATAGCCATCGGCAGCTGGTAGGCGCGGAAGCTGAAGTCGGCACCCGTGGGCGGCACGAGCAGGGCGAGCACGGCGGACGCGGCCAGCGCGGCCCGCCGGTAGTGGGGCAGACCCTGCGACGCGGCGAGCGGTATCGCCGCCCAGAGCAGGTACCAGGGATGCACGATCGGGCCGAGCAGCACGACCGCACCCAGCCCGGCGCCCATCCCCGTGACGGGGTCGAGCCGGCCGCGGAGGCTGGCCAGCAGCAGCATCAGCACCACGATCCCGGCGGCGAGACCGCCCAGGCCGCGGGTGAGCACCAGCACGCTGTCGGTGTGGTCACCCAGGCCGCCCAGGATGCCGATCTGGCCGCCGATCAGGCCGAGGTCGGTGGACACCGACATCCAGCTGCGGATGAGGCTCGGGGTGTCGAGCGTGGTGACCCACCCGAGCCCGAGCCCGGTGACGAGCGCGAGCGCGGCGTAGCCCACGACTGTGACGGCGGCGAGCGTTCCGGCGGACACCGCGACGTCACGCAGCCTGCCGCCGTGGCGCCTGGCCCATTCGGTGCCCAGGAAGCCGAGCGCCAGCAGCGCAGGCACCTTCACCGCCGACGCCCCGACGATGAGCAGGGCCCCGAACAGGAACCTCGTATCGAGCACCCGTGGACCCGCCCGGAGGCCGACCTCCATGCCGGCCAGCATCAGGCCGATCATCAGCGACTCGTTGTGGATGCCGCTGACCAGGTGGAACAGCACCAGCGGGTTGGCCGCGCCGAGCCACAGCGCGAGCCCCGCGTCGAGCCCGCACCGACGGGCCAGGCGGGGCAGCGCCCAGACGATGAGGCCGACGCCCAGCAGCGCCAGCACCCGGTGGGCGAACAGGCCGAGTACGACGTCGTTGCCCGTGAGCGCCGTGATGCCGCGGCCGAGCCAGAGGAAGAGCGGCCCGTACGGCGCGGGGGTGTCCCGCCAGATGGTGGGGATGCTGCGTGTCAGCGGATCGTCGACGCCGAGGGCCTGGGCCGGGCCGAGGACGTACGGGTCGAGCCCGCGCGCGAGGATCGCGCTCTGCGCGAGGTAGCTGTAGACGTCGCGGGAGAACAACGGAGGGGCCACGGCCAGCGGGATCGCCCACAGCACCGCCGTGCGGGCCAGCTGCGCGCGGTTCGGGGCCGGTGGGACGGCGCCGTTCCACCGGAGCATCTTGCCGATCCACAGCCAGGCGAGCACCAGCATCCCGATGCCGGCATAGGTGATGGCGATGGCGATGGTGGCATTGCGGCTGGGCAGACCGAGCAGCCGCAGACCGAACAGCGGGTTGGGCACGGGGAGCGCGCCGGATCCGAGTGCACCGACTCCCATCAGCAGGGTTCCGGTCAGCCCCAGCCGGCGAGCGGCCCGGCTGGGGTCGCGCGGGGGTGCCTCGACCGGGACCGGAGCGCGTGCGCCGTCCAGCTCCCCTGCGACCATGCCTGCAGCGTAGCGAGCCTGTTTCGGAGTGAGCGTGGTCACCCGCAGCAGGTGGGCTTTGCCCCGTAGCGGCAAATACGCAACACTGGTGTTGTGAAAAGCGGTCCACAGCCGACGGTCGACGCCCACGAGGGGCAGTCGAGCGTTGACGGCCGCACCCGGGCGGGTGTGGCGCGCCTGCTGATGGAGCAGGGGCCGATCACCGCCACGGCGGTGGCCGCCGAGCTCGCGCTGTCCGCTCCGGCCGTCCGGCGTCACCTCGACGCGCTCATCACGGCCGGTGAGGCAGAGGTGCGCGAGGCGTCCCGCCGGGGGCCGCGTGGCCGGGGCCGCCCGGCCAAGCACTACCTGCTCACCGACGCCGGGCGCGCCCGGTTCGGGCACGGCTACGACGATCTCGCCGTGGCCGCGCTGCGCTATCTCGCCGAGCACGGGGGAGAGGCGGCGGTACGCGGGTTCGCGCGCAGCCGCGTCGAGAACCTGCTCGGCGGAGCGGGGGCGGAGCAGGTCGCAGCCGCCCACGGCCGTGATGCGCGAACCGGTGCACTCGCGGACGTGCTCACCACCCGTGGCTATGCCGCACAGGCCCGCGAGGCGGGTTCGGGCGTGCAGCTGTGCCAGCACCACTGCCCGGTGGCCCACGTGGCCGCCGAGTTCCCGGTGCTGTGCGAGGCTGAGACCCAAGCTTTCGCCGAGCTGCTCGGCACCCACGTGCAGCGCTTGGCCACCATCGCGCGGGGCGACTCCGCGTGCACCACCCACGTTCCGCTGGAAGCTCCCGAAGACCGGCGGGGTTACACGACCACCACCACGATCTCGACAGGCACGTCCCTGAGAGGGAGGCAGTCCGAATGACGACCGCTCCTGAGGCACTTACCCAGGAGGAGACGCTCGCGACGCTCGGCCGCTACGACTTCGGCTGGGCCGATCCGGACGCCGCCGGCGCCACTGCACGTCGCGGCCTGTCCGCCGACGTCGTCGCCGACATCTCCGCACTGAAGAACGAGCCGCAATGGATGCTCGACTTCAGGCTCAAGGCGCTCGACCTGTTCGAGCGCAAGCCGATGCCGCGCTGGGGCGCCGACCTCTCGGGCATCGACTTCGACAACATCAAGTACTTCGTGCGCTCCACGGAGAAGCAGGCCACGTCCTGGGACGAGCTGCCGGCCGACATCAAGAACACCTACGACAAGCTGGGGATCCCGGAGGCCGAGAAGGCCCGCCTGGTGTCCGGTGTCGCGGCGCAGTACGAGTCGGAGGTCGTCTACCACCAGATCCGTGAGGACCTGGAGCAGCAGGGCGTGATCTTCCTCGACACCGACACCGCGCTCAGGGAGCACCCCGAGCTGTTCCAGGAGTACTTCGGCTCGGTGATCCCGTCCGGGGACAACAAGTTCTCCGCGCTCAACTCGGCGGTGTGGTCGGGAGGCTCGTTCATCTACGTCCCCAAGGGCGTCAAGGTGGACATCCCGCTGCAGGCCTACTTCCGGATCAACACCGAGAACATGGGCCAGTTCGAGCGCACGCTGATCATCGTCGACGAGGGTGCCTACGTGCACTACGTCGAGGGCTGCACCGCGCCGATCTACAAGTCCGACTCGCTGCACTCGGCCGTGGTCGAGATCATCGTGAAGAAGGGCGGCCGCTGCCGCTACACGACGATCCAGAACTGGTCGAACAACGTCTACAACCTGGTGACGAAGCGGGCCAAGGCCGAAGAGGGCGCCACCATGGAGTGGGTCGACGGCAACCTCGGCTCCAAGGTCACCATGAAGTACCCGGCCGTCTGGCTGATGGGCGAGCACGCCAAGGGCGAGGTCCTGTCCATCGCGTTCGCCGGTGAGGGCCAGCACCAGGACGCCGGGGCGAAGATGGTGCACCTCGCGCCGCACACGTCCTCCACGATCATCTCGAAGTCGGTGGCGCGTGGCGGTGGCCGCACGTCCTACCGGGGTCTGGTGCAGGTCAACCCGCGGGCCCACCACAGCCGCTCCACGGTGAAGTGCGACGCCCTGCTGGTCGACACGATCAGCCGGTCCGACACCTATCCCTACGTCGACGTCCGCAACGACGAGGTCTCGATGGGCCACGAGGCCACGGTCTCGAAGGTCAGCGGCGACCAGCTCTTCTACCTGATGAGCCGCGGGCTGACCGAGGACGAGGCCATGGCGATGGTCGTGCGCGGGTTCGTCGAGCCCATCGCGCGCGAGCTGCCCATGGAGTACGCGCTGGAGCTGAACCGACTCATCGAACTGCAGATGGAGGGCTCCGTCGGATGACGGTTCCTAGTAGCGCACCCGAGGTTGCAGGGCTCGCACCTGAACTCGCGGGTGCGAAGAAGGGGCAGGGCGAGTCGCCGATCGCGTCGGCGAGCGAGCGCTTCACCGCCTACGACGTCGAGGCCTTCGAGGTCCCCGGCGGGCGCGAGGAGAACTGGCGCTTCACGCCGCTGCGCAGGCTGCACGGCCTGCACGACGGCTCGGCGACGTTCGAGGGCACGGCGACGATCGACGTCGCCGCTACTGAAGGCGCCACCGTCGAGACCGTCGGCCGTGACGACGCGCGGATCGGCGAGGGCGGCGTTCCCGCCGACCGCGTGGCCGCTGCCGCGTGGTCGACGTTCCGCGAGGCCACCCTGGTGACGCTCGACGGCACCCCGGCCCCGGTCACCGTCACCGTCACGGGCCCGGGGGCGGGCGCCACCGCGGCCGGGCACCTGCAGCTGCGCACCACGCCCCACAGCGAGGCCACCGTCGTCGTGGAGTACCGCGGCTCGGGTGTGCTCGCCGACAACCTCGAGGTGGTGCTGGGCGACGGGTCCCGGCTCACCCTGGTGGTCACCGGCGAGTGGGCCGACGACGCCGTGCACGTCGGCGCGCAACACCTGTCGATCGGGCGCGACGCGGTCCTGCGCGCCACCTCGGTGGCGCTGGGCGGCGACCTGGTGCGGATCAGCCCCACCGTGAAGTACCGCGGTCCCGGCGGCGACGCCGAACTGGCCGGGCTCGGCTTCGCCGACGCCGGGCAGCACCTCGAGCAGCGGCTGCTGGTCGACCACGCGGTGCCCAACTGCACGTCGAACGTGGTCTACAAGAACGCGCTGCAGAGCACGAAGGGCCTCACCGCCCACACCGTGTGGATCGGCGACGTGCTCATCCGCGCGGCCGCGGAGAACACGCGGACGTTCGAGCTCAACCGCAACCTCGTGCTCACCGAACACGCGCGCGCCGACTCGGTGCCGAACCTGGAGATCGAGACCGGCGAGATCGCCGGTGCCGGCCACGCGAGCGCCACGGGCCGGTTCGACGACGAGCAGCTGTTCTACCTGCAGAGCCGCGGCATTCCCGAGGACGTCGCCCGCAGGCTCGTCGTGCGCGGCTTCTTCGGCGAGATCCTGAGCCGGATCACCCTTCCCGAGCTGCGCGAGCGCCTGGAAGCGGCGATCGAGGCCGAGCTCGCCGTCATCGGCGTCTGACGCCACACAACCACACGGAGCACTGACACCATGTCCACCTTGGAGATCAAGGACCTGCACGTCTCGGTCGCCACCGACGACGGCGCCAAGGAGATCCTGAAGGGCGTCGACCTCACGATCCGCGCCGGCGAGACCCACGCGATCATGGGCCCGAACGGGTCCGGCAAGTCCACGCTGGCCTACGCCATCGCCGGGCACCCGAAGTACGAGGTCACCTCGGGCGAGGTCACGCTCGACGGCGAGGACGTCCTCGCGATGACCGTCGACGAGCGCGCCCGCGCCGGCCTCTTCCTCGCCATGCAGTACCCGGTGGAGGTCCCGGGCGTCTCGACGTCCAACTTCCTGCGCGCGGCGGCCACCGCCGTCCGCGGCGAGGCGCCGAAGCTGCGCACCTGGGTCAAGGAGGTCAAGGGCGCGATGAGCGACCTCGACATCGACTCCGACTTCGCCGAGCGCAACGTCAACGAGGGCTTCTCCGGCGGCGAGAAGAAGCGCCACGAGGTGCTGCAGCTCGCCCTGCTCAAGCCGAAGATCGCGGTGCTCGACGAGACCGACTCCGGCCTGGACGTCGACGCGCTGCGCGTCGTGTCCGAGGGCGTCAACCGCTTCCGGGCGGGCGGCGACACCGGCGTCCTGCTGATCACGCACTACACGCGGATCCTGCAGCACATCACGCCCGACGTGGTGCACGTCTTCGCGGGCGGTCGCATCGTCGAGTCCGGCGGCCCGGAGCTGGCCGACGAGCTGGAGAAGACCGGCTACGTGCGGTTCGCCGGTATGGCCGCCGACAGCGCGGTGACCGAGGCCGCGGTCTGATGACCACGATCGAAGGGTTGGACGTCCAGAAGGTACGGGCGGACTTCCCGATCCTCACGCGCACCGTTCGCGAGGGGCGGCCGCTGGTCTACCTGGACTCCGGGGCCACGTCGCAGCGGCCCCGCCAGGTTCTCGACGCCGAGCGCGCGTTCCTCGAGCAGCACAACGCCGCGGTGCACCGCGGCGCCCACCAGCTCGCCGAGGAAGCCACCGACGCCTACGAGTCGGCGCGGGCACGCATCGCCGCGTTCATCGGTGCCGGGCCGGGCGAGGTGGTGTTCACCAAGAACGCCACCGAGGGCATCAACCTCGTCGCGTACGCCATGAGCAACTCGAGCATCCGCACGGGCCTGGGCCCGGAGTCGGAGCGCTTCGCGCTCGGGCCCGGCGACGAGGTCGTGATCACCGAGCTGGAGCACCACGCCAACCTGGTGCCGTGGCAGGAGCTGTGCCGGCGCACCGGTGCCACCCTGCGCTGGTACTCGATCACCGACGATGGCCGGGTGGACCTCGACTCGATCGAGCTCACCGAGCGCACCAAGGTGGTGGCGTTCGCCCATCAGTCCAATGTGCTCGGCACGATCCTGCCGGTCGCGGAGCTGGTGCGCCGCGCCCGCGCGGTCGGGGCACTCGTGGTGCTGGACGCGTGCCAGTCGGTGCCGCACATGCCGGTGAACCTCGGCGAGCTCGACGTCGACTTCGCGGTGTTCTCCGGGCACAAGATGCTCGGGCCGTCCGGCGTCGGTGTGCTCTACGGGCGCGGCGAGCTGCTGGCCGCGATGCCGCCGTTCCTCACGGGCGGCTCGATGATCGAGGTGGTGCGCATGGAGCACACCACCTACGCCGCACCGCCACAGCGGTTCGAGGCAGGCGTGCCGATGACGTCGCAGGCCGTGGGCCTCGGCGCGGCCGTCGACTACATCAACGACATCGGCATCGACGTGATCCACGCCCACGAGATCGCACTGGTCCGCCAGGCCATCGACGGGCTCGCGGCCGTGCCGGGCGTCCGGATCATCGGGCCGCAGGACATCACCGACCGCGGCGGCGCCGTCGCGTTCGTGGTCGACGGGGTGCACGCCCACGACGTCGGCCAGGTCCTCGACGACCGTGGTGTCGCCGTGCGGGTGGGTCACCACTGCGCCTGGCCATTGCACCGCAGGTTCGGCGTCGCCGCTACCGTGCGGGCGTCGTTCCATGTGTACAACACACCTGATGAGGTCGCCGCCCTGGTCGAGGGTGTGCAGGCCGCGCGCGAGTTCTTCGGAGTAGTGAGCTAGCCGTGCAGTTGGAGCAGATGTACCAGGAGATCATCCTGGACCACTACCGCACACCGCACGGCGCCGGACTGCGCGAGCCGTTCGACGCCGAGTCGTTCCAGATCAACCCCACCTGCGGCGACGAGATCACCCTGCGCGTCAAGCTCGACGGTGACACCGTGTCGGACGTGTCCTACGAGACCCTGGGTTGCTCCATCAGCCAGGCGTCGGCGTCGGTGCTCACCGATCTCGTCGTCGGCCGCTCGGTCGAGGACTCGATGCGGGTGCTCACGGCGTTCCAGGAGATGGCGCAGGGGCGCGGCCAGGTGGAGCCGGACGAGGACGTGCTCGGTGACGGCGTCGCGTTCGCGGGTGTGGCCCGCTACCCGGCACGGGTCAAGTGCGCGTTGCTCGGATGGATGGCGTTCAAGGATGCCGTCGTCCGCACCGCGCAGACGCAGGACGCCCCGCAGACACAGGCAGCGCGCGATCCCGAGGAGGCACAGTCATGAGCGAGACCACCGAGACCACCGCGACGACGGAGACCACCGGCACCCCCGGTGCCGGCGACGAGGTGGTGCGCGGCGCGGCCGGCATGCCCGAGCCCCCGGCTCAGCGTGCCGAGGAGCCCTCTGTCGACGACCTCGAGGAGGCCATGCGCGACGTGGTCGACCCCGAGCTGGGCATCAACGTCGTCGACCTGGGCCTGGTGTACGGCATCCAGGCCGAGGGCGGGGTCGCCACCATCGACATGACTCTCACGTCGGCGGCCTGCCCGCTGACGGACGTGATCGAGGAGCAGACTCGGGCCGCCCTCACCGGCACCGCCGGCCTGGTCGACGACATCAAGATCAACTGGGTCTGGATGCCGCCGTGGGGGCCGGACAAGATCACCGAGGACGGCCGCGAGCAGCTGCGGGCGCTGGGCTTCCGCGTCTGACGCACCCGCCCTCTCGACGAACGGCACTTTCATCCGGTACGTCCGGATGATGGTGCCGTTTGTTTTTTGTCCGGATTCGGTCTTCCGGTATGCCGGCCAATACGTTCTTTTTGTCCGTATAGCCGTTCCATTTTGGTAAAGTGATTCAGATCACGCCGGTTTCGGGAACGGATATCCTAGTCTGATGATTCTGTCATAAAGCCGTACAGCGGCGCGCGACGTGATCAGGATAAGGAGTCGGCCGATGCCCGGTAAGATCAATTTTGTATGTTACTCCAGCCGGGCCTCGGGAATGCTGTCCGCTACCTGCACGCAGTGACAGCGGGCGACTGCCGACCGTGATGTCGACAGGTTTCGTGCCCATTCTGTCGCAGGTCTTCCCGGCGGTCGACCGGTCTTGCCACGACATCTGACGGGTTGTGCTGCTACCCGGCCGCGAACATGGTCGGGTGCAGGTCATCGGCCTGCGAAGTCATGGCGGGGCGGTTGCGCTCAGGCCGTCAGCTCGCAAAATCGAATCCGCCGAGCTGATATCCGTGAGGGGTCGGCGGTACAGCAGCTCCGCCCTACGGAGCAGTTTCGGCCTACTGAGAACAGATGACCCGTACACGAATTGGAGGAGCGACCGCCATGCCCCACGACATCAAGAAGGCGCGGCGCCGTTGCCGGCCCGGAGGGGTGTGCGAATGAGTGCGGAAGCATCCCCGGCCGGTGCGCCGTCGGGTGGCGGGTCCGGGGCGCTCAGTGCCGGTGGTCCCGCCAAGGGGGACGTCGGGACGCTGCGTGCGCTGTGGCGGTTCCGTTCCTACGGGCAGTCCGAGCTGCGGCCGTTGTTGTTCGGGGTGGGGATGCGCGGTTGTGAACTCGCCGCGGACCTGGCTGCGCCGTGGCCGCTGGCCCTGGTGATCGACGACCTGATCCGAGGCCAGCACAAGAGCGGTCCCCTCCGGTACGTGGCCCAGTGGTTCGGTGGGTCGGCGGTGGCCATGCTCGCGGTCGCCGCGGTCGCTGTGCTGGTGATCACCGTGGCATCCGGCCTCTTCGACTACCTGGGTGACCTGTTCATGAACGGCGCGGGCGAACGGATCAGCTCGCGCATCCGCTCCGACGTGTTCGGGTACATGGAGCGGCTGCCGCAGGACTATCACGACCACCACGCCATCGGTGAGCTGACGAGCCGGGTGGTGACGGATACCGAGCGGATCGAGGGCAGCCTGACCGATCTGTTCTCCACGCTGGTTCCCGGTGTCCTCGCGCTGGTCGGCACGGCGGCAGTGCTGATCTCGGTGGAGTGGCGCCTCGGGCTGATCATGCTCTGCGCGGCGCCGTTGGTGTTCCTCACCGCGGTCCGCTACGCCCGGTTGACGCGCGTGAACTCGCGCCAGCGCCGGGCGGCGGTGGGGGAGCTGACGGGCTTCGTCACCGAGTCGCTGCAGGGCATCCGCACGGTGCACGCTTTCGGCAGCCAGGACCTGGAGGACCGGCGTTTCGGTTCGACGAACAAGTCGGTGTTGAACCTCGGGCTGCGCGGGGTGGATCTGAGCGCCCGGTTCACCCCGGCGCTGGAGTCGGTGGCCGCGATCGGAACCGCGGTGCTGCTCTTCGTCGGTGGTTTCGGGGTGCTGCAGAGCTGGTGGACGGTCGGGTTGCTGGTCGTGGTGACCAGCTACCTGCAGAACATTCTCAAGCCGATGAAGGACCTGGCGAAGCTGCTCCCGAGCTTCACCCAGGCCGCCGCCTCCGCGGAGCGGATCTCGGCCATCCTGGACCAGCCCCAGGAACACCTCGGCTCCATCAGCGGGCTGCCCGGCCGGGTCAGCGGTGAGATCGAGCTGCGCGATGTGGGCCTGGACTACGGCCGTGGCCCGGTGCTGAACGGCCTCAACCTGACCATCCGCGCCCAGGAACGTATCGCGCTGCTGGGCGACAACGGCGCCGGGAAGTCCACGACACTGTCGCTGATCGGTGGCCTGTACCGGCCCACCTGCGGGCAGGTGCTGCTCGACGGGCTGTCGGTGCCCGACGCGCCCGAGCACTGGCTGCACCAGCAGGTGGCGATGGTTCTGCAGGACACTTTCCTGTTCTCGGGCACGCTGGCCGACAACCTGCGTTACGGCCGGCCCGACGCCACCGACGACGAGGTAGCGCGGGTCGCCGAGAACGCGCTGGTCAACGAGTTCGCCGACCGGCTGCCCAACGGCCTCGAGACCACCATCTCCGCCGGCGGGATCGGCCTGTCGGGCGGCCAGCGCCAGCGCGTCGGGATCGCCAGGGCCCTGCTGGTCGACGCGCCGGTGGTGCTGCTGGACGAACCCACCGCAGGGCTGGACGTGAATGCTGAGGAGCTCGTGGTGCAAGCACTGACCCGGTTGGTCGAGGACCGCACGGTGATCATGACCACCCACCAACCCGCACTGACCCGGCTGGCCACGCGCACGGTGCACCTGCGCCGCGGTGGCGTCCTCGACGAGCCACCGGCCCTGCCCGTCGAGAAGCCACTGACGGAGATGCTGCCTGCTGATCTGCTGCCCGCCGAGGAAGCGGTGACCCCGGGGGTGCGCGGATGACGACCACGACGAGCGGCTGGCCGCACGCGGGAGAGCCGACCCCGGCACAGCACGTGGTGATGATCATCCGGCACGCGGAGAAGCCCGGCCATGCCGGCACTCCACGCGGCATCACCCCGGAGGGGCAGTTCGACCGGCACTCCCTCACGGTGTACGGGTGGATCCGGGCGGGGGCTCTGGTCGGGCTGTTCGCCCCGTCCCGGGGAGAACCGCCTGCCGGCCTCCATCGGCCGGACACCGTGTACGGCACGGCGTACGAGAACGGCCACAGCAAGCGGTCGGTGCAGACGGTGTCGCCGCTGGCCGCCCGGCTCGGGCTGGACGTGGTCAGGCGCTACGCCGCGGGCGACGAGGCGCACCTGGCCAGGGAGCTCAACGCCCGCCCGGGTGCCACCGTGGTGGCCTGGAACCACGAGAACATCCACAGCATCGTCGAGCAGTTGGGCGACGTGACCCCGGCCCCGCCCACCCACTGGCCTCGTGACCGTTACGACGTCGTGTGGACCTTCACCCGCAACGGGAACGGCTGGCGGTTCGAGCAGATACCGCAGATGCTCCTGCCCGGCGACCTCCCCTACCCGATCGCCGACCCGGTACCGACCGGGCCGGTCACGGTGTAACCGGGCGCCAACCTCCGCGCGGACGCGCCGGGTGCCGCGGCCGTCATGATCGTTGCGTGATTCGGCTGTTCGCCCTCCGGAGGGCGGACATGCGGATCTCGAGCCGATCTTGGTGACCGGCGGGGGCGAGTCGGCCGCAGAAATCGGGCGACTCGCCGGGGTCCGGGGCGGCGGCTGGTGGGCGTGAGGTGTGGCTGTTCGCCCTGCTGGGGGCCGGAACGCGGGTCTCGTGCCGATCATGCAACGCGCTCCGGTCCCGGCGTACAGGTCAGGAACTGACCTGTACGGTCCCTACCGTCCCCCCATGACCGAGAAGGCGATCTGCCCTGTTCCGGAGGGCTACACCACCGTCACGCCATGGATCATCGGGCGCGACACCGCGGGCCTGATCGAGTTCCTGCGGGAGGCGTTCGGGGCCGAGGAGATCGAGCGGCTGGCCGGACCGGACGGTGTGATCGGGCACGCCGAGGTCCGGATCGGCGACGCCGTGGTGATGATGTTCGACGGGCGCCCCGAGTGGCCCGACACGCCGGCGTTCCTGCGTCTCTACGTCCCCGACGGCGACGCGGTGTTCCGGAGGGCGCTCGCCGCCGGCGCCACGGCCGTGACGGAGATGACCGAGCTGTTCTGGGGTGACCGGGTGGGGCGGGTGCGTGACCCGTTCGGCAACCTCTGGTGGATCCAGACACGGGTGGTGGAGGTGGACGCGCAGGAGGCGGAACGCCGGGCCGGGGAGCCCGGGTTCATCGCGGCGATGGAGTACGTCCAGAGCAGCACGCTCGTGCCGACGGCGTGATCAGAACAGCCTGGCGAGTGCGGTCTCCAGGTCCGGGAGCCCGGAGAGGTCGAGGCGGAAGTGCTCCTCCAGCACGGCGCACACCGCGGCCGGGCTCTCGAGGGTGCGCCGCTCCGTCGGGCCGTGGAGGTGGTGCACCGCGAAGCCGGTGCCGTTGAGGGCGTAGCGCCGGTCGGTGTCGGGACGGGCGGCCATCACACCGGCGAGGAAGTGCGACGCCGGGTGGTGCCCGAGGTACCAGTTGCTGATGTCGTAGTCGGCCGGGTGCTGCGGGGTCAGGTCGAACCGGTACAGCGGCCGCCACTCGGCACCGACCCGGGCCTGCATCACGAAGTCGTCGCCGTCGGCCAGCAGACGGAACGGCTCGTGCGGGGTGGGCTGCTCGACGTCCGGTTCGATCGCCAGCACGCCGGTGAGGGTGAGCCCCCCGAAGCCGACGTCGACGACGTGCGGCCCCTCGGGCAGATCGACGCGCAGCAGCATGTGGCCCCGGGCCGGGACGGGGGCGTCGGCAGGTCTGCCCCACAGCACCCGCGCGGCGAGGCCGGTGGTG
This sequence comes from Pseudonocardia sp. OZ21, assembly GCF_059359135.1. Lineage (NCBI taxonomy): Bacteria > Bacillati > Actinomycetota > Actinomycetes > Pseudonocardiales > Pseudonocardiaceae > Pseudonocardia > Pseudonocardia sp. OZ21. Next base: position 430,822 of record NZ_JCADBN010000004.1, read on the forward strand.
CGGTAGCCCAGCGCGTCGAGGGCTCCGCGCAGCAGGTGGTTCTGTTCGAAGCACCAGCCGCCCCGGCGGCCGGCCACGAGCTTCGCGGTCAGGCTCTCCTGGTCGAGCCGCACGTCCCGGCGGGTGAAGGGGTCGAGGTTCTCGAACGCGATCGACCGGCTGTGCGCCGCGACGATGCGGCGCAGGGTCGGGAGGTCGGGCCCGGTGACCTCGGGTGAGCCGATCCGGTCGACATACGCGGTCAGAGCCGGGGTTTCCAGGCTGGTGACGGTCATATGGATCATTGTGGGAGCCGCACCCGGGTTGTGGTCAACTGTTTGGTTCGAGCAACCACGGGTGCAGGTTCCGGTAGCCGCGGACGGCCAGCGGCCGCAGCGGGCGCACCGTGAAGCGGGGGTCGCCCGACAGCGCCTCGGCGACCGTCCGGTCGACGAGCACGGAGTCGGGGTGGGCGTGGGTGGTGAGCCGCGCGGCGATGTTGACGACCTCGCCGTACACGTCCCCGTACCGGACGAGGACGGGCCCGGCGGCCAGCCCGATCCGCAGCCGGGGGAGTGCGGGTTCGGCGCGCACGCGGCGGAGCAGGCCCAATGCGATCGCCGCGCCGTCGGCGATCTCGTCGGCGACGAACAGCACCTCGTCCCCGACCGTCTTGACGATCCGGCCGCGCCCGTCGGCGATCACCTCGGTGGTGCTGGAGCCGAACCGCTCGATCATCTCGCCGAGCTCGGCGGTGGAGCGGCGCCGGGTGGTGCGGGTGAAGCCCACCATGTCCGCGAACCCGACGACGAGCGGCCAGGTGTCGGGCGAGCCGTCGACGGACCCGGACGTCGCCAGCAGCCGGTCGACCGCGGCGGCGAGGTGGCGGCGCCACACGTAGGTCTGCAGCTCCTGGAGCGCCGGCACGACCGCAGCGGTGATCTCCAGGACCTGCTGCGCCGTGACCTCCTCCGGCCGGCTCTCGACGAGCCGTCTGACCAGGCCGACCTGCCACTCCGCGAGCCGCGACATCTGCTGGGCGACGGCTCGGGCGACCGCCTCCCGGACGTCGGGTTCGAGCACGCCCGCCTCCGTGAGGCCGGACATCAGCTGCGCCGCGTCGATGTCGGGCTGGGTGAACAGGACGGCGTCGTCGGCCACCTCGGCGAATCCGAGCGAGCGCCACAGCCTGCGGCCCTCCTCGTGGTCGAGCCCGGCGGCCGCGCTCACCTGCAGCCGCGTGTAGCGCCGCGGCGCTCCGAGCACGACCTCCTCGAGCGCTTCGTCGAGAGGGAGGTCGGACCGGCCGACCGGCTGCCGTCCGCGGAGCAGCCGGGCGATGCCCGCCAGCCACCCGCCGTCGGCCCCGGCCACGTCAGGTGGTGTGGACGATGAGCACGTCCACGCCTGCGCGGCGCGCGACGTCGGAGGGGACGGAGCCGAGCAGCCGCCCGCTCAGCGTGTTGAGCCCGCGGTTCCCGACGACCAGCAGGTCGGCGTTCGCGTCGGCGACCGCCTTGCGCAGCACCTCGACCGGTGCGCCGTCGGCCGCGACCGTGCGGACCCGGCCCGCGCCCGCGGCGAGGGCGCGCTCCTCGGCCGACCGCAGAGTCTCCTCCGCCGGGGTCCAGCCCCGCACGAGGTAGGCCTCCTCCTTGAGGATGTCCTCGGCCTGGGCGGTGTCGTCCCGGCCCGCCGGGGTGTAGGCGCAGACGATGACGAGCTCGGCGTTGCTGTCGCCGGCCACGGCGGCGGCGCGGTCCACGGCGGCGAAGGAGGTGGCTGAACCGTCGGTGCCGACGACGATGGTGCGGTAGGCGGACATGGGTGCCTCCGTCTGGGGGAAACGTCGGCCGTGAGGTTACCGCCGGTAGCCGGAGCGACCGCCGCCCGGTTCCCCCGTCACCGGGCCCGGGCGGCCTCGTCGGGCGCGGCCGGAGCAGGTGGACGCAGTGCGGGCCCCACCAACCGCCTGCGCAGCTGCCAGTCGGCCCGGCCGAACAGCGCGTTCATGGTGGCCACCATGCCGCGCAGATCGTCACGCCCGGTGAGGTAGGCCCACCGGTGCCGTTCCGGCAGGCCGAGGAACACCTCGAAGAACCCCGGCACCTCGGCGGCCGGCATCCGCAGCAGGGCCTCCAGCCCGATGCGGCGCAGGCGGTGGACGGCACGGGCCGCGGGAGGCCAGAGGGTCGCCTCGGCCGCGGCCAGCGCGTGGCGAGGGCCGGCCGGGAGGTGGGCGGCGACGGCGTCCGCCACCGCCGGCGCGAGGGTGAGCGAGGTCGCCACGCTGAACCCGGTGGCCGGATGCACCAGCGGGGCCGCCGCGCCGAAGCCGAGCACCCCGGGCGTCCGGTGCCGTGGCGAGTCGACCGGGAAGCGCACGCGTTCGACCGGCGCGTCCGCCTGCGGGGTGACGCCGTGGGCCGCCAGCCGGGCGAGCAGCCTGCGCCGCAGCACCGGCACGGGGAGTGCGGGTCGCCGCGCCAGCGAGGTCTCCTCGAGCAGTACCGCGCCGCCGCCGAGCGGGACGGCGTAGAGGAACGTCGGCCAGCCCGGCTCGCCGTGGTCGCGGCGCCAGTCCATGAACAGCGCCGTACCCGGGGCGACGACGGGGCCGGCGGCCGACTCGTCGACCACGACCCCGTAGGCCGTCTGCTCCGCCGACGGGCGCTCGTGTCCCGGCTCGGGCGCCGTCCGGAGCGGCTGGCGGCGGCCACCGGCGTCGACGACGACCGCGGCGCCGACGTGGCGGCCGTCCGCGAGCGCGACGGTGCCAGGGGCTGTCCACCCCGTCACCCGCCCGGCCGTGACGGTGACGCCTGCGCGGGCGAGCCGGGAGTCGAGGTGCGCCCGCAGCGCGGGGACGTCCAGCACGGCGTAGTCCCAGCCCAGGTCGTGGTGGGTGAGTGCGGTCGCCCGCCCCTGCACCTTCGCGGCGACGACCGACGCGGGCAGGGCAGCCGGGAGCTCGTCGGCCCAGCAGCCGTAGGTCACCCGCCACGGCGCGGCGGGCGCCGGATCCAGCAGCACGGTGCGCAGCCCGCGGAGGCCGCACTCCGCGGCCAGTGCCCGACCGGCGGGACCGCCGCCGACCACCAGGACGTCCGTTGCGGGGCGGGGCACGGGCCCGTTCTACCGGTACGGGCGGCCATTAGCCTGCTGCGGTGACCGATCAGGGGGCGCTCGCTCCAGGAGCGACGCCCGGACGAGGCCCGGCACCCGTCGGGACGGGCGCGGTGGCGGCAGCCGGCGCCGTGGACCACACGGCGCGCGTGGCCCGGCGTTCGCGGACGGCGGAGACCGGTGCGGCACTGGCCCGCAGCCCGTTCCGCGTCGACCGGGACCGGATCGTGGCCTCGCCGTTCTTCGCCCGGCTCGCCGGGGTGACCCAGGTGGTCAGCCCGACGGGCTCGGGCCTGCTGGTCCACAACCGGCTCACCCACAGCCTGCAGGTGGCGCAGGTGGCCCGGGCCATCGCCGAACGCCTGACGGGCGACGCGGCCGCGGCGGCCGTGGTCGACCGGCTGGGCGGCCTCGACGCCGATGTCGTGGAGGCCGCGGCGCTGGCCCACGACCTCGGACACCCGCCGTTCGGGCATCTCGGGGAGCAGGTGCTCGACCGGCTCGCCCGCGGGCGACTCGGGCTGCCCGACGGGTTCGAGGGCAACGCGCAGAGCTTCCGCATCGTCACGACGATCGACCTGCACGGCCCCGGCGGCACGGGGCTGGACCTCACCGCCGCGGTCCGCGCCGCCGTACTGAAGTACCCGTGGTCGCGGCTGGGCCACCCCGATCCGCACCCGAGCGCGGCCGCACTGCCGCCGCGCGGTGCCGGCCCGTTGCCGGGGGCGCCGGAGGCAGGGTCGGCCAAGTTCTCCGCGTACTCCACCGAGCTGGACGACCTGCGGGCGAGCCGCGCGGCGTTCGGCCAGGTCGGGCCGTGGCAGCAGACGGTCGAGGCGGCCGTGATGGACATCGCCGACGACATCGCCTACGCGATCCACGACGTCGAGGACTTCCACCGGGTCGGCGTGCTGCAGCAGGCCGGGGTGGCCGGCGAGCTCCGCGGGTGGCAACGGGCCGGTGCCGCGGCCGGTCCGGACCGTCCCGGGGGCGCCCTGGAACGGTTGCGCCGCCGGCTGCGCGACAAGGACGGCTGGGCCTACGAGGACGACGCGTTCGCCGCCGCCGTCGAACGGGTGCGGGCCGAGTTGGCGGACGGCCTGCTGGCCGCGTCGTTCGACGGGTCGATGGCGGCCGAGCGGGCCGTCGCGGAGTTCTCCGCCCGCTGGACGGCCCGCCTCGTGGGCGGGGTGCGGGTGCTGTCCGACCCGCCGGTCCGCTCGGCTCACGTCACGCTGGCCACCGAGCAGTGGCACGAGGTGGCGGTGCTGAAGTTCGTGCACCGCCGGTTCGTGCTGGAGCGCGCCGACCTCGCCTCCCACCAGCGCGGACAGGCCACCGTGCTCGCCGGGCTGGTCGGTGCGCTGCACGACTGGCTGTCCCACGACGACGACGAGACGCACAAGCCCCCGCGGCTGCGCGACCTCGTGGAGCTCGCCCGTGGTGAGTTCGCCGCGCTCGTACCCGCCCCGGACGTGGACCGGATGGCCCGCGGCCGCGCGGTGGTGGACTACGTCGCGTCCCTGACCGACGGCCAGGCCAGCGCGCTGCTCGACGTGCTGACCGGCCGCTCCGCGCGGCTCTGGACCGACGCGGCTGTGCTGTAGGGGAAAGCCCCCGGCGGGGTCAGCCGGAACCCAGCGAGCCGGTGGCCAGGATCCCCCCGTCGATCCGCACGGTCTCCCCGGTGATCCACGACGCCGCGTCGGACACCAGGAACCCGACGAGCCGGGCGATGTCCTCGGGCTCGCCGAGGCGCTTCAGCGGGTAGGCGGCGCTGACCTTCTCCTCGCCCTCCGCGTAGAGCGCGGTGGCGAACTTCGTCTTCACCACCGACGGCGCCACGGCGTTGACGCGGATGCCCGGCCCGAGCTGCCATGCCAGCTCCTCGGTGAGCCGGATCAGCGCGGCCTTGGACGCGCCGTACACCGGGATCGCCCCCGTGGAACGCAGCCCCGCTGTGGATGCGAGATTGATCACCACGCCACCGTTGTCGCGCATCCACGCCCGGTAGGCCAGCTGCACGAACGCCAGCGCCGCGACCACGTTGGTGTCGAAGATCTTGCGGACCGCACCCAGGTCGGCGTCCATGAGGGAACCGTAGATCGGGTTGATGCCGGTGTTGTTGACCAGGATCCCGAGGCTGCCGAAGGCCTCGACGGTCTTCGTGACCGCCTCCTCGCGTGCCTCCTCGGAGCCGGCGTTGCCCGCCACCGCCAGCACGCGGGAGGCGTCGCCACCAGCGGCGTCGGCGACCAGCTTCTCGGCGGCGGCGGCGAGCTCGTCGGGCTTGCGTGCCGTGATCGTCACCGAGGCGCCGCGGGAGAGCAGCTCGCCTGCGATGGCGAACCCGATGCCTCGGCTCGCACCGGTGATGAGGGCGGCCCGGCCGGACAGGTCGGTGAGATCGGTCATGCGCGGCACCCTACTGACCGAATCCGCTCGTGCCGGTCGGTACTCTGGGTGCGTGGTCCGGACCGAGTAGCGAAGCAGTGGCTCTCCCTGCCCGCGCACGCCCTCTTCCGGACCTCCTGGAGTTCTCCTCGTGATCACCGCTACAGACCTGGAACTGCGGGCCGGGTCCCGCATCCTCCTGTCCGGCGCCAACCTGCGTGTCCAGGCGGGCGACCGCATCGGGCTCGTCGGGCGCAACGGCGCGGGCAAGACCACGTCGATGCGGGTGCTGGCGGGCGAGGGCGAGCCGTACGGCGGCACGGTCGGCGCCAACAGCTCCGTCGGATACCTCCCCCAGGACCCTCGCGAGGGCGACCTGACCGTCACGGCGAAGGACCGGGTCCTGTCCGCCCGTGGCCTCGACGAGATGCTGCGGAAGATGGAGAAGGCCCAGACGGCCATGGCCGAGCTGGTCGACGGGGCGCAGAACGACAAGGCCGTGCGCGAGTACGGGCGCATCGAGGAGCGGTTCTCCGCACTCGGGGGGTACGCCGCCGAGAGCGAGGCCGCCCGCATCTGCGCCCACCTCGGCCTGCCCGACCGCGTGCTCCACCAGCAGATCGCCACCCTCTCCGGCGGCCAGCGCCGCCGCGTGGAGCTGGCGCGCATCCTGTTCGCCGCGTCCGACGGCGGCGGCGGGGGAGCGCCCAGCGCCACCACGCTGCTGCTGGACGAGCCCACCAACCACCTCGACGCCGACTCGATCACCTGGCTGCGGTCCTTCCTCGCCGCCCACGACGGTGGTCTCGTGGTGATCAGCCACGACACCGAACTGCTGGCCGCCGTCGTCAACAAGGTGTGGTTCCTCGACGCCACGCGCGGCGAGGTCGACGTCTACAACATGGACTGGAAGCGCTACCAGGAGGCGCGCGCCACCGACGAGAAGCGCCGCCGTCGCGAGCGCGCCAACGCCGAGAAGAAGGCGGCCGTGCTGCACACACAGGCCGCGAAGATGGGCGCCAAGGCCACGAAGGCGGTGGCCGCCAAGAACATGGCGCGCCGCGCCGACCAGATGCTTGCGGGCCTCGAGCCCGAGCGGAAGAACGACCGGGTGGCGAAGATCCGGTTCCCGGACCCGGCGCCGTGCGGGCGCACCCCGCTCACCGCCGAGGGGCTGAGCAAGGCGTTCGGCTCGCTGGAGGTGTTCACCGGCGTCGACCTCGCGGTCGACCGGGGGGCCAAGGTCGTCGTACTCGGGCTCAACGGCGCGGGGAAGACCACGCTGCTGCGGCTGCTGGCCGGCACCGAGGCGCCCGACGCGGGACGCGTCCTGCCCGGCCACGGATTGCGCACGGGCTACTACGCGCAGGAGCACGACACTCTCGACCTCGATGCCACCGTGTGGGAGAACGTTCGGCACGCTTCTCCGGACACTCCGGAACAGCAACTCCGCACATTGCTGGGCTCGTTCATGTTCTCCGGCGACCAGCTCCAGCAACCGGCCGGCACGCTCTCCGGTGGGGAGAAGACCCGCCTCGCGTTGGCCGGTCTCGTCTCGAGTGCAGCCAACGTCCTCTTGCTCGACGAACCGACCAACAACCTCGATCCGGCGAGCCGAGAACAGGTTCTCGATGCTTTGCGTCGCTTCGCGGGCGCCGTCGTACTCGTCACGCACGACTCCGGTGCCGTGGAGGCGCTACACCCGGACAAGGTGATCGTGCTGCCCGATGGCACCGAGGATCTCTGGTCCGCCGAGTATCTGGAGCTCGTGCAGTTGGCCTGATCGGGGGATTTGCACCCCCGCGAGTACCACCCGATCGGACAAACTTATTCCGCGTGTCGTGTTGACCTGCGGTGATCCTCCGATCCGTACGGAGTCCCGAGTGCGCTCTCCTGAGCGACAAAGGGGTGGCGTGGGGGTGACAGTGAGGTGAGATCGGTGCGGCAATGATCACCCGTCCGCGTGGTCCGTTCGGCGGAACCGTTCACCGATCATCGAGTGGATCTCCTGGTTAGAGCTTCCATGGAGGACGATCATTGCGCGCACCGGGGGGCCGGGAACGAACCGCGCGCGGAAGTTCCGCCGCGGACAGAGGAGGAAACGGCCGTGGCCGACCTGAAGAAGGGTGCACGTATCACCGGCACCCAGCGCGACAAGCTCGCTACAGATCTCAAGAAGAAGTACGAGAAGGGCGCGAGCATCCGGGCCCTCGCTGAGCAGACGGGGCGGTCGTACGGATTCGTGCACCGGGTCCTGAGCGAGACGGGCGTTCCGCTGCGGGGTCGCGGCGGGGCAACGCGTACGAAGAAGAAGTAGAAGATCCGCTGCGGGCTAGCCTGCCCGCATGACGACAGCGGTGATGGACCCCGGTCTCCTCGAGCGCGGCGGGATCGTGCTCGACATCGACGGTTCGCGGGCGACGATCAGGCTCGCGCGACCCGAGGTGTTGAACGCGCAGATGCCCACCACGTGGGAGGCGCTTCGCTCGATAGGCGAGGCGCTTCCCGACGAGGTTCGAGTGGTGGTCGTACGTGGCGAGGGTCGGGCGTTCTCGGCCGGTCTCGACAAGCGCTTCTTCACGGCGCAGGAGATCGACGGAACGCCCGGCATCGCCGGCATCGCGACATTGCCCGACCGGGAAGCCGACGCGGTCATCGCCGGTTTCCAGGCCGGTTTCTCGTGGCTGCGGCACCCGGCACGGGTCACCGTGGCGGGGGTGCAGGGCCACGCGATCGGAGCGGGATTCCAGCTCGCGCTGGCCTGCGACCTGCGGGTGGTGGCCGACGACGTGCAGTTCTGCATGGCGGAGACCTCCTTGGGGATCGTCCCGGACCTCGGCGGTACCCACCCGCTCGTCCACGCCGTGGGCTACGCCCGCGCCGTGGAGATCTGCCTGACCGGGCGCCGGGTGGGAGCGGAGGAGGCGGTGGCGTCGGGGCTCGCACTGCGTGCGGTTCCCGTCGGGGAACTGGACGCCGAGGTCGACGCCCTCGTCTCCGCCCTTCTCACCGCTCCACCCGGGGCCGCCACCGAGACCCTCGGCCTGCTCTCCGGGGTGGCCGAGGGTCTCGACCCCGCAGACGCCCTCTCGGCCGAGCGGGCCGCGCAACTGCGCCTCCTGCGGGCCATGGTCCCCGCCGAGGGTTGATCCGGCGCGAGCGGGAGTAAACGGACGCCGTCGCGGCGTTGCTGCGCTGAGACAGCTTCTGTAACCGTGTAAGTAAGGGGGCCGCGGTGGACCGGGCCTGGGGGATGATGCGGGGCGTGGCCCGCGGCGTGGACGCGCCGACGTCGGTGAAGAAGGGCACGGTCCCGCGGATCTGGACCTTCGCCCGGCCCTACCGCCGGTGGCTGCTGGCCTTCCTGCTGCTGACGGTGGTCTCCGCGACCATCGGGGTGCTCACCCCGGTGCTGGCGGGACGCGTGGTGAACACCATCGTGGCCCGCGGTGACGTCTCCACGGCCGCGGGCACCGTGCTCGGCCTGGCCGTCGGCATCGCGGTCCTCGCCGTGCTGGAGGCGGTGGTCGGCCTGGTGTCGCGGTGGTTCTCCTCCCGCATCGGCGAGGGGCTGATCGTCGACCTGCGCCGCGCGGTCTTCGAGCACGTGCAGCGGATGCCGATCGCCTTCTTCACCCGCACCCGTACGGGCGCGCTCGTGAGCAGGCTCAACAACGACGTGATGGGCGCGCAGTCGGCGATCACGTCGACCCTGGCGTCCGTGCTGAGCAACGCCGTCCAGCTGGTGCTCGCCCTCGCCGTGATGATCAGCCTCGCCTGGCAGGTGACGCTGCTGGCGCTCCTGCTGCTCCCGGTCTTCGTGCTGCCGGCCCGCCGGATGGGCCGCACGATCGCCGACCTGCGGCGCGAGTCGGCCGACCTCAACGCCGGCATGAGCACGCAGATGACCGAGCGGTTCTCCGCGCCGGGTGCCACTTTGGTGAAGCTCTTCGGCCATCCGGGGTCGGAGGCCCGCGAGTTCGGCGAGCGGGCCGAGCGGGTGCGCGACATCGGCGTGCGTACCGCGATGGTCTCGCGGGTCTTCGTCACCGCGCTCTCGCTGGTGTCGGCGCTGGCCCAGGCGCTGGTCTACGGCCTCGGCGGCTACCTCGCGGTGACCGGTCAGATCGAGCCGGGCACCGTGGTCACCCTCGCCCTGCTGCTGACCCGCCTGTACACGCCCATGACCGCGCTCGCCAACGCCCGCGTCGACGTCATGACGGCGCTCGTGTCGTTCGAGCGGGTCTTCGAGGTGCTCGACCTGAGGCCGATGATCAGCGAGAAGCCGGGGGCCGTCACGTTGCCCGACGGGCCGGTCGGCGTGCGGCTGCGCGACGTCCGGTTCGGCTACCCGAGCGCGGAGCAGGTGTCGCTGGCCTCCCTGGAGGAGGTGGCCGTGCTGGACAACCGGGTCAACGAGGAGGTGCTGCACGGGATCGACCTCGAGGTCGGTCCCGGGCGGCTGCTCGCCCTCGTCGGGTCCTCCGGCGCGGGCAAGTCCACGCTGGCCTCGCTGGTCCCGCGGCTCTACGACGTCGACGCGGGCGCGGTCGAGCTCGCCGGGATCGATGTGCGGGACCTCACCTTCGCCGCGCTGCGCGGCGCGGTCGGCGTGGTCACCCAGGACGGGCACCTGTTCCACGACACCATCCGCGCCAACCTCCGCTACGCCTCGCCGGACGCCACCGACGCCGAGATCGTCGACGCGCTGCGCCGGGCCCGCCTCGGCGAGGTGCTCGCCACGCTGCCCGACGGCCTCGACACGGTGGTGGGGGAGCGCGGGTACCGGCTCTCCGGAGGGGAGCGGCAGCGGCTGACGATCGCCCGTCTGCTGCTGGCCAGGCCGCGGGTGGTGATCCTCGACGAGGCCACGGCGCATCTCGACTCCGAGTCGGAGGTCGCCGTGCAGGCCGCACTCGCCGAGGCGCTCGCGGGCCGCACCGCCATCGTGATCGCCCACCGGCTCTCCACGATCCGCGCCGCCGACGAGATCGCGGTGGTCGACCACGGGCGGATCGTCGAGCGGGGGACCCACGAGGAACTGCTCGCACTCGACGGCCGCTACGCGGTGCTGCACCGCACACAGTTCGCCGACGGTGCCGCCGACGCCGACGCCGCCGCCGACGCCGCTGCCACGGCCGCCGACGGGCCGGAGCCGGTCGGCGTTGAATGCGGCATCGAGGGCTGCACCGTGCGCCACCGGGAGGAGCACCTGGTCGGCTGACCGGTGCACGGCGTGGGGGAGGACACGTCCGGGCGGCGCGTTGACGAGGGACGATGGAGTTCTGGACGGATGAGTCGACGCCGACTGCAGCGCCCAAATCCCTGACGGTCCTCGGTCGGCGACGTGCAGCCGGGCTGGAGCACAACCATGATCATGATCTGCGAGCGCTGCTACGCGCCCATCGGCGATGGCGAGGCCGTGGTCCGCCTGGCCCACGTCGCGGAGGCCTATGCCGACGGCAGCATGGTGTGGCGGTACTCCTACGTCCACCCGGCAGGCGCCGTGGCGTGCGGTGAGACGCTTCCCCCCGACGCTCAGCGGCCCGACACCGGCGGCTGGAACCCGGCTCGGGGAATCGGCGGCGGGCGGGGCTGAACGGCGCCCACCGGGCCGTCAGCGGCGCCGGACCGCACCCTCCACGAGGTCGAGCACGCTACTGAGATGCTCGGCGGGCAGGCCCATCGACAGGTGCGAGACCAGGCCTTCCAGCACCAGTTCCAGATAACGGGCCAGTACGGGCACGGGGACGTCGTCGCGCAGCGTGCCGGCCAGCGCCTGGCGTTCGAGCCGTTCCTGCGTGGCGGCGGTGAGTGCCTCGGCGTGCGCCCGCCAGCGGTCGCGGAACCCCGGGTCGGTGCGTCCCCGGCGGGCGATCTCCAGGAACGTGCCCGTCCAGCCCGCGTCGATCCGCTCGGGTGAGGACAGCAGCTCCCGCATCACCTGCACCAGGCCCTGCTGGGCGACGATGTCCGTCATGCGCTCGGCGTCCTGTTCGGCGAGTGCGAGGAACAATGCGTCCTTGTCGCGGAAATGGTGGAAGATGGCGCCGCGCGACAGGCCCGTGGACTGTTCGAGCCTGCGCACCGTGGCTCCTTCGTAGCCGTGGCGGGCGAAGCAGGACCGGGCCCCGTCCAGGATCTGCTGGCGCCGCGCGGCGAGCTGATCGGCGCTGACGCGGGGCATCCGTCGAGGATAGCGAGAAGCCGGACGTACGTACGTCTTGGGAAGAGTCCTTACGGATCAGCAACGGCTGAGGGTCCGAGGACCTGAAATCGTCGGAGTCCGCGGGTAGCGTTCTCGGGCGTGGCTGAGAACGTGGGCATAGCGATGGTCTCGGCGGTGGGTGCTCCGGCCCCCGCCCCGCCCGACGCGGGCCCATCCGTCCTGCGCGACTGCGCCGATGCGGAGGCCTACGTAGCCTCGGTCTGCTTCAAGATCGGCCCACCTCGGCTCGTCGGGGTGGAGCTCGAATGGCTGCTGCACCGGCCGTCGGCTCCCGAGGTGCCGCCCGACATCTCCGCGCTGGTCACAGCGCTCGGGCCGCACACGCCCACCACGCTCGACCCGTCCTCGTCCGCCCTCCCGCTCCCGGCCGGCTCCGACGTCACCGTCGAACCGGGCGGCCAGATCGAACTCGCGAGCCGGCCCCTTCCCGATCTCGGGGGGCTCCTGCAGACCGTCCGCGCCGACGCCGACGCCCTGCACCGGATGCTCGCCACTCAGGGGCTCCAGCCCCACCTCCGCGCCGCCGACCCGCTCCGTCCGCCGGTCCGCCTGCTCGACGTTCCCCGCTACCGGGCCATGGAGCAGGCGTTCGACCGGCTGGGCCCGCACGGACGCAGCGCGATGTGTTCCACCGCCGCGGTCCAGGTGTGCATCGACTCGGGCGAGCAGCACGACGTCGCAGGTCGGTGGGCCGCGGTACACGCGTTCGGGCCGACGCTGCTGGCCGCGTTCGCCAACTCACCACTGATGCACGGCAGGCGCACGGGCTGGAAGTCCTCGCGGTGGGCGTCCTGGCAGCGGGCCGATCCGGCGCGCACGGTCCCGCCGCCGGTGTCCGACGTCACAGGGTTCGATCCGGGCGGGGCGTGGGCCCGTCGGGTGCTGGACACCACGGTGCTGGTCGTGCGCCGCGACGACGGCTGGCAGGTGCCCCACGGCATCACGTTCGCCGACTGGATCAAGGGTGCTCTCCCGGTGCCGCCCACCACCGCCGACCTCGACTACCACGTGTCCACACTGTTCCCGCCGGTCCGTCCGCACGGGCACCTCGAGGTGCGCTACGTCGACGCCCAGCCGGGGCGCCGGTGGGCGCTGCCCGTCGCTGTGATCGCCGCGTTGCTGTCCGACCCCGCCGTCACCGATCAGGCGCGGGCCGCGTGCGAGCCTGCGCAGGACCGCTGGGACGACGCCGCCCGCCACGGCCTGGCCGATCCGGTGCTCGCGCGGGCCGCCGGCGTCCTGTTCGAGCTGGCAGGCGCGCGGCTCCCGGCCCTCGGTGCACCGCCGTGGGTGACCCACGACCTGGGCGACATGACCGAGCGCCTGGTGCTGCGCGGCCTGTGCCCCGCCGACCACCACGCCAGGGCTTCCCTACCCGATCCCGCAGACGACAGCCCAGAAGACCGCGCACAGGACTGCGCCGACCATCCGGAGCCTCCGGAGGGAGAGACGTCATGACCGTCAGCGACCAGATCGCGTCCGACGCCGAACAGCTGCGCACCCGCGTGGCCGCACTGCTCACCGCGTCCCGTGCTCGCAGCACCGCGCTCACCGACGCCGTCGACGAGGCCGACCTCGTGGCCCAGCACTCGCCGCTGATGTCGCCGCTGGTGTGGGACTACGCCCACATCGGCAGCCAGGAGGAGCTCTGGCTGGTCCGCGACGTCGGCGGCCGCGATCCGCTGCGCCCCGAGATCGACGCGCTCTACGACGCGTTCCAGCACTCCCGCGCCAGCCGCATCGAGCTGCCCCTGCTCACCCCGGCAGAGGCCCGCACCTACGTGGCGGAGGTGCGCGACAAGGCCCTCGACGCCCTGGACCGCAGCCCGCTCACGGGGCGCAGGCTGCTGGAGCACGGGTTCGCGTTCGGCATGATCGTGCAGCACGAGCAGCAGCACGACGAGACCATGCTCGCCACCCACCAGCTCCGCGTCGGCGCTCCGGTGCTGCACGCGCCCGCCCCGCCCGCCGGGCGGCCGCTCGCCGCACGTGAGGTGCTGGTGCCGGGTGGCCCGTTCACGATGGGCACGTCCACGGAGCCGTGGGCGCTGGACAACGAGCGCCCGGCACACGTCGTGGAGGTCCCCGCGTTCGTCATCGACGCGGCGGCCGTCACCAACGGTGAGTATGCCGAGTTCATCGCGGCGGGCGGTTACGACGACCAGCGCTGGTGGAGCGAGGCAGGCTGGGCCCACCGCGTGCAGGACGGGCTCACGGCACCCCAGTTCTGGGAGCGCGACGGCTCGGGGGAGTGGTACCGGCGGCGGTTCGGTGTGCTCGAGCAGGTGGCCGCCGACGAGCCGGTCGTCCACGTCTGCTTCCACGAGGCGGAGGCGTACGCGCGGTGGGCGGGCAAGCGCCTGCCCACCGAGGCGGAGTGGGAGAAGGCCGCGCGGTTCGACCCGGCCACCGGTCGTTCGCGGCGGTTCCCGTGGGGCGACGAGGACCCCACCCCGGAGCACGCCAACCTCGGGCAGCGGTACCTGCAGCCCGCGCCGGCCGGAGCGTTCCCCGCCGGGGCGTCCCCGCTGGGCGTCCAGCAGCTGATGGGCGACGTGTGGGAGTGGACCAGCTCGGGCTGGCACCCCTACCCGGGATTCGAGGTGTTCCCCTATGCCGAGTACTCGCAGGTGTTCTTCGGGGGTGACTACCGGGTGCTGCGCGGCGGGTCCTTCGGCACCGACCCGGGGGCCGTCCGGGGCACGTTCCGCAACTGGGACCACCCGATCCGCCGGCAGATCTTCGCGGGCTTCCGCTGCGCGCGGGACGTCTCACCCGGCGAGTCGGCGTAGCGAGGCGTGTGCCGACATCTGGCGTACCTCGGGCCGCCGGTGACAGTGTCGTCACTGGTCCTGGAGGCACCCCACGGGCTGCTGCGGCAGTCCTACGCCCCCGCGGACATGCGCGGGGGCGGCACGATCAACGCCGACGGGTTCGGTGCCGGTTGGTACCCCGCGGCCGGAGCCGACGCGGTGCGCTACCGCAGCGCGGCTCCCCTGTGGTCCGACGCCTCCTTCGCGGCCACCGCGGGGGCCACGCGCTCGGGCGCCCTGCTGGCGGCCGTCCGGTCGGCCACGGTCGGCATGCCGGTCACCGACACGGCCGCCGCTCCGTTCGTCGAGGGCCGGTGGCTGTTCAGCCACAACGGCGTGGTCCGCGGCTGGCCGCAGTCGGTCGCCCCGATCGCCTCCGGTCTCCCCGCCGTCGACCTGATCACGCTCGACGCGCCGACGGACGCAGCGCTGCTGTGGGCGCTGGTGCGCCACCGGCTGCGCGCCGGCGCCGACCCGGCCGACGCACTGGCGGCCGTCGTCACCGGGGTGGCCGCGGCCGCGCCGGGATCGCGGCTGAACCTGCTGCTCACCGACGGGAGCGGGATCTGGGCCACGGCCTGGGACCACGCCCTGTCGGTGCGCACCACCCCCGACTCCGTGCTCGTCGCCTCCGAGCCGATCGACAGCTCCCCCACCTGGAACGCGGTGCCGGACCGGCACCTCGTGGTGGCCCGTCCGGGTCACCAGCGCGTCGAAGAACTGACGACATCGGGAGATTCATGAGCCCCGCCCTGCTCGACATCCACCTCACCGACGGAGACGCCGACGCCGCACTGCGCGCCGACGCGCGCGCCGGTCTGACGGCGGTCCCCAAACAGTTGCCTCCCAAGTGGTTCTACGACGCCCGGGGCAGCGAGCTGTTCGAGATGATCACCGAGCTGCCGGAGTACTACCCGACCCGCACCGAGCGGGCGCTGCTGGACCGCAGCGCCGACGAGATCGCGGTGGCCTCGGGTGCCGACACGCTCGTGGAGCTCGGGTCGGGGTCCTCGGCCAAGACCCGGCTGCTGCTCGACGCGTTCGCGCGGGCCGGGTCGCTGCGCCGGTACGTGCCGCAGGACGTCAGCGAGGCGGCCCTGCGCCAGGCGATGGACGCCCTCGCCGCGGAGTACCCGAAGCTCGAGCTCCACGGCGTGGTCGGCGACTTCACCAGCCATCTCGACCGCCTGCCGCGGGGCGACCGCCGGATGGTCGCGTTCCTCGGGGGCACCATCGGCAACCTGCGGCCCGTGGAGCGGGCGGCGTTCCTGCACCAGCTGCGCGCGGTGCTGCAGCCCGGCGAGCAGCTCCTGCTCGGCACCGGGCTGGTGATCGAGGAGGACGTGCTCGTCCGCGCCTACGACGACCCGGCCGGTGTCACGGCCGACTTCAACCGCAACGTGCTGCGCGTGCTCAACCGGGAGCTGGGCGCCGACTTCCCCGTCGAGGCGTTCGCCCACCGCGCGGTGTGGAACACCGAGCGGGAGTGGATCGAGATGCGGCTGGTGGCCGGGCGCGACATCACCGTCACGCTCGCCGAGCTCGACCTGCAGGTGCAGTTCGCGAAGGGCGAGGAGATGTGCACCGAGATCTCCGCCAAGTTCCGCCCCTCCGGGGTGCGCGCGATGCTGGCGGCCGCCGACTTCACGGTCACCCGCGTGTGGACCGACCCCCAGGACCGTTTCGCACTGACCCTCGCCACCGCCGCCTGACGACCCGGCGGAACTATGGAGCCGTAGTGCTGTTGGAGGGGGCCTCCGACAGCACTACGGCTCCTCCGTGCGATGTGCGCGCGGGGTTAATCTCGTGCGATGAGCGACGACGGGGCGTGGCGGACCAGCGGGGTGCGGGTGATTCCCGGGGATGCACTGGACAGCAACACCCCGCAGACGCCGGGTATGCATCGCGCGGCGGCGGTCACGCACGCAAGGGTGGGTTCGGAGAAGCTGTGGGCGGGCACGGTCACCATCCACCCGGGTGCCCGCACCGGCGCCCACCACCACGGTGAGCTGGAGAGCGTGATCTACGTGGTGCGCGGGCGGGCCCGGATGCGGTGGGGCGACAACCTCGAGTTCACCGCGGAGGCCGGTCCGGGCGGCTTCATCTTCGTCCCGCCGTTCGTGCCGCACCAGGAGATCAACGCGCTGGACGACGAGCCTCTCGAGTGCGTGCTCACGCGCAGCGGGCAGGAACCGATCGTGGTGAACCTGGACATCGAGGGCGTGAGCGAACCCGAGCAGGTGCTCTGGACGGACCCGGCGCACCCGGCGCCCTGAACGTGACCGGTATCTCGTGGCTCCTGACGGGGCCGGCCGGCGACCCGGCAGAGGTCACATCCGGAACGACAGGCCGCTGCGGAGGCTCCCGTATTGGGCCGTTCGGTCCTGTCGGCGCTGCTCCGAAGCGCCCGTGCCGGGCCGGACCGGCCGTTCCGGGCCGTTCGGTGCGGCCGGGAAGAACACCCCGAACCGTAGGCTGGGGCTGCTCGGGTGCTGCTCCCGACCGCCGGTGACGCCCGGCCCGGCGGCGGCCGGCGCGGGCAAGGGGGAGTGGTCACCTCGGCGCGCCGTTCGAGGGCGGGACGAGTGCGCGCACCCACTGGCCGGGGTCGCTGTGCGGGCGTGCCGACCTGACCAGGCGAACGAGGGGAGCGGGGCATGAAGCTGGTCGTGGGGATGACCGGGGCCACCGGTGCGGCGCTCGGTGTCAGGCTGCTCGAGGCGCTGCACGAGATGCCGGACGTGGAGACGCATCTGGTGCTGAGCCGGTGGGCGCGGGTCACGATCGAGCTGGAGACCCCCTACACCGTGCGTGAGGTCGGGAAGCTGGCCGACGCTGTCTACGGCCACGGTGACCAGGCCGCCCCGATCTCGTCGGGCTCGTTCCGGACCGACGGGATGGTGGTCGTCCCCTGCAGCATGAAGACCCTCGCCGGGATCCGCACCGGGTACGCCGACGGCCTGTTGCCCCGTGCCGCCGACGTCACCCTCAAGGAGCGCCGCAAGCTCGTGCTCGTCCCGCGCGAGACCCCGCTCAGCGAGATCCATCTGGAGAACATGCTCGCGCTGACCCGGATGGGAGCGGTGCTCGTGCCGCCGATGCCCGCCTTCTACAACCACCCCCAGTCCGTGGCCGACGTGGTCGACCACATCGTGTCGCGGGTGCTCGACCAGCTGGACCTGCCGGCTCCGGAGGCGCGCCGCTGGGCGGGGCCACCGCGCCAGGAGTCACCACCGCCCTGACCGAGCGTAGCTCCGCGGCCGGCTGTCAGGCGCTGTCTTCCCGCTCCTGGAGTTCCGCGAGCCGGCGGAACGCCTTGTCGACGGCATCGGGGAGGCGGAGCGGGTCGTCGATCACCTCGTCGTGGCCCAGCGCGTAGCAGACCGTGCCGATGTGGGCGGCCAGCCGCGCGGTCTGGGGGTCGGCCCCGTGCTCGATCAGCGCGGCGAGGCCCGCGTCGGTATACCCGCGTTCCCGCGCGAGATTGCACGACTGCAGCTGCGGGTGGGTGGCGATCAGCTGGTCGCGCACCGGGCTGTGGTGCACTGCCTCGCGTGCCTTCGCCTCGGCGAGGACGACCGCGGCGGAGTGGAAGGCGCGCACTGCGTTGCGCAGGGAACTGCCGAGCGGGGCCATCGGAGCCGCGGCGCGCCCGACAGCCTGCGCGAGGAGCAGGTGCATCCCGGAGTCGTCGTCGAACAGCACCTCCTGCTTGTCGGCGAAGTACCGGAAGAAGGTGCTGCGGCCCACCTCGGCGCGGGCGGCGATCTCGGTGACGCTGACCGCGTCGTAGCCGTGTTCGGCGAAGAGCTCCAGAGCGGCGTCCCGGATGGCCTGCCGGGTGCGCTGCTGCTTGCGCTCGCGGAGGGAGAGCGGCGCGGGGTCGGTCACGAGCGACGACTATAGAGCCGTGGCCCGAATGGGACTGTGTCCCAATCGGAACTGAGTACCAGTACGCTCGGCCGTCCGAAGTTCGAGAGTTCGAGTACCGCGAGGTCACGATGCGCTATGCAGGCCGTACCGCCCTGGTCACCGGGGCGTCTTCAGGGATCGGCGCGGCCTTCGCGCGCGAGCTCGCTGTCCGAGGCTGCAACCTGGTGCTGGTCGCCCGCCGGGAGCACCGGCTGACCGACCTGGCGGGCGAGCTGGAGCGGGCTCACGGCATCACAGCGCACGTCGTGGCGGCGGATCTGGCCCGGCCGGGCGCCGTGGCCGAGATCCGGAGCCGGACCGACGCGCTGAACGTGCGCGTCGACACGCTGGTCAACAACGCCGGCTTCGGCACCTATGGTCGCTACGAGACCATCGATCCGAACGCCGACCACGCCCAGGTGATGGTCAACGTCGCGGCGATCGTCGACCTGACGCATGCGTACCTGCCCGGAATGGTCGAGCGGCGCGACGGGGTGGTGATCAACGTGTCGTCGGCAGGGGCGTTCCAGCCCCTCGCCCACCAGGCCGTGTACGCGGCGTCGAAGGCCTTCACCCAGTCGTTCAGCGAGGCGCTGTGGGCGGAGAACCGGGAGCGTGGGGTGCGTGTGGTCGCCGTCTGCCCCGCGGCCACCGACACCGAGTACTACGACGTGCTCGGCAACGACGAGGAGGCCCGCTTCGGTCCCAAGGCCCCACCGCAGGGCGTGGTCGCCGCGGCCCTGGCCGCCGTCGAGAGGAACCGGCCGCTCGTCGTCGTCGGGCTGCGGTGGAAGCTCACCGCGCTGATGCCGCGCTTCCTGCCCCGCGCCACCATGGCCAAGGTGGGAGAGGGCATGACCCGTCCCAAGCAGCTGGCGTAACCGGCCCGCCCGCCCGCGGCAACGGCGCCGTGGGGGAGTGTCGGGTGTCCAGCCACCAGGTGCGTACCAGCATGATCGTTGCGCGATCCGCGTCTTCGCCCTCTGGAGGACCGTAAACCCGAATCTCGCTCTGATCAAGAGAACTGGTGTCAATCATACATTGACGCCAGCGCTCCGTCGATCTATCGACGACATCACCGCACGCAGCGACGACGACGGCGGGCGACCCGGAAACCGGGCGCCCGCCGTCGAGGGGGAGTGGGACTAGTTGCGGAGCATTCCGCGCAGGACGTACTGCATGATCCCGCCGTTGCGGTAGTAGTCGGCCTCGCCGGGGGTGTCGATGCGGACGGTGGCGTCGAACTCCACCTTCTCGCCGCTCTCCTTGGTGGCCGTGACGTGCACGGTGCGCGGCGTCGGGCCGTCGTTCAGCGCGGTGACGCCGGAGACGTCGAACGTCTCGGTGCCGTCCAGGCCGAGCGACGCGGCCGACTCGCCCTGCGGGAACTGCAGCGGCAGCACGCCCATGCCGATGAGGTTCGACCGGTGGATCCGCTCGTAGCTCTCCACGATCACGGCCGTGACGCCGAGGAGCGCGGTGCCCTTGGCCGCCCAGTCACGCGACGAACCCGAGCCGTACTCCTTGCCGCCCAGCACCACGAGGGGAGTGCCCTGCGCGGCGTAGTTCTCGGCGGCGTCGTAGATGAATGCCTGCGGGCCACCCTCCTGCGTGAAGTCGCGGGTGTACCCGCCGCTCACCCCGTCCAGCAGTTGGTTGCGCAGCCGGATGTTGGCGAAGGTCCCGCGGATCATGACCTCGTGGTTGCCGCGGCGGGAGCCGTAGGAGTTGAAGTCCTTCTTCTCCACGCCGTGCCCGCGCAGGTACTGCCCGGCAGGGGTGTCCTCCTTGATGGAACCGGCGGGCGAGATGTGGTCGGTGGTCACGGAGTCTCCCAGCAGTGCCAGCACCCGCGCGCCCGCGATGTCCTGCACCGGCGACGGCTCGGGCTGCATGCCCTCGAAGTACGGGGGCTTGCGGACGTAGGTCGACTCCGGGTCCCAGGCGAAGGTGCTGCCCTCCGGGGTCGGGAGCGAGCGCCAGCGCTCGTCACCGGCGAAGACGTCCGCGTAGTCCTTGGTGAACATCTCCTGGCTGATGGCGCTGTCGATGGTGGCCTGGACGTCCTGGGCCGAGGGCCAGAGGTCGCGGAGGAAGACGTCGTTTCCGCTGGTGTCCTGGCCGAGGGGCTGGTTCTCGAAGTCGAAGTCCATCGTGCCGGCCAGGGCGTACGCGATGACCAGCGGCGGCGAGGCCAGGTAGTTCATCTTGACGTCGGGGTTGATCCGGCCCTCGAAGTTGCGGTTGCCCGAGAGCACCGAGACGACCGCGAGGTCGGCCTCGTTGACGGCGGCGGAGATCTCCTCGGCCAGCGGCCCGGAGTTGCCGATGCAGGTGGTGCAGCCGTAGCCGACGAGGTGGTAGCCCAGCTTCTCCAGGTACGGCCAGAGGCCGGCCTTCTCGTAGTAGTCGGTGACGACCTTCGAGCCCGGCGCCATCGACGTCTTCACCCACGGCTTGACCGCGAGGCCCTTGTCGACGGCGTTCTTGGCGAGGAGGGCTGCGCCCAGCATCACCGAGGGGTTGGAGGTGTTGGTGCAGGAGGTGATCGAGGCGATCACCACGGCTCCGTGGTCGATCTCGAACGACGCTCCGTCGGCCGGTGCCACGCGGGTCGGCTTGGTCGTGCGGCCGGTCGCGCCGGTGGCCGCGGACACCGCGGTGCGCGGTGCGCCGTCTCCGTTGCCGCTGCTGGGCGACGCCGGGTCGCTGGCCGGGAAGCTCTCCTCGCCTGCCTCGTCCACGGAGGAGGGGGTGCCGGCGGCGTCGTCGGGGTCGCGCTGGTCGGGGGCGCCCGCGTAGTCGACCAGCGCCTCGCGGAAGGCCTCCTTCGACTCCGAGAGCGCGATGCGGTCCTGCGGGCGCTTCGGGCCGGCGATCGACGGGACGACCGTCGAGAGGTCGAGCTCGAGGGTCTCGGAGTAGACGAACTCGCGGGACGGGTCGTGCCAGAGCCCCTGCTCCTTGGCGTAGGCCTCGACGAGCTCGATCTGCTCGGCGGAGCGGCCGGTGAGCTTGAGGTAGCGCACGGTCTCGTCGTCGATGGGGAAGATCGCCGCGGTGGAGCCGAACTCCGGGCTCATGTTCCCGATCGTGGCGCGGTTGGCCAGCGGCACCGCGCCGACGCCCTCGCCGTAGAACTCGACGAACTTGCCCACCACGCCGTGGCGGCGCAGCATCTCGGTGATCGTCAGCACGACGTCGGTGGCGGTGGCGCCCGCCGGGATCTCACCGGTGAGCTTGAACCCGACCACGCGGGGGATGAGCATCGAGACGGGCTGGCCGAGCATGGCCGCCTCGGCCTCGATGCCGCCGACGCCCCAGCCCAGCACGCCGAGGCCGTTGACCATCGTGGTGTGGGAGTCGGTGCCGACGAGGGTGTCGGGGTAGGCCTGGCCGTTCCTGGTCATGACCACGCGGGCCAGGTGTTCGATGTTGACCTGGTGCACGATGCCGGTGCCCGGCGGGACGACCTTGAACTCGTCGAACGCGCCCTGGCCCCAGCGCAGGAACTGGTAGCGCTCCTTGTTGCGCTGGTACTCGAAGTCGACGTTGCGCTCGAACGCGTCCGGGCGGCCGAAGACGTCGATGATCACGGAGTGGTCGATCACCAGCTCGGCGGGCGCGAGCGGGTTGACCTTGGCGGGGTCACCGCCCAGCTCTGTGACGGCCTCGCGCATGGTGGCCAGGTCGACCACGCAGGGGACGCCGGTGAAGTCCTGCATGACCACGCGGGCGGGGGTGAACTGGATCTCGGTGTCCGGCTCTGCTGCGGGATCCCAGTTCGCCAGCGCACGCACGTGCTCCGCGGTGACGTTCGCGCCGTCCTCGGTGCGCAGGAGGTTCTCCAGGAGCACCTTGAGGCTGAACGGTAGGCGCTCGGCGCCCTCGACGGCCGAGAGCCGGTAGATCTCGTGCTCGCCCCCGCCCGCCTGGATCGTTCCTCTCGCTCCGAAGCTGTCCGTGCTGGCCACGTCGTTGTCCTCCTGGCGGTGGTGGGCGCTGGGATGCCGCTCGAATGTCGCTGAGATGAGGTTTTTTCGGAGTCTGGTGCACCGGCGCGTCCCCGGCGCAGCGACCCCGTCCAGTCAAAACAGTACGCTTGTCCTGCTACATGGTCGAGCCGGGGGAGGGGTCCTCCCACCGGGTGACGAGCGATCTCGATCCGGCTCGTCGGTCACGGCTCGGCATGTCCCTTTCACCCGTGTGGTCAATGTTCGTCCTGATACGCGTGTGGCTCCCTGGCCGCCCGCCGTCCGGGTGCCACAGTGCGCTCGCTCCTGGAGATCACGAGGGGACGGAGGCGGCGCGTGCGGTATCGAGGCGGGCCGCGGTCGTCGTCGGGGCGGGACCGGGGGAGCGGGCTCCCGGCATGGCGCCGCCACGGGCTCGTGCTGGTGGTGCTGGTCGCGCTGCTGGGCGGGACCACGTCCACCGCGGGCGCCCAGCCGCCGCCGCCACCGCCGAACCCGAGTGACGACGACCTGCAGCGCAGTCGCACCGACGTGAACCAGCGGGCGGGCGAGGTCGGACGCCTGTCGGCCCGGCTCGCGGAGCTCGACAGCCGGACCGACGATCTGCAGGCCGCGCTGGCCGCACAGCGTGAGACGGCCGAGGCCGCACTCGTCGATCTGCAGGCGGCTCAGGACGCGGCGGCCGCGGCCGCCCAGCGGGCCGTCGCGGCCAGGATCGCGACCCGGGCCGCCTCCGTCGCGATCGACGAGGCGCGCGCCCGTCTCGACGAGTTCGTCACCGCCACCTACCAGCGGGGTCTGGACATCGGTCCGCTCGGGCTGCTCACCGACGCCACCAGTCCCGAGGACCTCGTCGCGCGGGCCGAGGCCAACGACCTGATCGCCCGGGCCCAGATCACCGCGCAGGACGGGCTGGAGCGCGCCCGCGTCGAGAAGGCCAACGCGGACTCCGCGGCCCGTGCCGCGCTGGAGGACGCGCGCGCCCGCGAGGCCGAGGCGAACACCGCGAAGTTGGCTGCCGATGCGGCTGTCGCCGCCGCCGAGTCGGCGGCGCGCGCGCAGGCCGAGCAGCTCGCGGCCGTCGCCGCGGAGCGGGCCGAGGTGCAGCGCCGCCTCGACGCCGCCGAGTCGGCCGACGCCGGACTGCGCCAGCAGCGCGCCCGGTTCGACGACTGGCAGCGCCGGTTGGCGCAGGAGCAGGCCGCCAGGGAACGGGCCGCGCGGGAGGCGGCCGAGTCCAGGCTGGGCGGCCATGACGACGCACCCCGCAGGGGGAGTGCGGCCGTGCGGCGGGTGATCGACCGCGCGCTGTCGCAGCTCGGCAGGCAGTACGTCTGGGGTGGCGGCAACGGCCGTGGTCCGAGCACGGGGATTCCCGACGGCCTCGGCTCACCGCTCAACCGCGTGGGCTTCGACTGCTCGGGCCTGATGCTCTTCGCGTTCAACGGCGTGGGCGTGTCGCTGCCCCGGGTGAGTCGCAACCAGTACAACGCCGGCCGCAAGGTGCCGATCTCCGACCTCCGCCCCGGCGACATGGTGTTCTACAAGAACGGGGGAGCGCCCATCCACCACGTCGCGCTCTACATCGGCAACGGGCAGATGGTCGAAGCTCCCTACACGGGCGCGCGGGTCCGGGTGGTGCCGCTGCGGACGAAGGGCCTCGTGCCGCAGGCGACCCGGGTGCTGTGAACGGGGTGATCGTCGGAGGTCAGAGCAGGTGTCCCCTTCTGGTGTCAATGAAACATTGACGCCAACGAAAAGTGCATCAAACATTGACATCGACGGCCCTCCGGGCCGACTGCCCTGAAAACGAAGGTCATGCCCCGCGCCGGGTTCACCGGCGTCTCACGCTCGGCAGGGTGGGATGGCGCGGTGACTGTGCAGGAGTCCGTCCCCAGCCCGGCCCACGAGGGTGAGCGGCTCGAGCGGGTCGTCTTCGAGATCAAGCGTGTGATCGTCGGCCAGGACCGGCTTGTCGAGCGGATGCTCGTCGGGCTGCTGGCCAAGGGTCACCTGCTGCTCGAAGGCGTGCCCGGCGTCGCGAAGACCCTTGCGGTCGAGACCGTCGCGAAGGTCGTCGGCGGCTCGTTCTCGCGCCTGCAGTTCACCCCGGACCTCGTGCCCGCCGACATCCTCGGCACCCGGATCTACCGCCAGGGTCGCGAGGAGTTCGACGTCGAACTGGGGCCGGTCGTGGCCAACTTCGTGCTCGCCGACGAGATCAACCGCGCGCCGGCGAAGGTGCAGTCGGCCATGCTCGAGGTGATGGCCGAGCGGCACCTCTCGATCGGGGGCAAGACGTTCCCGATGCCCGAGCCGTTCCTCGTGCTGGCCACCCAGAACCCGATCGAGAACGAGGGCGTCTACCCGTTGCCGGAGGCGCAGCGCGACCGTTTCCTCTTCAAGATCATCGTCGAGTACCCGGGCGTGGAGGAGGAGCGGGAGATCGTCTACCGGATGGGCGCCGAGCCGCCCGTCGCGCAGCAGGTGATCGACCCGGGCGAGCTCCTGCGGCTGCAGGCCGTGGCGTCCCGGGTGTTCGTCCACCACGCGCTCGTCGACTACGTCGTGCGGCTCGTGGTCGCCACCCGCACGCCCGCCGACCACGGGCTCACCGACATCGCGGGCTGGGTGTCCTACGGCGCCTCACCGCGAGCCACCCTCGGCATCGTCGCCGCCGCGCGGGCACTCGCGCTGGTGCGCGGCCGCGACTACGTGCTCCCGCAGGACATCCTCGACGTCGCGCCCGACGTGCTGCGCCACCGGCTCGTGCTGTCCTACGACGCCGTCGCCGACGGCGTGCCCATGGACCACATCATCTCCCGGGTGCTCGCCACCGTTCCGCTGCCGCAGGTCACCGCCCGCCCACAGCACGACCCGGCCGCCGCGGCGCCCTACACGGCGGCGGGCAGCTCGACGTGACCATCCCGACGCCCGGGGTTGAGGAAGGCCACCTTCCGGCCCCGCCGGTTCAGGAAAGTGGCTTTCCTGAACCTGGGCGGCGTCCCGCGCCTGCCGCGCCGCCGTCGTTCCGCGACGGACGGGTCGAGGCGGCGTTGCGGACGCTGGAGCTCACCGTGCGGGGCCGGCTCGACGGGCTGTTGCAGGGCAACCACCTCGGCCTCGTTCCCGGGCCCGGCAGCGAGCCGGGGGAGGCGCGGGCCTACCAGCCCGGCGACGACGTCCGCCGCATGGACTGGGCCGTCACCGCACGGACCACGCAGCCGCACGTCCGGGAGACCGTGGCCGACCGGGAGCTGGAGACGTGGGTCGTGCTCGACCTGTCGCCGAGCCTCGACTTCGGCACCGCGTCGTGCGAGAAGCGTGACCTCGCGATCGCGGCCCTCGCCGCCGTCACCCATCTCACCCGCGGTGGGGGCAACCGGATCGGCGCTCTCGTCTCCACCGGGGAGCAGACCGTCCGCATCCCGGCTCGGGGCGGCCTCGCGCACGCCCGCGGGCTGTTGCGCCGTGTCGCCCTGACCCCCCGGGCACCCGACGGCACCCGCGGCGACCTCACCGCCGCGATCGAGCAGCTACGCCGCCCACCCCGGCGCCGGGGGCTGGCCGTCGTCATCTCCGACTTCCTCGGCGAACCCGAGTGGGAACGCTCCCTGCGCGCGCTGTCGAACCGGCACGACCTCCTGGCCGTCGAGGTGCTCGACCCGCGTGAGCTGGAACTGCCCGACGTCGGCACCGTGGTGCTGGCCGATCCCGAGACCGGTCGTCAGCGCGAGGTCGTCACCAGCCCGCTGCTGCGCCGGGAGTTCGCCGCCGCCGCAGCAGAGCACCGGGATCGCGTGGCCGCCACCCTGCGCCGCTGCGGCGCCGCGCACCTCACGCTGCGCACCGACTCCGACTGGATCTCCGACATCGTGCGGTTCGTCCTGGCCCGCAAGCGCGCCTGGTCGGGGGGTGGGCGGTAGATGTTCACCAACCCCTGGTGGCTGCTGCTGCTCGCCGTGGTCGCCGCCATGGCGGCCGGGTACGTGCTGTTGCTGCGCAGGCGCCGTCGCGACGTCGTCCGGTTCACGAACCTGGAGCTGCTCGACCGGGTGGCTCCCGACAGACCCAACTGGTACCGGCACGTTCCGGCGGCGGCGCTGATCGCGGCCCTCGCCGTGCTGACCATCGCGCTGGCCGGGCCGCAGGCGGAGGCGCGGGTGCCCCGCAACCGGGCCACGGTCGTCCTCGTCATCGACGTCTCG
The DNA here is from genome assembly GCF_059359135.1 of Pseudonocardia sp. OZ21. Lineage (NCBI taxonomy): Bacteria > Bacillati > Actinomycetota > Actinomycetes > Pseudonocardiales > Pseudonocardiaceae > Pseudonocardia > Pseudonocardia sp. OZ21. The sequence goes on from NZ_JCADBN010000004.1 coordinate 457,457, forward strand.
CTGTCGATGCAGGCCACCGACGTCGAGCCGAGCAGGCTGGCCGCGGCACAGGCCGCGGCCAAGGCGTTCGCCGACCAGCTCACCCCCGGGATCAACCTGGGACTGGTGTCGTTCGCGGGTACGGCCGCGGTGCTCGTCTCGCCCACCGTCGACCGCGAGCCGATCAAGCGTGCGGTGGACGGGCTGAAGCTGTCGGAGTCGACCGCCACCGGCGAGGCGATCTTCGCCGCGATGCAGTCGGTGGAGACGTTCTCTCAGGCGATCGCCGGGGCCGCCGCCGAGGGGCCGCCACCCGCCCGGATCGTGTTGATGAGTGACGGCAAGCAGACCGTCCCGGGCGGCGTGATGCCGGAGGAGGAGCCCCGCGGCTCGTTCACGGCGGCCCGCGCGGCCGCTGCCGCCGGCATTCCCGTCTCCACGATCTCCTTCGGCACCGACTACGGCTCGATCGAGATCAACCCGGGGGAGCGCACGCCGGTCGCGGTGGACGACGCGTCGATGCGCCAGATCGCCGAGCTCTCCGGCGGCCAGTTCTTCACCGCAGCCACCGAGGACGAGCTGCGACAGGTGTACGCCGAGCTCGGCGAGCAGATCGGCTACGAGGTGCGGCGCGTCGACACGAGCAGGCCGTGGCTCGCGGGCGGTGCCCTCCTGCTCGTGGTGGGGGTGGGCAGCGGCCTGGCCCTGGGCCGCCGCTTCCCCTAAACCCGGGCGACTCGCGCGCAGGAACCGGGCGACTCGCGCGCACGAAACGGGCGACTCGCGCGCACGAAACGGGCGACTCGCGGGGGGCTGCGCTGCCCCGCGAGTCGCCCCTTGTGGTCCCGCGAGTCGCCCGTTCTGTCCGCGCGAGTCGCCCGGATTGCGCTCCCGAGTCGCCCGGTTTCCGCGGGCCGGGCGGCGGCCCATAGGGTGGCGGCGTGGGACGCAGCGTGCTGGTGACCGGAGGCAACCGCGGTATCGGGCTCGCGATCGCGAAGGCGTTCGCGGCGCAGGGCGACCAGGTGGCTGTGACGCACCGCAGCCCTGTGGAGGGCCTGCCCGGCGAGCTGTTGCCGGTGCAGTGCGACGTCACCGACACCGCCGCCGTGGACGCGGCGTTCAGTGAGGTCGAGGACAAGCACGGGCCGGTGCAGGTGCTGGTCTCGAACGCCGGGATCAACGACGACGGCCTGCTCATGCGGATGAGCGAGGAGTCGTTCACCCGGGTCGTCGACGCCAATCTCACCGCTGCCTACCGGGTCGCGAAGCGCGCCTCCCGCGGGATGCTCAAGGCGAGGAGCGGCCGCATGGTGTTCGTCTCCAGCGTGGTCGGCCTCAGCGGCTCGGCCGGCCAGGTCAACTACGCGGCCTCCAAGGCAGGCCTCGTCGGGCTGGCCCGCTCCGTGGCGCGTGAGCTGGGCTCGCGCGGTATCACGGCCAACGTCGTGGCCCCCGGCTTCGTCGACACCGACATGACCCGCGCCCTGTCCGACGCGCGGCGCGCCGAGATCCTCACGCAGGTGCCGCTGGGTCGGTACGCGAGCCCCGAGGAGGTGGCCGACACGGTCGCCTGGCTGGGCTCGGAGGCCGCCGGGTACATCACCGGCGCGGTGATCCCGGTCGACGGCGGCCTCGGCATGGGCCACTAGTCACTCGCTCCCGGAACACGGAAAGGCTCACATGGGACTGCTCGATGGCAAGCGCCTGCTCGTCACCGGTGTGATCACGGACGCTTCGTTGGCGTTCCACGCTGCGAAGATCGCCCAGGAACAGGGCGCGGACGTGGTGCTCACCGGCTTCGGACGGATGCGGCTGGTGGAGCGGATCGCGCAGCGGCTGCCGAAGCCGGCCGCGGTCGTGGAGCTGGACGTGTCGGACCAGTCCCAGCTCGACAGCCTCGTCGAGCGGGTCTCGCCGCACCTCACCGCCACCGGGCAGGACGAGCCCAAGCTCGACGGCGTGCTGCACTCGATCGGTTTCGCACCGGCGTCGTGCCTCGGTGAGAACGCGTTCCTGAACGCGCCGTGGGAGGACGTGGCCACGACGATCCAGGTCAGCGCCTACTCGTTCAAGTCGCTGTCCACGGCTGTGCTGCCGCTGCTCGGGCCGGGCAGCTCGATCGTCGGCATGGACTTCGACAACCGGCAGGCCTGGCCGGCCTACGACTGGATGGGCGTGGCCAAGTCCACGTTGGAGTCGGTCACCCGGTACCTGGCGCGTGACCTCGGGCCGAAGGGCATCCGGGTCAACCTCGTCGCCGCCGGACCGGTCAGGACGATGGCCGCGAAGTCCATCCCGGGCTTCGCCGCCTTCGAGGACGCCTGGGACGGGCGTGCGCCGCTCGGCTGGGACGTCAACGACCCGGTGCCCGTCGCGAAGACGGTGTGCGCGCTGTTCTCGGACTGGTTGCCGGTCACCACCGGCTCGATGGTGTGGGCGGACGGCGGGTTCCACGCGATCGGTGTCTAATCAGACCGTGCGAGAACAGGCGGACGCTCTGCTGGTGCTGAGCTTCGGCGGGCCCGAAGGGCCCGACGAGGTGCGGCCCTTCCTGGAGAGGGTGGTCCGCGGCCGCGGCGTACCTCCGGAGCGGCTCGACGCCGTGGAGGAGCACTACCAGCACTTCGGTGGCGTAAGCCCGCTGAATGCGCGCAACCGTGAGCTGATCGCCGCGATCCGCGAGCGCACGGACCTGCCCGTGTACTTCGGCAACCGCAACTGGCACCCGCTGGTCGAGGACACCGTCGCCGAGATGACGCGCGACGGGGTGCGCCGCGCGCTCGTGTTCGCCACCAGCGCGTACGGCGGGTACTCGGCGTGCCGGCAGTACCAGGAGGACATCGCACGGGCGCGGAAGGCGGTGGGGGACGAGGCGCCGCAGCTGGTGAAGCTGCGCCACTTCTTCAACCACCCGGACTTCATCGCCGCCAACGCCGACGCCGTGCGCGCGGCCGCCGCCCGGCTTCCTGCCGACGTCCGTGACAGCGCGCGGCTCGTGTTCACCGCCCACTCGGTGCCGACCGCAGCCGATGCCGCCGCGGGCCCGCCCGACGAGGGCGGCCACCGCTACTCGCGGCAGGTGGCCGAGGCGGCGCGGCTGGTAGCGGAGGATCTGGGAGTTGCGGAGTACGACGTCGTGTGGCAGTCGCGGTCGGGACCACCGCAGGTGCCGTGGTTGGAGCCCGACATCGTCGACCACATCGACGCGCTGCACGCCCGAGGCGTCCCTGCGGTGGTCGTGAGCCCGGTGGGGTTCGTGTCCGACCACGTCGAGGTGGTCTGGGACCTCGACACGGAGGCGAAGGAACGCGCTGCCGAGCTGGGTATGGGCTTCGCCCGGGCGTCGACGGCCGGTCCTGACCCGCGGTTCGCCGACATGGTGGTGGAGCTGATCGCCGAGCATCTCCACGAGTCGGCCCCGCGGCACCTGGGGGACGTGACGGGGGCCGGGTGCACGGTCAACGGGATGCCGTGTGCGGTGGACTGCTGCATGCCGGCCCGGCGTCCGGCACGTCCGGAGTGAACGAGAAGCCTCAGGCCTGGTCGGGCACTGCGGTGTAGAAGGACGTGGTGCGGTCGGCCGCGGCGCGGGCAGCTGCGGGGTCGGTGCCTGCCGCCACCGCCGCATCGCACCACAGGTCGCTGGACGACGTGATGAACTGTCTGCCCTCGTCCGAGCCGGACCAGACCTCGACCGCCGCCGGGTCGACCGGCTGACCCGACGACACGTGCAGTCCGAGCCCGATGACGGCCAGGTCCCAGCCCACCCCGACCGCGCCGGGGCCGTACTCGGTCCAGCGTTCGTCGTCGACGTGGGCGACGTGCTCGAGCTCGAACCGGGTGCGCCCGTCGGCGACCTCGGTGAGCCGGACCTCGATCCAGCTCACCTCGCCGCCGAACTCCCAGGTCGCGGCGAAGGCGTGCGGGGGGTCGCAGCGCTCCACGGTGCCGCCTGCGTTGCCGTCCAGCTGGTAGCGCCCGCCGACGCGGAGGTCCCCGGACACCGGGAGGAACCACCGCGGGATGCGCCCCGGGTTGGTGCAGGTGTCCCACAGGTCGTCGATGTCGGCGGTGTAGGTCCGGCTGATGGTCATGACGCGGGCCTCACCCGCCTCGAGCGTGCGGGTGCCGACCGTGCGCTGCACGGAGTTGATCTGGTGGGTCACGTCGATCATGGGTCGGTCCTCTCGTCGGACTCGCGGAGCCGGCGCTCGCGCCGTCCGCGGGCCAGTTCGGTGGCCAGCGCGTCCAGATGGGGAGTCCAGAAGCGCCGGAAGTGGTCGAGCCAGGTGTCGACGTCACGCAGCGGCTCGGGTCGCACGCTGTAGAGCCGGCGCGTGCCCTCGGGGCGGACGGTGGCGAACCCGTTGTCGCGCAGTACCCGCAGGTGCTGGGAGACGGCGGGCTGGGAGATGCCGAACTCCTCCTGGATCGCTGCGCACACCGCTCCGGAGGTCATCTCGCCGCCGGCGAGCAGCTCCAGGATCCGCCGGCGAACCGGGTCCCCGAGAACGTCGAAGGCGTGCACAGCAGGAAAGTAGCAGCACTCCCTTATATAAGCAATGGCCGGCATTCGGGCTGGCTCAGCGGCGCGCGTAGGTCAGGAACGCCGCCCCGCTCGTCAGGACGGTGTGGTCGGTCATCTGCCAGGTGCGCGGGTCGAACGCGGTCTCCCTGGAGAAGAGCGGTATGCCTGAGCCGATGGTCCGCGGGCCGAGCTTGACGATCAGCCGGTCGATCTCCGGGTACAACGCTCCCGCGAGCTCGCTCCCGCCCAGCAGCCAGATGTCCTTGCCGTCCTCCCGCTTCAGCCCCGGACCACCGCCCTCGGGTCGGCGGCGACCAGTTCGACGTGCGGGTCCGCGCTCGCCGTGAGGGTCCGGGAGAACACGAGGTGGCGCAGGTGCGGGTAGGCGTCGGCGATCCCGGCCGTCAGCCCGATCTCGTAGCTTCGGTGACCTTCGCCGTGTCGAAATGCTGCCCTCCGCGGTGACCGACAACGCGGCCCTGGCCGGCCCGGGCAGGATCTCCGGGAGCTCGGTGGCGAGGTGCTCGATGTAGTCCTGGGGGACGGGCCAGAAGCCGTCGGGGCCGGTGGGGTCGCTCCCGTCCGGCCCGGCGATGAATCCGTCGAGGGTGGATGCGATGCCGAACTGCTGGGTCAGGTGATGAGGCGGACCCGGGCCTGCCGGGCGACCGCACGGCGGTGGTCCTGCTCTACCTGGCGATGCTGGGACTGATCATCGACGACCTCACCGTCCCGGATCTGCTCGCGCCCCACCGGCTCGACGTACTGATCGACGCGATGGTGACGCGCCTGCTCCCGGAGAGCTGACCGGGGGCCATGGGGGAGTGGGTCAGGGGAGGGGGTCGGCCGGGGCCGGCGCGGCCGCGATCGCCGCAGCCACCAGGTCGGCCGCCGTGCTCGCCCGGGAGCGTCGGCCCCGGTCGTAGTGCTGGGTGGTGGCGATCGTGGCGTGTCCGACGTCGGCCTGGACGTGCTGGATCCGGGCGTCCTGCTCGAGGGCGATCGTCACGTAGGCGTGCCGCAGGGCGTGCGGGTGCACGCGGTCGGCGAGGCCGTCCAGCGCCGGCCCTGCGTGGGCCGCGATGCGCCGCAGCAGCGTGTAGAGGTCCACGCGTGAGCAGCGGCCGCCGCCGCGGGTGGCGAGCATCGGTGTGCTGTCCGCGCCCGTGCGGCCCCGGCGTGCCGGCGTGGCCGAGTCGCTCAGGCGGTCGCGCTCGGCGAGGTAGGCCACCAGCGCGTCACGAACGAGATCGGTGAGGTAGACCTCGCGGTGCAGGCCGCCCTTCCCGAGCACGCGGAGCACGTCGTCGCCGCCCGTCCGGTAGAGATCGCCGCGGTCGAGGCCGACCACCTCCGAGATCCGCAGTCCCAGCGTCAGCAGTGCCACCATGGCCACCGCGCGCAAGGCGTAGAGCCGGGCGAGCCGTGGGCTGCGCGAGTAGGGCAGGCGGGCCGCGGCGACGAGCAGTGCCTTGAGCTGCTCGGCTGTGAGCCGCACGGTCGGTGAGGCGTCCCGGGCGGTGGACGACAAGCCCAGCCGGGCCCGGTTGAGCGCTGCCGGGTTCGCCGCGACGACGCCGGTCTCGGCGAGGTGCCCGTAGAGCGCCGAGAGCGTGGAGAGCATCCGCTGGCGTGTGCGCCGCTGCGCGCCGGCGGCGTCGAGGGCGTGCAACCAGGCCTTGACGTGACGCGCTGTTGCGTCGCGGGGGTCGAGGGTCTGGCGGGCGCACCACCGGAACCAGGCGAGGTCGTGCAGCGGTCCGGCCGGGGCGGGCGGTGGGGCGCCACGGCCGGAGCCCTCCGCTCTCGCTCCGCCGATGGCGTCGACCCAGGCGATCGGCAGACCCAGCGCGTAGGCGTAGGTGCGGCGGGTGCCGCCGTTGGCGTACTGCCCGAGCCAGTCGATCAGCTGGGCGCGCAGCCCTTCGGGGTCGGCGACGCCAGGCCAGTCCGAGACGCCCGAGGCCGTGACTGCGGGTGCGGCAGCAGAGCGGTGGTCGGCCAGCGCCTCCAGGACGGCCAACGGCTCGGACGCTGCCATGATCGGCAGCCTAACGCTGCGCTTCCGCTGCGGAGCCCTGCCGCTGCCGGACCGGTTCGGTGCTGGTGCTCTGCCAGCCGTTCCCGGTGCGCCGGAAGCCGCCGGACAGGCCGGCGACCTCGCGGTTGAGCACCTTGCCCGAGGGGCTGCGCGGCAGCGCGTCGATGAACGCGATCACCCGGGGCACCTTGTACCCGGCGAGCTCCACCCGGCACTGCCGCTCGATGTCCTCAGGCGTGTGGCTGGCACCGTCCTCGAGCACCACCACGGCCTTGACGCTCTCGCCCCACTCCTCGTCGGGCACGCCGACCACGGCGACCTCCCGCACACCGGCGATGCCGCGAACGGTCTCCTCGATCTCGGCCGGGTAGATGTTGATGCCGCCACTGACGATGACGTCCTTGAGGCGCCCGACGATGAAGACGAAGCCGTCCTCGTCCTGGTAGCCCAGGTCTCCGGTCCGGAACCAGTCGTCGCGGAACGCCTCGTCGGTGCGCTTCTGGTCGCCGAGGTAGACCGGTCCGGTCAGCAGGCCCCGCTTCGCGACCTCCCCGACCTCGCCTGCCGGTTGGAACCCTCCATCGGGGTTCAGGATGGCCACCTCGGTACGGAAGAACGGCCGCCCGCAGGACTCCGCCTTCGGGCCGAACGGGTCCTCCAGGTTGATGGTGACGCACGCCGTCTCGGTGCCGGCCAGGAACTCGCCGATCCGCGCCTCGGGAAACACCCTGGCGAGCCGGCGCTTCAGCGTGCCGCCTGCGCGGGCGCTGGAGCTGAGCACCAGGCGGAGCGAGGTCGTGTCGACGGTCTCGGCCGAGCTTTCCGCCGCGTCGGCCAGCCGGTCGAAGATCACCGGCGCGCCCGGGAGAACCGTCGGCCGGTCGTGGGCGATCGAGTCGAGCACGCGCCGCGCGTCGAAGTGGCGGTGGATGTTCAGCGCACCTCCGACGTAGAGCTGCTGCAGTGCACAGGTGAACCCGAGGCCGTGGAAGAGCGGCCCCACCACCAGCTCGACGTCATGCGGGCCGATCCCGAGCTCGACGCTCATCTCGGCCCAGCCCTGGACGGTCACCCGGTGCGGGATCACGCACACCTTCGGCGATCCGGTCGTCCCGCTGGTGAGCGCCAGCCGGAACGGCGTGGACTCGTCGATCTCCGGCAGCCGCGCGCCGGCGGGGTCGACGACGACGTCCTCGTAGCGTCGGACGTCCTCGGCGCGTTCGTGCAGGGGCGCCGCCGGGTCGCCAGGGGTGTCCCGCAGCCGGGCCACGGCCAGCTCCCCGGCCGGGACGCCGGCACCCGCCGGGCCCAGGGCGTCGAGCACGTCGGTGACGACCGCCGTCGCCCCGGTGAAGCGCAGGGTGCGCGCCACCTCCCCGGCCACGAGGCGCGGGCTCAGCGGAACGATCGGACAGCCCGCCTTGGCCAGGCCGTACATGAGCTCGATGTACTCGATCCGGTTCCCCGAGTAGAGGCCGACCGGGTCGCCGCTGCGCACGCCGTAGTGCGCGAGACCGGCGGCGATGCCGGTGGAGCGGTCCTCGAGCTGCTGCCAGGTGCGCGTGTGCTCACCCTCGACCACCGACACGCGGTCGCTACTGGCGGGGTTGGACGCGTGCAACCGCGGCACGTCCCCCACCCGCAGCGCCCGGTGATACGGGTCCGTCAACACCGCCACTCCGTGCCCCTCCCTCTCCTGATCCGCGAATCTGATGCGTCCCGTGTATCTGCTGATCTAGCCCCGGAAATCGGGCGACCGCTTCTCCAGGAACGCCGAGAGGCCTTCCCACGAGTCGTTGCTCTGGGCGAGCCAGGACTGGCCCAGCCGCTCGATGTCGCGACCCGTGTGCGGATCCACGCCTTCACACATGTTGATCACGTGCTTCGCGAGGCCGACCGCCCGAGGGGCGCCCGTCATGAGATCGGCCGCGAGCGCCTCCACGGTGGCCACGAGCTCGGCCCCGGGCACCACCTCGGAGACGAGCCCCATCGCCCCGGCCTGCGCGGCGCTGTACTGCCGGCCGGTCATGACCATCTCCTTGAGCCGCTCGACGCCGATGAGACGGCTCATCCGTGAGCACGCACCGGACGCCGGGAGGACGCCGATGTTGATCTCCGGGAGCGTGAACGTCGCCTCCTGTGCGGCGATCCGGAAGTCGCACGAGACCGCCAGTTCCACCCCGCCGCCGGCACACGGCCCGTTGATCGCCGCGATCACCGGCTTCTCGATGGTCTCGATGTCGTCGAAGGTCGAGTGGTTGGTCCGCACGTAGGACCGGTAGCTGTTGCCCGGCAGGCCGCGTTGCCAGCGCAGGTCGTTGATGTCGCGGCCGGCGCTGAAGCCGCGCCCGGCGCCGGTGATGACGACCACGCGGATCCCGTCGTCGAAGGTGGCCTGCCACAGCGCCGCCCGAAGCTCGACGAGCATCCGCCAGTCGAAGGCGTTGAGCCGCTCGGGCCGGTCGAGGGTGATCCAGCAGATCCCGGCGCTGCCGCCGGTGTGCATGCGTACCCGCTGGAACTCCGCGGGACCCACGAAATACGGCGACGGGGGCACCCGCGAAGCGCCGGCCGGGGTGGCGGCGCCACTGTCGCCGTCGACCGTGGTCACTCGGCACCCCGACGTGGCCGATCGTTCCGCCGAATCACGATGATCATGCGAGGCACGCTAATCGGAACTCAGAAATGTGCCCACGGGTCGTGGGGATTCGCACACGACACGGTCGGCAATTCCCACTCCGGTGTCAGGAATGCGAGCATGGCCGCGCAGTTATGCGCAATCCGAGGTGTGGGCGGTATACGGCGACATGAGCCCGATGATCCGGACGTACGCCGGACCTACCGGCTTGCGGAGTGTGCGTCGACGATGTGCGCGATGGACTCGGTCAGCTGCCGGGCGAAAGGAATGTTGAGCCACTCGTCCGGCACGTGCAGGTTCGAGTCGGGCCCCAGGGCTCCGGTGACGACGAACTGGGCGTCCGGGTAGCGCCTCCCGAGCGTGTCCATGAACGGGATGCCGCCGCCGAGACCGGCACGGCGGCAGGGCTCGCCGAACACCTGCTGGGCGACGTCCGCCAAGGCGGAGGACAGCCACGGCGCCACCGCCGGCTCGTGCCACCCGTTGATGGTCATGACGTCGGTGACCTCGACCTGCGCGCCAAAGGGCACGTCGGTCGTCACGACCTTGTCGAGCGCGGCGCGGGCCGTCTCGGCGTCGACCGTGGGCGGGAGGCGGAAGCTCAGGCGCAGCGACACCGCATCGAGCAGGACCGCGCCCGCGCTCGGGGCGTCCGGGAGACCGGCGGCGCCGATGACCGACAGCGCCGGGCGCCAGGTGTTGTTCACGATCAGCTCGACGTCGTCGGCGTGGAGCGGCACGGCGCCGTCGACCAGTGGGAAGCGCCGGATGACCCCACCCGGGTCGAGGGCGACGAGCTCCTCGATCTCCTCGCGCAGACCGTCCGGGAGGGGGGTGTGCATCTCGGGCACCCTGACCTCGCCGGTCGCCGGGTCCTCTAGGCGGTCGAGGAGCCGGCGCATGACGAGGAACGGGTTGGGCACGATGCCGCCGCCCAGCCCGGAGTGGACGGGCGCGCTGAGGACACGCACTGTCACCGTGGCCTGGACCGCGCCGCGCAGGCTGGAGGTCAGCCACAGCCGCTCGTGGTCGTCGCCCCCGCTGTCCAGGCACACCACCAGCGTCACGTCGCCCAGCCGGTCGGCGAGATGCTCCAGATAGACGGGCAGGTCGGGACTGCCGGACTCCTCGCCCGTTTCCAGCAGCACCACCGCCCGGGCGTGTTCTCCGCCCGCAGCGCGCACTGCGCCGAGGGCGGTCACCGCCGCATAGGCCGCGTACCCGTCGTCGACCGAGCCCCTGCCGTAGAGCCGGTCTCCGCGCCGGACCGCCTGCCAGGGGCCCAGCCCGGGCGACCACTCGCCCAAGGCGGGCTGCTTGTCGAGGTGCCCGTAGAAGACCACGGTCCCGCTCGCGGCCGACCCCGGCGTCGCCGGCACGTCCACCAGCAACAGGGGGGTACGGCCGTCGAGTTCCACCACCTCGCACACCGCGTCGGGCAGGTCGTAGGACTCGACCCACCGCCGCACGTGGTCGACCGCAGCGTGCAACTGGCCGGCGGCCCGCCACGAGGCGTCGTAGGCAGGAGACACGGCAGGGATCTCCACCAGCTCCGACAGGCTGGGGATCACATGGTCCGCCCACGCCCGGTCGACCGCGTCACGCACGCGCGCATGTTCCATAGCCGACGATCGTAAGTGGGCGCGGACGCAGCCCCGGCCAGGTCCCCGGCGGCCGAGCACGCCTCCGCAGGAGCCAATCGCCCGTTGCGGGTGATGCGCGCCGGGTCGGGGCCGTCGACGGTGGCGTCCCGGATCGGCGGAGGGAATACCCATGCGAATGGTCGTTGATCTGAATCGATGCCAAGGATATGCGCAATGCGTCCCGTTGGCGCCGGAGGTCCTCCATCTGCACGGCGAGGAGGCGCTCATGTACGACCCCAACCCGGACGACTCGCTGCGCCAGCACGTCCTGCGAGCCGCGGCTTCCTGCCCCGTTCAGGCCATCGTCGTGGACCGGCTGGACGAGATCGGGGATAGCTCGTGAGGTCGGAGCTCGTCGCGAACGTGGTGGCGGAGTTCAAGGCCAACGGCCGGATCGTCATCGTCGGAGCCTCGCTGGCCGGGCTCCGTGCCGCCGAAACCCTGCGCGACGAGGGCTTCACCGGGCCGCTGACCATCATCGGGGACGAGAAGCAGGAGCCGTACGACCGTCCTCCGCTCTCCAAACAGGTGCTGAAGGGCTTGGCGCGGGCCGACCACACCCTGCTTCCGCGAATGCGGAAGGTCGATGCGGACTGGCGGCTCGGGGTGGCCGCCACCGGCCTCGACCGCCGCGCCAAACAGGTGCGCCTGGCCACCGGCGAGGAGGTTCCGTTCGACCGCCTGCTGATCGCGACCGGCACGCGCTCACGGCCGTGGTTCAACCCGCAGGAGGCTGCGCTGGAGGGAGTGTTCACGCTGCGCACGGCCGATGACGCGGGCCGGCTGCGGGCGGCACTGGCAGCCGGCCCGGGCCGGGTCCTGATCATCGGCGCCGGCTTCATCGGTTCGGAGATGGCCTCGGTCTGTCGCGAGCTCGATCTAACCGTGACCGTCGCCGAGCGCGCCGATGGCCCACTCGTCGGCGCGCTCGGAGGCGTGATCGGCGACATCGCCGCCGACATGCAGCGCGACCACGGAGTCGACCTCCGCACCGGAGTCTCGGTCGAGGCGCTGGAGGGAGATGCGGAGGGGCACGTGCGCCGGGCCCGGCTCTCCGACGGGACCACCCTCGACGTCGACGTGGTCGTGGCCTCGCTCGGTTCGATCCGCAACACCGAGTGGCTGGAGGGCGCGGGTCTCGCCACCGGCCGTTGGGGCGTCGCCTGCGATGCAGGCTGCCGCGTCTTCGACATCAACGGGGTGGTGACCGACAGCATCTTCGTCGCGGGCGACATCGCACGCGCCCCGCACGTTTTGTACGACTACCAGTTCCTCGTGCAGGAGCACTGGGACAATGCCGATATCGGGGGCCGGATCGCGGCGCACAACATGGTGAGCATCGAGCCCCAGCGCCTTCCGCACCTGCCATTGCCCGCGTTCTGGTCGGGTCAGTTCGGCGTCAACATCAAGGGCGTCGGCGTCGGCCCCTTCGCTGACGAGATCGTCATCACCCAGGGATCCGTTGCGGACCGGCGTTTCGCTGCCGCCTATGGCCACCAGGGCCGCATTGTCGCAGCGGTCACGTTCAACCACGGCAAATGGCTGGAGTACTACGGGGCACTGATCGAGCGGTCGGCTCCGTTCCCGCCCCCTCCGCCGGGTTACGACCAGGCCAACGGTATGGAACCCGTGCCCGCTCGGTTCCCGAAACCGAGCTTGCCCACCGGGAATCCGGATGTCGTCCTGACCGGCCATGACCCGACCGAGCGCGGAGCCACGTACGAGTACCGGCCGAAGAAGCGCTGAGCCGCGAGGCGACAGAGGAGGCATCCATGAGGCCAGAGATCGCCTGGGCGGAGGCCATGAAGTTCGAGAACCGGCCCGACCCGTACCGGTTCTTCGACGAGCTCCGGAAGACTCCCGTTGCGCGGGTGGCGGACGACATCTACGTCGTCACCGGCTACTGGGAACTCCTGACACTGGCCCACGATCCGCGGGTGAGCTCCGACATCAGTCGTAGTCCGGTGTCGGCCATGCGGCCGGGCGCGGAGGAGCCCCCGCCCGGGGCCGAGCACCTGACGGCATACGGCAGGCAGCCGAGCATGATCATGTCGGATCCGCCCTACCACGACCGAGCGCGCCGCCAGGCCATGCGGCACTTCGGCCCTCCCCATTCGCCGGACCTCATCCCGAGTATGGAACCGAGTATCGAGCGGCTCTGCAACGACCTGCTCGGGAAGGCCGCCGACAAGACCCGTATCGACGTCGTCGACGAGTACGGCTACCTGGTTCCGGTGACGGTGATCTGCAAGGTCCTGGGAGTTCCGCTGGAGGACGAGAAGGCGTTCCATGGCTGGATCTTCGACTTCATGGCGGGTCTGGACCTGGGCCCGGAGGCGGCCACCGAGGAAGGGCAGGTCCGGGCCGCGAAAGGAAAGGAGAGCACGGCCGCGCTCACCGAGTATCTGCGAGCGCTGGTCGAGGGTTACGCCCGGAAACCCGGCGAGGGCCTGCTCTCGGGACTGGTGAACGACGGTGGCCCGGACGGGCCCATGGAGCCCGCGGAAGCATCGGCCAACGCGCTGCTGCTGCTCATCGCCGGTCACGACTCCACGGTCAACACGATCTCCCATTGTGTGCTGACCCTGCTGCGCAACCCCGGGAGCATCGAGCTTCTGCGTCGCAGGCCAGGACTGATCCCGCGGGCCATCGAGGAGGTGCTGCGCCTCCAGTCGGCGGTCCAGTTCTTCCCGAGCCGGTCCGCCACCGCCGACATCGAGGTCGGTGGCACGGTCATCCCGGAGGGCTCGGCGATCTTCCTGATGTACGGCGCCGCCAACCGTGATCCCGGCCGGTTCCCCGACCCGGGCAGGTTCGACCCCGAACGTCGCGCCAACGAGCACTTCGGCTGGGGCAGCGGCATCCACACCTGCTTCGGCGGTCCACTGGCGCGCCTGGAGGTGAACATCGCGCTGGAGGTCTTTCTGCGCCGTGTGGAGAACCCACGGCTCGTCGTCGATCCGCCGCCGTACCGGCGCAACCAGATTTTCCGCGGCCCGCAACACCTGTTCATCGACTACGACCGGATCAGGGACCAGGAACTCGAACAAGCGTGAACGGCCTGGTCCCTGACGTCGCCATCGACATCAGCGTGGCCGCGGCCGCACCCCCACCACCCCCACGTCGATCTCGCCGTTGATCGAACGGCCATCTGCCCGCTCGTTCAGCGGGGCGACGCGGCGATCTGGAGGCGCCGGCTCGCGCCGTCGGAGAGGAACGCCGCCAGCGCCCGTCCCTGCTCGCCGACGGCGGTGCGGTCGGCCCGGGAGAAGCGGTGCAGCGGGGTGACGATCACGGTGTCGGCCTCGACGCCCCAGGTCGCGGCAACCCGACCGTCGACCAGCACGACGCGAGCCCCGGCGACGGACAGGCCGCGGTGGGCGTCGTCGATGATGCGGCCGCGGTCCTGGTAGCCGAGGAGCGCGTTGTCGAACGCCGGCAGGAACCGCACCGGGGCGGGGGTGTCGGGATCGGGGCGCGGCGCGTCCGGGAGATCCAGCAGTTCCCGGCCCCGCTCGTCACGGAAGGAGACCAGCTCCCCGCGTATCGCGGCGACCGCGGCGGGCAGTCCGGCGAGCCCGCACCAGGCGCGCAGGTCGGCCGCGGCGGCCGGGCCGTACGCGGCGAGGTAGCGCCGTACCAGCGCTTCCCCGACCGGATCGGACCCCTCCGGGCCGGGCGGGTCGGCCTCGCGCCCCAGCCAGGAGGAGAGCACGACGTTGCGCACTCCCGCCCTCGTGCGCCACAGCCCACGCGGCGGAAGCTGCGCCACCGGGATGAGGGCGGCGATCAGCATCTCGCCCAGTGCCCGCGAGCCCGGCGTCGGCCAGCGCTCGGCCACCGCCCGCGCGAGCTCGGTCATCGAGCGGGGCTCACCGTCGGCCATCACCGCGCGGCCGGCGGCGGCGAGCTCCTCGAGGTCCACTCCGGCGAGCTCGCCGCGGTAGGTACCGAGCACCCGTTGACGCAGCATGGCGTCGTGGCGGGCCCGCCAGGCCAGGGTGTCGTCGGCGGTGAGCAGGTGGACGGTGCGGCGCATGAGGTGGGTCCGCACCACGCTCCGCCGTACCAGCAGGTCCGAGAGCACCGCCGGGTCGAACGCGCGCACCCGCGACCAGAGCCCGACGAACGGTTCCTGCGGCTCCTGCGCCTGCAGGCCGCACAGGTGCGCGACGGCGTCGAGGACCGGCACGTCGGCGTGCTCGAGCAACAACTGCCGGGCGAGCGTCGCGCGGTTGAGCGCCCGGGTGTCGAGAACGGTCATCCGCTCAGGTGGATCTCTGCCCGTCGAGCGTCTCCCGCAGTATGTCGGCGTGGCCGGCGTGCTGGGCGGTCTCGGCGGGCCGCGAGGTCGGCCCAGTGACACCGTCGGGCAGGTCGTAGCGCAGCGCCGAGGGCCCGTCGAGCACGAAGCGCAGCCACCCTTCCTCGATGGACGCGACGTGCTTGATCAGCCCGCCCAGGCACAGCGCACTGGCCGTCGGGCGCTCGCCGAGCTGCTCGTCGCTGAGCCCCCGGACGGTGGTGGTCAGGGCGGATCGCGCGGTCGCCAGGGCGGCGAGCAGGTCGGTCCGCTCGGCGTCGAGGGTGGGCGCGGTGATGTCGTCGACCGGCACCCGACGACAGTTGCAGACGAAGCGGTCGGGGAGTGGCCGCTTCTCCGGGCACCACCGGGATCGTGCCCAAGACTTCGGCGCGACTGCTTGCGCACCGTGCGCCGTGATGTCGACCGCCTGCGCCAGCTCGACCCGACCGGACCCACCGGTCGACAGCAGCGTGCTCACGCCGCTCAGCGCCGCCGTCCACGCCCGCGAGGAACTGCGTTTCGACTACCCGCCGCCCCCACCGGGTCGGGTGCAGCCCCATCACCTGGTCACCTGGGGCGGGCGCTGGTACCTCGTCGCCTGGGACCTCGACCGCGAGGACTGGCGCACCTTCCGCGCCGACCGGATCACCCCGCGCACCCCGACCGGGCCCCCTTCGCCCACCTGGCCCGCCGCTACACCGCCGCTGCGGTCGGTCGGGCGCGCCCGCCGATGGGCTAACGTGGCCGGTGGTCGGTCATCTCGAGGAGAGCCATGTCGACGGCGAGTGCGTCAGCCACGCGGAGCCGCGCCGCGGACGACCTGCTCCCGGCACGGCAGGCGCGCCGTGGATAGCGTCGAGCCCGGGCCGTCGGGTCAGGACGGTGGGCTGGACGGCGTGGCGGCCGACTTCGCGCAGATCCGCCCCCGTCTGTTCGGGATCGCGTACCGGATGCTCGGGAGCGCCGCCGACGCCGAGGACATCGTGCAGGACGTCTGGGTGAAGTGGCAGGCCCAGGACCGCGCCACGGTGCGGGACGCCACCGCCTTCCTCGTCACGATGACCACCCGGCTGTCGATCAACGCGACGCAGACGGCCCGCGCCCGGCGGGAGACCTACGTGGGCCCCTGGCTCCCGGAGCCGGTGGACACCACCGCCGACCCCGAGTTGGGCGCCGAGCGAGGCGAGGCGCTGGAGACCGCGGTGCTCGTCCTCCTGGAGAAGCTCTCGCCGAGCGAGCGCGCGGCGTTCGTCCTGAGGGAGGCGTTCGACTACCCGTACGACCGCATCGCCGAGGTGTTGCAGACGAAGGCGAGCAACGCGCGCAAGCTCCTCAGCCGCGCGCGGCAGGCCGTCGCGGCGGAGCGGCGGACGTCGGTCGACGCGCCGCACCAGCGGAGGCTGCTGTCGGCGTTCCTCTCCGCCGCGCAGGCGGGGGACTTCGACGAGCTGGAGTCGCTGTTCGCCGCGGAGGTCGCCAGCTACACCGACGGCGGCGGCGTGCGAGGCGCGTCGCGCATCCCGGTGTTCGGTCGCACGCAGGTGGCGAAGTACGTCAGGGCTTTCGCCCCCCGGTTCTGGACCGGGGTGCAGGTGGAGTGGGTCGAGGCGAACGGCCGCCCGTCCGTGCTGGTCTCCCGGGACGACGTGCCGGTGGCGTGGTTGACCGTCAGCGGCACCGGGGACGGCATCGATCGCATCTACTGGGTCCTGAACCCCCCGAAGCTGGAGCGCATCGCCGCCGCGGTGCGGGCGAGAAACGTCCACTAGCGACCCCCCGGCGCGCTCCGGGAGCCACCGTCACAAATCCGCCGGCCGTCCTGTCCTCCTTCCGACGCCACCCTGCACACGGCAGGGGACGGCGGTATCAGGTCGTCGAACGGAAGGAACTCGTCGTGAAGTTTGTCGTGATCGGTGGAACGGGGCTCATCGGCTCGAAGCTGGTGGCCAAGCTGGGAGAGCACGGGCACGAGGCGGTGCCGGCAGCCCCGAGCACCGGCGTGAACACGCTGACCGGCGAAGGGCTCGCGGAGGTCCTCGACGGGGCGGCGGTCGTTGTGGACGTGTCGAACTCGCCCTCGTTCGCCGACGACCCGGTGATGGAGTTCTTCCGGACCTCCACCACCAACCTGCTCGAGTACTCCGCGAAGGCGGGCGTCGGGCACTACGTGGCGCTGTCGGTGGTCGGCACCGACCGGCTCTCGGAGTCGGGGTACTTCCGCGCGAAGAACGCCCAGGAGAAGCTGATCCGCGAGTCGGGACGGCCGTACTCGATCGTGCACGCCCCCCAGTTCTTCGAGTTCGTCAAGGCCATCGCGGACTTCAGCACGGTGGGCGACGAGGTCCACCTCGCGCCCGTCCTGTTCCAGCCGATGGCGTCCGACGACGTCGCTGCCGCGGTCGGACGCGTGGCGGTGGGGGAGCCGCTCAACGGGATCCGCGAGGTCGGCGGCCCCGAGGTGTTCCGGCTCGACGAGCTGGTGGGCAAGAGCCTCGCAGCCACCGGCGACGCCAGGAAGGTCGTCGCCGACGAGCAGGCCCGCTACTCCGGTGCCCTGCTGAGCGAGCGGACCCTCATCCCGGAGCCGGACGCCCAGCGCGGGGAGATCACCTTCGACGAGTGGCTCGCCCAGCAGTAGCCACCTCCGGCCGGTCCGCACCGATGGGCCGGAGGCCGGCTGCGACCGGACAGCGCGTGACCGATTCGAACCGACCCCGTCCACTGCGTGGACGGGGTCGTCGTCGGCGTGGCTCCGCTTGACCTTGACATGGTGACAAGCCCTTCACTGTGCCGAGGAGGTGGTTCCGATGACCATGCCGACAGAGGCCACGGACACGACTCGGGTTTTCCGGGGGCTGGAGGACAGCAACTCGTCAGTGCGGCTGCGGGCGGCGCTGGCGGTGGGCACCACCCCTGACCCGCGATTCGTCGACGCGCTCATCGAACGATGCGCGGTCGAACCGGAGTTCTACGTGCGCGACATGCTGACGTGGGCACTCACCCGGCACCCGGCATCGACGACGGTCCCAGCGCTTCTCCACGAGCTGCGTTCGGAGCGGGCGCAGGCTCGAAGCCAGGCGTTGCACACGTTGTCCAAGATCGGGGATCGGCAGGCGTGGCCGTCGATCACCCGGGCACTTCTGTCCGACGCCGACGACGAGGTGGCGCGGAGCGCCTGGCGGGCAGCGGTCGTGCTGGTGCCCGACGGCGACGAGCCCGGGTTGGCCGCAGTGCTGTCGACCCAGCTGGGGCGCGGCGAACGGGAGACGCAGCTGAGCCTCAGCCGGGCGCTGATCGCGCTCGGTGAGGTGATCGTGCCGGCTCTGCACGCTGCGATGACGCACCGCGACCCTCGCGTACGCGCACACGCGATCGCCACGGAACGGCTGTTGCGCGACCCTGATGCCGGATTCGGGTTCGCGGTCGAGGAGGCGAAGCGCGTCGTAGCCCTCGGCAGGACCGGTCAGGAGGCGTGATGGGCCAGGAGGGATGATGGGCAGTGTTGATCGGTGAGGTGGCACGACGGTCCGGGGTCAGCGCCCGCATGCTCAGGCACTACGACTCGCTCGGGCTGGTGCGGCCGACGGGTCGTACCGGCGCCGGCTATCGCGAGTACTCCGGCGAGGACATCCGGCGGATCTTCCACATCGAGAGCCTGCGGTCGCTGGGGCTGTCGCTGCGTGATGTCCGGCGCGCGCTCGATGACCCCGGCTTCACGCCCACCGCACTCGTCGACGACCTCATCCGCCAGACGCGAGAACGCATCGCACGGGAGACCGAACTGCTCACGCGACTGTCCCGGATCGGTGCCGTGGAACCCGCCGGCTGGGAGGAGGTCCTCCAGGTCGTCGCGCTCCTGCAGGCGTTGGGGTCACCGAGCGCCGGGAAGCGCCAGCGCGCGGCCTTGTCCTCGGTCGACGAGGTCCCGGTGCCGGTGGAAGCGCTGGTCGAGGCAGCGCTGACCGAGGCGGACCCCCACGTCGCCGGAGCCCTGCACTGGGCGCTGGCTCAGTCGGGCGATGGCGGCGCGGCGCTGCTGGCGGAGGGTCTCGGCTCACCGACGGCCGAGGTGCGGAAACGTGCCGTCCAGTCCATCGCCGAGATCCCGGACGGTGCGGCGACAGCACTGCTGCAGGCCGCCCTCGCGAACCCCGACGTCGTGGTCCGCAGGTATGCCGCTCTGGCGCTGGGGGCACGTGGAGTCGCCGACGCGGTCCCGACCCTCGTCGACATGGTCGTGGAGGGGACGAACGACGTCGACGCGGCCGATGCGCTGAGCGCGCTGGCGAGCTGTCCCGGGTCGGCGGACCGGATCGCCACCCGGCTCGTCGATCGTCTCGCCCGCACCGCCGTCGAACCGTCGGCTCGGCTCAGGCTGACACAGGCGCTCGCGGACATCCCGGGAGGCACGGCGTCCCACGCCCTCGCAGATCTGTCGCACGACGACGACCGTGCCGTTGCGCTGACCGCGGCATACATTCTCGGGATACGCAACGCACCGTAACCTATTTTCCTGGGGCACCTTCCCGTTTAGCGAACGGTGTTCGCATGACGTACGATTGCGAACACTGTTCGCTAAACAGTCGGCAAGAGCAACCCCCCGAGGGGCGGATGGCGATCACAGGATCGATCAGCGTGCTCGGCTTCGGCCTTGCCGTCGGCGGGGTGGGAGTCGGCGCCGGGTTGGTGTTCATGGCTCTCGTCGACGACGTCGCACGTCAGGCGCGCGACGCTCTGCAGTCGGTGGCGTTCCTTGTGGTTCGCCGGAATCGAGGCGCTGGCGAGGCCGGCGCTCGTGCTCGTGTTCGCGGCACCCGCGTGAGGTGGGAAGAGTGAAGATTCTGATTTTGAGCCCTGGGATACGCGGAGACGTCGTGCCTGCGTCCGGACTCGGCAGCGCGTTCGCCGCCGACGGGCACGAGGTGACGATCGTCGCGAATGCCGAGTACGGGCACCTGGTACGGGGGCGGGCTGCACCCACGTCGCCATCGAGGCGCCGATGACACCGCCATCCGATGCCGCGGGTGTTCGTGGCTACCTGGCCACTCTGCGGGCCTACATGGACGTGGCCGCGGCAGCCGCACTGACCGCCTCCCCCGGTGCGGAGGCGGTGCTGACCAATGCGATCTCCCCGTACGGCCACGACATCGCCGAGGCGCTGGGCGTCCCGTCCGTCGAGGCGTTGTTGCAGCCTGCGGAGCCCAGCTCCGCGTATCCGCCGATGGTCCAGGGCATGGACATCGACGCTCCGAACGTCCTGGCGATCGGGGACGTCCCGCACAACCTGCTGCTGCCTCGCGCCGCTGCGGTCGTGCATCAGGCCGGCGCCGGGGTCACCGCCGCGGCGCTGCGGGCGGGTGTGCCGTCGGTGCCGGTGCCGGTGCACACGGACCAGCCGTTCTGGGGCCGCAGGCTGGCCGCCCTCGACGCCGGCACCCGCCCGCTGCCCGCGAAGGGTCTGCGGTCGGACGCCCTCATCGCCGCAATCGAGACCGCGCGAACCAGCGAGACGCTGCGGGCCGGCGCCCGGGCCGTCTCCGAGGCGCTGAGCGCCGACGATGGCACGAAGCCTCTCCGGGACCGGATGAACGGGATCGCCGGCTGAACCAGTTCCGACCTCGGTCAGCGGGACAGTTGGGCGGCGGTAAGGACAGGTTCGCCGCGACGGGCTCGGCGGGACGAGAGCGACTGCTGAGCGGCAGCCGCCACCGCAGCGGCGCCGACCTTCGGGGGAAGAACCTCGTGGACCTTGAGCAGCGACGTCAGCCGGGCCTCTCCGAACCGGCGTCGAAGTCGTCGCCCTCGCGAAGGTCGACCGGCTTGATCGGCGGTCGCGCCGCGGCCGCCGCGCCGTGCGTGGCAACACGTTCGTCCTCGGGACGGGCGGGGCCCGCACCGGCGCGGTCGAGCAGCGCGGACAGCGTCCGGGCAATGCTCGTCTCGTCGGCCTCACCTGCTCCCCGGCCTGACCTTGGTCACAGGTGCATGCTGGGCTCCTGCTCCGAGCGGGACGATGCTACAGGGAGTGATGCCTCAGCTGGTAGGGCTGGGTACCAGCTCGGCGAGCAGCATCCGGACGCGGGAATCGATGTCGTCGCGGATCGGGCGGATCTCCTCGATGGTCTTGCCGGCAGGGTCGGTGAGGTCCCAGTCGAGGTAGCGCTTGCCGGGGAAGATCGGGCACGCGTCGCCGCAGCCCATGGTGATGACGACGTCGGAGGCCTCGACGGCGTCGGTGGTGAGCCGCTTGGGCTTCTCGGCTGACAGGTCGATGCCGAGCTCGGTCATCACCTCGCGGACGGCCGGGTTGACGGCGTCCGCGGGCTCGGAGCCCGCGGAGCGGACCTCGACGGCGCCGGCGGCGTGATGCGCGAGTAGGGCGGCGGCCATCTGGGAGCGGCCGGCGTTGTGCACGCAGACGAACAGGACGGTGGGGATCTCGGCCATCAGGACTCCTGGGTGGGTTGGGCCGTTGCCTGTGCCGTTGCCGTGGGCTTGGCGGTGGGGAACCAGCGGCGGCGGGCGGCGAGGGAGACGTAGACGAGCCCGACGAGCACGGGCACCTCGATGAGTGGTCCGACCACGCCGGCCAGGGCTTGGCCGGAGGTGACGCCGAAGGTGGCGATGGCGACGGCGATGGCGAGCTCGAAGTTGTTGCCCGCTGCGGTGAACGCCAGCGTCGTCGTGCGCTCGTAGCTCAGGCCGATTGCCCGGCCCAGACCGTAGGAGCCGGCCCACATGACCGCGAAGTAGATGATCAGCGGCAGCGCGATGCGCACGACGTCGAGTGGCTTGCTGGTGATGGCGTCGCCCTGCAGCGCGAACAGGATGATGATCGTGAACAGCAGGCCGTAGAGCGCGAAGGGTCCGATCTTGGGCAGGAACTTCGACTCGTACCAGGTGCGGCCCTTCGCGCGTTCCCCGAAGGTCCGGGTCAGGTAGCCGGCGACGAGCGGAACGCCGAGGAAGACCAACACCGAGATGGCAATCTGCCAGGGTGAGATGTTGAGGTCGGTCTGGGCGAGGCCGAGCCAGCCGGGCAGTACATCGAGGTAGAACCAGCCGAGCGCGGCGAACGCGATCACCTGGAACACCGAGTTGATCGCCACGAGCACGGCCGCGGCTTCGCGGTCGCCGCAAGCGAGGTCGTTCCAGATGATGACCATGGCGATGCATCGCGCGAGCCCGACGATGATCAGACCGGTCCGGTATTCGGGCAGGTCGGGAAGCAGCAACCAGGCGAGGGTGAACATCAGGGCCGGGCCGAGCACCCAGTTCAGGACCAGGGATGCCACCAACAGTTTCTTGTCGCCGGTGACGGAGTCGAGGCGGTCATAGCGGACCTTCGCGAGAACCGGATACATCATGATCAGCAAGCCGAGCGCGATCGGCAGCGAGACACCACTGACCGAAATCGCGTCCAGTGCTGAGCCCAGACCCGGGATGAGACGGCCACAGATCAGACCGAGGGCCATGGCGGCGATGATCCAGACAGGCAGGAACCGGTCGAGGGTGGACAGCCGCGCAACGACCGGGGCGTCGATCTCAGAAGTGGTGGTCATGCGGTCACTTCCAGTTCGTGGGCGGCGGGCGAGAGTGCCTGCGAGAGGGTGGCCAGGGCGTCGCGGACGACCCGGTAGTAGATCCAGGTCCCGCGGCGCTCGCCGGTGATCAGGCCGGCCTCGCGCAGCACCTTGAGGTGGTGGCTGATGGTCGGTCCGGTCAGGTCGAATTCGCCGGTCAGGTCGCACACGCAGGCTTCGCCGCCGGCGTGCGCGCCGATGAGGCTCAGCAGCCGCAAGCGGGTGGGGTCTGCGATGGCCCGGAACGCGGCAGCGAGCGTTGCGGCGTCGGCCGGGCTCAACGCGGCCCCGGTCAGGGTGGCCGGTTCGCATACCTCGATGACGGGCAGCTCATACTTCGACACGCGTCTATTTTGAAGTCCTTCAAAGCAACCTGGCAATGTGACGGTCACCTCCGGGCGATCAGCTGTCCCGCGAGTGGGGAGCCGGTCTAAGCGAGCGGGATGGCGAGCTCGGCGAGGAGCCCGCGGACTCGGCGTTCGATGTCGTCGCGGATGGGCCGGACCTCGTTCACGTCGAGGCCGGCCGGGTCGGCGACGGGCCAGTCCTCGTAGCGGTGGCCGGGGAAGACCGGGCAGGCGTCGCCGCAGCCCATGGTGACCACGACGTCCGCGGCGCGGACGACCTCATCTGTCCAGGGCTTGGGGTACTCGCCGGAGATGTCGATGCCTCGCTCGGCCATGGCGTCGATCGCGGCGGCGTTGATCCGCGTGTCCGGCTCGGATCCCCCCGACCAGGCGGTGGCCCGGTCCCCGGCGAGGTGGGTGAAGAAGCCCATCGCCATCTGGGAACGGCCGGCGTTGTGCGTGCAGAGGAACAGTGCGACCGGTGTTCCCGTGGTGCACTTGCCCTCGATCTTCGCCAGGGCGCGCAGACGCTGGCGCGCGAAGCGTTCGGCGAGCAGCGGCAGGTAGTTGATGACGACGGCCCGGTCGGCGAACTCGGCGTAGGAGGTGTGCAGGAACCGCTCGATGGTCTCGGCCCCGTACATGCCGTCGAAATCGCGGGCCAGATTCGACGCCGCCGTGCGGAGCGCGAGTTGCTGGTCGATCGCTAGGTCGGGGCGGCGGACGGTGGCGGGCATGAGTCGACTCCTCAGGTGGCGGGCCGGATCGCGGGAGCGAGCCGGGAGATGCGGTCACCGAGCGCGTCGATGGCCCGATCGAAGGCGGCGTCCTCGCCGCTGCGTGCCGGGTCGGGAATCGACCAGTGCAGCCGGTCGGGGCCGGCGCCGAGGTGTTCGTGGGCCGCGTCGCACACCGTGATCACGACATCGTCGGGGTGGAGAACCTCGTCGACATGACGCGGAGTCGTGGGGGTCAGCTCGAGCCGGCGTCGCTTTGCGGCGGCCACGGCGCCGGGATGCACGGCTCGAGCGGGGGCCGTCCCGGCCGAGGCGGCGGGCACAGCGCTTTCCCCGGACCACAGTGCGACCGCGAGTTGAGACCGGGCCGAGTTCTCGGTGCAGACGAACACGACCCGCACGGCATCGTGCACCGCGCTCGGGCGCAGTACGTCCAGGGTGCCGGAGACCAGGGCGAGGTAGGTACGGCGCCGGTCGCCCTCGGAGCGGTGTCGCTGGATCATGCCGGCCTGCTCGAGTACCCGCACGTGATGTGCCAGCAGGTTCGAGGACATGTCGAGCAGCGTCTGCAGTTCCGAGGGCGACGCCTCACCGAGCATCAAAGCGTCGACGATCGCCAACCTGCCCGGATCGCTCAGCGCGCCGTGCAGGGCGGCCCTCCGCACCAGCCGGTCAGATCGCTCAGTAGTCATTGACTCAATACTTGCTGAGGTAATGGTCGGCTGTCAACGGCCCCGAGGAGGGCGAGAAGCGATGGAGACGCAGCTCGAGCCCGCGACGACCCTGACCCAGTACGAGACGCGGGACATGCGGCGCGTGGGAACTCCGTCGCGAGCCAGTCGGCTCCACGCACTCAATCGAGGGTGCGTCGGATCAGCCGACGGGGCTGGACCACCTACGCGCTGCCCCGCGCTCGCGGACCGGCTGTGCCGTGCGCTCGTCAAAGCTGAGGTTCAGACGTTCGGTCAGCCGGGAGGGTACGACACACGGGCCACCGCGACGAGCACGTCGACGAGCTGGCCGGCGACACGCGCGATCGCGATCACGCCTCCCCGCTCGGGGCTGTCTCCCTCGAGGTAGCGGGGACGCTGCCGGCCATGAGGACGGCAGCCACCACTGCCAGCACGGCCAGGAGGAGGAAGACGTCGGCATAGCTCCCGAGCACATCGGCGAGCGCCGCTCCCGCCCAGGGTGCGAGAGCGGTCGCGAACATCGCGGGTGCCGCGAGCAACCCGCCGAGCCGGCCGTAGTGCGCAGATCCCCACCGCTCGCTGATCGATGTCGCTTGGAGCAGGGTGAGAAGGCCACGAGCCGCGCCGACCAGCATTCCCACGGCGATGAGCAGTGCTTCGGGGCCGGGTAGGACTGCCATCAGGGCGGTCGTGACAGCGCCGGCGCCGATGATCAGCACGCCGCGGGTGCGGATCCCTGTCGTGCGGGTGATCAGGCCGTAGCCGAACCGGCCGAGGACCTGACCTACGCCGCCCAGCCCGAGCGCCCAGGCGGCCGCGGTCGTGGACAATCCGCGCTCGATCAGCAGCGGAACCTGGTTGACCACCACCGCGAACGCACTGAACGACGCGAGCCCGATCGCCGCCACCAACAGCACGAACGGCCGGCCACGCGCGATGGCGTCCGGGTCCTGTTCCGTCTCGTGGGGCTGCGGCTTCGGCCATGCTCCGCGCAGGCCGAACAGGTGAGCGGGGATCGTGATCACGGCCAGGACCACGGCCAGGACGAGGTAGGTCCGACGCCACTCCAGCCGCTCGACCAGCGCGGCGGTCACGGGGGCAAAGATCGTGCTCGACAGCCCGGCCAACAGGGTCAGCGCGGTGAGCGCGACGACGTGACGCGGTCCCCACCAGCGCGTCAGCGCGGCGAAAGCGGGCTGGTAGAGCACCCCGCCCATGGCCACCCCGGCCAGCACCCACGCGGCGAAGAACCACGGCAGCGATCGTGCGGTCGCGATCCCCAGCACGGCCGGGGCCGCCAGCACCGACCCGATCGTCATCACCGGACGCGGCCCCCACCGGTCGAGCCACCGCCCGGCCGGGATGCCGACCACCGCGGAGACCACCAGGCCGAGGGAGAACGCCGCCGTGATCGTGCTGACCGGCCAGCCCGTGTCCGCGGCGATGCTCGGCGCGAGGACCGGGAAGGCGTAGTACAGCACGCCCCAGCTGACGATCTCGGTGACACAGAGGACGACCAGCACCCGGCGGAGCCCGCCGCGGGACAGGGCACCGGGCTGCGCGGTCATCCGTTCAGGCTGCACCCGGCTCGGCCCCTCCGCTGTCGTCACCGCGCCGGTGATGCTCGGCCGCGCGCTCGGCCGGGGCGGCGGAGGGGACGCTGCCCGCAGCCAGAGCGGCGGCGAGCACGGCGACCCCGCCGAGAAGCCAGAACACGGTGGGGTAGCCGCCGAGGACCTCCGACAGGGCGGCGCCGGCCCAGGGCGCGAGGGCGGTGGCGACCATGGCCGGTGCGGTCAGGATCCCGTTGAGGCGCCCGTAGTGGGTGGCGCCCCAGCGGTCGCTGATGGCGGTGGCCTGCAGCAGGGTGAACACCCCGCGGGCGGAGCCGGCGAGCATCGCTGCGGCGATGAGCAGCGCGGCCGGGCCGGGAAGCACGGCGAGCAGCATGGTCGCCGCGGCGAACGCGGCGAGAATGACCACGGCGCGCAGCCGCACGCTGGTGCGGGCGGTGAGGGTGCCGTAGCCCAGCCGTCCCAGCACCTGCCCCAGCCCGCCCAGCCCGAGCGCCCAGGCCGCGGTGGAGGTCGACAGGCCTCGGCTGATGAGCAGGGGCACCTGATTGACGACCACGGCGAATCCGGAGAAGGTGCCCAGGCCGATCGCCGCGACCAGCAGCACGAACGCCCGGCTGCGTGCTATCACGCCGGGATCGCGGTGGGCATGCGCGTGCTGCTCGACCGGGTCGGGTCGCGGCCAGCGTCCGCGGAGTCCGAACAGGTGCGCCGGGATCGTCACTGCCGCGAGAACGGCGGCGAGGATCAGGTAGGTGTGGCGCCAGGCCAGGTGCTCGGCCAGGGTTGCGGTCAGGGGGGCGAAGACGGTGCTGGCCAGCCCGCCCAGCAGCGTGACGGCGGTCAGCGCGGTGACCCGCCGCGGCCCCCACCAGCGGGTCAGCGCGGCGAACGCGGGTTGGTAGAGCACGCACGCCATGGCCACCCCGGCCAGCGCCCATGCGGCGAAGAACCACGGCAGCGACGGGGCCGTGGCGATGCCCAGCAGGGCCGGCGCCGCCAGCACCGACCCGCCGGTCATGATCAGCCGCGGCCCGAGGCGGTCGAGCCAGCGCCCGGCCGGGATGCCGACCAGCGCGGAGACCACCAGGCCGAGAGAGAACGCGGCCGTGATCGTGCCGATCGACCAGCCGGTGTCCGCGGCGATGCTCGGGGCGAGGACCGGGAAGGCGTAATACAGCACCCCCCAGCTGGTGATCTCGGTGACGCACAGGATCGTGAGCACCCGGCGGAGCCCAGCGCTCGACAGCGCGCCGGGCTCCGCGGTCATCTGTTCCGGTTGCACCTGGGTCGACTCGCTCGGTCAGCGGTCCGCTCCGGCCCCCGTCGGAGCGGCTAGGGACAGCTCGACCGGCGCCGTCGGGCCGCAACACCCGCCGGGCGCTGCGTCGTCGTCGGTCTGGTCGACCAGGCCGCCGCCGGAGCACACGCCGGTCTCGGGCAGCACCAGCTCGACCCGTTCTGCGGCCTCCCGGTCGCCGGCGATCGCCGCAACGACGGAACGGACCTGCTCGTAGCCGGTCAGCGACAGGAACGTCGGCGCGCGCCCGTAGCTCTTCATGCCCACCAGGTAGACGTCGGGTTCGGGTTGGGCCAGCTCCACCGCGCCGTGCGGGTACACGGTGCCGCAGGAGTGCACGTTCGGGTCGATCAACGGGGCCAGCGCCCTGGGCGCCTGCAGCACCGGGTCCAGATCCAGCCGGATCTCGGACAGAAAGCTCAGATCCGGGCGGAACCCGGTCAGCGCCACGACCTGGTCCACCGGGCCCGTCCGGGCCCCGTGGAACGACTCCAACACCAGTGCATCGCCGTCGTGGTGCACGGCGCTGGTGCGGAACCCTGTCACCGTGGCGATGTGCCCGGCCGCCACGGCCTGGGTGGCACGCTGACCCAGCGCACCCCGGGCAGGCAGCTGGTCGGCGTCCCCACCGCCGAACGTGTCGCCCACCTCCCCGCGGCGCAGCAACCAGTCGACGTGGGTGCCGGGCGCGTCTTCGGCGAGCTCGGCGAAGGCCACGAGCGCGGTCAGCGCCGAGTGGCCGCTGCCGGCAACCGCAATCCGCTTGCCCGCGTACCGGGCGCGCTCACCCGGGTCGGTCAGGTCCGGCACCCGGTACCGGATCCGATCCGCGGCCGCGCGCTCGCCCAGCGCCGGCAAGCCGTCCCCGCCCAACGGGTTGGGCGACCCCCACGTCCCGGACGCGTCGATCACCGCCCGCGCCGTGATCCGCTCCTCCCCGTCGGATGTCTGCACCCGCACCGTGAGCGGCTCGGCCGCCCGCGCGGCGTCGACCACGCGGTCCCAGCCCTGCCGAGCCACCCCGACGACCCGGGCCCCGTACCGCACCTGATCGCCAAGCACGTCGGCCAGCGGCTGCAGATAACGCTGCGCCCACACCGCCCCGGTCGGGTAGTCATCCGGGTCCGGCGCCTGCCACCCGGTCGGAGCCAGCAGCTTCTCCGCAGCGGCATCGACGAGCTCGCCCCAACGGGAGAACAGTCGCACGTGATTCCACTGCCGCACGGCGGCCCCGGCCACCGGGCCCGCCTCCAGCACCAGCGGGGTCAGCCCTCGGCTCACCAGGTGCGCTGCCGCGGCCAGGCCGGCCGGCCCCGCACCGATCACGACGACCGGCAGCCCGGTCGCGTTCGCAACGTCGTCCACAACGTCCTCCATCGATCTGCGTCGATCCAACGATGCCGACTCTATCGATGCAAATCGATTGACGCATCGGTTTTCGTCGATAAAGTGTGGGCATGAGCGTGTCTGTGCCCCTGACCGTCGTGCCCCAGCCGGCGCCGCAACTGGCGACCCAGGACGCGGCGACCTACGCGGAGTGGTTCGCCTGCCTGGCCGAGCCGATGCGGGTACGGCTGCTGCACGCAGTCGCCGTGGCCGGGGGCGAGGTGACGGTCGGGGAGCTGACCGGGCAGCTGGGCATCACCCAGTCCACCTGCTCACACCACCTGCGCAAGCTTGCCGACGTCGGATTCGTACAGCTGCGCAAGGAACGCACGGCCACTCTGGTGTCGGTCAACCCGACCTGCTGCACCGGGCTGCCGCACGCCGCGGACGCGGTGATGGGCATGCTCGGGCCGCGCCCGTGCTGCCCGCAGGACCTGCCCGCCGACGTGGGCGTCCGCGCCCTCGAACGCGGCGACTGGGCCGACGTGCGGCGCATCTACGCCGAAGGCATCGCCACCGGCAACGCCACCTTCGAAACCAGCGTGCCCGAGCGCCGCTCTCTCGATCACGCCTGGCTGCCCGACCACCGCTGGGTCGCCGAGCTCGACGGCCAGGTCGTGGGCTGGGCCGCCGCCCGCGCAGTCTCCAGCCAGCCTGCCTACTCCGGGGTCGCGGAGACCTCGATCTACGTGGGCGACGGCTTCCGCGGCCGTGGCGTCGGCAAGGCGCTGATCCACCGGCAGGTCACCACCGCCGACGACGCCGGCCTCTGGACCCTGCAGACGACGATCTTCCCCGAGAACCGGGCCGCGATCGCCCTGCATCAGTCCGCCGGGTTCCGCACCCTCGGCATGCGCGAACGCATCGGCCAACACCACGGCGTCTGGCGCGACACCGTCTTCCTGGAGCGCCGCCGCACCGACGACCTCTGACAAGACCCCGCGGACAGCGCCGCTCAACCCGCCGTAGCTGCTGACCCACGGTTCCCCCATCCGGAGGACTGGATCTTTGAGGTGCCCATGAACAATCCCTACGCCGCTACGCCGCCACCCTCGACACCGACATCAAGACCGGACAGCGCGCCCTCGCCGTCCACGCCGACAACGGCGGGTTCGCCGTGCACACCCCGACCCAGACACTGACCGCCCCGATGCTGATCGCCGCCACCGGCGGCTTCGGCAACCCCTACCGGCCCCCGCTGCCCGGCCTGGACACCTTCACCGGCGAGGTTCTACACGCCAGCCGGTACCGATCCCCTGAACGGTTCGCCGGGCAGCACGTCGCGATCGTCGGCGCCGGGAACCGCCGTCCAGATCGGCGTCGAACTCGCCCAACACGCCCGCGTCACGCTGGCCACCCGCTCACCCGTGAACTACGTGCCGCAACGCCCACTGGGGCGCGACCTTCACTGCTGGTTCGCCGCGCTCGGGATCGACCACCTGCCCATCGGACCGCAGCTGCGCACCAAACCGACCGTGCCCGTCTTCGACACCGGCACCTATCGCACCGCCATCAACGCCGACCGGCCACCACGCGCACCGCTGTTCACCGGCATGGACGGCACCCGCCTCACCTGGGCCGACGGGCACAGCGAACAAGTCGACACGATCCTGCTCGCCACCGGCTACCGCCCCGACCTCGGCTACCTGGCCGGGCTCGGCGCGCTCGACACCAGTGGGGCGCCCCAGCAACTGCGCGGGCTGTCCACCATCCATCCGGGCCTGGGCTACGTCGGGCTCGAATGGCAACGGAGCCTCGCCTCCGCCAGCCGACGCCGACAGCCTCGTCACGCTCACCACGTCCACCCGGAACGGCAATGAACTCCAGTTCCTCACGCGAGGGCTTCGTCGGAGCCGATCTTGCACCTGTACACATCGTGTCGGTGCGCGGCAGCACCGAGCCACAAAGCGGAAGCCGACTACTGCTCCCTGTCGCGCAGGCGATCGCCGCCAGATCGCCCGTGCCCGTGGCTGACACCGAACTGCACTACCCGGCGACCTACGTCCAGTTCGACGCCGGCTACCCGGCCCGCTTCGACCTCGGCGAAAGCCCTCAGCTCGGCGTCACAGCACTGCTGACCCTCCTGGAGGACAATGCCCGAGCCCGGCCACACCAGGCCGTCGTGCTGCTGGGCTGGTCCCAAGGAGCCCAGGTCATCGCTCCCCGGGAAACCTCGACGCCTACGCCGACCACCTCAGGGATTACTACACCTACGCCGACCACTTCAGGGATTACTGCGCCCGCGACGACCTCGCCTGCCAAAGCGGCCCGAACTCAACTCGTGAGCTGACCTTCCTGGCGACCACAGCCTCGGCCCGTCCAAAGACCACGAACAAGAAGCTCGTGGCCGGGCCTGCTCAGGCTCATGGCCGCGCGGGCGCTATGGGCGGTGGTGTAGCTGCTGCGCACTTGCCGGCGAACGCTCGCCCGAGCACGCACCACAGCGAGCGACGGCGCATGGGAGCGGCAAGCTTACGGGCCAGCTCCGGGTCGGTTGTTCTGAGGGATTCTGCGATCCTGCTCAATCGGAGGAATTCAGTGTGGTCGAGGGACACGAGGGTGTACTCCGATCGCTTGTGGACCGTCCGGTCATTCGTCGCCAGCCGTGCCAGGTGGAGCGCACGGGGCTGCACCGGTTCTGGGAGACCAGTGTTGCCGCGAGGCGTGCCGGGTGCATCACCGCCAGCACCCCTCATGCTCTGCTGCTGACCGGAGAACTCGGCCTCCTGCTGGTAGGTATGTCCGGGGCCAAGCAGGTCTGCCACGAACCGAACCGTCTCAGCCTGCCTGGGTGCGGTGCAGGCCTGCAAACGCATGCACGCCACGATCTGCTCCCTCAGCTGCTGCTCGAGGTTCTCCGGGACTCTGACCTCCTCGACCCGTCACGGTTACCACCGAGTCAAAACCGGGGACCCCGGAGAGGCGCGCGGTACCGACTCCGGTCAGGGGTGGTCCGCAGAGCGACGAGGGCGCACAACTGGTCGAGGTCCTGCCCGAGGAGGAGTACACGGAGATGCACCTTCCGGGGGCGGTGAACATCCCGCTTCGGGCCATGGACGCAACCACCACCGCCGCTCTCGAGCGAGACAGACCCGTGATCGTGTACTGCTGGGACGGCCTTTGAGATCTGAGCCCCCGAGCGGCGTGTCGGCTCGCCACGCTCGACTTCGCTCAGATCTATGACTATGTGGCCGGCAAGGTAGACTGGCTCGCCCGCAACCTCGCGGTCGAGGGCACCGATGCCGTCCGCCGAACGATCGGCCGCTACCTGCGCAACGACGTCGTCACCGTCGGACCGACCGAACTCATCGCCGAAGTACGTGATCGCGTTCGGCGTTCGGCGTACGGCTTCGCGCTCGCCACCACCGATGGGGGTGTCCTCCTGGGCAGGCTCCGCGGCAGCAGGCTCGACGGCCCCGAACCCACCGCGGTCGCGAACGATGTGATGGAGCCCGGACCGTCCACGCTGCGCCCGCACGAACTCGCCGCCGACATCCAGACCCGACTCGACAGCAAGGGCTTGAGCTACGCGATCGTCACCGATCCGGACGGTCAGCGGCCTAGGTGAGGACCAGCGCGGCCAAGGTGGCCGGTCGCAGGAGCCACCCGGATACCCCGGTCCTTTCCTGGGCGGGGTCAGGAGGCGCCGAGTGCTTGAGAGAGGTCCTTGATGAGGTCGTCGGCGTCCTCGAGGCCGACGGAGAGGCGGATCAGGCCGGGGTAGTTGACCTGCCCGATGCGGGGGATGTGCGGCGAGGAAGACGGCGACCGCGGCGGCGGTGGCGTTCTGCGCGGCGACGCGCACGGTCAGGGACCGCAGGGAGCGGGCGAGCAGGAACGCGGTCTCCGGGGCGATGACCTGACCGAGGTTCTTGCGCCACAGACTCACCGGGCTGAGGAGGTCGGCCGGGCGATCAGGGCGCCGGCGGTGAGGTCGGAGTGACTGCCGAGATATTTGGTGGCCGAGCGAACCAGCGGACCGCGCGAGCCGACGCAGGGCTCACCGGCGGGTGCCAAGCACCACGGGCAGTCGACGGCCTGGGCGCCCACGCGACTGTTCAGCAGCCGGACCATGCGCGCGATGCCCGCCCGGCGGCCGTCGAGCCCGGTGTAGTCCTCGTCGCCGTCCCCGAGCGCCGGTGCCCGTGCTCGGGATCGACCCGCCGATGACCAGGTCGGCGACGTAGGGGGCCTGCCGGGATATGAGCGAAACGGGCAATGAGCCTGCAAATCTGCTGGTCAGCGGTTTCCTCGCGGCTATCGCTGTGCGTCGTAGAGCACGTTCTTCGCCTTGCCGATCAGGGCTTTGGCCTGGCCGATCAGCGCGAACGCGCAGGTGCGGGCGTCGGTTTCGTGCTGGGCGAGTTCGGTGCCGACCGGGCGCCAGTCGGAGCTGAGGTGGTCGCGTGCGTCGGCCAGCGACGTCCGGGCGGTGGTCAGGCTGGCGCGGGTGTTGTGCAGGATGTATTTCCAGGTCGGCAGGTTCTGTTCGTTCATGTCACGGGACTTCCGTCGTGGCGAGGGCTTGTTCCCCGTGGTTCGTGAGGGTGACGACGAAGTGGTCGGCGAACTGCTCGGTCGCCGGCATCGTCTTGCCGTGCTTGATCGCAACGCCGTACGGGTTGATCAGCCCAAGGTCGCGAAGGTCGCGCACCCGCGCGGTCAGCTTCTGGTACCGGCCTCCGTCGGTGCGGCCGTAGTAGGTGTGGCCGCCCATGTTGTTGACCTGGCTCTCGGCGATGGCCCGCAGTAGCGCGGTCTGGGTTCGCGGCAAGGAGGGCATCCTGTTCCGGCTGGCCGAGGCGGCCGTCGAGCACCCGGACGATGTGGTGCGGGATGCCTACTTCCAGTGGTAGGCGAGAAAACGTTGTGGGAACTGGTCCGGGAGGCCAAAGCCAACGAGCGTGCCTTCCGAGCACGGGTACGCACCGTGCTGCGATCCTCGTACTCGAACTACTACCGCCGGATGCTGCCACCGTTGCTGGTTCGAGGGCCACCTGCACGTCGACGGCGAGGACCCGACGCGCTCCAGCGGCACCCTGCGCATCGTGGCCACCAGCATCGACACCGGCGTCAAGGACCGGGACGAGCACCTGCGCAGCAACGACTTCTTCGACATGCCGACCTACCCGGAGATCACCTTCACCAGCACCGCCGTCGAGCATGGCGGCGGCGACAGCTACCGGGTGACCGGTGACCTGTCGATCAAGGGCACGACCAAGCCGGTGACCCTGGACGTGGAGTTCACCGGGGCGGCGCACGACCCGATGGGCAACGACCGGATCGGGTTCGAGATCGGCTGCACGGTCAACCGCAAGGACTGGGGTATCACTTGGAACGCGTCACTGGAGGCCGGCGGCGTGCTGGTCGGCGACAAGGTCACCCTGGACGTCGACGTCTCGGCGGTCAAGCGCTCCGGCTGACGCCGACCCGGTCCAGGTAGTCCTGCACGGCAGTCCTGCTCGCGCCGGGTGCGCGCAGCGCGAGGTAGCCATCAGGCCGCACCAGGACGAGGGTGTCCCCGGTGACGCCGTACGCGGTCCGCGCGTGCCCCTCGACGTCCACCAGATCGGCACCGCTGCCCGGCGCGCCGACCGCCACCGGCTTGATGAGTCCACGGTGGGCGGTGCCGACGTCCTGCAGTGGACCGGCGCAGGACTCGCCGAAGCCGAGCAGGGTGAAATGCGGGCCGCGGAAGGCGTCGAACAGCCGCCGTGGCGTGCCGGAGCTGTCCACGCAGGGCGCGTCGGGCGCACGATCACCGGCGCGCGGTCCATTCCCGGCGTCGCCGTCGACGGACAGCGAGCTGGCCGGGTAGCCGAGCCCGAGCTGCTGGCCGTCCGGGGGCGCGCCGCCCGCGATGTCCGTGCTGCCGCCGTTGACGAACCGCCCCGCGACCCTGCGCAGCCCCTCGGCACTCACGCCGAGCGTCCACGAGGCGACCGGGAGCCGCTCCTCCTGGTAGCTGTCCAGCAGCGACTGCCGCGCGCCGGAACACACCATGGCGAGCTTCCAGCCGAGGTTGTACGCGTCCTGGATGCCGGTGTTCATGCCGAGGCCGCCGGCCGGCGGATGCACGTGCGCTGCGTCGCCGGCCAGCAACACCCGGCCCACCCTGAACCGGTCGGCCATCCGCACGTTCACCCGGTACGTGGACAGCCAGCTTGCCTTCGAGAGCCGGATGCCGTGCCCGTCGGCGAGATCGTCCACGATCCGCCGGAAGTACGGCAGCGAGGGTTCGGGGAGGCTGCCCTCCGCGCCGAAGTCGCTGAACGGTACGGCCTGCAGTTGCCAGGACCGCTCGTGGCGGAACGGGCACAGGGCCAGGAACCCGCGCCGGCGGACGGTCCATTGGTACCAGGCGTCCGGTTCGAGCCCGCCGAGCTCGACGTCCCCGAGCAGCATGGCCTGCTCCCCGTTCTGGCCCTCGAAGCGCACGCCGAGTGCCTTGCGCACGGTGCTGCGGCCGCCGTCGCAGCCGACCAGGTAGCGCGCAGCCACCCGCTCGCCGGTATCCAGCACCGCATGCACACCGTTCGCGGACTGGCTGAACTCGGCGAGGCCTGCGGCCAGTTCCACCCGCACGCCGTGCTCGGCGAGCCGCGCGCGCAGGATCCGCTCGATCCGCCACTGCGGGATCAGCAGCCCGCCGTCGTAGGGCCGATCCGGTGTGGGTGTCCGCTGGGCGTGCGGGTCGGCCTCGGCAACCAGGTCGCCGTCGAGGTACCGCCGGTGTGGCAGGTGCCGGAACCCGTAGTGCAGCACCTCGTCGGCGACACCGAGGTCGTCCAGCACCTCCTGGGTGCGTGCGGTGAGCCCCTTGCCGCGCGAACCGGGGAAGTGCTCGGCAGCTCGGTCGACGATGCGCACGTCGACGCCCCGGCGGGCCAGCTCGATGGCCAGCGTGAGCCCGGTGGGTCCGGCGCCCGCGATCAGGACGTCGGTCACCGGTCCCCGTCCTGGCGCATTGCCGGCGCCGTACCAGGCGCGTCGTTGCCGAGGTTCTGCCGCACCGAGTCGAAGATCCGC
Source organism: Pseudonocardia sp. OZ21 (assembly GCF_059359135.1). Classification (NCBI taxonomy): domain Bacteria; kingdom Bacillati; phylum Actinomycetota; class Actinomycetes; order Pseudonocardiales; family Pseudonocardiaceae; genus Pseudonocardia; species Pseudonocardia sp. OZ21. The sequence goes on from NZ_JCADBN010000004.1 coordinate 493,243, forward strand.
AGCCCCCGGCTGACCAGGCCGGCGGTGAGATCGCCGAGCCCGTCGGTGCCGTTGAGCACGATGACGTTCGCACCGGACAGGCCCCGCGCGGCCTGCTGCACGATCTGCGGGAGCTGGGCGATCAGCTGCTGGTCCAGCGCGACCCGGTTGTGCGAGGCGGCGGCCTCGGCCTGAATGGTGGTGCGTTCGGCCTCGGCCAGGGCCAGGATGCGCACCCGCTCGGCCTCCGCATCGGCCGGCTTGACCACCTCGGAGACCAGCTCCTGCTGCCGCAGTTCGGCCTGCCGCTGGGCCAGCTCGGTCTGCGCGGCGATCACGTCGCGCTGCGCCTGGGCGTGCGCCAGTGGCCCGGCCTGACCGGCCTCGGCCTGCGCCTTGTCCACCTCGGCCTTGTACTGCGCCTGCACGATCGAGGTCTGCCGCGCGTACTCGGCCTGGTTGCGCTGGGACTCCTGCTGCGCCTCCGCGGCGGCCTGGTTCGCCCGCGCCTGCGCGATCTGCGCCTCGCGCTGGATGGCCGCGTTGTGCGGGGCCGCCATCGCCTGGATGTAGCCGACATCCTGGTCGTCGATGCTCTGGATCTGCAGCGAGTCCACGGTCAGGCCGATCTTGGCTCCGACCGTGGTTTCGTGCCCGGCGAACAGCAACCCGGCAGCCAACCGGACGACCACCTTCTGGGGATCGTGGCCCTGCGCGTCGGCGGCCGCGACCAGGTCCGTGAGCACATCCTGGCCGGGGTGGGCACGCTTGTCCTCGATCAGTGCAGCCATGTAGGTGTGCAGCTGGTCCCGGCCGGCCTGCGCCCGGCCCCGGTCGGTCGTGCAGGCTGCCTCGTCCGACCAGATGCGAAACTCGGTCCGGTCCTGCGGTGGCACACCGAGGACCTCGCAGATCACCATCGCCGGCAGCGGGAATGACACCGCCTCGTGGAAATCGACCGGCGGGGTCTGTGCGGCGAGCTCATCCAGCAGGTCATCGCAGAGTTGCTGCACCCGCGGACGCAGCCGCTGTATGCGGCGAGGAGCAAACGAGCGGGCCAGCACCTTCGCGAAGGACATACCCGCACCGGAGTTCTGCCCAGGCGCATCGGGGTGGCCCATCATCGCCGCCTGCGAGTAGCGAGAGGCACCCGCTGCGCTCGTGGTCCACGACAGACGCGAGTCAGCGATCAGCGCCCGCACCTCGTCGTAGCCGCTGACCAACCAGGCCGGATCCCCTGCCGGGGTCCGCACCGCCCTGACCGGCGCCGATGCAGCATGCATGCTCGCCATCACACCCTCCCTGATCCCGTGCGGTCACTGAGGCGATCGGCGGTGACACTAGGCGGTTTCCGGGCAGGGTGTCCTCGTGCTGGAGGTGGAGATCGGGGTGGATATCTGCCTGGGAAATCTCCACCGCGGTTTCCTACCGCGAACCGACGACACACCCGGGGCGGTGTTCGTAGCGTCGTCATCAACGGTTATGCCGTCGCGATAGTGACCATCGAAGGAGCACCACCCATGTTGATCGGATCCCTGCTGACTGCCATTGGACTGTTGTCCGGTGTGCCAACCGCGGTGTGGCTGACCGTGGCTGTCCTCGCCGTGGTGGGCGTGATGGCCTTCAAGATGCGGGGGCGCCGACGGCGTTAACCACCCCTATCGTTCTCCCACCCTGGTCGCAAGGCTGAGGCCGCGCGACCAGGGTGATCTGGCTTGCACGAGTGATCGATCGGTGCGCTGTGGCCTGCTCGGGTTGGTCAGTGACATCGTTGCGCTACGGCAGATGCAGATAAGGAGCGACGACGGTGGTAGTGACGGGGCAATGGGTGCCACGGCGATGGTGGCCGGTGCGGCTGGGTGTAAGCCTGGCCGGACTCGGCGGCATCGTCTACGGAATCAACGCCCGCACACCGGGATTGGGTCTTCACGGTCAGGCACTGGCCAAGGTGGTGAGCCCGTCTGGGCCTCGGCGGCTACCTGGCGCCTCGAGCGGCAGCCCATGAGCGGCGCCTCGCTGTCATCGCCCTCGACGGTGTGTTCGACGCCGTCACCGCCCTGACCGCACACCTCCCACTGCCGCACGGCGAGGTGGTCCGGCGCGCAGCAGCCGAGCACGACGGGGAACTGGACCAAATCATCGCCGACGCCCGTGCACAGAGCCCGGGCGAGGCAGCTTCGGAGTTCGAGGTGAGCCGAAGCTGCCATATGGCTCGCGTAGGTCCCGTAGATGCAGAACTGGCCGCGGTCGTCGCGATCCTCCCTCGTCTCGCCGGGCAGGGCGACGCCACAGTCGATTGCGTCGTTGTTGCAGTCGATCTCGACCATGACCGGGACGACGTAGCGGGCCCAGCGAGTGGTCATCAGGAACCTTTTCTCGAGATGGCGCGCGCCCGTGTCCGGCGCGGCGCGGTGGCGGCCGGCACCACGGCCGTGGTGATGTCGCCGGGGAACAACGCACCCGGCACCAGGTCGAGCGTGGTGACCGGCACCGCCTCCGGCGGCGACAGGTCCAGCACCCAGTCGCCGAAGCGGCGGATGGTGTGGGTGATGTACGGGGAGATCGTGGCCAGGTCGTCGGCGTCGATCGGGTGCCCATCGGCAGCCAGGGCGTTCGCCGCGGCGGTGATGTCGCAGGCGTTGGAGTAGATCACGCAGTTGGCCAGTAGCTCGTTGAACTTGACGATCTTCTCCTGGTAGTCCGGGTCGTTGCGGCCGATCGCCTCGCCGCCGAAGCGCAGCCACGCGGAGAACCCGTGGAACGCCTCGGCCTTGTTGGTGATCGCGGTGATCTGCTCGCGCAGTTGCGCATCGGCCAGGAATCGCAGCAGCGTTGATCGTGCGGATCACCCGGCCGAGCTCGCGGAAGGCCCGGTAGAGGCGGTTCTTGCGGGAGTTGTCGCCCAGCCGGCGCAACAGGGTGACCGACGACAGGCGGCCCTCGCTGATCGAGATCGCGGTGCGCAGGAGATCGGTCCAGTGCGTCTCGATCAGGCCCCAGTCGATCACGTTGTCGCCGAACAGCGAGTCGATGTGCTCGTACCCGGTGTCCACGCTGGGGCGGTAGAAGTTCAGGTCGGCCCAGTTGCGGATGCGTGGGAGCAAGTCGAACCCGAGCAGCGCCGCGAGCCCGAACACCGGCAGCGACTGGCCCTGGGTGTCGGCGTGGATGGTGTCGGGCTGGATGTCGGAGTCGTTGCGCAGCAACCCTTCGATGATGTAGACGGCCTCCCACACCCCGCACGGGATGAAGTGGCTGAACAGGGCGATGTAGGTGTCGGAGATGTGCCGGTAGGCGATCCCGCCGTAGCCGCCGTAGCGGATGTGGGACTCGGCGAGGATGTTGTTCTCCCAGGTGTCGACCTGCGTCCCGTCGGCGGCGACCACCCGCCGGTCGCCCCACATGCCGGTGACGTCGAGCTTCGCGTACTCGTTGATCACGTCCGTCGAGGCGGCGTCGATCTTCGCGGACGTCGTGTGCTTGTTCGCCGCGACCGACAGCTCATGGGCGTTGACCTGGTCGCGCATGTGCCGCGCGACCTGCGCCGGGCCCAGCAGCGTGCCGTTGGCGAACACGGTCAGGACGTAGCGGGCCATCGCGTCGCGGATCTTCGGATCCGACCCCGACACCGGCCCGAAGTGCCGGGTCCAGCCCAGCAGGTGTGCGGTACGGGCCAGGATGTCCAGCAGCCCGCGTTCCGGGAGCCGCTGGTGGATCGCGTCTTCCAGGGCGAGCGCGGACGGGCGCCGGTCGGCGCCCTTGCGGCGGCGCAGGATCGGGCGGCCTTCCTCGAAGGACAGATCGGTGTTGTGCGGGAACCCGGCGTCCACCACCGCGGCGATGTCGCCCAAAGCGGCCGGGTAATGCGCGGTGAGCTGCTTCGGGTCCGACGGGATCCCGGCCTGGCCGCAGAACTTCCCGGCCAGCGGCAGGCACTCGTCCCAGTACATCAGTTGCGCGTGCAGGTTGGCGTAGGAATCGGCGCCGGCCACGGCGATGTCGCCGGAGCGCAGCTCCGAGGCAAGGTAGGAGAACACGCACACCTCCAGGTGGCGACGCACAGCTTCCCGGGCCGGTCTTTCACCACCAGGATCTTGCGCCACGCCTCGGTGACGAAGTCGATATCGATCGCCACCGTCACCGCGTCGTCCCCGCGGCCGACGGTCACCTTCTCGGGCACATATTCGCCGGTGCGGCCCCGGATCGCGCGCAGGAACTCGACCGCGTCGATCACGCTGTGATCGGCGCTGGTCGGCTCCAGGCCGAGGGTGTCGAGCAGGGTGAACAGCGCGGAGCGGTGGCTCTTGTAGAACCTCTCCAGCAGCGGCAAGTAGTTGTTGCCGTGGTGCGCCGCCACCACCACCTCGTGCGCGGCCGAGAGCCGCTCGATCCCGCCCGCGTCCGCGAACGTCTTGAGCACCAGCCTCCCGGCCCGCTCGGCCACCGCGGCCGCGGCGTTCTCGGGAGGGGAGGTGGCCTCCCGCGCGCCGGCCAGGACGTCGCCGAACACGTCCAGCAGGCGGCCAGCAGCGTCCACCGCTTCGCCTCGCCGATGTCCCGCAGGTCGCCGACGTCGGTCACCCGCGCCTCTCCGGCGAAATGCGCGATCTTCGTCGCCGGGATGCCGTCGAGCCACCGCTCGGTCGCGCCGAGCTCGTCGAGCGCTTGCCGGTGGGCCAGGCGCAGCTTGAACTTTCCCAGCGACGCCGCCTTCGCCGGTGTCTTGAGCCGGTCGAACTCGCTGCGGCCCGAGGTCGGGTCCAGCCACAGCAGCCGCGCCAGTCGGGCCTTGCCCGTCAAGTCGATCCGGGCCGCGACCATCGCGTACAGCGCGATGTTCGTCGTCGACCGGATCGCCGCGACCAGCCGGTCCAGCGTGGAGAACCCGGGCAGCTCACACCGCGCCCGCACCAGCTCCTCCAACGCCACGTTGATCAAGTCGGCCGGGTTGTCCTTCGTGGTGACCGCCTTGCGGATCGCCTCCTCGGCGATCACGCGGGCCTTGCCTGCGTCGTACTCCACGCCCACCATTGCCCGGACCAGCCCGCGATGCCACTTCGCGGTCCGGTCCGCGTCATGCTCGGCCGTCACCTGACTGGACAGCCCCAGCAAGCCGCGTACGTGCTCGACCACCACCGCGGGAACCTCGTCCAGCTTCGGGAAAAACCCCAGCCGCTGATACGACTTCAGCCACACCACCAAGGCCAGCAGATGCTGATCGTTCTGCGTCTTCTCCCGAGCCCACGCACCCTCGGCGACCGTCGGCGTGAACGCCTCAGCCAGCTCCCGAGCGGGAACCACTCAGGACGGCGGCCACTTCGGCCGGCACAGCCCGAGGGGTGATCCCGGGCTAGCCGTCGACCGATTCCGGCAGCAGCCGCGGGATCGCTCGCACGCAGACCACCATGCCCAGCACCTCGACCGGTGTCTGCGTCACGATCACGACGGCCGCGGTCGCGGGGGTCGGCACGGCCAACGCCAAGGGGAGCACGACGAGTGAGTTGCGCGTCGCGCCGGTGAAGATGATCGCGCGTCGAGCGCTCGAATCGAGGCGGAAGGCCCGGGAGACGGCCAGTCCGAGGCCCGCCATGACGACCAGGAACACGACGTAGAACGGGACCGCGGTCACCGAGCTTCGGGACCTGCGAAGCGACAACGACGAGCAGGGTGGCGACCATGAGGGTTCCGGCCCAGGTCGAGAAAGCCTCGCCTGGGTGAGCCGGATCACGATCCGGATGACGAAGGCCACGATGAAGGGGCCACGCGCGATGCGAACAGGCCATCGACCGGCCAGGTTGCAGGCGTCGGGCATTTATGCGTGGACAGCTCTGCGGCCAGCACCCGGTCGGAGCGGCGGTGAGGGTCCGCCGGACCATCCCGAACTGGATGGCCAGCAGCAAGGGTCGCCGCGCAGCAGGCCAGAGGTCTGCGGCGCCGACCCCATGCTCGCCGGCGTGTGCACTGAGCGCTGTCGAGTCCGCTGAGCCAGGTCATGTAAGGCCAGCGATGACGTGGTCGACCTGGAACCGCGACAGCCAATGGTGGCAGGGCCCCATCACCTTTCCTGAGTCAGGCATCAGGTAACCCGGCCTTCGCATCAGCTCACCTGCGCCGGCATCACCTCCGCTGAGCCAGGACAACGCTCCCAGTCTTCGTGCCGCCTGCGCTCGGGGCCGACCAACGAAACACAGGTTTCGTTGGTAGCACGTTCAGTTTTCGAAACAGCGAACTAGTTCGATCGTTTGCAAGCATCGAACTGGTACGGTCCCGACCATGATCGAAGAGGCCGTACGCTGCGGCTACAGCAAGTGCCGGGCCGAGCTCCCCCCTCCGGGCCCGCAGGGCGGCCGTCGCCGCTCCTTCTGCCGGGAGACGCGCTGGCCCGGTGGGCGGTCCTGCGCCCAGATGGCCAAGGCCGAGCGCGACGCCCTCGACGCGCTGGGGCTCGACTCGGGGCGTTCCGCCTTCCGTCTCGACGCCGAACGGCTGCGGGAGCACGTCGACGCGGTACGGGGGCCCGTCACGGAGTTGGCCGCTGCCCTCGCGGGTGTCATGGAGCGGCTGGAGGAGGTGGAGGGCGCTGCTCTCGCCGCCGTCGAGACCGCCAACCGCGGCGCGGCGGAAGCAGAGGCGCTGCGGCTCGAGGCGCAGCAGGCCCGGGAACGGGCCGAGAGGGAGTCCCGGGAGGCTCAGGACCGGACGGCGCGAGCGGTGGAGGAGCGCGCCACGGCCGTCGAACGGGCGACGGCCGCGGCCCGGCAGGCGCTGGAGGCGACCGAGGCGCTCGGCGCGGCGCGGCAGGTGGCCGAGGAGGCCACGCGCGCCCGCCAGGCCGCCGAGGAGCGGGCCACCGCCGAGGCCCGGCGGGCTGCCGAGGCGGAGCGGGTGGGCCAGGAGGCGGTCGTGCGGGCGGAGCGGGCCGACGCCGAACGCGCCGCGGCGCAGGCACGTGCGCAGGAGTTGCGGACGGAGGCCGAGGAGAGCCGGACCGATCGCGACGCCGTTCGGGCCGAGCTGACCACCAGCACGAACGCCCGGGACGACGCAGTACGCCGGGCGAGCGCCGCGATCGATGCCCTGGCCGGCGAGCGGGAGGCGCGGCAGCAGGCGGAGCAGGCGCTCTCCGCGGCACAGGCGCGCGTCGAGACCGAGGTGGCCCTGCGGGACCGCGCCGACCGTGAGCTGGAGCGGTTGCGCGCGGAGGTCGACCGGGCCCACGCCGACCTCGCACGGGTCCGGGCCGAGCTGACCGCCGTGCGGGAGCGGGACACCGACGAGCTGCGGGCCCTCGTCACGGCGGCGGTGCGGGGTGAGGGCTTCCCCGTGGCAGTCGCCGAGAATCGGGCAGATATGGCTGATCAGGCTTCTGAGCCAGGACTCTGAGGATTGACGGCCGGCACACCCGACCGAGCCGGCTACTCGGTGCGCCCCGCGGCTGCACTCTCCTGGGCGGGAACCTCAGCTGCCGGGTGATCTGGACCGCCGGCCGGGGCGGCGGCACGCAGCGCCGCTTCGACCCGGCGGTTGCTGGTCATGGATGCCGTGACGGCCGTCATCGACAGAAGGAGGGCGGCGAGTCCACCGAGGCCGAGCAGGAAGGCGACGGCCGCGAGCAGCGGAATACTCAGCACGTCGAGCACGGCCGCTGCCGCTGGGATCGCGAGCAGCACCGCACGCGCCGCGTCCGTGACCCACATCGTGCGCCGGCGGTCCCAGCGGTCCACCAGCGCACCGCCGAGCACCCCGAAGAGCAGCCACGGCAGCGTCCCGGCGGCCGTGACGACGGCGAGCGCCATCGGATCCCGCGTCAACGTCAACGCGAGCAGCGGCAGCGCGGCATGCGACACCCCGTCACCGAGCGAGGACACCGTCTGCGCGGTCCACAGCCGTCCGAACCCGGTCGGAAACTCCCGAACGTCCGAGGTCACTTGGCGCCCCCCTCGGCCTGCTCGCGCGGTGCCGGGTGGAAGAGGGCGAAGACGGGTGACGCGTCCGGCAGCGACGGATCGGACAGCTCCTGGTACTCGTCCGCCAGTGCCTGCAGCCGCGCCCCCAGCTGCGCGAACTGCTCCTCGGTGAGCCGCAGATGCGCCATCCGTACGTGCCGCTCATCCACCGGCGACGCCTCCAGGTCCGCCACCCCATGGCGCATCAGCACATCCGGCCCTCCCTCGCCCGGATCCGGCAGCGCGATCGCCCGGGCGGCCATCGCGTAGTACCGCTCGATGACACCCCGCACCTTTCGCGTCCGTACCACCTTCACCAGGCCGGCCCGCTCCAGCAGCCGCACGTGATCGCTGGAACTCCCCTTCGCAAGGCCCACCCGCTCGGCGATCTGCGTGATCGTCGCCGGCTCGAAGCGGAGCACGGCCATGATCCGGTGGCGGGTGAGGTTGGAGACGGCGCGCAGTTGCTCGTCCGTGGTGACGTGGAACGTCTCGGGAAGATCATCGGTCGGTATGCGCGCAATGGTCAACGATCCTTGACCATTGCGGAAGGGGATGTCGCGCGGACCTCCAGGATCTGCCGTCCGGCGCGCGAGACCTTCTGAGGCCCGCTGGTACGGCGGTGGCGGGCAGGCCGGGCATGGTGGCCAGACCGGCCCAGACGAGCTGGTCCGAGTACGGGTACTCGACGCCGTCGATGTCGGTCCAGCGTGAAGAGCCGCCGGCCGCGGCGAGTGGGTGCCGAGCCGCGCAGGGGCCAGGCGCAGGATGGAAGCATGACGCAACTCCGCTGGTTCATCACGGGGGCATCCACCGGGTTCGGGCGCACGTTCGCCGAGACGTTGCTGGCCCAGGGCGATCAGGTGGTGGCCACCGCACGCAACCCCGAGACGATCTCCGACCTCCCGGAGCGCTACCCCGGGGCGGCGCTCGCCCTGCCGCTCGACGTGACCGACCCCGGCCAGATCGCGACGGCGGTCGGGGCCGCGCTCGACAGCGGCGGCATCGACGTCCTCGTCAACAACGCGGGCCGCGGTCTCCTCGGGGCGCTCGAGGAACTGTCCGACGAGCAGCTGCACCGCTTGCTGGACGTCAACCTGTTCGGCGCCCTGGCCGTCACGCGCGCCGTGCTGCCGCACATGCGCGCCCGCCGCAGCGGGCACATCGTGCAGATCTCCTCGGTCGGCGGGGTCGTCGGGAACCCGGGCCACGCGGCCTACGCGACGTCGAAGTTCGCGCTGGAGGGGGCGTCGGAGGCGCTCGCCGGCGAAGTCGCCCCGTTCGGGATCCGGGTGACGATCGTCGAACCCGGGCCGTTCCGCACCGACTTCCTGGGCCGGTCGCTCGGCAAGGCCACGCCGATCCCGGACTACCAGGACGGGGCGCCCGGTCAGCTGCGTGAACGGTTCTCGAACCAGGACAGGCAGCAACCGGGTGACCCGGTACTGGCGGTCGAGGCGATCATCGGAACGGTCCGAGCGGGGTCGGGGCCCCTGCGGCTGCCGCTGGGAGCGGCGGCCGTCGATCGCATCCGCGACAAGCTGCAGCGTCAGCTCGCCGACCTCGAGGCCTACGCGGACCTGGCCGTCTCCACCGACCGTCCAGCGGGCTGAACCGGGGTCCCCGGCGGCGCTGCGTCGCGCGGGACGGGCGACTCGCGCACCCAGAACGGGCGACTCGCGGGTGGGGAACGGGCGACTCGCGGGGCGTCTGTCCTGTTCGTGGAGATTGCCATTCCGGGGGAATGGCCTGCTCAGGGGACCGGAGGCCGTTGGGTACCGTGATCGGCGATGCCGGGCGGAGACGCCGCCCGCAGCGCGGATCATCCGAAGGGTCCCCATGCGAATCGGTCTCGGCCTGCCCCACTACGGCGACCTCGCCACCGTCGACACCCTGGTAGAGGTCAGCAAGGCTGCGGAGGCCATGGGCTACGACAGCCTGTGGACGGGAGATCGCCTCTTCATCCCGGTCGAGCCGAGCGACCCCTACCCGAGCGGCGGCGTGATCCCGCCCCAGTTCGGGACGTACCTCGACCCGCTCACGGCACTGACGTTCGCGGCCGCGCACACCGAGCGCGTCCGGCTGGGCACGAGCACGCTCAACGCCACGTGGTACCCGCCGGTGATCCTCGCGCGCACGCTGACCACTCTCGACATCCTCAGCCGAGGACGCCTCGACGCCGGGTTCGGGATCGGGTGGATGCGTGACGAGTACACCGCGGTGAACGTCCCGTGGACGGGCAAGGGCGCCCGGCTGGAGGAGACGCTGGACCTCCTCGAGAAGATCTGGACCTCGGACGTCGTGGATCACGACGGTCCGTTGTTCACGGTGGTCCCGGCGCCGATCGAGCCCAAGCCCGTGCAGCGGCCGCGGCCGCCGATCCTGCTCCCCGGCTTCTCACCTGCCGCGATCCGCCGCGTCGGACGGCGGGCGGACGGCTGGCTCGGTGTGGGTGCCCCGTTGCCTGCGCTGCAGTACCTGTGGGGCAACGTCCGCCGGGAGGCCGAGGAGGCCGGTCGCAACCCCGCCGACATCCGGTGCATCGTGCGGATCAACCCCCACCTGACCGACGAGAAGGCCGAGGTCGAGCAGGTTCCGAATCAGGGCACGCTCGCCCAGCAGGTCGACTACGCCCGTTCGCTCGTGGAGGTGGGTGCGGACGAGGTGTTCATCGACTTCGGCCAGACCACCACGACCAGCGCCGAACTGCTCGACCTCGCCGGTGCCTTCATCGAGGGCGTACGCGCCGGGTAGCGCCCGGCCCCGGCCACTCCTGGTGGCTGCGGATCCAGTGTCGACGTCCTAGCGGGTGACGGCGGCCGGACAACTGGCTACCCTCTGCCGATCCTCCGTCGCCGGCAGCCAGGGGTCACTGTGTCCGATCAGACGACATCCACATCGCCCGATCCGGCCGGGGGTACCACCGACCGACACCGGTTGCCCGTCCGCACGCTGTTCGCCGCGTCGATCGGGAACGCCATCGAGTGGTACGACTGGACGATCTATGTGACGTTCAGCATATTCTTCGCCACGCAGATCTTCCCGAAGGAGAACGCGGCGCTGGCGTTGCTCAGCACGCTGGCCACGTACGCGGTGGCGTTCTTCTTCCGCCCGCTGGGCGGCTGGCTGCTGGGCCGGTTCGCCGACCTGCACGGTCGCCGCACGGCCATGCTCGTGACGATCCTGCTGATGGCACTCGGCTCGCTCGCCATCGGGCTGCTGCCGACGTTCGCGATGGTCGGCTGGCTCGCGCCCGCGCTGCTCCTGATCGCGCGCATCGCGCAGGGGATGTCACTGGGCGGGGAGGTGTCCAACGCCTCGGCCTACCTGGCCGAGATCGCCCCGCCCGAACGCCGTGGCCGGTACTCGTCCTTCTTCTACATCTCGACCGGTTCGGCGGTGCTCGTGGCGTCGCTGCTCGGCGCGCTGCTGACCCAGGTGCTCGACCCTGAGCAGCTGGCCTCCTACGGCTGGCGGATCCCGTTCCTCATCGGGGGCGTGCTCGGCTTCGTCGGGCTGTGGCTGCGCCGGGCCATGCCGGAGACCGACCAGTTCGAGGAGAACAAGGCGGCGGCCCAGGCCCTGCGCCACCCGCTGATGACGACGCTGCGCGAGCACCCGAAGGCCGTCGGGCAGCTCATCGGGTTCACCCTGCTCTCGACCCTCTGCTACTACACCTTCTTCTCCGCGCTCACCCCGTTCGCGGTGACCTCGCGGGGCGCCAGCGCCAACGAGGTCTTCGTCGCGCTGTCCATCGCCACCGCGTTGTTCGTCACGCTGCAGTACCCGATGGGAGCGGTGTCGGACCGGTTCGGCCGCAGGCCGCAGCTGCTGGTGTGGTCGGCCGCGACGGCGGTGCTGATCGTCCCGCTGTCGTATCTGATCGGGCCCGGGCTGGGCAACCTGCTCGTCGTGTTCTGCGTCGGCCTCGGGCTGTACACGATGATGACCTCCATCGCTCCCGCGGTGATGAGCGAGCTGTTCCCCACCGAGCTGCGGGGGCTGGGCATCGGGGCCTGGTACAACCTGACCGTCGCCATCTTCGGCGGCACGGCGCCGCTGGTGATCCAGGCGCTGTCCGGCGCGGGCGTCGCCGAGGCGTTCTTCTGGTACGTGGCCGCAGGCGCGGCGATCGCCTTCCTGGTGATCCTGACCCTGCCCGAGACGAAGGGCCAGGTGCTGCGGTAACCCGGGGCCGGACCTGTCGTCGAACTGATCCGCTGCACGAGTCCACAGTGGCGTTCAGCATATGCCACAGATTGCGTAATGTGACCACGGAAATCGGGGGCCCGGGGCCTGTCGGCGGCTGCCGGGCAACCTGGTGCGGCCGCCCTCGGTGGTGAGGCCGGCGCCCGGCGCGCGGGTCACCTCCGTGACGAGCAGCGCCGTGACCAGCCCTCCGTCGTCCTCGACGAGATCCACGTCCGGAGTCGCACGATGATGTCCGGCTACTGGAAACAATTCGACACCACCGCCACGGTGCCGCGCGAATTCTCGGCTCCGGGTCGGCGGCGTCAGATTTCTCGATGCGGGCGGATACCTCACGCGCACGACCGCATCACTGATCTGATCGTTGGTCAATGTGTCGACAACAATTGATGCACAGAAGAGCAATCTCATGCCGTCGTGGTGTTCTCGGCCGGAAGTGCTATCGACCGGGTGAAATTGCAAGAATTCTTCCGGGCAAGCGGGTGTCGCTCTATTTTCCCACTCGTATCGCCACCATCACAGCACAAGACGCAGATCCCGTCCGGGATCTGCGTCAGGCGCGGTCGGTCAGACCAGTGGGCTGGTGGCCAGCACGCGCACGGCCTCGGCCACGGCGGCCCGCCGGGCCACCCGCACCGCGGTCTCGATCGGGCGCAGGGCCTCCCGGCGGGCTGCGGCGGCCGAGGCGGACAGCGCGCCGCCCGGCTCGTCGACGGACGCAGCGGCGAGGATGGCCTCCACCTCGTCGGCGTGCTGCAGCACGCGCAGCGGCTGCCCGGGCATGCCAACGGGCCACAGCGACTTCGGGCGCGCGCTCAGGGCCGCGGCGATCTCCTCCCGCACGCCGGGCCGGTGCCGGGCCACGCCGAGCGAGGTGAGTACCGACGCCGACTGGCGGACCTGGTCGCGCAGTTCCCGCTCGGCCTGGTTCAACGCGACGAACTCCGGGGGAGGACCGGGGTCGGGCACCGGGTAGACCGTCCAGCGCAGGACGCCGTCGGCGACCGCCGTCGGCACGATGCCCAGCCCGGCGTCCGCGAACAGCACGCCCTCGCCCGCCGCCAGGGCCTGCTGGCTGAAGTGGCCGGGACCGGGCAGCCCGCGCACGTCACCGGGGACGGGGAGCACCAGCCGCGCGGGTCCGCGCGGCGCCGCACGACGGAGTGCGGCGAGGAGGAACGTCACCGAGGACACCGGCTCGCCGGGTGAGGGGAGCGCGGTGACGCGGGCGGTGTCCGCGTCGGCGGCCTGGACGTCGTGCGCGTCGGCCCACGGGCCGAGCGCATCGAGCACGTCGTCGGGTGCCGCAGCACCCGCGAGCCAGGCCGATGTCCACACGGTGAAGGTGGCGGAGGGGCAGGGCACGGGCGTCAGGCTAGCCACGTCCGGGGTCAGGAGCACCGCTGCCGTGCGGGTGAACCCGAATACACTGCGTTGCCGCAGGTCGGACCGGGTGGATCAACGGTCTGCGCGTGTCGCGACGGCCTCTGCGGCCCGCGCGACGGTAGAAAACGGGTGTGACGCGCTCGCACGACTACCGAGGGATGTTCGGCGCCGACGGCTCCCGCGCCACGGTGCGCCGGCAGATCCCGGAGGTTCCCGCCGAGGCAGGCCTCGTCGTGGAGGATCCCGCCAGCGGCTTCTGCGGCGCGGTCGTCGCGGCCACGGTGCGTGAGGTGACGCTGGAGGACCGCCACGGCCGCCGGCGGGTCTTCCCGCTGCGCCCGGCCGCGTTCCTGTTCGAGGGCGCTCCCGCCACGCTCGTGCTCCCGAAGCGCGCCCCGGCGGCTCCGGCTCGGTCCGCATCGGGCTCGGTGAAGGTGCAGGGGCACACCGCCCGGACGGCGCGGGCCGCCCGGATCTGGGTGGAGGGCCTGCACGACGCCGAACTGGTGGAACGGGTGTGGGGCCACGACCTGCGGGTCGAGGGCGTGGTGGTCGAGCCGATGCACGGCATGGACGATCTCGCGGCCGCGGTTGCCGAGTTCGGTCCCGGACCGGATCGCCGGCTCGGTGTGCTGGTGGACCACCTCGTGGAGGGCTCGAAGGAGACGCGCGCCGCCGCGGCCGTCGCGGGTGCGCACGTGCTCGTCGCCGGGCACCCCTACGTCGACGTGTGGCAGGCGGTGAAGCCGTCGGTCGTCGGGATCCGGGCGTGGCCCGAGGTGCCCCGCGGTACCGACTGGAAGACCGGGGTCTGCGCGGCGCTGCGCTGGGGCGAACCGGCCGACGGGGCCCGCCGGGTGCTCGGCGCGGTCCGCAGCTTCCGCGACCTCGAAGTGCCCCTGATCAACTCGGTGGAACGGCTCATCGATTTCGTAACGGGCTGATCACCGCACGCCGTCTTCTGGCAGGATCGTCCCATGTCGGCCGCTGTGATCTGGCTCATCCTGGGCCTGGTGCTGATCGCTGCCGAGGTGCTTTCCGGCGACTTCGTCCTGCTGATGCTCGGCGGGGCGGCGCTCGCGGCGGCCGGTGTCTCGTTCGTCGTCGCCGGGCCGGTCGTCGGCGCGGTTGCGTTCGTCATCGCATCGGTTCTGCTGGTCTTCGCGGTGCGCCCGGCGCTGCGCCGGAAGCTGAACCGCGGGATCGACCACTCGGTGATGCACCACAAGGCGCTCGTCGGCACCACCGGTGTGGTGGTCGCACAGGTCGACGGGCACGGGGGCCGCGTCAAGATCGGCGGCGAGGTGTGGTCCGCCCGGTCCAGCGACGGGCACGAGGTGATCGAGCCGGGGGCGAAGGTCACGGTCCTGGACATCTCGGGGGCCACGGCGCTCGTCGTCGGGCAGGACTGACCGGAGCAGTCCTGGTGCAACAGGAGTACACCGGAGTCACCAGCAGCGAGCCGGCGTGCGAGGACCCGACCGCTGACATCCAGCGTCGGATGGAAAGAGGGAGGGAGAAGCGGTGACCGATTCTACGGTGCTGCTCGTCATCGTGGCGCTGGTTGTGTTGCTGGTCGTGGTCTCGCTGGTCAAGGCGATCCAGATCATTCCGCAGGCCACCGCCGCCGTGATCGAGCGGCTGGGCAGGTTCAAGGGCACGGCCGACCCCGGGCTGGTGTTCCTGGTGCCGTTCATCGACAAGGTCCGCGAGCGGATCGACCTGCGCGAGCAGGTGGTCTCGTTCCCGCCGCAGCCGGTGATCACGCAGGACAACCTCACGGTGAACATCGACACGGTCGTCTACTACCAGGTCACCGACCCGAAGTCCGCCGTCTACGAGATCAACGACTACATCGTCGGCGTCGAGCAGATCACCACCACGACGCTGCGCAACGTGGTCGGTGGCATGAGCCTGGAGGGCACGCTCACCTCCCGCGACGAGATCAACACGGTGCTGCGCGGCGAGCTCGACGAGGCCACCGGCCGGTGGGGGATCCGGGTCGCCCGCGTGGAGATCAAGGCCATCGACCCGCCGGCGTCGATCCAGGAGTCGATGGAGCGGCAGATGAAGGCCGACCGCGAGAAGCGGGCGACGATCCTCACCGCGGAGGGGCAGCGGGAGTCGGCGATCCGCAGCGCCGAGGGACAGAAGCAGGCCCAGATCCTCACCGCCGAGGGCGCCAAGCAGGCCGCGATCCTCAACGCCGAGGCCGAGCGGCAGTCCCGCATCCTGCGCGCCCAGGGTGACCGTGCTGCCCGCTACCTCGAGGCGCAGGGCGAGGCGAAGGCCATCGAGAAGGTGTTCGCCGCGATCAAGGCGGGCAGGCCCACCCCGGAGCTGCTCGCCTACCAGTACCTGCAGACGCTGCCGCTGATGGCGGAGGGCGACGCCAACAAGGTCTGGATCGTCCCGTCCGACTTCGGCAAGGCGCTGGAGGGCTTCACGCGGATGCTGGGGGCGCCCGGCGGGGACGGCGTGTTCCGGTTCGAGCCCTCTCCGGTGGACGACGCGGTGTCGAAGCCCGAGGAGGACGACGAGGCGATCAAGGACTGGTTCGACACCGCGGGTGACCCGGCGATCGCGAAGGTGGTGGCCGACGCCGAGGCGCAGGCCCGCAAGGAGGTGCCCGCGCTCGGCGCGGAGACCCCGCACCTGTCCACGCCGCACGTGCCCCACAACAACGGGCCTGCCCCGCAGCTGCAGAACCCGTCCGCGTCCGCGCAGCGGGCGCTGCCGGAGAGTGCGGTGCCCACTCCGCCGCGCGGAATCCCCCAGGTGCCCCCGGCACCGGATCTCGAGAAGCCGCCCACCCAGGAGTAGTCCGGGTCTGCGCCGCCCCCGCCGGTCAGGACAGGGTGAAGCCGAAGGGCAGCTCGAGGCGGTGGCGGCGCAGCAGGTCGGGGTCGGCGAGGAGCTCGCGCATCGGCCCGTCGGCCACGATGACGCCGTCGTCGAGCACCACGCCCCGCGGGCAGAGCTGCAGCGCGTAGGGCAGGTCGTGGGTCACCATCAGCATGGTGGCGTCGAGGCCGAGCAGCACCTCGGCGAGCTCGCGGCGGGCCACCGGGTCGAGGTTGGACGATGGCTCGTCCAGCACGAGGATCTCCGGCTCGCAGGCCAGCACGGTGGCCAGCGCGACCCGCCGGCGCTGGCCACCGGACAGGTGCAAGGGGGAGCGGTCGCGGTGCTCCTGCATGCCGACCGTGGCGAGAGCCGTGTCCACCCGGGCCCGCAGGTCGTCGCCGGTGACTCCGAAGTTGGCCGGCCCGAAGGCCACGTCCTCGGCGACGCTGGGCATGAACAGCTGGTCGTCCGGATCCTGGAAGACGATGCCGACCCGCCGTCTGATCTCCCGCAGGTTCTGCTTGGCGACGGCCAGGCCGCCCACGGTGACCGTCCCGTGGCCCGCCGCGAGGATGCCGTTGAGGTGCAGCACGAGCGTGGTCTTTCCCGCGCCGTTGGGGCCCAGCAGTGCCACCCGCTCGCCGCGGTTGATGGTGAGGTCCACCCCGAAGAGGGCCTGCCGACCGTCCGGATAGGCGAAGGCGAGGTCGCTGACCTGGAGGGACGGCGGTGCGGTCGCCGACGGCGAGCTGTCCGGCAGGGCGGCATGGTCGGGCGAGATCACGCGATCGCCCATCCGGTGACGGCCAGGCAGAGCGCGACGGCCACCGGGGCGAGCCCGGCGATCCAGTCCCGCCGCGTGGTGGGGGCGTCGCTCAGCCGGGGCATGGCGCCGGTCCAGCCGCGCGAGAGCATCGCGAGGTGTACGCGTTCGCCGCGTTCGTAGGAGCGGACGAACAGCGACCCGACGCCGCGGGCGGTGGCCCCGGCCTGCCACAGGAAGCGCGGGTCGTGGCCCCGGGAGATCCGGGCCAGCCGCATCCGGCGGGCCTCGGCGGCGATCACGTCGACGTAGCGCAGCATCAGGGTGACGATCGTGACGACCAGAGCGGGCGCGTGCAGCCGTTGCAGCCCGAGCAGCAGGTCACGCAGCGAGGTGGTGGCGGCCAGGGTGAGCGAGGTCAGCACGCCGAGGGTGCCCTTGACGAGGATGTTCCACGCCCCGAGCAACCCCGGTTCGGAGAGCTGGAGGCCCAGCCACTCGACGTGCGGGCCGCCTCCGGTGAGCGGCAGGAGCACCGCGAGCACCACGAACGGCGCCTCGATCACCGACCGCCGCAGCATCCACCCCGGCGGGATGCGGGCCACGACCCAGATCGTGGCCAGCAGCGCCAGGTAGCCGCCGAAGACCGGGAAGGCCTCCCGCGGCGTGAGGACCACGCAGACCACGCCGAGGAACGCGGCGACGATCTTCACCTCGGCCGGGAGCAGGTGCACCGGCGAGGTGCCGGGGAGATGGAGCGGGTGGCCGTGGCCGGTGCCCGCCACTAGCGCTCGTGCTTCGGGCCGCGCCTGCGCAGCACCCAGAACAGGCCGCCCGCCACGACGAGCGTGACGAGGACACCGATCACGCCTGCGGCCCCGACCGTGCCCTCGCCGCCCTCCACCGAGTAGTCGGCCAGCGGACTGCCCGCGAGCGAATGGTCGGTGGCGTTCTGCGCGATACAGGTGCCCTCGAGCTGCTCCCCGGCGTCGGACTCGACGACCTGGCAGCCCTGCAGCGTGACGGTGTCCAGCCCGTCGGGATGGGGGCTGGCGAAGTAGGACAGCGCGCCCGCGACGAGCAGGGCGACCGCGAGGAAGCCGAGGAAGAAGCCGGTAACCCGCCGGTTCGGTGCGGGAGCGGTCATGACGGGTTCCCCTCGGTGGCGCTGTTCTCGGTGGTTCGGCGCAGCTGCAGAGGCGGCGCGGTACCGCGCAGGAGGTGGACGAGATCGGGCCGGATCGAGGCGACCGCTCCGACGGTGGCCGCGGTGATGACCCCCTCGCCGATGCCGATCAGGACGTGGAGGCCGATCATCAGGGTGAAGACCGTGCCGAGCGAGGCGCCACCCGCGCCGCCGATCGCGTACTCCAGGACGAACGCGAGCGACGCGACCACCGTGTTCACGAACGCGGCCACGAACGCCGTGGCCACCAGGCCGGCACGGCTGCGGCGGGCGAGGGGGCGCAGCGCCACCGCCACCGCGTAGCCGACGAACACGCCGACCAGCGCCATGTTGACGATGTTGGTGCCCAGCGCGGTGATGCCGCCGTCGGCGAAGAGCAGCGCCTGGACGCAGAGCACGATGGCGATGCAGAGCGAGCCGACCCAGGGCCCGACGAGGATCGCGACGAGCGCGCCGCCGAGCAGGTGGCCGCTCGCGCCGGGCAGGATCGGAAAGTTGATCATCTGGACCGCGAAGACGAACGCGGTGACCAGTCCGGCCATCGGGGCCGTCCGGTCGTCGAGGTCGGAGCGGGCCCGGACGCCGGCCAGTACCAGCCCGAGGACGGCGACCAGGCCGAATGCCCCTGCGGTCGGCGCGTTCACCAGCCCGTCGCTCATGTGCATGGCCAGTACCGTGTCGCCGACCATCCCGGCCTCCTCGATCGCCCGCGCGGACACCCGATCGGGTGGCCGACACAGGCTAGTCGCGGACGAGCGGCTGTCGCAAAGAACTTGCGATTAGGGCGGAGGTGGGATGGCCGCCGGATCGCGACTCAGGCCGCGTCGTCTCCTTCGTTGCGGCGCGCGGCGAGCTTCGAGATCGCGTACAGGGCCCGCCTGCGGGACCGGCCGGCCGGAGCCAGCAGGCGTCCGACGGCGAGGTCCACGCCCCGGACCTGGAAGAAGGGCGACTCGCCGATCTCCTCCAGCAGCATCCGCTGCTGCTCGTAGATCGCCTCGGCGTTCTCCGAGGACACGGTGCCGCGCCCGATCCGGAACGCCGCGAGCGTCTCGGGCAGCCCGAGGAACTCCCCGTACTGCAGCAGGCGCAGCCACAGGTCGAGATCCATGATGTAGGTGCGGTCGGCGCGCCACCCGCCCACGGCGAAGAAGTCGTCACGCCGGAACAGCACGTTGTTGGACTCGCCGATCGGGTTCGACCCGTTGCGGACGACCCGCCGGGCCACCTCGACGCCGGTGCGCACGCCGGTGAGCCCGCCGAGGCCCCGCCGCGGGACGATCACCCGGCTCTGCTCGTCGATCATGTGACGCCGGGCCGCCACCAGCGCGAGCCCCGGGTCGGCCTCCATGGGCGCGACCTGGAACTCGAGGCACCGCGGGTGGAGGAGGTCGTCGGCGCACACCACCTTCACCAGCGGCGACCGGGAGAGCTGGACCACGCGGTTCCAGTTGTCCGGCTGCGACACGGTGGTGGGGTTGCGCTCGACCCGGACCCGCGAGTCGCGCTCGGCGAAGGAGCGGGCTATCGCCCCGCTCTCGTCCGTGCTCGCGTTGTCGAGGATGACGAGCTCGAAGTCACGGTAGGTCTGGTCGAGTACGCTCCGGATCGTTTCGGCGAGGAAACGCTCCCCGTTGTAGACCGGGATGCAGACGGACACACTCGCCAGCGGCAGCAACACAAAGCCTTCTCTCCTGCCGGTTTCGGGACCGAGAGACGGTACCGCCCGGCGCGTCTCGGAACCCCTCCGCCCCCGTCGCGGCACGATCGGGTACCGCGATGAGGGTCGATGTGAACGATCCGTAGAGTGCCGATCGGCAGGCGCAGTGCACACCGGCAGTTGCGCTACCGAAGATGCCCCGATTGGGGTACGGCTTCGCGAGATTGTTACGTAACGCGATTGGGTGCTTCAGAGATAAACCCAGCGATGGAGATCGTCCTGGGAGAAGGCTACAGGCAGCGACGGGGCCGAGGGCGCGAAATCACCGCGGAGGCGGTGGGGGGGAGAACGGCGATGCAGCGGAACGGCAACCCGCGGGTGTCCGTGGTGGTGCCGACCCGGAACGAGGCGCGGAACCTGGAGGTCGTGCTCCCTGCGATCGCCGCGGTGCGTCCGGCGGTTCACGAGATCATCGTCGTCGACGGCAACTCCGTCGACGGCACGATCGAGACCGCACAACGGGTCCTGCCCTGGGTCAAGGTCATCACGCAGACCCGCAAGGGCAAGGGTAACGCGATGGCGTGCGGCTTCGCCGCGTCGACGGGCGACGTCATCGTGATGTTCGACGCCGACGGGTCGGCCGACCCGGCCGAGATCCCCTCGTTCGTCCGCGCGCTGATCGATGGTGCCGACTTCGCCAAGGGGAGCCGCTTCGTCCGCGGCGGCGGCAGCGACGACATCACGCTCCTGCGCAAGAGCGGCAACGCCGGCCTCAACGGCGTGGCCAACGCGCTGTTCGGCACGTCTTACACCGACCTCTGCTACGGCTACAACGCCTTCTGGGCCGACATCCTCCCGGTCCTCGACCTTCCGCCCATCGACGCCCCGGCCCCGGCCGAGGGCATGTTGTGGGGCGACGGGTTCGAGATCGAGACCGTGCTCAACTGCCGTGTCGCCGCTGCCGGTCTGAAGATCACCGAAGTGCCCTCGATGGAGCGCGAGCGCATCTTCGGCCAGTCCAACCTGCGCACCTTCGCCGACGGCACCCGCGTGCTCCGCACGCTCGCCGCCGAGCGTCGCCGGGCGCAGCGCGGCCGGGCCGAGCGCGTGCAGGTCGAGGAGCAGGCCAGGGCTCTCACCCCGGCGGGGGGCATCCCGGTGGTGCCGCCCGTTGGCGAGCCCGGCGCCCCCAACGGCGCGTCGATGGGCGCGTCGTCGCTCAACGGGGGACCGCTCGGCGCGTCTGCTCCGGCCGCCGATCCCGTCAACGGCCGCCGTCCGCTGCCGCCCCCGCGGCCGGCCCCTGTCGACCGTGAGGGCCGCGACGGAGTGGCCGTGCGATTCGCGCTGGAGGAGGAGGCGTCCTGATCTGGGCGCCCCCTTACACTTCGACGCCAACCGGATACCCGGGGTGTCCGGTGACCTTCTGCCAGATGCCCGCGGTGTGATCGCGGGTCGGTGACGAACGGAGTACCACGGTGAGCGTGCCCTCTAGCGCCGAGCTCACGCGGGCGCGCCTCGCACGCCGTTTCGTGGCGCTTCTCCTGGTCGTTGCGGGGATCACCGCGTGTGTACTGAGTGTCCTGAACGTCACCGGCGGCTTCGTCGGTGACTTCCGGTTCCTCGTCACCACGTTCTTCCTCATCCTCGGGCCCGGGTGGTCCGCCGCAGGCTTCCTGCGGCGGGCCCCCGCTGCGCACGTCTGGATGCTGACCGTCGGGGTCGGCGTGGCCGTCACGCTGCTCGTCGGCCAGATCATGGTGAGCACGGGGGAGTGGCGTCCGGCCATCGCGCTGTACGTGATGACGGTGCTGAGCGTCCCGTTGTTGCTGCGGCACGCGGTGGTCGCCCAGTGAGTGAAACCGTCACAGCTGACCCCGTTATCGTCCACCCGGTGCTCCGCCGTTCCCCTGTTCTGCATGTCGTGACTGCCCGCGTTCCGCTGGTCCCCTCCCCGTGACGCGCCGGCAGCCGCCTTCAGGTCCGCACTCCGCGACCGTGCGGCCCGACCACGACGGCCGGCCGCATCCCGATCCCCGTGCCGACCCGCCGACGCATGCTTTCGACCCCTCCGCCGCCCCGACGGTCCGGCTCCCGGCCGTGGTGGCCGACACCGTGCGGATCGCGAGCATCACCCGCGGGGTCCCGCCCGAGCAGGACAGTGGCGACGAGGGGCTGAGCGACGGGCTCGCCCTCTCGCTGAGCTCGGTTGTGGGCTCGGTGGGCGGCCTGATCTTCTGGCTGATCGCGGCCCGGATCATGTCCACCGCCGAGGTGGGCGACGCCCAGCTGGTGGTCTCCGCGTTCATCCTCGTGGGCGGGGCCGCCCAGCTCAACCTCGGCGTCGGCCTGATGCGGTGGATGCCGCGAGCCGGACGCAGCACGGGCAGGCTCGTCTGGAGCAGCCTGCTCCTGATCATGCCGCTGTCCGGGCTGGTCGGGCTCGTCTACGCGCTGTTCGCGCCGCGGCTGGCCACGATCTCGGCAGGCCCCGACGGACCCTTCGCGTTCGGTCTCCTGCTCTTCGTGGTCGCCTCAGCCGGCTGGGGCGTGTTCGTCGTGCACGACTTCATCCTCGTGGCGCTCGGCAAGCCGTGGTGGGTCGTCTGGCGCAACGGGATCTTCACCGTCGCCCGCCTCGGCCTGCTGGTTCTCCTCGGCGGGCTGGCCGCGCTCGGCTCCTACGGCGCGGTGCTGCCGTGGGTCGGCTCGATCGTCGTCTGGATCGCGGTCGGCTCGGTCGTGATCGCCGTCATGACACGGCGGGCCAGCGCACGGGCGAAGGACGGCGTCCTGCCGACCCGCAGCGTCGTGATCGCTTTCCTCGGCCCCACGGCGGTGGGGCAGATCGGCGCCGCCCTGCTCTACAACCAGGTTCCGGTCCTGGTCAACCTGCGGTTCGGCCCCGAGACCGGCGCCGTCTTCTTCATCGCGTGGCAGGCCGTGGCCGTGATCGACCTCGCCGGGATGTTCTTCATGAACTCCCTGGCGGTCACCGTGGCGCGCGAGCCGCACCGCACCCGCGAGCTGGCCGCGGCGGCGCGCCGCAGGCTGCTCGTCATCTTCCTGCCGATGCTGGCGCTGGGCGCGGCGCTGGCCTACCCCCTGCTGCTGATCTTCGGTGAGGCGTACGCCGAGGGAGCCGACGTGCTGCGCCTGCTCCTGTTGGGGTTGGCGTTCCGGCTGGTCGTCGCCCATGAGCTGGGCGTGCGCCAGGCCACCGGCTCGGCCATGAGCTACGCCAGGCTGCAGCTCAGCAGCTCGATACTCGTGGTGGTCGCAGCGCTCGTCACACCCGTCACCGGCGCCGGGGTGTCCGCGCTCATTCCCGTGGCGATCGGCTACATCGCCGTCCAGGTCGTCTGTGCGGCGGCTGTGCTGTTCTCCCCGGCGCGTCGCCGGGCCGATGTGGAGGTTCCTTCGCCGTGACTTCGACGGACACCCGCTACCCGGGTGACGAGAGGCGGCCGGGGAGCAACGTCGACCAGGCCACCACGGCGATGCGTGCCGCAGACCTCGACGCCCCGACCACCGCCCTGCCCGTCCAGCGTCCCCGGGCGCGGAACGTCCCGCCGCCACCCCCGCCTGCGCCGCCGGCCACCGGCATCTTCCGCTGGCTCTCCCCGGTGCTCGCACTGGCCGCCGTGGCCCTGCTGCCGGTGGCGGCCGCCACCACCGACCTGTCGGCACTGGACGGCTGGGGCCTGGCCAAGGTGCTGAGCCCGGCCGGATGGGCCGCCCTGCTGTGCGCGGTCGGCGCCTGCGTCGCGGAGCTGCGCTCGCCGCGTCCCCGGATCCCGATGCTGGGCACCGCCACCGCGGTGCTGATCCTCTGCTCGGTCGGGATGCCGTCCGTGGTGGAGCCGGTGGCGCGGTTCAGCACGGCGTGGCTGCTCGCGGGGTTCACCGACGCGATCGCCCACGACGGGATCCCACCCGAGGGCATCGACGCCCGGTTCTGGTGGCCCGCCTTCTTCGCGCAGTGGGCCTTCTTCCGCGACGCGGGCGGCGCCACCCAGCTCGACTCCGTGCTGCGCTGGTTCCCACCGGTGGTCGTCGGGGTGTGGACGATCGGCATCTACGCGCTGGCCCGTTCGATGCTCGGGGGCAGCCGCGCACCGTGGGCGGCTGCGTGGCTGTTCGTCGGGCTCAACTGGGTGGAGCAGGACTACTTCTCGCCCCAGGCCACCGGCATCGTGCTGATGCTGACCGTGCTGACGTTCGCGCTCGGCCCGTTGGCCACGCGGCGCACCGACGCGGCAGGGGTGCCGGGCTGGCCGGTCGCGCACCCCGAAGCCCGACGGCTACCGCTGCTGCGCCGCTGGCTGGTGTCGGCGATGACCCCACCCAACAGACCGAGCCTGCCACCCCGACAGCTGCTGCTGATCTACTTCTGCGCGGCGCTGTGCATCCTGGCGGTGATCCCGGAGCATCAGCTCACCCCGTTCGCGATCATCGGCCAGCTCGTGGTGCTGGCGATCGTCGGCCGGATCCGGGGCCGTGGCCTGGTACTCGTGGCCATCGTCGGCCTGGCGGTGTTCTTCGTGATCTCCGCGCGGCTGTTCTGGATCACCCAGCTCGGCCTGCTGCTGGGCTCCGGTGGCGGTGATGCACTGGAGACCGGGGTCGCGGACCGCTTGCTCGGTGACACCGGGCAGGTCGCGGTGAAGTACCTGCGGATCATCGTGCCCGGTCTGACCTGGGCGCTGGCGATCGGCGGGGCCTGGGTCTACTGGCGCCGCAAGCGCGACCTGGTGCCGATCGCGCTGGCGGTGGTGCCGATGGCGTTCGCGCTGCAGGGCTACGGCGGTGAGGTGTTCCTGCGGATCGTGCTGTACGGCCTGCCGGTGCTCACGATCCTCGGGGCCGACGGGCTGCGCGCACTCGTGCGGCGCAGGCGCTCCATGGAGGTGGTGCTCGCGGTGGGGATGGTCCTCCTGTTCCCCCTGCTGGTGCTGATCCGCGGGGGGAACGACGCCTACCAGGTGGTCTACCCGCAGGAGGTGGCGCTCGCCCGGCAGGTCATCCACGAGACCCCACCCGGCCAGGAGATCGTGCCGCTGTCCAACGTCGGGCCCTACGGTGTCGAGGGCATCGACACCCACAGCATGGGCTCGGTGGTCGACGGCTGCGCCGAGCTGGCCAACGACCCGGTCCGGTGTATCGAGGCCGAGGCCCCCGACGTGCTGATCAGCTTCACCTCGGTGGAGAAACAGGGCGTCGTGCTCAACGGCAAGAAGCCCGGCTGGAGCCTCGAGATCATCCAGCAGCTGGTGGCGTCCGGGCAGTACGTCTTGACCTACCAGGACGGCTTCGATGCGGTGTTGAAGAAGACCGTGCCGACCGTACCTCTGGCACCGGGCACGGGAGGCTGAGCATGATCCTGGCTCAGGACCTCGTCATCGATCAGTCTCTGGACATCTGGGTCTGGCTGGCGTTACTGCTGTTCCTCATCGTCATCGCGGCGCGCGCCTGGGTGGTGGAGACCGGCCGGGAACGGCTCGGGCGCACGCCGGTCAAGGTGAAGGTGCTCACCGCCACCACGGTGGTCGTGCTGCTGGGGTTGACCGGACTGGTCGTGATGCAGGGCGGTTACCTGTTGATCGAGTCGATCATCACCGGAACCGACCCGTCGACCACCGTCTACGGACCCGACCCCGACGCACCGGCCGACCCCGATGCGCCGGCCGACCCGAACGCACCGGCTGACCCGAACGCACCGGCCGGTGCGCCGGCGCCGCCGCCGGGCGGCTGAGCTCCGCAGCCCCCCGCGGCGGACGCGGGACTAGCCGCCGAAGCCGATCGCCACGTACTTGGTCTCGAGGTACTCCTCGATCCCCACGCTGCCGCCCTCGCGGCCCAGTCCGGACTGCTTGATGCCGCCGAACGGGGCCGCGGGGTTGGACACGAGGCCGGTGTTGAGGCCGACCATGCCGGACTCGAGACGCTCCGACACCCGCAGCGCCCGCGTCACGTTCTCCGTGTACAGGTAGCTCACGAGGCCGAACTCGGTGTCGTTGGCCGCGGCGACGGCCTCGTCCTCGGTGTCGAACACGCTGATCGCGGCCACCGGCCCGAAGATCTCCTCCGCGGTGAGCCGCGCCTCCAGCGGAACGCCGGTGAGCACGGTCGGGCGGTAGAAGTAGCCGGGACCGTCCACCGCCTCGCCGCCGACGCGCACGGCGGCGCCGCGGTCCACCGCGTCCTTCACGAGTTCGGCGACCTTGTCGCGGCCCTTCGCGTCGACGAGGGGCCCCACGTCCACGCCGTCCTCGGTGCCGCGACCGACGCTTAGGGCGCTCATCCGCTCGGTGAGCTTGTCGGCGAACGCGTCCGCCACCGAGCGGTGCACGAGGAAGCGGTTGGCGGCCGTGCAGGCCTCGCCCATGTTGCGCATCTTGGCGAGCATCGCGCCGTCCACGGCCTTGTCGAGGTCGGCGTCGTCGAACACCAGGAACGGTGCGTTGCCCCCGAGCTCCATCGACGTCCGGAGCACCTTGTCCGCCGCCTGCTCCAGCAGTCTGCGGCCGACCGGGGTGGAGCCGGTGAAGGAGAGCTTGCGAGCCCGGCCGTCCCGGATGAGGGGCTCCATGACGCCGCCTGCGTCGGAGGTGGTGACCAGGTTCAGCACGCCGCCGGGCAGCCCCGACTCGGCGAGGATCGCGGCGAGCGCGTGCATCGACAACGGGGTCTGCGACGCGGGCTTCAGCACCATCGCGCAGCCGGCGGCGATCGCCGGGCCGATCTTGCGGGTGCCCATCGCCATCGGGAAGTTCCACGGCGTGATGAGCAGGCAGACCCCCACGGGCTGCTTCTGCACGAGGAACCGGCTCGCGCCGTTCGGGGCGGTGGCATAGCCGCCGTCGACCCGGACGGCCTCCTCGGCGAACCAGCGGAAGAACTCCGCCGCGTAGGAGATCTCGCCCCGTGACTCGGCGAGCGGCTTGCCCATCTCCAGGGTCATGAGCAGCGCGAGGTCGTCGATGCGCTCCATCATCAGCTCGTAGGCCCGACGCAGGATCTCCCCGCGCTCCCGGGGCGCCGTGGTCGCGAAGGACGGCTGGGCGGCCACCGCGGCCGCGAGGGCGTCCAGCCCGTCCTCGGGACCGGCGTCGGCCACCTCGCACAGCGCCTTGCCGGTGGCCGGGTCGTCGACGGTCAGGGTGGCGCCGGATGTGGCCGGTCGCCAGGTCCCGCCGATGAACAGACCGGTGGGGACCGCGTCGACGACCCGCGACTCGTCGGCTGTGGAGTTGCTGGTCACCGCGGAGTTCGTCATGGTCCGATGCTGCCACCGCGGGCCGGAGGGCGCACCCGACGTGACGGGTGTCCCTGCCCGCCTCGTCGGCGGGCTGTGACCCGATCACTACTGCCGCAGCGGTGAGAATGTCGCAGGATGGGGGCCGTGACGGAGACGATGGTGCGGCTACCGGCGTTGGTGCCACCCCCGACCGACCTCCCGCCGCGCGCCGCCGCGCTGCGCGGCGAGGTGCGAGCGTTCCTCGCGCAGGAGCGGGCGGCGGGAGCCTGGACACCTCGCGCCGACGTGTGGCTGTCGGGCTGGGACGAGCGCTTCACCAGGGAGCTGGGCAGGCGGGGCTGGCTGGGGATGACGATCCCGGTCGAGTACGGCGGCCACGGAGCGTCCCCGCTGGATCGGTACGTCGTCACCGAGGAACTGCTCGCCGCGGGTGCTCCGGTGGCCGCGCACTGGGTGGCGGACCGCCAGATCGGACCCACCCTGATGCGCTTCGGCACCGACGCCCAGCGGCGGCGGTTCCTGCCCGGGATCGCGGCAGGCGAGGTGTACTTCGGCATCGGCATGAGCGAGCCGGACGCGGGATCCGACCTGGCGGCGGTACGGACCAGGGCCGTGCAGGTCAGCGGCGGCTGGGAGCTCACCGGCACGAAGGTCTGGACCTCCGGAGCACATCACGCGCACGCCTTCTTCGCGCTCGCCCGCTCGGCGCCCCGGGACGAGCAGAACCGGCACGCGGGCCTGTCCCAGTTCATCGTGCAGCTCGACTCCCCGGGCGTGCAGATCCGCCCGATCCCGCTCCTGACCGGCGCGCACCACTTCAACGAGGTCGTGTTCGACGGCGTGTTCGTGCCCGACGACATGGTGCTCGGTGAGATCGGCGCGGGCTGGCGCCAGGTCACCAGCGAGCTGGCGTTCGAGCGGAGCGGGCCCGAGCGGTTCCTCTCGACGTTTCCGCTGCTCACAGCGCTCGTCGGGGAGCTGCAGGCCAGCGGGTCCACCGCCACGAGGGAGCTCGGCGGCCTCGTCAGCCGGCTCTGGACGCTGCGCCGGATGTCCCTCGCCGTGGCGGGGTCACTGGAGTCGGGCGAGGCACCGGAGCTGGCCGCTGCCGTGGTGAAGGACCTGGGTACGCGCTACGAGAACGAGGTGATCGAGGTGGCCCGGCTGCTCGTCGCGACCCCGCCGGACCCCGGCGCCGAGGGCGGCTACGCCCGGCTGCTGGCCGACGCGGTGCTGCACGCCCCCGGCTTCACGCTGCGCGGTGGCACCAACGAGGTGCTGCGCGGGATCGTCGCGCGCGGGCTGGGGCTGCGGTGAACGAGTCTGCGGTGAACGAGTCGTCGAACGCAGAGCTGCAGGAGCTGGCGGAGTCGGTGTTCGCCGACGCACGCGGCGCGGGCACGGGATTCGACGCCGAGCTCTGGAAGACGCTGGACGACACCGGGCTCGCCCGGCTGACGCTGCCCGGCGACGCGGGCGGCAGCGAGGGCACGTTCTCCGACGCGGCCGTCGTCCTGGCGGCAGCGGGGGCGCACGCGGCCCGGGTGCCGCTGGTGGAGACCGACCTGCTCGCGGGCTGGCTGCTGCACTCCGCGGGCATCGCCGTGCCTGCCGGGCCGCTGACGGCCGTGGCGGGTGAGCTGGAGGTCGCAGGCACCGGCGTCCGCGGCGTGCTGCGGCGGGTGCCGTGGGCCCGCGCGGCGGCCGGGGTCGTCGTGCTCACCCCGGAACACGTCGTCCTGCTGGGGCCGGAGCGGCTCACCGTCTCCGACGGCGCCAACCTCGCGGAGGAGCCGCGGGACACCGCGGCCGTCGAGGGTGAGGTGGCGCCCGCCGCCATCGCGGCCCGGCCCGAGGGGACGGCCGAGGAGCTCCGGTTGCGGGCCGCGTTCGGCCGGGCCCAGCTGCTCGCCGGGGCGGCGCGCGGTGCGCTGGCCGCATCCGTGCGCTACGCGGGGGAGCGGGTGCAGTTCGGCCGCCCGATCGGCCGGTTCCAGGCGGTGCAGCAGCAGCTGGCCCTGGCCGCCGCGGAGGTGGCTGCGGCGTCGGCGGCGGCGTCGTCAGCGGCCGCGGTGGTCACCGCGGGCGGGTTCACGGCCCCGGCGTCGCGGTTCGCGGTCGCCGCGGCCAAGGCACGCACCGGGGAGGCCGCCGGTGCCGTCGCCCGGATCGCCCATCAGGTGCACGGCGCCATCGGCTTCACCCGTGAGCACGACCTCCGGCTGAGCACCACCCGCCTCTGGGCGTGGCGCGACGAGGACGGCTCGGACGCCGAGTGGAACGCCGAGATCGGCGCCGCCGCACTGGCCGCCGGACCGGATGGTCTGTGGCCGATGGTGACCGGAAGTCCTTGATCAACAGCGCCCGGTAGCGTCCCCCCGCGATGGAGGAGATCGCAGCGGACGACCCCCGCACCCTGGGTCGCTACCGAGTGGTGTCCCGGCTCGGGAACGGCGGGCTGGGACGTGTCCTGCTCGGCGTCGACGATGCCGGTAGGCGCGTTGCTCTGAAAGTGGTGCATCCCCAGCTCGCGGCCCTGCCGGGGTTCCGAGAGCGGTTCCGTCGGGAGGTGCAGTTGGCGGCCACGGCGCCGCCGTGGTTCACCGCGGCGCTGCTCGACGCCGACCCCGACGGCGACCCGCCCTGGGTCGCCACCGCCTACGTCGAGGCGCCCTCGTTGCACGCCTACGTCAGCGCGAACGGCCCGCTGGGCCGGGCGGGCACGCTGGCGCTGGCGGTCCGGATGGCCGACGGTCTGGTCGCCCTGCACGGCGCGGGCATCGTGCATCGCGACCTCAAGCCGTCGAACGTCCTGCTGGCCGAGGACGGCCCGTGCCTGATCGACGGCGGGTTCTCCCGGACGGTCGACCCCATGCTGGCGGCGCAGGCCGGCCACGTGGTCGCCACGCCGGAGTACATGACGCCGGAGGAGATCGCGGGGCTCGACGTCGGACCGGCCGGTGACATGTTCTGCCTCGGGTCCCTGATCGGCTACGCCGCCACGGGCCGGTCGCCGTTCGCCGCCGACTCCGTGCCCGGCGTGCTCCACCGGGTCGCCCAGGCCGAACCGAACCTCGGTCCGCTCGACGGGCCGCTGCGCGACGCCGTGATGGCGTGCCTCGTGAAGGACCCGGCCGCGCGACCGACCGCCGCTCGCCTGCGTGACCTGCTGCGGCCACTGGAGAAGCCCGACCCCGCGGCGGCGGCAGTGCCCGCCCCCACGATGGCCGTCCCGATGGCCACCCCGATGCCCGTCCCGGGCACGCCGGCCCCAGCCGCGCCCACGCCCTCCCCGCCTGCTCCCGCCTCCCCCGTGCCGTCGGTACCCACCCAGACGGGGCCAACCCAGGCAGGGCCTCCGCAACCCGTGCCTGCCCAGGGGATGCCCGCCCCGGCCGTTCCCGCCGCCGCCATGACGGCCCCCGGCATGGCGCCCCCCGGCCCCCCGGTCCCGGCCGCCGCCTGGGCCGCCGGTCCGGGCGTTACCGGCCCGGCGGCCGCTCCGTCCGTCGCCTCCCCGACCGTGCCCTCCCCACGGGTCGGCGGCCCGACCGGCGCCGGTCGGAGGGGCATCGGGTCCACCGTCCCCGGTCTGCCCGCCGTCGTCCCCGTCGGACGGCCCGGGCCGCCCACCGCCGCCGGCCCGAGGCCTCCGGCGCGGCCCCCGGTCGGCGCTCCCGATGCGCCGCCCCGCCGCAACTGGAAGGTGATCGCGGCGATCGTGGTCGCGGCCGTGGCGGGGGCAGGCATCGCTCTGACGGCGGTGCTGCTGCTCACCGGGCCCGGCTCCGAGCCGGACCCGGCCGCGGCGGGTCCGGCCACCACCGCACCCGCCCCGGCCGACTCGGCCGGTTCCCCCACATCGACGGCCCCCGGCGCGGAAGCCCCGGTGATCGACGCCGAGACGGACCACCGGTTCGGCACCGGCTCCGCGCAGTTCGCCACGCCGAGCGGCAACATCGCGTGCCGCATGTCCACCGGCGAGGTGCGGTGCGACGTCGTCCAGCGCACCTGGCAGCTGCCGCCCACCCCGTCGTCCTGCACCCAGGCCTTCGGTACGGGCACGATCCTCTCCGGCTCGGGTCAGGGGCAGCTGTCGTGCGTCGGGGACACGGTGGCCGACCCCTCCCTCGCGAAGCTCGCCTACGGGGAGTCCGTCCGGTTCGGCGACGTCGTCTGTGCGAGCAAGGAGAGCGGGATGCGCTGCGAGAACCCGCAGACCGGCCACGGCTTCGCGGTCGCGAGAGCGTCCTACAACCTGTTCTGACCGGCTACCGGAGGGAAGGGATGGGCGCCCGGGCGCCTTGCACCCTGCATGGACATTGATCTGAAGGGCCGCACGGCGCTCGTCACCGGCTCGACCCAGGGGATCGGCCACGCCATCGCCACCAAGCTCGCTGCGGCGGGTGCCCGGGCGGTGATCAACGGGCGCGGCGAGGAGCGCGTGAAGGACGCGGTGGAGCGCCTGCTGGCCGAGGTGCCGGGCGCCGACGTGCTCGGCGTCGCGGCGGACGTGACGTCCGAGGAGGGAACCGCGGCGCTGGTGGCGAAGCTGCCGCAGGTCGACGTGCTGGTGAACAACCTGGGCATCTTCGAGGCCCGGCCGGTCCTGGAGATCGGCGACGAGGAGTGGCGGCGCTACTTCGAGGTGAACGTGCTGTCCGGCGTCCGCCTCACCCGCACCTATCTCCCCGGCATGACCGATCGCGGCTGGGGCCGGGTGCTGTTCCTCAGCAGCGACTCCTCCGTGGTGATCCCGGAGGAGATGGTGCACTACGGCGTGACGAAGACGGCGCAGCTCGCCGTGTCGCGCGGCTTCGCCAAGGCCGCCGCCGGCACCGGGGTCACCGTGAACTCCGTGATCGCCGGACCCACCCACACGGGCGGCGTCGAGGACCTCGTGACGAGCGTGGTCGGCAGCGACCTGCCCTGGGACGAGGCGCAGACGCGCTTCATGCGCGAGTACCGCCCGCAGTCGCTGCTGCAGCGGCTGATCGAGCCGGCCGAGATCGCCAACATGGTCACCTACCTGAGCTCCGACCTCGCCTCGGCCACCACCGGTGGCGCGTTGCGGGTGGACGGCGGCTACGTCGACTCGATCCTGCCGTAGGGGCCCGGCGGGCGTCCCGGTCCCGGGTGCGAGGGGGCGCGCAGGGCGCGCGATATCCCCAGGCCGGCGGCCCGGACGAGAGGGGCGATCGCGGTGGGGTGCCTGCTGCCCGAGGCGACGGCGACGGACACCGCGGCCACCACCGACCCGTCGCTGCCGGTGACGGGGGCGCCGACGGAGAGCACGGTCAGGTCGATCATGCCGTCGCTGGTGGAGTGGCCGTTGCGGCGGACGCCGGCCAGGGTGGCCCGCAGCCTGGGGGATCGGTGATCGTGTTCTTCGTGTAGCGGGGAATCGGGGAGTTCAGGACCTCCTCCTGGACGTCGGGCGGCGCGTGGGCGAGCAGCACCAGGCCGGCGCCGGTGGCGAACTGCCCGATTCTGCCGCCCGCTCTGCTCAGGACCGGGATGGACGCCTCCCGCCCGCTGATGCGCTCCACGAACACGACGTCCAGGTGGTCGCGCACGGCGAGGTGGACGTGCTCGTGCGTGACCTCGTAGCGGTCCTCGAGGAACGGCATGGCGATCTCCCGCAGCCCGAACCCGCGCGGTGCGAGCGAGCCGATCTCCCACAGCCGCAGCCCGATCCGGTACGCCCCGCCGGGTCCGCGCTCCAGTGCGCCCCACGCCACCAGCTCCGCCGCCCGGCGGTGGGCGGTGGACAGCGACACGCCCGCGCGGCGGGCGAGGTCGCTGAGCGTCAGCTCGCCGCCGCTGGGCGAGAACGCCTCGAGCAGGGCGAGGACTTTGCTGGTCACGGATCTTCCGCACCCGTGGCAGCGGGCGTGACCCGGTCGGCGCCCGCACGAGGGGTCGGGCGCCGGCCGGGGCCGGGCCGGCCACTGGGCAGCAGGCGTGATCGAACGGCATTGTGGGCGGTATGACCGCTTCGACTCCCGCCCAGCGTGCCAACACGCACCCGCCTGCCGTCCCGCCCGCGCCGTCGGACGTGGTGGCCGCGGTCGCCGACCGGCTCGGACGCGACCAGGTGTTCGGGCCGCCCGTCCAGAACGGGGACACCACCCTCCTGCCGGTCGCGCGGGTGCGGGCCGGCGGCGGGGCGGGCGCCGCCCGGCCCGGGGCATCGAGCACGGGTGCAGGTGCGGTGGCCCGCCCGCTGGGTGCCTTCTCCATCGGCCCGAACGGGAAGGTGGCCTGGCACCCGGCGGTCGACGTCAACCGGATCGTCCTCGGTGGCCAGCTGGCGTTCGCCGCCGTGCTCGTGGTGGCACTGCGCCGGATCCGCGGCCGCCGCCGGTAGCCCCGGTCAGCTGCCGATCTTGCGGAAGTCCCAGCTGGTGATCTTCTCGGGTACCACGCGCAGCCACGCGTGGCGCCCGTCGCGGGCAATGGTGCCGCCGGTGTACCGGTCGGCGAAGGCCTGCTCCGGGCCGTCCAGTTCGGGCACCGGCTCGCCGGTTCGGGGCACCTCCCCGACCACCTCGGCCCGTCCGCGCAGCTCCACCCCGCGCAGCTCGTCGTACTCCTCACCCGCGTCGACGACGATCGCGATCCGCGGGTCGTTCTGCAGGTCGGTGAAGCGCTGGCTGCGCGACAGCGAGGTCAGCCAGAGCGCCCCGTCCTGCCAGACGAACCACAACGGGGTGGCGTGCGGGCCGCCCCGGCCCACGGTGGCGACGCGGCAGGTGCGCTCCTCCGCGAGGAAGGCGTCGACCTCCGCAGGCGTCATCGCTATCGCGCGGGCGCGACGTTGCTCCTTCATGGGGCGGACGCTAGCGCGAGGCCCGGGCGCGTGGCGGGGAGGCCGTGCTCGGCGAGCGTCGAGCACCGCGCGTACCCGGTGCGGATGTCGGCGGTCGGGGTGTCCGGCGCGAGGGCGAGCGGGACGGGGCCGGCGAACTCTAGCCGCGTACCGCAGCGAGGCCCTGGTCATAAATGAGAAGGTCGCCCTGCCCGTCGGCTTCGAGCCACGTCACGGTGGCGGCGTCGAAGCACGCGAACGCCGTGGCAACGATGGCGCGGGCTTGCGCTCTGTTCGTGCCCCCGGCCTGATCAACACCCCCGCGTACGGCAAGATGGGATTCTCCCCGGACACGATCGCTTCCTGGGGCGGCGGCGTTCCCCTCGGTCGCGTCGGAGTCCCCGCCGACATCGCCGAAGCTGTCGCCTTCCTCGCCTCCGACAGCGCCGGCTACGTCACGGGCGACAATCTGATCGTCTCCGGTGGCCTCGGCGTCCATACCCGCCCCGGGTAGGCGATGGCGGCGGTCGCACAGCGCCAGGTGTCCTGACCTCGGCCGATCACCGGCGCGCCCGCAACCAGGTGGCGAAGACGTCCAGTGCCGGTTCGGGATCCCGGCGCCCGATGCCGATCCGGAAGCGGTCGGTGGGGGAGTCGGTGAGCCGTGAGCGGTAGACGCTGGCGGGCAGCAGGAGCACCCCGGCCTCCTCGATGAGCTCGGTGCAGAACCGCTCCACGCCGTCACGGCCCCGGTAGCGGGGATAGGCCACGCACCCGCCGTCAGGGGCCTGCCATGCGAACAGGTCGTCGAACTCGGCGAAGAACGTCTCGAACGCCGGCAGGTTCCCCGCGATGATCGCCCGGTTGCGGTCGAGGATCCGGTCGCGCGCCTTGATGGCGATACGGGCGAGGATCTCGCTCGGGGCCGAGTTGCAGATGGTGGTGTAGTGCTTGGCCCGTTCCAGCCGGGAGCGCAGTTCCCGGTCCCGGCAGGTGATCCAGCCGATCCGCAGCCCAGGCAGCCCGAGTGCCTTCGACGTGACGTTCAGCGACAGGGCACGCTCCGACAGGTCGGCGGCCTGCGGGAGGCGACGGGACGGCTTGAGCTCCAGGCCGCGGTAGACCTCGTCGCTGAACAGGTGGATCCCGCGTTCGTCGCACATCTGGGCCAGGCGGGCGAAGTCGGCGGCGGCGATGACCTTGCCCGTGGGGTTGTTGGGGAAGTTGACAGAGACCACCCGGGTGGTGGGCCGGATCGCCGCGGCCACCGCGTCCAGGTCCAGCGCCCAGCCCCGCTCCGGGTCCAGCGCGACCCCGGTGACCGGGCACAGCGCCAGCGGGACGGTCTCGGCGGCCTGGTAGTTCGGGGTGATCACCACCGCGTGGTCGTCGGGGCCCAGGAGAACCTGCATGGCCAGGTAGAGGCCTTCCTCCGCGCCCGCGAAGCAGATCACGTCGTCGGCCTCGGCGTGGGTGTACGTCTCGGCGATCGCCTGCCGCAGGGCCGGGTCGCCGAACGTCTCGGTGTAGCCGAGGGACAGCGTGTCCCACGCGGCGCGGTCGGCGTCGTCGGCCATGGCGAGCAGTTCGGCCATCGGCATGGTCTGGGCGTCGGAGGCCGTCAGGTGGTGGCGGGCGGTGAACTCCCAGCGGGAGAAGTAGGTCTCCAGCCGGAAGTCGGGCAGCGGGGTCACGGGTGGGTCCTTCGTGCTCTGAGCTCGGCGAGCAGCGAGTAGACGGTGGAGCGCGAGGTCCGCAGCGCGCTCGCGACGACGGGGACCGCCCGGCGGACCGCGAACACGCCGGCCTGGTCGAGCTCCGCGAGTACGGCGAGACGGTCCTCGCGCCCCAGGCGTTCGACGGGCCGGCCGCGGCTGCGGACGAACGATCCGATGATTAGCTGCACGCGGTCGGGCCAGTCCTGCTCGAACAGGGCCTGCGGCCGCGGGACGGTGGGGGCGGCGAAACCGGCCAGCAGGGCGGCGGCCTGCTCCAGCGGTGTCCGGTCGAGGTTGACGCAGAGCACGGCGGACGGCTGTCCGTCCGGGCCGCGCAGCACTGCGCTGACCGACGACAGGCGCCGCCCGTCGGCCAGCAGCTTCTCGTAGGGCCCGTAGACGTCGTCGGCCGACGGGTCGAGCTGGTCCAGCTCACCCAGCAGCGAGGGGTCACCCGCTCGGCGGGTGGTCATCGGGTTCCAGGTGGCCAGCACGCGATCCTGCTCCGCGTCGTGCAGGACCACCTCGGCGTAGGGGCCCAGCAGCAGGCTCAGGGCGTGGCACACCGCGGACCACATGGCCACCCGCGAGTCGGTGACGTCCTGCGCGGTCTCCATGGCTGGACTGTACGTCCAGACTGGATACTTCGTCCAAGCGCTGTGGCGAGCCGGACAGAGCTGGGAGCGCCCCGCCGAGGCGGGAACGGGCGACTCGCGGGTCTGGAACGGGCGACTCGCGGGTCAGGGGAGGCGGCGGCTGGTGATCGGCTCGCCACGGGCGATGGCGGCCAGCTCGGCCGGCACCGACCGCGGACGCAGCGCCGGGCTCGTGGTGGCGGCCGTGTCGGCCATGCCGCCGACCACCTGGGCGAGCGCGGCGTCGGCGGTGACCGCAGGCGTCCAGCCGAGCTCCCGGCGGGCGCGGCCGCAGTCGAGCAGGGGGACGGCGAACGCGAGGTCGATCCAGCCCGGGTCCAGCGGCTGCAGCCGCAACCGCCACGCCACGTCGGCCGCCGTGCGCAGGACGGTGCGCGGCAGATGGACGGGCCGGGCGTGCAGGACGGCGGCGATCAGGTCCCGGGTGACCGGCGGCTCCGCGGCGAGGTTGAACGGGCCCGTCGCCCGCTGCTCGAGGACACGGGCGATGGCGTCGGCCACGTCGGACGTGTGCACGAGCGGCACCACTAGGTCGCGGTCGACCGGCAGCAGCGGCAGGTGCCGCAGCAGCGCCGCCGGGACGTACGGCGGGACGCCGTAGCGGAGCAGGGCGCTCCCGCTCTCGCGCTGGACGATCAGTGCCGGCCGCAGCCGGGCGACCGCGGTGCCGTCGGGACGTGCGCGCTCGTGCTCGTCGAGCACCCGCTCGGCCGCCACCTTCTGGCGGCTGTAGGCCAGGGAGTCGATGCCCTCGATCGGCCACGACTCGTCCACGCGGCTGCCGTCGTCCGGGGCGGGGGAGTAGGCGCCCACGGAGGACACGTGCACCAGGTGCGGCACCCCCGCCGCCTGCGCGGCGTTCACCACCGCCCGCGTGCCGTCGACGCCCAGCCGGGTCAGGTACGCGATGTCGTGCGCAGGCTGGAAGCCCCAGGCCAGGTGCACCACGGCGGCGGCGCCGTCGAACACGGGCGTCAACGCCGCCTCGACAGCAGGCCCGGCGAGGTCGAGAGCCACCCAGCGGGCGCCGGCGTACGGAGCGCCACCGGACGGTGGACGCCGGCAGATCCCCACGATCTCGTGCGGCCCGGAGGTTCCGTCGCCGTTGCCGTGGCGGGCGAGCCGGCGCAGCAGGGCGGTCCCGACGTTCCCGCTTGCTCCGGTGATGACGATGCGCACACCCGGCAGGTGCCCCCGGTGGGCCCCGGCAAACTCGGGTAGAACCGCAGAGTGAATGAGAAGTACGACGTCGCCGTCGTCGGTGCGGGTCCCGCCGGGTCGGCGAGCGCGTTGCGGGTGCTGCAGCTACGTCCGGATGCGCGCGTCCTGCTGCTGGATGCGGCGGAGTTCCCGCGCGACAAGACCTGTGGGGACGGCATCGCCGCGCACGTGCTCGAGCTGCTCCAGGCCCTGGGCGTGCCCGATCTGACGGGTCTGGGCCCTGAGGTGCCGCGCCTGCAGCTGCGCAGCCCCGGCGGCCGGGTGGTCTCGCGGCCGTGCGCGCGTCCCAACCGGGTGATTCCGCGGGCGGTGTTCGACGCGCAACTGGTCTCGGCGGCCGTCGCACGCGGTGCCGAGCTACGCCGCCACCGCGTGCGCCGCTTCGACGTCCACGCCGACGGCGTCGTCCTCGACGAGAGCATCGAGGCCGGGGTCGTGATCGGGGCCGACGGCGCGAACTCCACGGTCCGCCGCCTCCTGGGCGCGCCGGACGCGGCGCCGAAGCACACGGCGGTCGCGATCCGCGGCTACGCACCCACCACGGTGGCGCCCGACGCGCTGGTGATCGAGTTCGCCCGCACCCGCTACCCGGCCTACGCCTGGTCGTTCCCCCTCCCCGGAGGCGGCTCCAACGTGGGCTACGGCGTGTTCGACCGGCGCGGTGCCGGGTCGCGGCAGGAGCTTCTCGACGCGCTGCGCAGGCTGCTGCCCGGCCACGAGCCCGCTCCGGACACGGTGCGCGGCCACCACCTGCCGCTGTCCACGGGCCCGCGCCACCATCCCGACGGCCGGGTCCTGCTGGCGGGCGACGCCGCGGCGATGATCAACCCGCTCACCGGCGAGGGGATCTTCGACGCCGTGGCCTCCGGGATCCTCGCCGGCCGCGCCGCGCTTCTGGGGGCGGACGCGGGTGCGGCGCACCGCCGGGCCATGGAGCGCTCCTTCTCCCTGCACCACCGCCACGGTGCCCTGCTGTCCGGTCTCGTGGCCCACCCGCGTTTCCTCGATGCGGCGGTCACCGCGGCGGCCCGCCACAAGTCCGTCTTCGACGCGGCGGTGGACCTCGGCCTGGGCCGCGGCACGGCGCCGGTGGGCGCCTTGGCGCGGGTGGCTGCCGCGTACGCGACCCTCGGGCTCTCAGGGAGGGCAGGGCGCCCCCAGCCGGTCTGACGGCCCGCGCGCGGGCTACCGGAGCAGGGCAGGTCCCGACGCCACCAGGAGCACCACGGCCACGGCGGCCACCACCAGCACGGCGCGGAAGGGTGCCCGCGAGCCGGGGGTGCGTCCGGCCCGGAACCCGGCCGCGAGGATCACCACGGCGAGCACGGGCACGCCCCAGGTGACCACGGCAGGCAGCGGGGCGTTGAGCGCGAGCACCACGGTGGCGGCGAGCAGCAGCAACGCCGCCGCGGCCCGGCTGCCGGCCGCGCCGAGCCGGTGGGGCAGCCCACGCACTCCGGTGGCCGCGTCGTCGTCGAGGTCGGGCAGCACGTTGGCGAAGTGCGCCCCGGCGCCCAGCAGGGCGCCCGCCACCGGCAACCACCAGGGCGGCGCCGGCGTGCCGGGTAGCCCGAGCACGACGAACACCGGCAGCAGCCCGAAGCACACCACGTAGGGCAGCACCGACAGCGCCGTCGACTTCATGCCCAGGTCATAGGCCCACCCGGCGCCGACGGCGACGAGATGCACCAGCCCCGCGAGGAGGCCCGACGCGAGCGACAGGGGCACACAGGCGACCGCGGCCAGCACCGTCGCCACCCCCACGGTGCGCGCCGAGATCGCTCCGGCGGCCACGGGCTTGTCCGTGCGGGCGACGGCCACGTCCCGCTCGGCGTCGAGCACGTCGTTGAGCCACCCGATCGACAGCTGTCCGGTGAGCACCGCGGCGGCCACGAGCAGCACACCGGGCAGGTCGCGCCCCGTGGTCACGGCCAGGGCCGTGACCATCACGGTGACCGCGACGGTGGGCTCGGGATGGGAGGACCGCAGCAACGCGACCGCTCGATCGGCGACAGGCCGCATGCGCTCCAGTCTGGCAGCCTGGAACGCGTGCCCGACGTCCGGAACCATCGAGCCGGCGGGCTGGCGCGCAACGATCCGGCCCAGTACGACGACCTCGCGCAGCACTGGTGGCGTCCCCGCGGACCGTTCGCGATGCTCCACTGGCTCGCGGCGGCACGGGGCGCGCTCATTCCCCCCGCCACCCGGGAGGGCGCCGTGCTGGTCGACCTCGGGTGCGGTGCGGGCCTGCTCGCCCCGCACGTCGCCGGGGCCGGGTACCGCCACATCGGCGTGGACATGGTCGCGTCCGCGCTGGCCCAGGCCGCGTCCTACGGCGTCACCGTCGTGCGTGGGGACGTCATGGCCGTGCCACTGGCCGACGGGTGCGCCGACGTCGTCGCGGCAGGCGAGATCCTCGAGCACGTGCCCGACCTCGCGGCCACGGTCCGCGAGGCCTGCCGGCTGCTGCGGCCGGGTGGCCTGCTCGTGATCGACACGCTCGCCGCCACCGCTCTCGGCCGCTTCATCGCCGTCACCGTGGCCGAACGCATACCCGGCGCGGCGCCCCCCGGGATCCACGATCCGGCACTGTTCGTCGACCGCGCCGCTCTCGTGCGGGAGTGTGGCCGCCACGGCGTGACACTGCGGATGCGGGGCATCCGGCCGTCGCTGCCGGGCCTCGTCCGGTGGGCCGCCGGCCGGGCCGACACGGTGGCGATGGTGCCGGTACCGACCACCGCGGTCCTGTTCCAGGCCACCGGGAGGCGAGAATGACGGCGTACGTCGCCGGCTTCGGCATGGCCTTCCCCGGTGGCCGGGTGAGCCAGACCGACATGTGGGACGGGTTCTTCTCGCAGCACTTCGCGGGCGACCGGATGGCCGAGCGGATCTTCCGCGGCGCCGGGGTGGTGCACCGGCACGCGGCGGTGAACCCGGTGGAGGAGGACGTCTCCCGCTGGTCCACCGGCGAGCGGATGCGCCGCTATGTCGCCGAGGCGCTCCCGCTGGGCAAGGAGGCGGTGGCCTCAGCGCTCACCGACGCAGGACTCGCACCCGACGAGGTCGGCCTGCTCGCGGTCGTCTCGTGCACCGGGTACGTCACGCCCGGTCTCGACATCCGGGTGGCTGCCGACCTCGGGATGGCACCTGACGTGCAGCGGCTGTTCGTCGGGCACATGGGCTGCTACGCGGCCATCCCCGGGCTCGGCGCCGCCGCCGACTACGTCGTGGCCCGCGGCAGGCCCGCCGTCGTGCTGTGCCTCGAACTGACCTCCCTGCACGTGCAGCCCGCCGCCGACGACGACGGTCACGTCGACCGTGGACAGGTCGTCTCCCACGCCCTGTTCGGTGACGCCGCCGTGGCCGTCGTCGTGCTGCCGACCGGCCCGCAGCGGCACAGGGGGCTCGAGGTCGTGGAGATCGCGGCGCTGACCGACGCGGCCACCGCCGACCACATGACCTGGGACGTCACCGACCTCGGCTTCCGCATGGGCCTCTCGCCCGAGGTGCCGCGGGTGCTGGCCCGCCACGTCCACCCCATGATCACCGAACTGCTCGCCCGCCACGGGATGACCACCGCCGACGTCGACGCGTGGGCCGTGCACCCCGGGGGTCCCCGCATCCTCAGCACCGTCGCGGAGCGGCTCGCGCTGCCCGACGACGCACTGGACGCCTCGCTGGGGGTGCTCGCGGAGCGCGGCAACTGCTCGTCGGCCACCGTGCTCCTCGTGCTCGACGCCCTGCGGGCCGCGGGCCGTCCGCAGCCGGGACGCGCGGCCGTCGCGATGGCCTTCGGCCCCGGCCTGACCCTGTATGTGGCCCTCCTCCGGGAGGCGTGAGCCCCTCCCGGACTTGCAGCAAAGCCACGTTGCCGCCACCTGGTTGCATGAACGTGGCTTTGCTGCAACGGGCGCGGCGGTCCGTTCCCCGTGCGCGAGTCGCCCTTTTCGCGTGCGCGAGTCGCCCGTTCCCGAGGGCGTGGGGTCAGTCGGGGGCCGTGGCCTGGACGATCCGGTCGGGGCGGACGAGGGCGGCGGACGCGCGGCCCCCCGCCAACCAGGCGCGCAGCTCCCCGCCGTCGTCGAGGACCAGGTCGGCCGGGCCGGGGCCCAGCCGCAGGGTCGGGGCGCCGAGCCGCTGTGCCGTGGCCTGCAGGTCCACGGGGACGGGGTCCGTGGCGAGGAGCGCGTAGCCGTCGCCGAGCACCTCGTCGAGGCGCATCGGTCGTCCGCCGACCCGCACCGTCGGCTGCGGGCACGGGGTGCCGGGGAGGTCACGGCGGTGGCGGCGGCGCTCGACCAGCGGCCCGGGGGCGTAGCGGGTGGCGATGCCGCGTTGGGCCGCCGCCCGCACGCCCGGTACCCGCAGGAGCAGGCCCGTGAGGGGCCGGCGCAGCGCGGCGGCGATGTCCTGGCCCCCGGTCATGGCCCGCCCGACCCGCACGGCGCCGCGGATCACGGCCTCGGCGTGCGGTGCGCGCTCGGCCTGGTAGCTGTCGAGCAGGGTGTCCTCGTCGGCCCCCCGGAGGACGGCGGCGAGCTTCCAGGCGAGGTTGTGGGCGTCGCGCAGCCCGGCGCCGAGGCCCTGCCCGATGAACGGCGGGGTCAGGTGGGCGGCGTCGCCGAGCAGCAGGACCCGCCCGCGGCGCCACCGGTCGGCGATCCGTGCCCGGAACGTGTACTCGGCGGCGCGCAGCACCTCCAGCCCGGCCGCGGGGACGCCCCAGGGTGCGGTGAGCGCGGCGAGCCGCTCCGGTCGTGCCAGGTCGGTGGCCGTCTCGTCCGGACGCATCAGGAACTCCCACCGGCAGCGGTCGCCGGGCAGCGGCAGGAACGTCGCCGCGCGGCGGGGGTCGCACACCTGGTCGACGCCGCCCCAGGTGGACGGCGGCCGGCCGCAGCGGACGTCGAGGACGAACCACCGCTCGGTGAACCGCAGGTCGCGCAGTGTGGCTCCGATGGCGTCGCGGACGGTGCTGCCCGCGCCGTCACAGCCGAGCACGGCGTCCGCGGCGATCTGCTCCCGCTCGCCGGTACGGGTGTCGTGCACCGCCACGAGGACGGGCCTCCCGCCGGGCGCGCCGATGCCCGTCACCACGACCTCCGCACGCAGTTTCACCGACGGGTGCCGGGCCACCTCGGTGCACAGCAGCCGTTCGAGGTCGGGCTGGTCGAACAGGTTGGACTCGGGGTGGCCGTGCTCGCCGACCGCCCGGTCCCGGCGGAACTCCGCGAACGGCCGCAGCCGCGCGTCGAGCAGCCGCAAGCCCGCCGCAGGCCTGCTGATGCCGGCGAACGCGTCGCCGACGCCTGCTCGCTGCAGGATGCGCACGCCCTCGTCGTCGAGGTGCACCCCACGCGGCAGTGGATGGACCCCGGCGTGCCGCTCCACCACCGTGCAGGCCACCCCGAGCCGGGCCAGCAGGAGGGCAGCGGTCAGCCCGGTGGGGCCGGCGCCGACGATCAGCACGTGCCCGCCACGCTGCGCCTGGTCCCGCTCCACCGCCCCCACCTCCGTCTCGACCCTGCCAGCGCGGCGGGACCGCTGCATCCGCGCGCCCTCCTCGATCGGGGATGTCGAGGCGCGCTTCCCGGCTCCGACGTCCTTCGTGAGCGACGGGTCGACCGACCGGACGGACGGACCGTTCGCCGAATCACTACAGCAGCCGACGGGCTGCCGGCTGCTCGACTGCGAGAACCTGGACCGGGCCGTCGAGCAAGCCGAGCCGCTGCGCGGGGCCCGCGTCACCGCGGTCGAGATCCGACCGCTGATGGACCCCTCCGGGATGGAGAATTGTGACCGACCGGCCCACGGACTTGGGGGAGCTGCTGCGCCCGCTGGCGCCGCAGGTCCTCACGGTGCTGGTGCGCCGGTACGGACAGTTCGACGCGTGCGAGGACGCCGTGCAGGACGCGCTGCTCGCCGCCGCCGTGCAGTGGCCCGGCGAGGGTGTGCCGGACAACCCCCGGGCCTGGCTGATCACCGTCGCCGGCAGGCGGTTGGCCGACCACTGGCGCAGCGAGAGCGCCCGCAGGCGCCGCGAGAGCACGGCGGCGCTCGCCGAGCCGGACGTGCCGGCGCCCGCCGCCGACGTCGACCACGTGGCCCAGGACGACACGCTCACCCTGCTGTTCCTGTGCTGCCACCCGGCGCTGTCGCCGCCGTCGCAGGTGGCGCTCACCCTCCGGGCCGTCGGCGGGTTGACCACCGCCCAGATCGCCCACGCGTTCCTGGTGCCCGAGGCCACGATGGCCCAGCGGATCAGCCGGGCGAAGCGCACCCTGGCCGGTGTCGAGTTCGGTGCGCCGGCCGAGGCCGAGCGGCCCGAACGGCTCGGCGCCGTGCTGCACGTGCTGTATCTCGTGTTCAACGAGGGGTACACCGCCACCTCGGGGCCCGATCTGCAGCGTCCCGAGCTCACCCGCGAGGCGATCCGGCTGGCCCGCAGGCTGCACCGGCTCCTGCCCGGGGACGGCGAGGTCGCCGGGCTGCTCGCCCTGATGCTCATCACGGAGGCTCGGCGTCCCGCCCGCACCCGCCCGGACGGCGCCCTCG
The DNA here is from genome assembly GCF_059359135.1 of Pseudonocardia sp. OZ21. Taxonomy (NCBI): domain Bacteria; kingdom Bacillati; phylum Actinomycetota; class Actinomycetes; order Pseudonocardiales; family Pseudonocardiaceae; genus Pseudonocardia; species Pseudonocardia sp. OZ21. The sequence goes on from NZ_JCADBN010000004.1 coordinate 537,441, forward strand.
TACCACTCGCCGAACAGGACCGGAGCCGCTGGGACGCGAGGCTGATCGCCGAAGGGGTGGAGCTGGTGAGCGCGACCCTGGCCCGCGCGCCGGTGGGGCCCTACCAGCTCCAGGCGGCGATCGCGGCCGTGCACGGCGAGGCCAGGACCGCGGAGGACACCGACTGGCCGCAGGTCGCCGCCCTCTACCGGGTGCTCGACGTGCTCGCCCCGAACCCGGTCGTCACGCTCAACCGCGCTGTCGCCGTGGCGATGGTGGACGGCCCCCACGCCGGCCTCGACCTGCTGGCGACGCTCGACTCCGACAACCGCATCGCGGGGCACCATCGGGTGCCTGCCGTGCGCGCCCACCTGCTCGACATGGCCGGGGACGTGGACGCGGCCCGCGCCACCTACCGGGAGGCCGCCCGCCGGAGCACGAGTGTGCCCGAGCGGCGCTACCTGGAGGACCGAGCCGACCGGCTCGGCTGACACCGGTGATCAATGGGGCCGAACTGCGCGTAACGCCCGGACTGTGGTGATCGTTAGGCGACCGTGCGTCATCACACCGCCCGGTGGGCCTTCCCGCTCGTTCTGGCTGCGCTCACGACGGGGCTGGTGGCCGCTCCTGCTGCCGCGGCCGACCCGGCGCACGGTGTTCCGTCGCAGAGCTATGTGGCGCTGGGCGACTCGTACGCGTCCGGACCGTTGATCCCGGTGCAGACCGGCCAGCCGGCCGGTTGCCTGCGCTCCACGAACAACTATCCGGCCATCGTGGGCCGCACCCTCGGCGTCCCCGGCTTCCAGGACGTGAGCTGCGGCGGCGCCACCACGGAGAACCTCGCAGGGCCCCAGCCGGTGACGGGTGGCGAGAACCCTCCCCAGCTCGATGCCCTGTCGGAGGACACCGAGCTGGTCACGCTGACGATGGGCGGCAACGACATCGGCTTCAGCTCGATCATCAGCGAGTGCGCCGTCCGGTCTCCGCAGCAGCCGACCGGCGCGGCGTGCCGGGACTTCTTCACGGCCGGCGGCACCGACCAGCTCGCCGAGCGGATCGACGGCACCGCGCCGAAGATCGCCGCGGCGCTGGAGCAGATCGAGGAGCGGGCACCGGACGCGAGGGTTCTCGTGGTGGGGTACCCGGCGCTGCTGCCCGACGAGGGGCCGGGCTGCTTCCCGCTGGTCCCGTTCAGCCCCGGCGACGTGGCCTACTTCCGGGAGACCGAGAAGCGGCTCAACGCGATGCTCGCCGACGAGGCCGAGGGCGCGGGTGCCGACTTCGTCGACACCTACACCCCCTCCATCGGGCACGACATGTGCCAGCTGCCCGGCGTCAAGTGGATCGAGGGTCTGGTCCCGACGGCTCTTGCCGCCCCGGTGCACCCCAACGCGCTGGGCACGGCGGGCATGGCCGCGGCGGTCGTTGCGGCGGTCTCCGAGGAGTCCGTCCCGGCGCTGGCCCCCTGAGGGCCCCATGGGGCCGGTCAGAACATCTTCTCCAGGCGGTTGACCCACTCCTCCCAGCCGCTGCGCAGCTCGTCGTAGTAGGAGGGCTCGAACTCGGGGCCGGTCCAGCTGTCGGTCACCGTCACCTCGGTGCGGCCGGGTTCGACCTCGCGGAGGACGACGGTCACGGTCTCGCCGCTGATCCGGTCCTCGGGCGTCTGCGAGTGGTGGGGAACCGCGTCGAGGGCGTCGAGGCGGTCGGCTTGACGGCAGCGGAAACCGGTCTATGGTAAACCGCGTAGTTAATTAACCGACTGGTTTGGCAGATCATGACCGACGATTCTCTCAGCGTCACGTTCGCGGCGCTGGCCGATCCCACCCGGCGGGCGATCCTCGCGCGTCTCGCCGACGGCGAGGCGTCGGTCACCGAGCTGGCCGCGCCCTTCACGATGAGCCTGCCTGCCGTCTCCAAGCACCTGAAGGTGCTCGAACGTGCCGGCCTGATCAGCCGTGGCCGGTCCGCCCAGTGGCGGCCGTGCCGCCTCGACGCCGGCCCACTGGCCGACGTGGCCGACTGGGTGCGGCGCTACCAGCAGTTCTGGGACGGCAGCTTCGACCGCCTCGACGACCACCTGCGGCAGATCCAGGAGGGGCGCCCTGATGGCTGACCGACGCGAGACCGGGCCCGCCGAGCGCGAGCTCACCATCACCCGCATCCTCGACGCGCCCCGCCGGCTGGTCTTCCGGGCGTGGACCGACCCTGCTCACCTCACCGCGTGGTTCGGACCGCGGGGCTTCACGACCCCGGAGTCGACGATCGCCATGGACGTCCGCCCGGGTGGCACGTGGCGGGCGACCATGATCCGCGACGACGACGGCGCCGAGTACCCGACCGGCGGTTTCTACATCGAGGTGACGGAGCCCGAGCGCCTCGTCTTCACGTGGGGCGCTCCCGGCGACACCCGGCAGGAGTCGGTGGTCACCGTCGAGCTCGCCGACCTCGACGGACGCACCGAGATGACCCTGCACCAGGCCGGCTTCACCTCCGACGAAAGCCGCGACAGCCATGACGACGGCTGGTCGAGCGCCCTCGACCGGCTCACCGAACGGTTCCGGGAGGCAACCGCATGAGTACGCCTGGCACCACCTCCACCAGCACCCTGCCCGACATCGTGTCCGCGGCGGAATGGGCAGCCGCCCGCGCCGACCTGCTCGCCGCGGAGAAGGACATGACGCGCGCCCATGACGCGCTGGCGGCGCGGCGCAGGCGCCTGCCGATGGTCGAGTTCGGGTCCTTCACGTTCACCGGCGAGGCGGGCGAGCAGACGCTGCTCGACCTCTTCGAGGGGCGCCGGCAGCTGATCGTCTACCACTTCATGCACGACCCGGACTGGTGCTCGGGCTGCGCGTTGTTCACCGACCAGGTCAGCCACCCCGCACACCTGCATGCCCGCGACACGTCGCTGGCGATCGTCTCCTTGACGCCGTGGGACGACCTCGAGCCGTTCCGCAGGCGCATGGGCTGGACCCTCCCGTTCTTCTCCTGCGGCCCCGACTTCGCCGACGCCACCGGGACCCCGGAGGGGTTCGGGCTCAGCGTCTTCCTGCGGGACGGCGACCGGGTCTTCCGCTCCTACTTCACGGCCGGGCGCGGGGTCGAACAGCTCGGCAGCGTCTGGAGCTTCCTCGACCTGACCCCGCTGGGCCGCCAGGAGGAGTGGGAGGACTCGCCCGCCGGGTACCCGCATACCGCGCCGTACCAGTGGTGGCGGCTGCACGACGAGTACTGAGCCGGCCAGGGCGGCAATCACCGCTGGTCGTACCCCTCCACGATCCGCGGCTGCATCGGGAAGCGCACCGGTGACGCGCCGAAGAGGCGACGCCCCGCGGTCTCGGCGGCCTCACGAACGGCGGCCGCGGCCTGCTGCGCAGCGTCCGCCGGGGCGTGCAGCAGCACCTCGTCGTGCTGGAAGAACACGAGGTGAGCGGGGCTGCCCGCCGTCCTGAGCAGCAGTCGGAGCTCCGCCAGCAGCACGAGCGCCCACTCCGCGGCGGTGGCCTGCACCACGAAGTTGCGGGTGAACCGCCCTCGCGCCCGCGCCGCGGACGGCTGCTCGTGGCCCGGCCGTGCCGGTGGGCAGGTGCGCCCCAGGTGCGAACGCACGAGCTTGCCCTCCTCGCCCGCTCTCGCCGCCTCCTCCACGTAGGCGATCGCGGCCGGGAACCGCCTGCGCAGCGTGGCCATCAGCGCCCCGGCCCCGCCCGAGGTCTGGCCGTACATCGCCGAGAGCAACGCCAGCTTGGCCTTCGGCCGGTCGCCGCCGAACTCGCGGGCGGCGAGCGCGGAGTACAGGTCGTCCTCGCCGGGGGCGAGCGCATGGTCGCCGGACAGGGCGGCCAGTACGCGGGGCTCCAGCTGGGCGGCGTCGGCCACCACCAGGCGCCACCCCGGGTCGGCACGGACGGCGGAGCGCACGGCGCGGGGGATCTGCAGGGCCCCGCCGCCGCGGGAGGCCCACCGGCCCGACACGACCCCGCCGACCACGTACTCGGGGCGGAACCGGCCGTCGCGGACCCAGCTGCGCAGCCAGGACCAGCCGTGGGCGGAGTGCAGCCGGGCAAGCTCCTTGTACGCGAGCAGCGGCTCCACGGCCGGGTGGTCGATGCGGCGCAGCTCCCACGACCGCGTGGTCTCCAGCTCGTGGCCCGCCCGGGCGAACGCGCGCAGTACCTCGGCGGGGGAGTCGGGGTTGAGCGGACGGCCCCCGAACGCGGCGGTGACCTCGTCGGCCAGCGCGGCCAGCTTCGGCGGCCTGCCGCCGAGCACGGGACGCGGCCCCAGCAACTCCGTGAGCAGCCGGTCGTGGACGTCGGGCCGCCACGGCAGCCCGTGACACGTCATCTCCTCCGCCACGAGCATCCCGGCGGACTCGGCGGCGGCCAGGAGCCGCATCCCCGGCCCGGCGGCGGCGAGCGCCCGCTGCTGGGCGGCGTGCACGGCCACGACGTCGGCCAGTTCGTCGGTGGCGTCGCCGGTCTCGAACAGGGCCGGGGGACCGTCGCCGTCGTCGGGCGGATCGGGTGCGGGGGCGCGGCCCTGCAGCCGGGCGGTGGCCGCGGCGAGACCGTGCGGCTGGCCGTACTGGCCCGCCGCACCGACGAGCAGGCCCTCCACCAGGTCGACGTCGTGGGCGCGTGTCACCGCCACCCCGGCGGCGAGCAGCCGTCGGTAGCTGCGGGCCCGGGCGACCACCCACCGAGGCTCGTGTTTGCGCTCGAGATCCGCGACGCCCGCGAGCGCGGTGAGAGGTTCCGGGGCGCCGAGGGCGGTGCCGTCGTCGGCGAGCCGTTGGATCCGGGCCGGTCCGTCGCGTGGCCCGGGATCGAACGCGATCCTCACCCGCGTCGCGGGGTGAGCCGGGGTTGCGCGCGCGAGGGGAGCAGCCCGGCGAGCAACCCGCGCTGGGGGACGCCCAGGATCTCCTCCGGACCGGCGCCCACCTCGGCGAGCACGTCGTTGGCCGCGAGCACCCCGGACGCGGCGGCGCGTTCCATCAGGCCGGTGAGCATGGGGGTGTCGACGAAGTCGCCTGCCACCCGGATGCCCCGGGCGTCGCCGGTGACCGTGGGCCGGGTGCCGGCTCCGCCCGGCGGAAAGGTGGGGGCGGTGGCCTCCAGCCGCTCCTGCAGGTGCACGACAGGGGCGTCGCGCGTCTCCGGCCACAGCTCGGCGAGCTCGGCGCGCATCCGCTCCGTGGCCGAGGTGACGTCGGGGGCCGTGCACCCGTAGGAGTGCAGCTCCACCACCGACCCGCCGGTGCGCGCCGCCCACTCGGCGGACGGCCGCTCGAGGCGGGAGTAGACGGTGATGGAGTCGAGCGTGGCCTCCCGGCTGACGGCGCTGAACACCGGACGCTCCGGCGCGACGTCGGTGCCGAGCCAGAGCCGGGTGACCGCGAACGGCGGGGCCAGCGCCAGTGCTGCCGCCTTGTCCGCGAGCCGGGGAGCCACGGCGGCCGCGGCCGGGGAGGCTGCCACCAGATGGCGCAGGGCACCCGGGTCGGTGGCCAGTATCAGGTGGCGGGTGTCGAGCGGGGCGCCGTCGGTGAGCTCGACCCGCCAGCGGTGCCCGTCGGCCGGAACGATCGCGCTCGCCCCGGTGGCCGTGCGGACCTGCGCGCCGTGCTTCTCGAGCACGGCCCGGAACGGCTCCCAGATGCAGGTGAGGTAGTCGGTGGTGGGCGCGTCGAAGCCGATGCCCTCGGGATTGCCGAGGAAGTAGTAGTGGAACATCGCGATCAGCTCCGCGGCGGACAGCGCGGCGGGCTCGGCGAAGAACGACCGCGCGAACGCCTCGAACAGCATGGCGAGCGCGCGGTCGGACATGCCCAGCCCGGCCAGGAACTCCGCCGCCGGTACGGCGTCGAACACGGCGGTGGTGCGCTCGCGGTCGTAGGCCAGCAGCTCGGCGGCCAGCGACTGCCGGGAGCCGAGGAGATCGTGCAGGCCCAGGCTCGGGGACCGGGCGAACAACGCCAGCAGGTTGAGCGGCGGTGCCGCGGGCAGGCCGGTGAGGTCCTCGGGCGGCCACTCCCTGGAGATCACCGGATAGCCGCCGACCGGGCGCAGGAAGCCCAGCTCCGGGTCGATCCGCCGCAGCACCGCCCGCCACGTGTAGTAGTGGCGGAAGAAGGCGTGGAAGCCGTGCTCGACCACCTGCTCGGTGCCGTCGGGCAGCGTGTGGGGCCATGCGCCGAGCCGGCCGCCGAGCGTGGGCGCGGCCTCCAGGAGTGTGACGGCCACGCCGCGCTCGGCCAGCACGACCGCCGCGCTGATGCCGGCCACCCCGCCCCCCACGACCACGGCCTCCGTGCCGGCGGGTGCATCGCGGGGCCTGCGCGGATCGGCGGGCACCACCACCCGCGGGCGCATCCGCAGCGGCGCGGCCCGGCTGGTCGACTCTCGGCTCACGAAAACGACCTTATGTGTATCCACCGACAGTCGCCGGAATGTGACGGCGCGCGCCGGGGTTGCCGCGAACATGACGGTAGAACTGGGTCAATACGGCATCTGGCGGGGAGCGGCCGGGCTCACCCCGGAACTCGCGACAGAGGTGGAGGCGCTGGGCTACGGCGCCATCTGGATCGGCGGCTCGCCCTCCGGGGACCTCGCGCTCGCCGAGTCGCTGCTCGCCGCCACGCAGCGGATCGCGGTCGCCACGGGCATCGTGAACATGTGGACCACGCCCGCCGAGGAGGCGGCCGCGTCCTACCACCGGATCGAGGCGGCGTACCCCGGACGCTTCCTGCTCGGGGTCGGCATCGGCCACCCCGAGGCCACGAGCGAGTACCGCAAGCCCTACGACACGATCGTCGACTACCTGGACGCGCTCGATGCCGCCAAGGTGCCGCTGGAGGGGCGGGCGCTCGCGGCGCTGGGCCCGAAGGTGCTCACGCTGGCCGCGGAGCGCACGGCGGGCGCGCACCCCTACCTGACCACTCCCGAGCACACTCGCGAGGCCCGGAAGATCCTGGGCGAGGGTGTGCTGCTCGCGCCCGAGCACAAGGTGGTGCTCGACACCGACCCGGAACGCGCCAGGGCGATCGGCCGCCCCGTCGTCGCGAAGCCCTACCTCGGCCTGCGCAACTACACCTCCAACCTGAAGCGCCTCGGGTGGAGCGACGAGGACCTGGCCGACGGCGGCAGCGACCGGCTGATCGACGCGCTCGTCGCCCACGGCGACGCCGGCGCCGTGGCCGCACGCCTCACCGAACACCTCGACGCGGGCGCCGACCACGTCTGCGCGCAGGTGCTGCCCAACGATGCGGACCCGCTGCCTGCCCTGCGTCAGCTGGCGGAGGCGCTCGACCTGCGCTGATCCACCCCGTTCTGCGTCACGGAGGCCCCCGCACCAGCTCGGTGCGGGGGCCTCGTCGCGGCTACGCGAGCTAGGGCAGCTGCTCGACCTCGACGCCGGCCCGGTCGACGCCGGTGTACTGCCCGAAGCTCTCGGTGACCAGCGCCCACCCGCGCTCGTGGGCGCAGAGCAGGGCGTGTGCGTGCTGTTGGTCGCCGCCCCTCACCCCGACCGTCCGGGCGCGGCTGGCCGTGAGGTCGTCGACGAGGGTCACCGGGAGCTGCAGCAGGACCTCGAGCACGGGGTGGGCCTTCTCGGGCAGCTGCGCCCACGCGGTGGCGACCGCCGTGGACGGGAGCACCAGCACGATGCCCTCCTCGACTGCGGTCCACACCAGCGCGGCGGCGTAGATCGAGCGGCCGGTCGAGAAGGCGATGATGGCGGAGGCGTCGAGGACGCGGCCGCCGATCACGCGGCGGGAACTGAGGGCAGGCCCAGATCACGACGCACGGCGTCGATGACCTCCTGCGGAGGCCGGCCGCCGAGCGCCCGTTCCAGTATGGCGAGCGCGCGGGCTCGCGACAGCTTGGACTCCAACGCGTCGGCGACGAACGCGGACAGGCTCTTGGCGGCGCCCCCTGCGACGGCGGCCTGAGCCTCCTCGAGGATCTCGGGCGGCAGGCTCACCGTCACACGCTGCGCGGTCATACTGAAAGGGTAGCGCAGTCATACTGCGCTCGACCCCCTGTGAGGCCCGACCCGCCGCGGGCTCAGTCGCGCGGCCGCTCGGCCCGGGGGCAGGCCTGCGGCCCCGTGATGTCGCAGTGGGCGAACTCCTCGACGAGCACGCGATGCGGGGTGGTGGCGTCGGGCACACCGGCCTCGGCGGCCCGTAGCGGGCGCCGGACCAACGTGAACGCCAGCACTGACGCCACCACCAGGAGTCCGGAGCCGATCAGCATCGCCATCCGGAACCCGGAGTTGAAGGCGGCGGCCTCGGTGTAGTCGCTGCCGCGGATGCCCGCGACGCCGGGGATCACGGCCACCGAGAGCAGCCCGGCCGCCCGGGCGACCGCGTTGTTCACCCCGGACGCGGAGCCGGCGTACCGGTCGGGGGCGCTGTCGAGCGCGGTGGCGGTGAGCGGGGCGACGGTGAGCGTCAGGCCCGCGCCGAAGAGGATCACGGCGGGCAGCACGTCGGCGACCCACGACGCTCCGGGGCCGACCCGGAGCATGAGCATCAGCCCGGCCGCGCTCACCAGTGGGCCGAGCGTCAACGGCAGCCGGGGCCCGATCCGTCCGGCGAGCGCCCCCGAACGCGCGGAGAACGCCAGCATGATCAGCGTGACGGGCAGCAGCGACGTGCCCGCGGCGAACGCGGTGAACCCCGCGACGGTCTGCAGTTGCAGCACCAGCAGCAGGAACACCACGCCGAGGGCGGCGTAGACCAGCAGCGTCACCGCGTTGGCTGCGCTGAACGTGGCGTTCCGGAACAGCTCGGTCGGTACCAGCGGATGCTGCGAGCGCCGCTCCTGCAGCACGAACGCGACCAACGCCAGCAGCCCGATCACCAGCGCGACCACCAGGTCCGTCGTCACCCCTCGCTCGCTCAGCCCCGTGAGCGAGTACGTGAGGCCGGCCAGACCGAGCGCGGCGAGCGCGGTGCCGGAGATATCGAGCCCCGGCGCCGCCTCGGGGTCCCGGCTCTCGGGCACGTGTCGCAGCGCGACCACGACCACCAGCACGGCCAGCGGGAGGTTGATGAGGAACACCGCGCGCCAGTTCCAGTCCACCAGCCAGCCGCCGAGGAAGGGCCCGATGGCGCCGGCGATCCCGCCGAGGCCCGACCAGGCCCCGACGGCTGCCGCCCGGTCCGGGCCGTGGAAGGACGCCGAGATCAGCGCGAGGCTGCCCGGGGTGAGCAACGCCCCGCCGACGCCCTGGAGTGCCCTGGCCACGATGAGCGTGTTGATGTCCGGGGCGAGCCCGCACGCCAGCGACGCCAGCGCGAACCACACGACGCCGATCAGGAACACCCGGCGGCGGCCGAAGTGGTCGCCGAGCGACCCGCCCAGCAGGATCAGGGCGGCGAGCGTGAGCGTGTAGGCGTTGACCGTCCACTGCAGCGCGGTGAACCCGGCGTCGAAGTCGGCGCCGATTCGTGCCAGTGCGACGTTCACCACAGTGCCGTCGATCAGTACGAGGCCGGATCCGAGCACGGTGGTGAGGAGCACCCATCGACCGCGTGCCGTGCCCATCCGGATTGCGCCTGGTTCCGCCACGCACCTCACTATGCCGCGCCCACCACGAGAAGTGCCTGGCCACGTGCCATGTAGCCGATGGCCTTTCGCGACGGCGTCCGCACTGATCGCCGAGCTGACCGGGGTCGTCGCCGAACGGTCCGACTTCCCGCAGGTGAGAGTGACGAACAGATCGAATGGAGGCTCCCCAGAAGCCTTCTACCTGAAGTAGAATGGCTGGGTGCCGACGCTGGGTGAACTGGAACGTGCCGTGATGGAGACCCTCTGGTCGGCCACGGGCCCCGTCACGGCCCGTGACGTGCAGGATGCGCTGGCGAGTCGCGATCTGGCCACCACCACCGTGCTCACGGTGCTCGGCAGGCTGGAGCGCAAGGGCCTCGTCACGCGCGAGCGCGAGGGCCGGGCTCACCGCTACCGCTCCGTCGCCAGCCGCGAGGACCACGTCGCCGAGCTCATGCTCGACGCCCTGGATGCGGCGCCGGACCGGGGCGCGGCTCTGGCCCGGTTCCTCGGTTCGATGCCGGAGGACGAGCGCGCCGCTTTGCGTGACCTGCTCGACTGAACCAGTCTGCTCCGATGACGCTCACTGCGTTCGGCCTCTTCGTGCTCGGCTTGGTGCTCGCCGAGCCGCTGAGCCGAGCGCTGGCCACAGCGCAGTGGCCGGCCCGCGACCCCGTCGGCGCTCTGCTCGTGTGGCAGGCGATCGGGCTCGCCGGCGGCCTGGCACTCCTCGGCTCCGGGTTCGTGTACGGCCTGTCCCCATTGGGGCCCTCGCTGTCGGTGGCCGTCCCTGCCGCGGTCGACGCGATGGCCGTGGGCGAGGTGCCCCGGGGACTCTCCCTCATCCACGTCGCGGCGTTGCTGGCGGCGCTCGCACTGGCGCTCCGGCTGGTCGGGGTGCTGCTCGCGGTCACGGTGCGCACGCTCAAGGCGCGGCGCCGCCATCGTGACCTGATCGACCTGCTCGGCACGCCGTGGCCCGCCGTACCCGGCGCGCGGGTGCTCGACCATCCCGTCCCCGTGGCGTACTGCCTCCCCGGGCTGCGGTCGCGGCTCGTGCTCTCCGCCGGGGTTCTCGATGCTCTCGACCCGCCTGCGGTCCGGGCCGTGCTGGCCCATGAACGGGCCCACCTGCGGGAACGCCACGACCTGGTGGTGCTGCCGTTCGTGGCCTGGGGTGCCACGGCGCCGTTCGTGCGGGGGATGGTCTGCGCCCAGCTCGCCGTAGCCGCGCTGATCGAGATGCGCGCCGACGACGTGGCGGCGAGCGAGGTCACGGCCAAACAGCTGACGGGGGCACTGCGGACGATGGGCGGCGCGGCACCGGCGGCCGCACTGAGCTCGTTCACCGACAAGCTGGACCGCCGGCTGTGCCGGATCGTCTCCCCGCCGGCGCCGCTCCCTGCTGCGGTCCGGCTGCTCGTGCGGGTGGCCGCCGCCGGGCTGGTGGCGGTGCCGACCGCTCTGCTGCTCATGCCCTGACCCCGACGGGTCAGATCGCTCCGTCGCGCCGCAGGATCGTCACCGCCCTGACCGTGGCGTATCCCCGCCAGTCCAGGGCACCGGCGGGGGAGAACTCCGCGAACTCCACCCGCCAGCCACCGTCGGCCTGCTGCGTTCCGGCGAGCCGCCGCAGCTCGGCGGTGACGACCTCGGGCGCGAACAGCGCCCGCACCGGGCGATCGGGCGCCGGCGCGATGTCGAGTGCGCGGATCGCCTCGTCGGCGGTGCCCCCCTCGACCGGAAGGACGCCGTTCTCCGGCAGATGAGCAGCGAGCCGCCCGACCAGAGCGGCAGCGGCCGGCTCGCTGTCGTACACCGCGTCGAGGAAGTGCAGCGCGAAGGCCAGTACGAGTGCTGGAGGGCGCTCCTCGACCGCGCGTACGGCGTCGAGGCAGTACCGCGTCGCCCGGGCGAGCCACGGGTGCGCGGCCACGGCGGGGTCGTGGCGGGCCGCGCGCTGGGCCGCGGCCGCGACGGCCGCGGTGATCTGCAACGAGGACGTCCGCGGGTCCACCTGCGCCCACCACGGAGCGGTGCCGGCCGGGTCGGGCACCGGCAGCGCGAACGGCAGCCCGCCGTCGGGGAGGGAGATCGACTCCAACCAGTCGCACAGTGCGGCGGCGTGCGGGGTCGTCGTGGGGGCGACCTGGTCGAACACCTCGAACGCGTGCAGCGCCCCTCCGGGCTGGCTCGTGCCGGAGCGCAGGTCCGGCTCCAGCCCCCAGCCGTACCCGCCGTCCGCGTTGCGGTACGCGGCGAGGGCGGCGAGCACCGGGTCCGGGTCTCCCGCGGCGAGCAGCAGCCGGAACCGGTGGCGGTCGAGCAGCCGCCCGTGCGTCGCCATGAAGCCGGCGGCCGCGGTGAGATCGATGGTCGTCAGTGCCGTCCTGGGGGCCGTCATGGGGTGAGCCTCTCGTCGCTGCCGCGCGGCTGTCGTGAACGATTCGGTCAACCCGCCTCTCCGCGCAACGGCGCGCTGGCGCGGCGCAGCTGTCCCAGCGCCTCCGCCCAGGACCGCACCAGCCCGGTCTCGTGGTAGGGCACGCCGATCTCGGCGCAGAACTCCCGCACGACCGGGCGGGCCCGGCGCAGGTTCGCTGTCGGCATGCTCGGGAAGAGGTGGTGCTCGATCTGGTGGTTGAGCCCGCCCATCGCCACGTGCAGCAGACCGTCGGTGAGCCGACCGCCCCGCACGTTCCGCGCGGTGATCACCTGCTTGCGCAGGAAGTCCAGGCGACCCTGCGGCATCGCCATCCCCTTGTGGTTGGGCGCGAAGATCGAGCCCAGGTACACCCCGAACAGTCCCTGGTGCACCACGAAGAAGGCGATCGCGAGCCCCGGCGGCAGCACCAGGAACAGCGCGGTCAGGTACCCGGCGGCGTGCGCGGCGAGCAGGCCGAGCTCCAGGCCGCGGCCGCGCACGGTGGCGCCGCGCTCGCCGAGCAGCCCCCGCACGCTGCTGCGGCGCAGGTCGATCCCGGCCAGCGTGAGGAGCGGGAAGAACAGCAGCGCCTGGTGGCGGTTCACGAACCGGGTGAGGCCGCGCGCGGCCACCGCCTGCTCCCCGGTCCAGACCAACGCCCCGGCAGCCACGTCGGGGTCGAGTCCTTCGTGGTTGGGGTTCGCGTGGTGGCGCGTGTGCTTGTCCATCCACCAGCCGTAGGACATCCCGATGCCGAGGTTGCCGAGCAGCCTGCCGGTGACCGTGGCCGCGCCCCGGGTCCGGAAGACCTGCCGATGCGCGACGTCGTGTGCGAGCAGTGCCACCTGCCCGTAGCCGACGGCGGCGGCCGCGGCCACCAGCAGCTGCCACGGCGAGTTCCCGAGCAGCACGAACGCGGTGGCCGTCACCGCGACCGCCGCACCGACGAGGAGGAACCGGACGACGTAGTAGCCGGGCCTGCGGTCCAGCAGCCCGGCCGCGGCGATGCGCCGGGACAGGCGTGCGTAGTCGCTCCCGCGCGGCGGTGCGTCGGGCATACCGGTGAAAGTGGTCATGCGGCGAGCCTGCGCGGAAGCGGCCGCCGGGTTGAGCCGGTGAGCCCCCGGACGACACGGGGGCAATCCCCATCCCGGAGCGCGCCCCGCTCAGGCAGCGTCGGCAGCCACGCGGTCGGGTCCGCCGACCAGAAGAGCCGCCAACCCGGCCACCGGAAGGCCGATGAGCAGGCAGAACGCTCCCGGGATGCCGATCACGTTCGCCAACCCGCCGACGAGTGCCGCGCCGACGCTCGCTCCGGTGAGGAACACCAGCGTGGCGATACCGAGCGCCACACCACGCTGCGTTCCGGGGACGGCCGCTCCCACCGAGGCGATCATCGCGGGCTGGCCGACCCCGAACGCGGCGGAGACGAGCACGACCGCCGCGGCCAGCAGGACAGGGGACTCCGTGGCGCCCCCTGCTGCGGCGATGAGCAGCGCGACGATCGCCGTCGGGCACGCGAGCGCGATGGAGCCGCGGGACCCGATGCGGGCGAGCAGGACGCGGGCGAGCGCCGGTGAGGCGAACCCGACGACGGCGGCGGGCACCAGTAGCGCCCCGGTGGCCAGCGGCGTCCATCCCCACGAGGCGGCGGCGAGCGGCACCCCCAGGAGCAGGGCGAACCAGCTCGCCGGGACCGCTGCCGCCGCGAACGCGCTGCGCAGCACGGTGGGATTGGTGATGATCTCGCGCGGCAGGAAGCCGTGCGGGCGGGCCCGGACCCACAGGGTCACCAGCGGGGCGCCGACGACCAGGAGTGCCGCGCCGAGGACCGTTGTGCCGGTGCCGGACGACGGCGACTGGATGAGCAGCACCAACCCCGCCGCGGCGACGGCCACGAGCAGCGCGCCCGTCCGGTCGATGGCGTCGCCGCTGCCACCCGCGGGGGCGACGCGCCACAGGGGCGGGATCGCGAGCAGGCCGAGCACGGGGATCGCGACGGCCCAGCGCCAGCCGCCCAGCGTGTCGAGTCCGCCGCCGAGCAACGGCCCGAGCGCGCCGATCGTGGCGGCCACCCCGGCCACGCGGCCGAGCGCCGCTCCCTGCTCGGACCCGCTCCAGCGGGCGCTGATCAGCGCCGTTGCGAGCACGGGGATCGCGGCCGCTCCGGCGCCCTGCAGGACGCGCGCGACGAGCAGCATCGGGAAGGACGGGGCGAGTGCGGCGGCGAGCGCGCCGAGCGCCATCGCGGCGATGCCGAGACAGAGCGGGAGCCGGATGCCCACGACGTCGGCCAGGCGCCCGTGGATCGGGGTCGCGACGGCGAGCGTCACGGTGTAGCCGCTCACCATCCACGCGGCCGTCGCCGCGCTGACCTCCAGGTCGCCTGCCAGTTCGGGGAGAGCAACGGTGACCGCGGACGTGGACGTGCCGGCGAGGCCGAACAGGAGCCCGAGCAGCGCGGCAAAGCGACTGGGGGAGTGCACAACGGGACAGAACGCCCACGCCGGAGGTCGGCATTCCTTCCCGAGGATGTTCGGTGCGGCTATCCCGCCCGTCCTGGCGGGTCGAGCGTGCCGAGCTCGAGCTCGCCCTCCACGACCCGGCGGGCAACCTCGCTCAGGCGCTGGTTGCGGTTGCGGGAGTGGCTGCGGAGCCGTTCGAACGCCGCGTTCATGCTCAGCCCGGCTCGCTGGGCCAGCACACCCTTGGCCTGCTCGATGATGACCCGGCTGTTCAGCGCCGTCTGCAGCTGTTCGACGAGCACCTCTCCCCGGCGGACGGCCCGCTCCTGAAGGATCCCCACGGTGGCCACGTCGGCCAGCGCCTGGGCCAGCGCGAGATCGGCTTCCGGCAGGGCGCCGGGCAGGCGGCGGAACAGGTTCATGGCGCCGATGGCCTTGCCGCGCAGCCGCAGCGGCATCGCGTGCACCGACCGGTACAGCTGGTGCGTCCTCATCGCGTCGGTGAGTACGGGCCAGCGGTCTCCCACGTCGGCCAGATCCGGAGCCACCACCGGGGCCGCGGTGCGCACGCACTCCACGCACGGACCGTCGTCGGCCTGGAGCTGCAACAGCTCCATCAGGCTCACGTCCTCGTCCGAGGAGGCCACGACCTGCAGGTACCCGCGGGAGTCGACCAACAGGATCCCCACCGCGTCCGCTCCGCACAACGTGACGCCGTGCCCGACGAGCTGATCCAGGAGATCGATGATGTCGAAGTCGTCGATCAGGGTGTCGGCGAGCCCGACGAACGCCGTGCTCAGCAGCCCCTCGCGTCCCTGCACCGTTTCACTCATCGCCCGTTTCTCCCCTGCCGAAGAACTGTCTCGAACCAACCCCCGGGCGGTCTGTCCGATTACTGCTGCCGTCCGTCGAGCAGACGAATCGGCCCGGAGCCCGGAGGCACCCGGCCGGTTCGCTGCCGAGGTCGATCTCGGTGGCGCGTCGGTCCGACCGAACCCCCGCTGTCCCAACCCGACAAATCGCTCGCTCGAATGGAGCGACCGACACTGCTTCCTCGCCGGGTCTTTGCAAATCATTACATGAGTCGCCCGTTCGGGCCGCACTGAACGGTCGGAAGATCGGCTGGAAGATCAGCAGTTTGATGATTCTTTGAAGGGGTAAATCAGTTCTCGAGATCCAGATCTGGGAAGCTGAAAATTGCGCAGCGCTAAGCGTCGCCCACGGTTCGGGGCAGCCTTAAGCCGACCGGCCCACCCGCCCGTGAGCAGTGTCACGTAAAGTGCCCACAACGAGCGGCGGACGGCCTCGGAAGGGAATCCGGTGCAACGCCGATCGAGTGGCCACGACGGCGCCGTGGGGCAACCGCAACCGGCGCGCACCACGAGCGGCCGCCGGCATGGGCTCCCCGGGGGATGAGTGGCGCGGTGGACGAACAGGACGGCCCCGTCACCCGGGCGTTGCTGGCGGCCTTCGAGGCCGCGCACGACGACCGTGGCCTCGCCGAGCAGGTGTGCCGGACGTGCCTGAGCGGGCTCGACGTCGACGGCGCATCCCTCGCGCTGCACGCCGTGAGCGCCGCCCGCGAGACCCTGTGGGTCAGTGACTCCGTCGCCGGTCTCCTCGACGACCTCGAGTTCAGCCTCGGTGAAGGCGTCTGCATGGAGGCGGCCACCACCGGCCGCCCGGTGTTCGTCGCGGACGTGTGCGCCGCCGCGGACTTGAGGCGATGGCCGGTCTTCGCCGACGCGGTCGTGGAACGCACCCCGGCCCGGGCGCTCTTCGCGCTGCCCCTGCGGTGGGGTGCGGTGAACCTCGGCGTACTCCACCTCTACCGCCGCACGCCCGGGCACCTGCCCGCAGAGCAGCGCCGGGACGTGGTGGCGGCCGTCAACACCGCCGCCTTGATGATGCTCGGGGCGCGTACCGATCCCGGCGACGGGCCGTGGCTCGACCCCACGGTCAGCAATCGTGCGGAGGTCCATCAGGCCACCGGTATGGTCCTGGCGCAGTTGGGTATCGGCGCCACCGACGCGCTCGCGCGAATGCGCGCCTACGCGTTCAGCGAGAAACGCCTCCTGCTCGACGTCGCCCACGACATCGTCACCCGGCGCCTGCAGTTCACTCCGGACGAACCCTGATCGTGCTCACGTTCTGATGACCCCCGGCCGGGGGTTGTGGCAGTCGTCCCCCGGTCGGCGCAGTCGTATTCGCGGGGCGGTGACCAGACGTGATGGACCCGCCCGAGTTCACCCGACAGATGAGGGTTCGGCGCACCGACCAATGACGGTCTGTGCCGGGGCGGGTAAGGTACGCCTTGGTCTTCTCGCGGAGGCTCGGCTTTCGCCTCGGACCTTCGTTGCGGCGTGCACCTCTCGGATACCGATGGGATTCTCGAATGCCGACCAGGAACGATGCCGTCCGCCACGCGTCCGAGAGCACCGATGACGGCGACGCCGCGGACGACACCGTCGTCTCTCTCGCGGCGCTCATCGACGACGACGCCCTCATCGACCTGATCGTGGCCGTGGCGGCGCACCAGGGGTTCGACGGGCGGAACTGTGCCGACCGGCACCTGGTGCAGTGGTTGGCGGCGTGGCGGCGCCACCTGGACTGAGCGCCGCGGGGATCAGGGAACGAGCACCACCTTGCCGGTCGTCGCACGCTCCTCCAGCGCGATGTGTGCCCGAGCGGCGTCGGCCAGGGGGAACGGCTGCACGACCGGCACCAGCCGGCCCGCCCCGGCCGCGGCCAGCGCACGTGTCTCCAGCGGGCGCAGCCCGCCGTGGCGGCGCAGCATGCGCGGCCCCGTCACCCAGACGACCGCGAGGCTGCCCGCCGCGACGTCGGCGCTGGTGAACTCCGTGATCGCGCCGGACGACCAGCCGAACATCACCACCCGCCCGCCCACGTCGAGCATCTCCAGCGCGGTACGTCCCACCGCACCCCCGACGCCGTCGAGCAGCAGCGTCGGCTTGCGACCGGCGAGTGCCTCGAGCACCTGGTCGCGCCAGTCCGGATCGCGGTAGTCCACCGCGACGTCGGCGCCCAGCGTCCGTACCTTCTCGACCTTCTCCGGTCCCCCCGCCAGTCCTACGGCGGTCGCACCGGCAGAGCGGACCGCCTGGACGAACAGCGTCCCGAGCCCGCCCGCCGCCGCGGGTACGAGCACCACGTCACCGGCGGCGAGGTCGGCGACGTCGAGGATGCCCAATGCCGTACGTCCGGTGCCGATCATGGCCACGGCCGCCTCCGGCGCGAGCCCGTCGGGCACGGCGTGCAGGGCCGTGAGCGGTGCCACCGCCCGTGCCGCGTAGCCGCCGCTGGTCATCCCGAGATGCGCGACCACCGAGCGACCCACCCAGGTGCGGTCCACGCCGGGCCCGACCTCGCTGACGTCGCCCGCCACCTCGCGACCTGGCGTCATGGGTAGCTCCGGGCGGGGGAACGGGCCGCCCGTCACACCGGCCCTGATGCTCGTGTCCAGCAGGTGCACGCCCGCGGCGGACACCTCGATGAGCACCTGCCCCTCGCCCGGCGTGGGGTCGGGCACGTCCTCGAACCGCAGAGTGTCCGCCGCCCCGAACTCGTACTGCCGAATCGCCTTCACCGGTGTCCCCTCTGCGTCCTGTGTCCGACCTGCGGCGATGACGCTAGGAGCTCAAGCCGGGTAGAGGTCAACAGCCGCATCCGGGTGCGGACGCCGCGCGAGGGCGGGCCCGCGGCGTAACGTTGATTACGTGCCCCATGATCTTCCCCGCACCCTCGGTGCCCTCCGGGCGTCCGGCCACGAGATCCGTGGTGTCAAGGACGAGATCCGCCAGAACCTCCTCTCCGCGCTCCGCGAGGGGCGCGACGCATGGCCCGGGATCGTCGGGTTCGAGTCCACCGTGCTCCCGCAGCTGGAACGCGCCCTCATCGCAGGTCACGACGTCGTGCTGCTGGGCGAGCGCGGCCAGGGCAAGACCCGGCTCCTGCGCTCGATCGTCAACCTGCTCGACGAGTGGACCCCCGTCATCGAGGGCTCCGAGCTCGGCGAGCACCCCTACGACCCCATCACCCCCGCATCCCGCAGGCGCGCCGCCGAGCTGGGTGACGACCTGCCCGTCGCATGGCGCCACCGCGACGAGCGCTACACCGAGAAGCTCGCCACCCCCGACACCGCCGTCGCCGACCTCATCGGCGACGTCGACCCCGTCAAGGTCGCCGAGGGCCGCTCGCTGGGCGACCCCGAGACCATCCACTACGGCCTCGTGCCCCGCGCCCACCGCGGGATCGTCGCCATCAACGAGCTGCCCGACCTCGCCGAGCGCATCCAGGTGTCGCTGCTCAACGTGATGGAGGAGCGCGACATCCAGGTGCGCGGCTACACGCTGCGCCTGCCGCTGGACGTGCTGCTGGTCGCGTCGGCCAACCCCGAGGACTACACCAACCGCGGGCGGATCATCACCCCGCTCAAGGACCGCTTCGGGGCCGAGGTCCGCACCCACTACCCGCTGGAGCTGGCCGACGAGATCGCGCTGGTCCAGCAGGAGGCCGATCTCGCGGCCGAGGTGCCGAGGCACCTGATCGAGGTCGTCGCCCGGTTCACCCGGTCGCTGCGGGAGTCCAGTGCCGTCGACCAGGGCTCGGGGGTGTCGGCACGGTTCGCCGTGGCCGCCGCCGAGACCGTGGCCGCCGCCGCGCTGCGCCGCGCCGCGATCACCGGCGAGGACCGGGCCGTCGCCCGTCCCGTCGACCTCGAGTCGGTGCCCGCCGTGCTGCGCGGCAAGCTGGAGTTCGCCTCCGGCGAGGAGGGCCGCGAGTCCGAGCACCTGGAGCACCTGCTCCGCCGGGCCACCGCCGACACGGCACGGGCCCGGTTGCGCGGCATCGACCTCAACCCGCTCGCCGAGGCCGTCGCGGGCAACCCGGTGCGCACGGGGGAGCGGGTCGCGGCCGTCGAGGTCGTGGCCGCACTCCCCGCGGTGGACGCCCTCACCGAGATCGCCAAGCGGCTCGACGCGGGCGGCACCGAGGACCCGGGCCCCATGGCGAGTGCGGCGGAGCTGGCCCTGGAACTGCTGTTCCTCACCCGGCGCCTCGCGAAGGACGAGTCCGACGACGGCGACACGGTGAGCTATGGCTAGACGCGACCGCAGGTACGCCTACGGGCCCTACACGGACGGGCCCGATCCGCTCGCCCCGCCGGTCGACCTCCGGGCCGCGATGGACGAGATCGGTCGCGACGTCATGGAGGGCTCCTCGCCGCGTTCGGCGCTGCAGGAGCTGCTGCGCCGGGGCATGCAGAACCGGCGCGGGCTCGACGAGCTCACCCGTGAGGTCTGGCAGCGCCGCAGCAGGCTGCAGCGGGAGAACCGGCTCGACGGCACGCTGCAGGAGGTCCGCGAGCTCCTGGCGCGTGCCCTCGATGCCGAGCGCGACTCGCTGGGCCGCCAGGACACCGACGACGCCCGGTTCCGGGAGATGCAGCTCGATGCGCTCCCGTCGGACACGGGCGGGGCGGTCCGCGAGCTGAACTCCTACGACTGGCAGTCCCCCGACGCGCGGGAGGCCTACGAACAGATCCGCGACCTGCTCGGCCGGGAGATGCTCGACCAGCGCTTCGAGGGCATGAAGCAGGCGATGGAGAACGCCACGCCCGAGGACGTCGAGCGCATCCGGGAGATGCTCGACGACCTCAACAACCTGCTCGCGAACCACGCCGCCGGGCAGGACACCACCGAGCAGTTCCAGCAGTTCATGCAGCAGCACGGCGAGTTCTTCCCGGAGAACCCCACGAGCACCGAGGAGCTCGTCGACCTGCTGGCCCAGCGGGCGGCGGCTGCCCAGCGGATGCTCAACTCGATGACGCCCGAGCAGCGGGCCGAGCTGATGGAGCTGTCCCAGCAGGCCTTCGGTGACCCCCGGCTGGCGCAGTCGCTGGCCCAGCTCGACGCTCAGCTGCAGGGTCTGCGGCCGGGTGAGGACTGGGACGGGCAGGGCCGGTTCCGCGGGGACAACCCGATGGGCATGGGCGAGGCCACGCGCGCGATGGAGCAGCTCGGCCAGCTCGACGCGCTCGCCGAGCAGCTGTCGCAGAGCTACCCGGGCGCGCGGATGGAGGACATCGACCTCGACGCACTCGGCCAGCACCTGGGCGACGAGGCGCGGGTCGACGCCCGCGCCCTGGCCGAGCTGGAGCGTGAGCTGCAGCGCCAGGGACTGTTCGAGCGGGCGCCCGACGGGTCGCTCCAGCTGTCTCCCAAGGCGCTGCGGCGGCTGGGGGAGTCGGCCCTGCGCGACGTCGTCGACAAGATCGGCGCCCGGCGCGGAGAGCGGGAGACGCACCGGTCCGGCGCGTCGGCCGAGGCCACCGGCGCCACCCGGCCGTGGGCGTTCGGCGACACCGAGGCGTGGAACGTGCCGAAGACCCTGCTCAACGCGCAGCTGCGGCAGGCGGCCGGGGACACGAGGAAGCTCGACGTCACCGACGTGGAGATCGTCGAGACCGAGCAGCGCTCCCGCGCCGCGGTGGCGCTGTGCGTCGACACATCGTGGTCGATGGTGCAGGACGGGCGCTGGGTGCCGATGAAGCGCACGGCGCTGGCGCTGCACCAGCTGATCTCCACGCGGTTCCGCGGCGACGACCTGAAGCTGATCACCTTCGGCCGGCATGCGCGGTCGGTGGAGCTGGGGGAGCTCGTCGGGCTGGAGGGGGCGTGGGAGCAGGGCACCAACCTGCATCACGCGCTGCTGCTGGCCGGGCAGCACCTGCGCCGCAATCCGGACGCGCAGCCCGTGGTCCTCGTCGTCACCGACGGCGAGCCCACCGCCCACCTCGAACCGGACGGCAACGCCGTCTTCGACTACCCACCCAGCCGGGAGACGCTGCGGGCCACGGTGGCCGAGCTCGACCGGATCACCGGCCTGCGGGCGTCGTTCACGTTCTTCATGCTCGGCGACGACCCGCGGCTCGCCGCGTTCATCGACGACGTGGCCCGCCGGTGCGGAGGCCGCGTCGTGGCCCCCACGCTGGACGGCCTCGGCGCCGAGGTGGTGGCGGACTACCTGCGCACCCGCCGCTGACCCGTCCCCCGGATTGCAGCAAAGCCACGTTGCCGCCACCTCGTTGCAGCAACGTGGCTTTGCTGCAACGGGGAGGGGGTGGCGTCCTGCCCCCGGTCAGCCCGCGAGCGGGACGGGTGTGAGGCGCACCCCGGCCCGGTAGACCTCGCGCACGCGCAGGTCCGGGTCGAGCACCACGAGGTCGGCCCGGCGCCCGGCCTCGATCGCCCCGACGTCGGCCAGCCCCAGCGCCTGCGCCGGTGTGCCCGCCGTCATCGCCACCGCCCGCGCCAGCGCCTCCTCGCGCGGCAGCGCCGCGTGCCGCACGACGTTGGCGAACAGCGCGTCGGTGGTGGCGGTACTGCCGGCGATCGTGCCGGTGTCGGCCACCCGCGCCACCCGGTCGGTCACGGTCACCCGCAACGCGCCGAGGTGGTACTGGCCGTCCGGCATCCCGGCGGCCGCCATCGCGTCCGTCACGGCCGCCACGCGCCCGCCACCGGTGCTGCGCAGCACGTGCTCCCAGAGGGCCGGGTGGACGTGCAGCCCGTCGGTCACCAGCTCGACGGTCACCCGGGAGTCCTCCAGCAGGGCCACCGCCGGTCCCGGCTCGCGGTGGTGCACCGGCGCCATCGCGTTGAACAGGTGCGTTCCGACGCGCGCGCCCGCGGCCACCGCCGAGCGTGTGAGGGCGTAGGTCGCGTCGGTGTGGCCGAGTGCGGCGATCGCCCCGGCGTCGACGATCCGGCGGACGGCGTCCAGGCCGCCTGCCCGCTCCGGGGCCAGCGTCACCATGCGCACGGCCCCGTGACCGGCCCGCAGCAGCCGCTCCAGCTCGGCCGGGTCGGGGTCACGCAGCTGCAGCGGGTCGTGGGCACCGCACCGGGCCCCGGCCAGCCACGGGCCCTCCAGGTGCACCCCGGCGAGCTCGCCGTCGGCGACGAGGCCGGAGAGGGCGTCGACGGCCCGGAGCAGGTCGGCGGGTGCGGCCGCGACCAGGCTCGCCATCATCGTCGTGGTCCCGTGTGCCCGGTGGAAGCGCACCGCGTGCACCGCCTGGTCGGGGTCCCCGTCGGGGAACGCCGCTCCCGCTCCGCCGTGGACGTGCATGTCGACGAACCCGGGCACGAGCACGGAGTCGCCGAGATCGACGTCGGCCGGACGCGGTGGTGCGCCGGCGCCGGCGCCGGCGATGCGGTCGCCTGCCACCTCGACCCATCCCGGTCCGACCGCGGCGGGGGTGACCACCGTGTCGGCCGTCAGGAGCAGGGTGGCGGTACCCGTCGTCGCGGTACCTGGGGTCACAACGTCTCCGTGATCTTGCTGAGGCCGCGGGGAGCGTCCGGGTCCTCGCCGCGGTCGACGGCCACGTGGCGGGCGAGCAGCTGGAACGGGATGATCTCCAGCAGCGGGGAGAGCGCCTCGGGCACGCCGGTCGGGAGCGAGAACCCGACTGCCGCCCGCGCCACGGCGGCCGGGTGTCCCACGCAGCACACATCGGCCCTGCGCTCGGCCAGCCGGGGCAGCACGTCCTCCATCGCCGTGCCGCCGACGCCGTCGTTCACCACGGCGAGCACCGGCACCTGCGGGTCGACGAGGGCGAGCGGGCCGTGCAGCAGGTCGGCACCGGAGAACGCCTGGGCCGAGACGTAGGCGGTCTCCATCAGCTTCAGCGCGGCCTCCCGCGCGGTGGGGTAGGAGTAGCCGCGGCCGGTGGTGATCATCCGCTGGGCGAACCGGTAGCGCTGCGCGATCGCGGCGATCTCCGCGTCGCGGGCCAGCAGGGCGTCGCCGAGGTCGGGCAGGGCCTCGGCGGCGGCGGTGCCCGCGCCGTTGCCGTCGAGCACGCGGTCGAGCAGCAGGTACAGCGCGAGCAGCTGGGCGGTGTAGGACTTGGTGGCGGCCACGGAGCGTTCCGCGCCTGCGAGTACGTCGACGTGGGCGTGGGCGGCGCGGGCGAGCACGGAGTCGGCGTTGTTGGTGACCGCCACCGTCAGCGCGCCCTGGGCTCGCGCCACCTCCAGCGACCGGACGAGGTCGGGCGAGCCGCCCGACTGGCTGATGCCGATCATCAGCACGTCGCGCAGATCGGGCCGGGCCCCGTAGGCCGTCATCGTGGAGGGGGAGACCAGGCCGGCGGGCAGGCCCAGCCGGATCTCCGCCAGGTACTTCGCGTACAGCGCGGCGTGGTCGCTGGTGCCGCGGGCCACGAAGAGGACGGTGCGCGGCGCCCGCCGGCGGATCTGGGCGGCCGCGGCGTCCAGACCGGCGGCGGGCCCGTCGGCGAGCAACCGCCGCCAGACCGCGGGCTGCTCGGCGATCTCCGCCGCCATCAGGCGGCCGGGCTGGTGTGACGCCACGGCGGTCACGCCTGCTGCTCGGAGACACTCGTTGCGACGGGCTGGTCGAGGAACGCCTCGGCCAGCCGGACGGCACCGGCGACAGGTGCCTCGGTGAGCACGTGGACCTCGACCCCTGGCAGCCGGTGGCGCACCGCCTGCTGCAGTAGCGGCTGGTGCACCGCGAGACCGCCCCCGAGCACCACCGGCTCGTGGCCGCCGAGGCGACCGAGCACCCGCGTGGCCAGTGCGGCCAGCGCGTCGGCGGCCGCGTCGAGGACGGCGGTGGCCGCGACGTCACCGTCTCCGGCCAGCTCGACGACGACGCCGGCGCGCTCGGCCCAGTACCGGCGGTCCTGCGTGGTGTAGACGTGGTCGATCAGCTGCTCGCGGTCGGCGAGGCCGCAACCGGCGAGCAACGCCCGGCTGAGCGGGTCGGGCGGTTCGCCGGCGTCCATCCGGTCCAGCGTGTGGCGCACCGCGTCGAGGGCGATGCGGTAGCCGCTGCCCTCGTCACCGAGGAGGTGGCCCCACCCGCCGGCGCGCGCCTCGGTGCCGTCGGCACGCGTGCCCCACGCCACCGAGCCGGTCCCGGAGATCAGGGCGACCCCGGTGTCGAGACCGGCGGCGGCCAGGAGGAGCCGCGCGTCGTGCACGACGAACACCCTGGCCCCGGGCGCGTGCTGGGCGAGCAGCCGTTCCAGAGTGCCCACCGACGCCGGCCCGTCGGCCCCGGCCGCACCCACGCAGACGGCGTCCACGCCGGTGGCGCCGAGCCGGGTGAGCAGCGCCTCGAGCTGGCGGCCCGCCTCGGCGACGCCGACCGCGGCGATGTTGGCGCTCCCGGCGACGGCCTCGGCGTCCGGAACCCCGTCCACCGACCGGAGGCCGTGGGTCTTGGAGCCACCGATGTCGATACCGATGACGGTCCGCAACTGCATCCCTACCCGACTAGATGTTTGGTCTAGACAACTTGGCTCAGGTTGACAGAGGACGTCGTCAGGAGCAAGCGGGCATGCTGTGCACGTGCCCACCTGCCGCCACTGCGGCGCCGTCCGTGACGGCGCCGACGCCTCCGCACTGACGTGGGTCCACGAGCGCGACCTGGACGGGCGGGTGCGCTGGCTCTGCCCGGGCTGCGCCCGGCGCCACCTGCGCGACATCGAGGCCAGGCTGCGGGACCCGTGGCAGTGAGGCCCACGACGAATCTGGCGATCTGCCCGTCTTGAACGCGTAAGTTGTTCGGCATGCAAACCTGGGCGACCGTCGATGTCCCGCAGCTCCCCGGCGGTGGTCCGCCGCTTCGCCTGTACGACACCGCCACCGGTCGCGTACGGCCGACCGCGCCCGGACCCACGGCCACGATGTACGTCTGCGGGATCACGCCTTACGACGCCACCCACCTCGGCCACGCCGCGACCTACCTGGCGTTCGACCTGGTCAACCGCCTCTGGCGCGATCTCGGGCACGACGTCAACTACGTCCAGAACGTCACCGACATCGACGACCCGCTGCTGGAGCGGGCCGCCCGCGACCACGACGACTGGGTCGTGCTGGGAATGCGCGAGACGGCGCTGTTCCGTGAGGACATGGAGGCGCTGCGGGTGCTGGCGCCGCAGCACTACATCGGCGCGGTCGAGGCGATGGGGGAGATCGCCGAGCTCGTCGGCAAGCTGCTCGCCTCCGGGGCGGCCTACCGCATCGACGACCCCGAGTACCCCGACGTCTACTTCGACAGCTCCGTCACCGGCCACTTCGGCTACGAGTCCCACTACGACGAGCAGAAGATGATCGAGCTGTCCCGCGAGCGTGGCGGCGACCCCGACCGGCCCGGCAAGCGCCACCCCACCGACGCCCTCCTGTGGCGGATGGCCCGTCCTGACGAGCCGTCCTGGCCGTCCGACCTCGGCGCCGGGCGCCCCGGCTGGCACGTCGAGTGCGCCGCGATCGCGCTCAACCGGCTCGGCACGCAGATCGACCTCAACGGTGGCGGCTCCGACCTGATCTTCCCCCACCACGAGTTCGGGGCCGCCCACGCCGAGGCGTTCACCGGCGAGCATCCCTTCGCCCGGCACTACACGCACACCGGGATGATCGGGCTCGACGGCGAGAAGATGTCCAAGTCGCGCGGCAACCTGGTGTTCGTCTCCAAGCTGCGCTCCCAGGGCGTCGACCCCAACGCCATCCGGCTGGGGCTGCTCGCCGGCCACTACCGCGAGGACCGGCCGTGGACCGACGAGCTGCTCACGCAGGCGCAGCAGCGGCTCGCGCGCTGGCGGGAGGCGGTCGCGCTCGACGCCGGTCCCTCCGCGGACGACCTGGTACAGCGGCTGCGCACCCACCTCGCCGACGACCTGGACACCCCCGCGGCGCTCGCCGCCGTCGACGGGTGGGCCGCGGAGGCGCTGGAACGCCGGGGCACCGACCCGGACGCCCCGGCTCTCGTCCGCACCGCGCTCGACGCGCTGCTCGGAATCGCGCTGTAGGCACTCCGGACCGGCGGGGGCCACGGGTCAGTCCGGCGGCTCGACGGCGCCCGCGTCGGGCTGGACGTCATCGTCGTCCGGCACCTGCGCGTCCTCGGCGTCGATCGGGACGTCGAGGTCGCGCTCCGGCACCCCCGGCGGACGAGGAGGCTCCGGGTCAGGTTGGGGCGATTGCGTCATGCCATCGGGCTACCCGTTCTGGTTGAGTGGGGCACATGGCGGGCAACGTGCTGGGCGGCGAGCTGCAGACGTGCGGAACCGACCCGATGACCGGTTTCACCCGCACCGGCTGCTGCGAGGCCGCGTCCGACGACGCGGGCGTGCACACGGTCTGTGCCATGGTCACCGAGGAGTTCCTCCGGTTCAGCGCCGAGCAGGGCAACGACCTGTCCACACCGCGCCCCGAGTACGGCTTCGCCGGGCTGCGGCCCGGCGACCGCTGGTGTCTCTGCGCCGACCGCTGGGCCGAGGCGCTCGCCGCGGGCGTCGCACCCCCGGTGGTGCTGGAGGCCACCCACGTCCGCACCCTCGACTGGGTCGACCTCGCCGACCTACGCCGGCACGCCGCCACCGCCGGCTGAGATGATCACGATCGACCTGGCGCTGCGGCTGCGCGCCGCAGGACTCGAATGGACCCCGGCATCGCGCGACCGGTTCGTGATCCCCGGCCGCGACATGGATGCGGACGTCTTCGTCGTCAGCGAGCTCACGATCGACGTGCACGACGCCCCCACCGGACGCCTGCTGCGCTTCAACGGCACCACCGAATGGGCGCTGGACAGCGTCGAGCAGGACGCCGTGGTGTGGCTGCCGTCGGAAGGCCAGCTGCGCGCCGCCCTCGGCCCCCGCTTCCGTCGTCTTGAACCGATCGGCGACGGGTTCGCCGTAGTGATCACGGGGGCCGGCGGCGAGGAGCGCCACCTCGACGTGGACGCCGAACGCGCCTACGCCCGGGCCCTCCTCGCGACACTGAGCACCTGACCCACCCACCCACCCACCCACCCACCCACGGGCGCGGGCGGGTGTGGTCAGGGGGAGGGGCGTGGCGGGCGCGGGAGCATCGCCGGCACCGCCACCGCGAGCAGGACGGCCGGCAGGATGAACCCTGCCACCGGCTCGGCGTGGTAGATGGGCGTGATCGCCACCGGGGTCAGTGCGGCGCCGCTGAACCGCACCGCCTGCACCACGGACATGGCGCCTCCCGGGTTCTGGTCGACCGACCCGAGCACCATCGCGTTGACGCCGACGAGCACGAGCTGGGTGGCCACGCCTCCGAGCGCCCAGATGGCACCGACCAGCCACAGCACCGGCACCAGACCGACCCCGAGGACGACGAGCACGCCGATGGCGGCTCCGAGCAGGACGCTGCGCCGGGCGCCGATCCGGTCGACCCCGCCACCGACGAGCCGAGCGGTGAGCAGCCCGGCCACCCCGAGCCCGGTGAGCAGCAGGCCCCGCGCCCCCGCGCTGACGCCGAACTCCTCCTCGAGCCGCAGTGCGACGAGGAAGTTCAACCCGGCGAGGCATCCCCACCCGACCGCCGCCACCAGCCCGGCGCGCAGGACCACGGGCTGCCAGGCGGTGCGCAGGGAGGGGCGCTCGCGCGCCGGCGCGGCGGCCCCCTCGGCGGGGATGCCGGTGGCGGCCAGCACCGCGGCCACCGCCGCGACACCCGCGAACGCGAACCGCCAGTCCACCTCGGCCGCGAGCCCGCCGACCAGGGGCGCCGTGGTCTGGCCCGCCGCCTGCATGGAGCCGAACCAGCCGAGCACCCGGCCGAGCCGTTGCGGAGGCGCCGCGGCGGCGAGCGCGGCCAGCAGCAGGGGGGTGGTGAACGCGTTGGCGGCTCCTTGCAGCGCGCGGGCGGCGAGGAACAGCGGCAGCGTCGTGGCGAGCAGGCAGGCCACGGAGGCGAGCAGGTACGCCACGTAGGCGACGATGACGGTGCGGCGCCGGCCCCAGCGCTCACCGAACGTGCCCGACACGAGCATCACGGCCGCGAAGGGCGCCGTGTAGGCGGTGATCGACAACGACGCGGTGGCCGGCGAGACGCCGAACGACGCGCCGAGCTCGGGCAACATCGCGACGGTGATACCGCCACCGAACGGGCCCAGGAGCGCTCCCGCGTAGAGGCCGGCCCTGGCCAGGGCCTCGCGGGTGGGCGCTCCGGGGGAGCGCGCCTTCGTCAGTTGCCCGAGCCCCCGGTGCCGCGACGGCGCAGGTAGCGCTCGAAGTCGGCGGCAATGGCGTCACCGTCGGCCTCGGGAAGCACGTCGGCGTCCGCCTCGGCCTGCTCCTCGAGCTGGCGGACGTACTCGCGCACCTCGTCGTCGGCCTCGGCCATCTCCGACACCGTGCGCTCCCACTCCTCGGCCTGCTCCGGGAGGCCGCCGAGGGGCACCTCGACGTCGAGCAGCTCCTCGACCCGGTGCAGCAGCGCGACGGCGGCCTTGGGCACGCGAGCCTGCGACACGTAGTGCGGGACAGCGGCCCAGAACGAGACCGCGGGGATGCCCGCCTCGACGCACGCGTTCTGGAACACGCCCACGATCCCGGTGGGTCCCTGGTAGCTCGACGGCTCCACCTGGAGCTCACCGGCGGAGGACACGTCGTAGGAGATCCCGCTGACGGGGGTGGGCCGGGTGTGCGGCGTGTCGGTGAGCAGAGCGCCGAGAGTGATGACCTTCGTCACACCGAGCTTCTCCACGTAGCCGAGGAGCTCGGCGCAGAAGGCCCGCCAGCGCAGGTTGGGCTCGATCCCGTTGACGAGGACGACGTGCCGCTCGGTGCCCGGGAGGGTGGCCACGGAGAGCCGGGTGGTCTGCCACTCGATCTTGCGGGTGACCCCCCCGGAGTGCCGCACGTGCGGCCTCGTGACCTGGAAGTCGTAGTACTCCTCTGGATCGATCGAGAGCAGAGGCTCGGCGTCCCAGCTCAGTTCCAGGTGCTCCAGTGCGGTGCTGGCAGCCTCCCCGGCGTCGTTCCAACCCTCGAACGCGGCGATCATCACCGGGTCGACGAGGCGGGGCAGTTCGTTCTCCGCTCCGGTTTCCGGCTCGCGATCGGTCATCCGCCCAGCCTACGGCGGCAGGCCGCAGCGCGATGGCCGCCTCCCCCGGGCGGCTAACGTGTCAGTGTGCAGCCCGACACCCGCACCCAGCCACCACCTGCCTTCGACACCACATTGATGGACACGCTGTCGGAGCGGGTGGTGATCGCCGACGGTGCGATGGGCACCATGCTGCAGGCCGCCGACCTCACGCTCGACGACTTCGACGGCCTCGAGGGCTGCAACGAGGTACTCAACGACACCCGGCCCGACGTCGTCCGCAACATCCACCGCGCGTACTTCGAAGCGGGCGCCGATGCCGTCGAGACCAACACGTTCGGGGCCAACCTCCCCAACCTCGCCGACTACGACATCCCCCACCGGATCCGCGAACTCGCGGAGAAGGGCGCGCGGCTGGCCCGCGAGGTCGCCGACGAGATGTCGACGGTCGACCGCCCGCGGTACGTCCTCGGGTCCGTCGGCCCGGGCACCAAGCTGCCGACACTCGGCCACGCCTCGTTCGCCAGCCTGCGCGATGCCTACGCCGAGTGCGGCCGCGGCCTGCTCACCGGCGGTTCCGACGCCATCGTGATCGAGACCTGCCAGGACCTGCTGCAGGTCAAGGCCGCCGTGCTGGGCATGAAGCAGGCCATGGCCGACGAGGGCCGGCGCATCCCGATCATCACGCAGGTCGCGATGGAGACCACCGGCACGATGCTGCTCGGCTCCGAGATCGGCGCCGCGCTCACCGCACTGGAGCCGCTGGGGATCGACCTCATCGGGCTCAACTGCTCCACCGGCCCCGCCGAGATGAGCGAGCACCTGCGCACCCTCTCCAAGCACGCCCGCATTCCGCTGTCGGTCATGCCCAACGCGGGCTTGCCGGTGCTGGGCCCGAACGGCGCCGAGTACCCCCTCGACGCTGACGGGCTGGCCGAGGCGCTCGCCACCTTCGTCCGCGACTACGGTCTCCGGCTGGTCGGCGGCTGCTGTGGCACCACTCCGGCCCACGTCAGCGCCGTGGCCGAGGCCGTGCGCACCCTGGCCCCGCTGCAGCGCCACCCGCGCCCCGAGCCGGGCCTGAGCTCGCTGTATGCCTCGGTGCCGTTCCGGCAGGACACCTCGGTACTGATGATCGGCGAGCGCACCAACGCCAACGGCTCGAAGAAGTTCCGCGACGCGATGCTCGCCCAGGACTGGGAGGCCTGCGTCGGGATCGCCCGCGACCAGACCCGCGAGGGCGCGCACCTGATCGACCTGTGCATCGACTACGTGGGCCGCGACGGTGTGGCCGACATGGCGGAGTTGGCCGGGCGGCTGGCCACCGCGTCGACCCTGCCGGTGATGCTCGACTCCACCGAGCCCGAAGTGCTGCGCGCCGGGCTGGAGCGCCTCGGCGGCCGCTCGATCGTCAACTCCGTCAACTACGAGGACGGCGACGGCCCCGGCTCCCGCTTCCAGCGCGCGATGGAACTGGTGCGCGAGCACGGCTGCGCGGTCGTCGCGCTGTGCATCGACGAGGAGGGTCAGGCCCGCACCGCCGAGTGGAAGGTTCGGGTGGCCGACCGGCTCATCCGCGACCTCACCACCAACCACGGCATGCACGTCGAGGACATCGTCGTCGACACCCTGACCTTCCCGATCACCACCGGGCAGGAGGAGGTGCGCCGCGACGCCCTGGAGACCATCGAGGCCATCCGCGAGCTCAAGCGCCGCTATCCCGACGTGCAGACCACGCTCGGTATCTCCAACGTGTCCTTCGGGCTCAACGCCGCCGCGCGCCAGGTGCTCAACTCGGTCTTCCTGCACGAGTGCGTGAACGCCGGCCTGGACACGGCGATCGTGTCGGCCGCCAAGATCCTGCCGATGGCCAAGATCGACGACGAGCAGCGATCCGTTGCCCTGGATCTGGTCTACGACCGGCGCCGGGAGGGATACGACCCCCTCAACCGCTTCATGGAGCTGTTCGAGGGCGTGTCGGCGTCCTCGGCGCGGGCGAGTCGGGCCGACGAGCTGGCCGGGCTGCCGCTGTTCGAGCGGCTGGAGCGACGCATCGTCGACGGCGAGCGCGAGGGCCTGGAGAACGACCTCACCGAGGCGCTGCTGGAGCGGCCCGCCCTGGAGATCATCAACGACACGCTTCTCTCAGGGATGAAGACCGTCGGTGAGCTGTTCGGCTCCGGCCAGATGCAGCTGCCGTTCGTGCTGGCCAGCGCTGAGGTGATGAAGACGGCCGTGGCGTTCCTCGAGCCGCACATGGAGAAGGCCGAGGACGACCAGGGCAAGGGCACCATCGTGCTGGCCACGGTCAAGGGCGACGTCCACGACATCGGCAAGAACCTCGTGGACATCATCCTCACCAACAACGGCTACAACGTGGTCAACCTGGGCATCAAGCAGCCCATCTCGACGATCCTGAGTGCTGCGGAAGAGCACCGGGCGAACGCCGTCGGGATGTCGGGACTGCTGGTCAAGTCCACGGTGATCATGAAGGAGAATCTCCAGGAGATGAACTCGCGGGGGGTCGCGAAGAAGCTCCCGGTGCTGCTGGGTGGCGCCGCTCTCACGCGCCTCTATGTAGAGAACGACCTGTCCGAGGTGTACGAGGGCCGGGTCACCTACGCCCGCGACGCCTTCGAGGGCCTGCGGGTGATGGACGCGACGATGGCGCGCCTGCGCGGCGAGCTGCCGGAGGTCGACCCGGAGGAAGAGGCCAAGCAGGCCGAGCGCAAGGCCCGCCACGAGCGTTCGCAGCGGGTGGCGGCCAAGCGCAAGGCGGCGGAGGCCGAGGTCGCGGGCCCGCAGCCGGAACGCTCCGACGTCACGGTCGACAACCCGCTGCCCACGCCGCCGTTCTGGGGCACCCGCGTGGTCAAGGGGATCTCGCTGGCCGAGTACTCGGGGATGGTCGACGAGCGCGCGCTGTTCCTGGGTCAGTGGGGCCTGCGGGGCACGAAGAGCGGCTCGGGCCCGAGCTACGAGGAGCTGGTGGAGACCGAGGGCCGGCCACGGCTGCGGTACTGGCTGGAGCGGCTCTCCACGGAGGGCGTGCTCGCCCACGCCGCCGTCGTCTACGGGTACTTCCCCGCGGTGTCGGAGAAGGACGCCCTGCTGGTGCTCGACGAGCCTCGTCCCGACGCCGCGGAGCGGTTCCGGCTGGAGTTCCCGCGCCAGCGCCGCGACCGCCACCTGTGCCTGGCCGACTTCTGGCGGCCCCGCACCCTGGCCGTCGAACGCGGCGAGGTGGACGTGCTGCCGCTGCACCTGGTGACGATGGGCCAGCCCATCGCCGACTACGCCAACGAGCTCTTCGCGAAGGACGCCTACCGCGACTACCTCGAGGTCCACGGCCTGGGGGTGCAGCTCACCGAGGCGCTGGCCGAGTACTGGCACCGGCGGATCCGGGAGGAGCTCACCTTCCCGGCCGGTGGTGCCGTGGCGGCGGAGGACCCTGCCGACGTGGAGGAGTTCTTCAAGCTCGGCTACCGGGGAGCCCGCTACTCACTCGGCTACGGCGCGTGCCCCAATCTCGAGGACCGCACCAAGATCGTGGAGCTGCTGCAGCCCGGACGGATCGGCGTGGAGCTCTCGGAGGAGCTGCAGCTGCATCCCGAGCAGTCCACCGACGCCATGGTGGCGCATCACCCGGAGGCGAAGTACTTCAATGCGGGCTGAGGATCGCTTGTCGGGTCCGAATATCAACGCTGAGGATCGCTTGTCGGGTCCGAATATCAATGCCGACGGGCTCCCTGCGGCCGTTCTGTGGGACATGGACGGCACGCTGGTCGACTCGGAGAAGGTCTGGAGCATCTCGCTCGCGGAGACGGCGCGCTGGCTCGGCGGGGAGCTGAGCCGGCAGGCCCGGGAGGACATGATCGGGTCGAACATGGCCCGCACGCTGGTGCTCATGTTCGAGGACCTGGGGCTCGACCGCGATCCGGTGCGGATGGAGCAGGCCGAGAAGTGGATGACCGAGCGCACCGGCGAGCTGTTCGCGGCGGGGCTGGAGTGGCGTCCCGGCGCGCTCGAGGCGCTGCGGATGGTCCGCGCGGCGGGCTGGCCCACCGCGCTCGTGACCAACACGGAGCGGGCGCTCACCGAGCTGGCGCTGGAGACCATCGGCCGCGAGCACTTCACCGTCACGGTGTGTGGTGACGAGGTGCCACACGGTAAACCGGCGCCCGACCCGTACCTGCGGGCGGCGGAGCTGCTCGGCGTGTCGGCCGAGGAGTGCGTGGCGGTGGAGGACTCGCCGACCGGGTCCACCGCGGCGGAGAAGGCGGGTGCCGCCGTGCTCGTTGTGCCGTGTGAGGTGGCTGTTCCGGCAGGTCCGGGACGTGTTCATCGTCGCTCACTGGTCGGACTCACGGCGAATGACGTGCGGGACGCCTACGCTCGTGTACGCGCCGATCGCGTGGCCTAGCGGGCCGGATGCGCAAGGTACCGATCGGACACCTGACCGCTGAACTTCATAAGGGCGCCGTTAGCCGACCCGCTCGGCGCCCGCATAATGCGCAAACTGACCGTTCACCGAACCATCCGGCGCTTCACGTGTACCGGGCGCAGCAGGCCCGGTGCGGCCGTTCGCGTCGAAACCCCCAGACGTATGACACTGATGTTGTGAGGAGTAACCCGACGTGAAGACCTTCGACGGTTTGTTCGTCGAGCTGACCGAGAAGGCCGCCACGCGAGCGGAGGGCTCGGGCACTGTCGCCGCACTCGACGCCGGCGTGCACGAGCAGGGCAAGAAACTGCTCGAGGAAGCCGGCGAGGTGTGGCTGGCCGCCGAACACGAGGCCGACGACGCGTTGGCCGAGGAGATCTCCCAACTGCTCTACCGCATCCAGGTCCTCATGATCGGGCGCAAGATTTCGCTCGAGGACGTTTACAAGTTCCTGTAAGAATCACAGCAAGGCACTAGGAGACCTCTCATGCTCCGCGTCGCACTTCCCAACAAGGGAACGTTGGCCGAGCCCGCCGCCACGATGATGCGTGAGGCCGGTTATCGGCAGCGATCGGACTCGCGTGACCTCAGCATGCTCGACGAGGAGAACGAGATCGAGTTCTTCTACCTGCGGCCCAAGGACATCGCCACCTACGTCGGGTCCGGCGATCTGCACCTGGGCATCACGGGCGCCGACCTCATGGACGAGTCGGGCAGCCAGGTGAAGCGGGTCATCGAGCTCGGCTTCGGCGCGTCGAAGTTCCGGTTCGCCGCTCCGGAACACTCCGAGCACGGCGGGGAGTGGAAGCTCGAGGACCTCGAGGGCAAGAAGATCGCCACGTCCTACCCCCGGCTGGTTCGTGCCCACCTGGCGCGCAACCGCGTCCGCGCCGACATCATCAAGCTCGACGGGGCCGTGGAGATCTCGGTCCAGCTCGGGCTGGCCGACGCGATCGCCGACGTCGTCTCCTCCGGGCGCACGCTGCGCCAGCACGGCCTCAAGCCGTTCGGCAACGCGATCGCGGAGTCCCAGGCCACGCTCATCGAGCGGGAGCCGCGTCCGGACCGCGAGGAGACCGTCGAGGTCAAGGCGGCCAAGGGCGTGTTCACCGCGCGCCTGCAGGGCGTCGTCTACGCACGGCAGTACCTGATGCTCGACTACGACTGCCCGGCCGCTGTGCTCGAAGAGGCCAAGCGCATCACGCCTGGCATGCAGGCGCCCACGGTGTCGCCGCTGTCGCAACCGAACTGGTACGGCGTCCGGTCGATGGTGCGCAGGACCACGGCCAACAAGGTGATGGACGACCTGGCCTCGCTCGGCGTGCGCGCGATCCTGACCTCGGAGATCCGGTCCTGCCGGGCGGTGGACGGCACCGGCCTCAACGGCCACACCGCCTGAGTTCGGCGGTCAGCGAGGCCGCACCACCACGCTCTGCGTGGAGCGGCCGGTGTGGCCCTGCTCGTCGAACAGCAGACCGGACACCGTGCCCATCCCTGTCGGTCCGACCACCGTGCCGGCGGCCACGGCCATCCACTCGCCGACCGGCGGCCGGTGCAGGTGCACCGTGAGCTCGGTGTTCACGAACAGCCAGTGCCGCAGGTCCAGTGGCGCGGCCGCGCCGTTGCCGGTGTCGGCCACCACGAGCAGCCGCTGCAGGGGGCTGGGCACCTCGCCCTCCACGAGGGGAACGCGCAGCCGTCCCCAGGCCGTGCCGGGGCCCGGCTCGCCGAACCATCCCTGCAGCCAGTGCCACTCCACGGCGTCGAGGAAGCCCGGGAGCCATCCCGGCGGCCGCTCCGGGCGGTGCACGCCCTGCTCGGGGGCGTTAGCGCGTCGACCTGGCCGGTGGCGACGGCCCGGGTGTCGCCGACCGTCAGCCGCCAGGCCCGGGCCCTGAGCACGGCACGCCCGCCTGCTGTCATCTCGGCGGTGAGGAGCTCGACCGATCGTCCCGGTCGTTCCACCCCCGCGCGGACCTGCACCTCCCCGGCCGGCACCGGGCCGAGGACCTCCACCGTGATCCGCGACAGCTGCTTGCCGTGCCCGGTGTCGCTCCGTTCCAGTGCCCGCGCCAGCAGCGCCGATGGTGGCCCGACGTGTTGGGCGTCGGCGAACCACGGGCCCGTGGTGGAGAGCGTGGCGTGGAACCGCTCGCCCTCGGGGCCGTCGAGGGGCAGGTAGAACGGTTCGAGCGGAATGACATCAGCTGGCACCCCCCGAGGATGCCCCGGCGGGCAGCGCACCCGGCCGGCTGGTGCTCAGCCGGCGCGTTCCATGGGTGTCTCGTCGGCGCTGACGTCGGCGGGCCAGCCCGGGTACGCCGGCGGGGTGCCGTCCCATGCCGGGCACAGCGCCTTGTGGCTGCACCACTCGCAGAGCCTGCTGGGGTTGGGCCGGAAGTCGCCGGACTCGCCCGCGGTGAGGATGGCCTGCCAGATGGCGTCGAGCGTGCGCTCGAAGCGACGGAGCTCGACCTCGTCGGGCTCGTAGGTGAGCCACTCGGTGTCGGCCAGGTACATCAGCCGGAGCTGGGCGGGCACCACACCGCGCAGGTGCAGCAGGGCCAGTGCGTAGAACTTCATCTGGAACAGCGCCCGCGCCTCGGCCACCGGCCGGGGCGCCGGCCCCGTCTTGTAGTCGACCACGCGCATCTGCCCGGTGGGGGCGACGTCGAGCCGGTCGATGTAGCCACGCAGCGGCAGGCCGGACTCCAGTTCCGTCTCCACCAGCAGCTCACGCGCCTCGGGCTCCAGCCTGCGAGGGTCCTCCAGCTGGAAGTACGCCTCCAGGAGCGGCCCGATGGACTCGAGCCAGGACGGCAGCTCCGGATCCTCGGGACCCTCGAACAGCTGGTTCACGAGCTCCGGCTCCTGCGTGCACAGCTCCTCCCACGCCGGCCCCACCAGCTCCCGGGCAACCGGGAGGGACCGTTGCGCGGCGGGCCGGTCGTAGAGCCGCTCCAGGACCACGTGCACGACCGTGCCACGGATCTGCGCCCGGCTGGGCCGCTCCGGCAGCCGGTCGATCGCCCGGAACCGGTAGAGCAGCGGGCACTGCTTGAAGTCGCCCGCCCGCGACGGGGACAGCGCCGGTCGGCGCCTCGGGCGCACCGAGGACTCGGCGGCCGGGGTGGGGGTGGACGCGTCGAAGGTGGCGGAGCCGGCGGTGGTCGTGCCGAGCCCGTGGCTCTCGCCGGAAGTGTCCGTCACGCTCCGGAGCGTAGGGGACGACCCTGACACTTCCGGGCGACCGTCCCCGTGGCCGCGGGACACGCCGCGGGCGCACACACCTGGTGGCCACCGTGCACACGTCCGGTGATGTGTGCCGTGGCCAACCGGTGTGCGCCGCCGGGCGCTGCGGCACCCGGAAAGCGCACCCTTTAGCGTTGCTCCGTGTCCCAACCGCTGCCGCCGCTCGCTGATGCGCCCCCCGTTGTCACCCCGCGGGGCGGTCCCTTCCGTCCCGGCGACCGCGTGCAGCTGACCGACCCGAAGGGTCGTCACTACACCCTCACCCTGGAGACCGGAGGGCAGTACCACACCCACCGCGGCGGTCTCGCCCACGACGACCTGATCGGCAAGCCCGAGGGCAGCGTGGTCATCTCGCCGGTCGGCACGCCCTACCTCGCGCTGCGGCCGCGGCTCGCCGACTACGTGCTCTCGATGCCCCGCGGCGCGCAGGTCATCTACCCGAAGGACGCCGCGCAGATCCTGATGTGGGGCGACATCTTCCCCGGCGCGCGGGTACTGGAGGCCGGGGCGGGCTCAGGGGCGCTCACGTGCTCGCTGCTGCAGGCCGTCGGACCACAGGGACGGGTGATCTCCTACGAGATCCGGGCGGACCACGCCGAACACGCCGAACGGAACGTTCGACTTTTCTTTGGCGATTCGCCACCCAACTGGTCCTTGAAGCTCGCTGACCTTCATACTCACGACGGCGACGCCGAACCGGTCGATCGTGCGATTCTGGACATGTTGGCGCCATGGGAACAGCTGGAAACGGTGGCGAAAGCGCTGATTCCCGGCGGTGTCCTGGTGGGTTACGTGGCCACCACGACGCAGCTGTCGAGGCTCGTGGAGGACCTGCGCGAGCAGCAGTGCTGGACGGAGCCGCAGGCATGGGAATGCCTGGTCAGGCCCTGGCACGTGGTGGGTCTCGCGGTCCGGCCCGACCACCGCATGCAAGGTCACACAGCGTTCCTGGTGACGGCCCGCCGACTGGCCGAAGGGGTCGTTCCACCGCGTCCGCAGCGCAGACCGACGAGCCGCTGAGACCGACCGGAGCAGCCGAGGGCCGTCGCCGATCACGGAACAGGATGAAGCCTCACCGTCAAGGTGCCGTCCGGTTGAGGGGTGGATCACCGGTTCGTCGCAGGACCACAACGCCCGTTCGCAGGTACCGTATGGAAACGGAACACGGAGGGAGGTTGCCGTGAACCCCTACGACGGTCCCGGCAGTCGTGACCCAGGCGGCAGCGGGGAGCTCAGCCCCGCGGAAGCTCGGGCGCAGATCCGCTTTCTCGAGGAGGAAGTGGCTCTGCTGCGCCGCAAGCTCACCGAGTCCCCACGCCATGCGCGGGTGCTCGAGCAGCGGCTCGCCGAGTCGGCCAGCCGGCTCGCGCAGCTGTCCGCTCGCAACGAGAAGCTCACCGAAACCCTCAAGGAAGCGCGCGGGCAGCTCGTCGCCCTGCGCGAGGAGGTCGACCGCCTCGCGCAGCCGCCGAGCGGTTACGGCGTCTTCCTGGCCCGGTTCCCGGACGAGACGGTCGACGTCTTCACCTCCGGGCGCAGGATGCGTGTCGCTGTGTCTCCCGCGGTCTCCACCGCGGACCTGAACAGCGGGCAGACCGTCCGCCTCAACGAGGCTCTCACCGTCGTCGAGGCAGGCGACTACGAGCGCATCGGTGAGGTGTGCGCCCTGCGCGAGGTGCTCTCCGAACCCACAGCCGACGGCCTCGCCGGTCGTGCGCTCGTCGTCGGCCACGCCGACGAGGAGCGGGTGGTCTGGTTGGCGGCCCCGTTGATCGTGGGCGCCGACAACCCGGAGGCCGTGCCGCTCAAGCCCGGCGACTCGCTGCTCGTCGACACCAAGGCCGGCTACGCCTACGAGCGGGTGCCCAAGGCCGAGGTGGAGGACCTCGTGCTGGAGGAGGTGCCCGACGTCGACTACTCCGACATCGGCGGCCTGTTCCGGCAGATCGAGCAGATCCGCGACGCGGTGGAGCTGCCGTTCCTGCACGCAGAGCTGTTCAAGGAGTACGAGCTGCGGCCGCCGAAGGGCGTGCTGCTCTACGGCCCTCCCGGCTGCGGCAAGACGCTCATCGCCAAGGCGGTGGCCAACTCGCTGGCCAAGAAGGTGGCCGCCGTCCGCGGCGACAACCCCGACGAGGGCAGGGCGTTCTTCCTCAACATCAAGGGCCCCGAGCTGCTCAACAAGTTCGTCGGCGAGACCGAGCGGCACATCCGGCTGATCTTCCAGCGGGCTCGGGAGAAGGCCTCGGCCGGCACCCCGGTCATCGTGTTCTTCGACGAGATGGACTCGATCTTCCGCACCCGTGGCTCGGGCGTGTCCTCCGACGTGGAGACCACGATCGTGCCGCAGCTTCTCGCGGAGATCGACGGCGTCGAGGGCCTGGAGAACGTCATCGTCATCGGCGCCTCCAACCGCGAGGACATGATCGACCCGGCGATCCTGCGTCCCGGCAGGCTCGACGTGAAGATCAAGATCGAGCGGCCGGACGCCGAGGCGGCGCAGGACATCTTCTCGAAGTACCTCACCGAGACGCTGCCGATCCACACCGACGACATCGCCGAGTTCGCAGGCAACCGCAAGGCCTGCATCGACGCGATGATCCAGCGGGTGGTCGAGCGGATGTACGACGAGACCGAGGAGAACCGGTTCCTGGAGGTCACCTACGCCAACGGTGACAAGGAGACCTTGTACTTCAAGGACTTCAACTCCGGCGCCATGATCCAGAACATCGTCGACCGGTCGAAGAAGTCGGCGATCAAGTCGGTGCTCGAGACCGGCCAGCCCGGTCTGCGCGTGCAGCACCTGCTGGACGCCATCGTCGACGAGTTCGCCGAGAACGAGGACCTGCCCAACACCACCAACCCCGACGACTGGGCGCGCATCTCCGGCAAGAAGGGGGAGCGGATCGTCTACATCCGCACCCTCGTCACCGGCAAGAACGCCGAGACGGGCCGCGCGATCGACACCGCGTCGAACACCGGCCAGTACCTGTAGGCCCACGCACGACGGCTGCGGCCCGGTCCCCCTCGGGGACCGGGCCGCAGCCGTATCCGGGCCCCGGAGGAGTTGTGGAGCCGTAGTGCTGTAGAGACGGACGCATGACAGCAGTACGGCTCCGGAAGGCTGAGGCGTGCCCGTGTGGGCTCCCGCAGCCCTATGACGCGTGTTGCGGGCGGTTCCACCGCGGCTCGGCCGCCCCCACCGCCGAGTTGCTGATGCGCTCCCGGTACGCGGCCTTCGCCGTCGGCGACGAGGCATACCTCCTGGAGACCTGGCACCCCAGCACCCGCCCCCGCCACCGCAGTCTCGACCCCGACGACCGCTGGACCGGCCTGGAGGTGATCGGAGGAAGCGGCGGTGGGCTGCTGGAGTCGACGGGCACGGTGGAGTTCCGCGCCCACCGCACCAACCGCGACCGCCCCGACGTGGTGCACGAGAACAGCCGGTTCGTGCGCGATGACGGCCGCTGGAGCTACGTAGGCCCCGCCTGACCGCGCCCCCGCCCGCGAGTCGCCCGGATTTGGTGCGCGAGTCGCCCGGATTTAGTGCGCGAGTCGCCCGGATTTAGTGCGCGAGTCGCTCATTTCGCGTGCGCGAGTCGCTCATTTTGCGTGCGCGAGTCGCCCGGTCCGCGTGGGCGACCGCGGCCGGCCCCGGATGCCCATCCCGCGCCGGCAGATCCCGAAGCGCGACATGGACGCACATCGCGGTTCGCGGGCGCATCCAGACCGCGTCATGTGTCCATGTGACGGGCGGGGGCGTGAGCGTCTCGAATCGCACCCCAGCGACCTGGGCAGGGCCCTCGCGTGCGGTTCGCGTCCTCGGACGAGCGCGATCGGGCGACTCGCGCCCCCGAAATCGGCGACTCGCGGGGCTGTCCGCGCCGCCGGCGTGGCGTCCGATTCGTTCACGACTCCGGACGCGCCGCGGCCCTACGGTGCCCGCCATGACGATCGAAGCACGGCTGGACGTGGTGGGGCTGGTGGTGGCCGACATGGCCGAGGCGCTGAGGTTCTACCGGGCACTCGGCCTGTCGATACCCGCCGAGGCCGACGACCAGCCGCACGTGGAGGTGGCGGTGGCCGGTGGGCTGCGCCTGGCGTTCGACAGCGAGGAGACGATCCGCTCGTTCCACCCCGACTGGAAACCGACGCCCGGAGCGGGCCGGGTGGGGCTCGCGTTCGCCTTACCGGATGCCGCTGCCGTGGACGCCGCCTATGCCGAGCTCACCGGTGCGGGTTACGTCGGTGAGCTGGCGCCGTTCGACGCGTTCTGGGGCCAGCGCTACGCCGTGGTGAACGACCCGGACGGCAACGGGGTGGACCTGTTCGCCCCGGCGAGCTGACGGGGAGCAACACCTGCGAACAGCCGCACCTCCCGGGAGAGGTGCGGCTGGTCGGCGTATCCGGCCCGGGCCGCGGCCTCCGCGATCGGTACGCCCGCATGGAGGAGGTCGGCCGCCCGACGGAAGCGCAGGACGCGACGCAGCACGGCCGGGCCGTACCCGAACGCGGCGAGACAGCGGCGGTGCAGGGAACGGTCGGTCCAGCCCACCCGCTGGGCGGTCTCCCCAGCGGATGCGCCGGTGCCGAGATGTGCGGCCACGGCCCGCAGCCCCGGTTCGGCCTGCGGGCCGGGCAGGGCGGCGGCGACGTGACCGAGGACGGTCAGGATCGCGGCGGGGGTGGCACCCGGCTCCAGCCGTGCCGAGGCGCGGCGGGCGAGGGCCGGGTGCAGCTCAGCCAGCGGGACGCGCTGGTCGCGCAGAGCGGAGGCGGGGACGCCGAGCAGCGCGGGCAGCATGCCGGGTACGAAGCGGAGCCCGGCGCTGGCCGTGCCGGGCTGCCGCCGCACGGGGTGGGGCTCCGTGTCGGGGCCGGCGACGACCAGCTCACCGCCCATCCAGACCAGGTCCATGCAGCCGTCGGGCAGCACGTGCTGCACCTGGGCCGGGGAGCCGACGGCGTTGCGGACGCTCCAGCCGCACTCGACCTGCCCCCGCAGAGCGGGCGGGGTCGGGTGCTCGCGGTAGGCCACACGGTGACCGTAGCCCTGACCCCCGACAAGCCCCCCGCTCCTCACCCCGGCGATCCGAGGTCCGCGTGCCGTGCTCAGCTCTGGCGGAGCACGCCCTCGATCTCGAGGTTGATCTGCACCTTGTCTCCGACGACCACGCCGCCGCCGTCCATGGGGAGCTTGACGTCGACGCCGAAGTCGTTGCGGTCGATGGTGGTGCTGGCCGAGAAGCCGGCCCGGTAGCCGCCGTACGCGTCGGGCCCGAAGCCGTTGAGCTCGAGGGCGAGGGAGACCGGCCGCGTCACACCCTTGATCGTCAGCTCGCCCTCGACCACGAGGTCGTCGCCCTTGGCGCGGGCGCCGGTGGAGCGGAAGCTCCACTGGGGGTGGTTCTCGACGTCGAAGAAGTCGTTGGAGCGGATGTGGGTGTCTCGCTGCTCCTGGCCGGTGTCGATCGAGTCGGCCGCGATGGTGGCGTTCACCGTCGAGTCCGTGATGTTCTC
This sequence comes from Pseudonocardia sp. OZ21, assembly GCF_059359135.1. Taxonomy (NCBI): domain Bacteria; kingdom Bacillati; phylum Actinomycetota; class Actinomycetes; order Pseudonocardiales; family Pseudonocardiaceae; genus Pseudonocardia; species Pseudonocardia sp. OZ21. Next base: position 580,010 of record NZ_JCADBN010000004.1, read on the forward strand.
GCTGGTCACAATCTCGCCCGAGAAGGTTGTGAAGCGACCGCGTACCTTGCTGACCATCATGTGGCGGACCGAGAAGGAGACGTCGGAATGTACCGGGTCGATCTCCCACGTACCGGCGACGTAACCGGGGATCTGGACTGCGGTCGAGGACATGTCAACCTCCGTGAGTGTGTTGAACCCTCATTACTTGAGAGCTGTAGTACATTGAACAACGTCGGGGTCGATCTATTCCGGAGGTGTGGTGCCTGACACACGGTGGCTCGACGACGAGGAGCAGCGCGCGTGGCGCAGCTACCTCACCTCCTGTCGACTGGTCTTCGACCGGATCGAGCGGCAGCTCCAGCAGGATGCAGGGCTGCCGCACGCCTACTACGAGATCCTGGTGCGGCTCTCCGAAGCGCCGGGGCACGCGATGCGGATGAGCAAGCTCGCCACCTCGGCGATGTCCTCGCGCAGCAGACTCTCGCACGCCGTTGCGCGTCTCGAGGAGTCGGGCTGGGTGCGGCGCCGACCGTGCCCCGACGACCGGAGGGGAGCGGTCGCCGAGCTCACCGACGAGGGACTCGCCCACCTCGAGGCCATTGCCCCCGGCCACGTCGAGACCGTGCGCGGGGCGATGTTCGACGTACTCAGTGCCGAGCAGCTCCGCGCGCTGCACGAGGTCAGCGACACCCTCGTCGCGAACCTGGCCGACGCGCCGGTCTGGCCGGCCTCGGAGGACCGCTACGACGACGCCGAGTAACGGTTCATGGGTGCCGGCTGTGCGCCGCGGGCAGTTGCGCTCCTGGTGTCGTGGTAACGAGGTTCCTTGCCCGGATCCGGTGTCCAGACGGATGGATCGCAAGGCGGAGGAGGCGCCGATACCGGTGTTGTATCGGCGCCGACGACAACGCCGCGAGGCGCCGTCTGGGCGCCGGAGTCGGGTAAGACGACCTCGTTTCCGCGACACTAGAGTCGTTATATGGCTTCCCATGTCGATGTCGTGGTCCTCGGCGCTGGTCCCGGTGGTTACGTCGCGGCGATCCGTGCGGCCCAGCTGGGCCGCAGCGTCGCGGTGGTGGAGGAGAAGTACTGGGGCGGGGTGTGCCTCAACGTCGGCTGCATCCCGTCGAAGGCGTTGCTGCGCAACGCGGAGCTGGCGCACCTGGTGACGAAGGAGGCCAAGACCTTCGGCATCTCGGGGGACGTGAGCCTCGACTACGGCGCCGCGTTCGACCGCAGCCGCAAGGTGGCCGACGGCCGGGTCAAGGGCGTCCACTACCTGATGAAGAAGAACAAGATCCGGGAGATCGACGGGTGGGGCAAGTTCGTCGACGCCTCCACGATCGAGGTCGCCCTGTCCGACGGCGGCACGGAGACGCTCACCTTCGATGACGTCATCATCGCCACCGGCGCGACCACCAAGCTGCTCCCGGGCACGTCGCTGTCGGAGCGAGTGGTGACCTACGAGGAGCAGATCCTCAGCAGTGAGCTGCCCCGCAGCATCATCATCGCCGGGGCGGGTGCGATCGGCATCGAGTTCGCCTACGTGATGAGCAACTACGGCGTACAGGTCACGATCGTCGAGTTCCTGGACCGGCTGCTCCCGCTGGAGGACGTCGACGTCTCCAAGGAGCTGACCAAGCGCTTCCGCAAGTACGGCGTCGAGGTGCTGACCTCCACCCGTGTCGAGTCGATCGACGACTCGGGCGACCAGGTCACGGTCACCGTCTCCCAGAACGGGGAGACCAAGGAACTCAAGGCCGACAAGGTCATGCAGGCGATCGGGTTCGCTCCCCGGACCGAGGGATACGGCCTGGAGAACACGGGCGTGGAGCTCACCGAGCGCGGCGCCATCGCGATCGACGACCACATGCGGACGAACGTGCCCCACGTCTACGCGATCGGTGACGTCACCGCGAAGCTCATGCTCGCGCACGTCGGCGAGGCACAGGGCGTGGTGGCGGCGGAGACCATCGCCGGCGCCGAGACCCAGGAGCTGGAGTACGTGATGATGCCGCGGGCGACGTTCTGCAACCCGCAGGTGGCGAGCTTCGGCTACACGGAGGCCCAGGCCCGCGAGCTGGCGGACGAGAAGGGCTGGAAGGTCCGGGTCGTGCAGTTCCCGTTCACGGCCAACGGCAAGGCGCAGGGGCTCGGGGAGCCGGGCGGGTTCGTCAAGCTCGTCGCGGACGAGACCTACGGCGAGCTGCTCGGCGGGCACCTCATCGGCCCGGAGGTCACGGAGCTGCTGCCCGAGCTGACACTGGCGCAGAAGTGGGACCTCACCGCGTTCGAGCTCGCCCGCAACGTGCACGCGCACCCCACCTTGAGCGAGGCGCTCCAGGAGGCGTTCCACGGCCTCACCGGGCACATGATCAATCTGTGAGTCCGGCGTCCCGGGCAGCCAGCCACAGCTCGATGCCCATGCGGCCGTCCGGGACGAATGGCCAGCGCCGAGGGTCGGCGAGCCGCGCGCGCAGTTCGTCGAGCGTCACCCAGGCGCCCCACACGATCTCCTCGGGCTGGTGGCGCAGCGGGCCGTCCCAGCGGATCTCGTAGGTGAACACGTGGTACCGCAGGCCGCCGCCCTCGTAGGCGAAGGGCTCGTGGGGCGTCATCAGGGCGACGCCGTCGATGCCGAGCTCCTCGGCCAGCTCGCGTGCGGCGGCGGCCGCCGGTGACTCGCCGGGCCCGATGACCCCGCCCGCCCAGCAGTCGTACATGCTCGGGAAGATCAGCTTGTCCGGGGACCGCCGGTGCAGGTAGACCCGGTCGCCGTCGATGCTCCGCACGAGCACTCCGGTGGCTCCGTGCCACAGCCCGTCCCGGTAGACCACACCACGGGGAGCCACCCCGACCACTGATCCGGACGCGTCGTACACCGCTACCGGCTCCTCTTCGGCGGGGCTGCCAGCCTGCATCCGTCCATCATCCTCCGGCCGCGGTTAGGCTCGACCCATGACAGCGCACGTCGAGGGTCGTCCGTGACGGCCCGCCGGATCATGGGCACCGAGATCGAGTACGGAATCTCGGTGCCGGGCGACCCCACCGCCAACCCGGTGATCACCTCAACGCAGGTGGTGCTGGCCTACGCAGCGGCCGCGGACATCCCACGGTCCCGCCGTGCCCGGTGGGACTACGAGGTGGAGTCGCCGCTGCGTGACGCGCGCGGGTTCGACCTGTCCGCGCCCACCACGCACAGCCCGGGCGAGTCCGAGCTCGACGACCTCGGCGCCGCCAACGTCATCCTCACCAACGGCGCGCGGCTCTACGTCGACCACGCCCACCCGGAGTTCTCCACCCCCGAGGTCACCACCCCTCGCGACGTGGTGATCTGGGACAAGGCGGGGGAGCGGGTGATGGAGGAGGCCGCGATGCGCGCGGCCACCGTTCCCGGCGCGCCACGGATCCAGCTCTACAAGAACAACGTCGACAACAAGGGCGCCAGCTACGGCTCCCACGAGAACTACCTGATGGCGCGCAGCACCACCTTCCCGTCGATCGTTGCCGGCCTCACGCCGTTCTTCGTGACGCGGCAGGTCGTGTGCGGCGCGGGCCGCGTCGGGATCGGCGCGTCGGGCGACGAGGCGGGCTACCAGCTCTCCCAGCGCAGCGACTACATCGAGGTGGAGGTCGGGCTCGAGACCACGCTCAAGCGGGGCATCATCAACACCCGCGACGAGCCGCACGCCGACGCCGACAAGTACCGCCGCCTGCACGTCATCATCGGCGACGCCAACATGAGCGAGTACTCCACGCTGCTCAAGGTCGGCACCGCTGCGCTGGTGCTCGACATGATCGAGAAGGGTGTCCGGTTCGACGAGCTGCGGCTCTCCGAGCCCGTGCGCTCCGTGCACCGCATCAGCCACGACCCGTCGCTCAAGACGCTGGTCGACCTGGCCGACGGCCGGAAGATGACCGGCGTCGACGTGCAACGCGCCTACTTCGAGAAGGCGCAGAAGCACGTCGAGAACACGATGGGAGCCGACGTCGACGACGCCACCGCCGAGGTGCTGCAGCTGTGGGGCGAGGTGCTCGACGCGCTGGCCCGCGACCCCATGGACTGCGCCGACCGCCTCGACTGGCCGGCCAAGCTGCGCCTGCTCGAGGGCTACCGCGAACGCGACGGGCTGGCGTGGAACTCCGGCCGGCTGCAGCTGGTGGACCTGCAGTACACCGACGTCCGGATGGCGAAGGGGCTGTACAACCGGCTCGTCGCGCGCGGGTCGATGAAGCGGCTGGTCACCGAGGAGCAGGTGGTCGCCGCCATGCACGAACCGCCGGACGACACCCGCGCCTACTTCCGGGGCCGCTGTCTCGAGCGGTACCCGGCCGAGGTGGCCGCGGCCTCGTGGGACTCGGTGATATTCGATCTGGGCCGCGAGTCCCTGGTACGGATCCCCACCCTCGAACCGCTGCGGGGCACCCGTCGCCACGTCGGCGAGCTGATCGACAACTCGCGTACCGCAGAGGAGCTCGTCGAGGCGCTGACCCGGGGCTGATGGCGACGCGCCCATCCGCATAGCTCTGATCGCGGGCGTGTCGCCGATCGGCTGGGTAATGTTCAGATACCGGACCCTGGTACGTCGCTGACCGCGGCGTCCCGGGCAGGCGCGAAGAGGAGACACCATGTCGCAGGAACAGACCAAGCGTCAGGGCGGCGGTGGCGGGGACGACGAGGACGGCGGCGACGCCGCGGCGGCCGGCCAGGAACGTCGTGAGAAGCTCGGCGAGGACGTCGACACGATCCTCGACGAGATCGACGACGTTCTCGAGGAGAACGCCGAGGACTTCGTCCGGGCCTACGTCCAGAAGGGCGGCCAGTAGCCGCTCGGCCGCTCCAGAGCACCAGCACCAGCACCCGCACGACGAGAGGCACTCACCTGACCATGGAGCCCCGGCTGCCGGTCGCCCCTTCGGGACCGGGCGCGTACCTTGCGCCCGGCCCGTCGTCATTCACCGACTTCGTCACGGCCAACGCGCCGCACCTGCTGCCCGGCCGGATGCCCGAGGGCCTCGCGCCCGGGGCCGCCGGGGCGGGTCTCGGGGTGCCGCACGGCACCACGATCGTGGCGCTCACCTTCTCGGACGGGGTGATCATCGCCGGTGACCGCCGCGCCACGGCGGGCAACGTCATCGCACAGCGCGACATCGAGAAGGTGTTCATCACCGACTCGCACTCGTCGATCGGGATCGCGGGCTCGGCGGGCATCGCCCTGCAGATGGTCCGGCTGTTCACGGTCGAGCTCGAGCACTACGACAAGATCGAGGGCGTGCCGCTGTCGCTCGACGGCAAGGCCAACAAGCTCGCGAGCATGATCCAGCAGAACCTCGGCGCCGCTCTGCAGGGCTTCGTCGTCGTGCCGCTGTTCGTCGGGTACGACATGGACGCCGCCGACCCGGCGAAGGCCGGTCGCATCATCACCTACGACGCCACCGGCGGCCGCTACGACGAGCTGCTCGGCTACCACTCGGTGGGTTCGGGCTCGGTGTTCGCGAAGTCGTCGCTGAAGAAGCTCTACGACCCGCAGGCCGATCTGGACGGCGCCGTGCGCACGGCCGTGGAGGCGCTCTACGACGCCGCCGACGACGACACCGCAACCGGTGGACCCGACCTGGTCCGCAAGATCTACCCGGTGGTCGTGAGCATCACCGCGGAGGAGGGGGCGGTGCGCCGCTCCGAGGAGCAGATGGAGTCGGTCGTCCGGGCGGTCATCGCCGGTCGCACCGAGAGACCCGGCGGATAGCTCGCCGGACATGCCTGCCGTGCTCCCCACCCCTGCGACGCCTTTGGAGTCCGCCCCGTGACGATGCCGTTCTACTCCTCCGTCGACCAGCTGCTGCGCGACCGCTCCGAGCTGGCGCGCAAGGGCATCGCCCGCGGCCGCAGCGTCGTCGTGCTCACCTACACCGGCGGCGTGCTGTTCGTCGCCGAGAACCGCTCCAGCGAGAACCGCCCGAGCGCGCTGCGCAAGGTCTCGGAGATCTACGACCGCATCGGCTTCGCCGCGGTCGGGCGGTACAACGAGTTCGAGACGCTGCGCAACGCCGGTATCCGGATGGCCGACGTGCGTGGCTACTCATACGACCGCCGCGACGTCACCGGCCGGATGCTCGCCAACTTCTACGCCCAGGTGCTGGGCACCTCGTTCGTCGAGCAGCAGAAGCCCTACGAGGTGGAGCTGTGCCTCGCCGCGGTCGGCGACACCCCGGACTCGGACGAGCTGTACCGCATCACCTACGACGGCTCGATCACGGACGAGCCGCAGTTCGTGGTGATGGGCGGCACCACCGACCCGATCAGCGCCAAGCTCAAGGACACCTACCGCTCCGGGCTGGAGCTGGGGGAGGCCATCGGGATCGCCGTGGAGGGCCTGCAGGCCGCCGCCGCCCCCGGTTCGCCGCCCGCGGCGGGCAACGGGGGTGCGCAGGCGACCAGGGTGCTCGGAGCGAGCGCGCTGGAGGTCGCGGTCCTCGACCGCACCCGCACCCGTCGCACGTTCCGGCGGATCACCGGGCAGGTTCTGCGTGACCTGCTGCCCGAGGCGAACCGCGCCGTCGACGCCCCGCCTGCCCCCACGGTGGCCGGTGGCGATGACGGGCCCGCCGCCAGCGGTGCCGTCGACGGCGAGGAGAAGCAGGGCGACAGCCCGTCGTCGAACGGCTCCTGACCTCCCTCGGAGCAGCATCCGGTAGGCAGCCTGAGCCTGCGCCCTTGACCTGAACACGGGTCGAGGTCGCAGGCTTGGCGTATGAGTATCGAGCTGAACCACACCATCGTCGCCGCCCGGGACAAGAACGCGGAGGCGCGCTTCGTCGCCGACGTCCTCGGCCTGCCCGCCCCGGCGCCGTTCGGGCCGTTCGCCGTGGTGGAGCTGCACAACGGCGTGAGCCTCGACTTCATGGACACCGCCGAGGTGGCCTCGCAGCACTACGCGTTCCTGATCAGCGAGGACGAGTTCGACGCCGTCGCCGCCAAGCTGCGCGAGCGCGGGGTCGCCACCTACGGCGACCCGATGCACCAGCAGTCGGGACACAACACGAACGACGGCGGCCGGGGCATGTACTTCTCCTCGCCCGACGGCCACAACCTCGAGGTGCTCACGCGGCCCTACGGCAGCGGCGGGCAGTAGCGGCGTCCCTTCGACGGGACGCGGCTGGGACGGTCAGCGCCCGAGGAGCCGGAGCGTCTCCTCCCAGAGCCGGTCGGAGTCGTTCGCGTCGAGGGCGTACGGGAGTACGCCGCTCATGCCGTCGCCCCGCTCGGTGATGACGACGGCCTCGTTGCAGTCCTCGAAGTAGTGCCCGGTCACCCCCTGGACGAGGGGGGAGGCCGCCAGCAGGACGGACGTGGCCGCGCCCTGCTCCCGGGTCTTCCAGCCCGGGGGAACCTCCAGGCGGTCGCCCTGCTCGTTCACAGCGCCCACGAAGCGCATCTGCGCGTCGTCGAGGTGGCGCTGGAGGTTGGTCATGATGCCGCCGGGGTGGAGCGCGTTGGCGGTGATCCCGTCGGCCGCCCACTTCTTGGCGATGGCGACGGTGAACAGGATGGTCGCGGTCTTCGACTGGCCGTAGGCGGACCAGGCCTCGTAGGGCCGCGAGGTGAAGTGGATGTCGTCGAAGACGACCGGGGACTGCTGGTGCCCCGACGAGCTGACGACGACCACCCGGCCGCCCTGAGCAGCGGCGAGCGCGTCGTGCAGGCCCAGGGTCAGCGCGGCGTGCCCCAGGTGGTTGGTGGCGAACTGTGCCTCCCAGCCCTCCGCGGTCCGGGTGAGCTCAGGGAGCGCCATGATCCCCGCGTTGTTGACGAGGATGTGCAGGGGTCCGGCCCACCCCGCGGTGAAGGCGGCGATGCTGGAGCGGTCGGCCAGGTCGACGTGAGCGACGCGGACGTCCGCCCGGCCCGTGGTGGACCGGATGTCGGCAGCGGCGCGCTCGCCGGCGCCGGTGTCGCGGACGGCCAGGGTCACCTCGGCCCCTGCCGAGGCCAGCGCGCGGACCGTCTCCAGGCCGATCCCGGACGAGCCGCCGGTGACGACGGCACGCCTGCCGGTCAGGTCGACACCGGCGATCACCTCGGAGGCGCTCGACCGTGCGGTGAAGGGGGTGGTGATCCTGGGCATGGCTGTACTCCGTGGGTGTGGGGTGGATCGATGCGAGGGGGTGAGAGCCGGGGCGGAAGCCCCGGAGACGTGGGTCAGTCCGCGACCCGGTAGAGCAGCCGGACGGCGTGGCCGACCCGGTCCCGGAACTCGGCACGGGTGGCCGAGCTCCCCTTCCAGGTCAGGGCGGCGGAGTAGAGGACGTCGGTGATGCCGTCGGCGTCCGTCCCTCCGGTGAGCAGGCCGGGCGGAGCCGACGAGGCGACCTGGGCACTGATGGTCACCCGGCCGCGTTCCTGGTAGTCGCCGAACATCGAGCCCAGCTGCGGCTCGCTGTTCTCCAACAGTTCGGCGAGGTCCCGGGAGACCTGGGTCTCGATGTAGGGGCCCATCAGTGCGTCCAGGCCTGCGACGAGCCGCTCCTCGACGCTCCGGGCCGTGTCGGCGAAGCAGGCCTCCATGGCGTGCTGGGCGCGTTCCATGACGCCCTGCATCGTGGCGCGGTAGAGCTGCTCCTTGTTCGGGAAGAGCAGGTACAGGCCCGGCCGGGAGATACCCGCAGCCTTGGCGACAGCCTCCATCGACGTCTTCTGGAACCCGTACCGCCCGAACACGCCCAGAGCAGCCGCAAGGACGGCACGACGTTTGGGGTCGCCGCCCCCCGGCTCACGCGTGGCTTCAGCACTGCTCACGATGAACAACTTAGACAGTTGGACGCAACTTGTCTATCCCGTCCACTCAGCCGACGAAGGGGCGGTGGCGCCCCGTCCACCGGTCCTCGTGGCGCCGGTAGACCGGGATGGCGTCCTTCGCGACGCGAAACCGGTACCGCCCGGCCTCCTCGACGACCTCGCCGTCGGTGGCGAGCATTCCGGGCACCGTGAGCTCGACCTCGAACTCTGCCACCTCGCGCTGGTGGTACACGCGGCTGTGCCCGAGCGCGCCGAGCAGCAGCGCGGTGATGGCTCGCAGCCGGGAGAACCGCACGTCGGCTCGCAACCAGCGCACGTCGAGCAGTCCGGAGTCGAGGGAGGGCCGCCACGCCGGCACCGCGCCTCGCGGGTGATAGGGCCCGTTGCCGACGAACAGGAACCAGACCGACGTCCACCTGCCGTCGATCTTGATCTCGACGGGCTCGGCGCGGTGCAGCACCACCACGAGTGCCGCGGCGAAGGCGGGCCACTTGCCCCACCGTGGCTGCCACTTCTCCCGCAGCCGGACGAGGTCGGGGTAGGAGCCGAGGCTCGCGGTGTTGATGAAGCAGCGCAGCCGGTCGATCTGCTCGGTGTCCGGGTCGTCTCCGGGTTCGGGGTGCACGTCGATCAGGCCGAGGTCGACGGCGACGGCCTCACCGGCGCCGGTGGCGTCCACCGCCTCCTGCATGTCGTAGATGCCGACGTCGCGGGCGAAGTGGTTGAGCGTGCCGGCGGGCACCACCACCAGGGGCAGGTTGCGCCGCCCTGCCACCGCGGCTGCGGCCGCCACCGTGCCGTCGCCGCCCGCCACCCCGATCGCGCGGACCCAGTCCTCCCGCTCGGCCACGGCGGCGTCGAGCTGCTCGTCGAGGTCGCGGTCCGGGTCGGCGCGCAGCACCACGGCCTTCGGGAGCGCCGCCTCCAGCTCGCTCGCCGGGTCGTACTCCTGGTCGCCCGACCGCTGGTTGGACACGATCACCAGGCCCTCGCCGCGCGGGAGCTCCGGCACCGTGTCGAGGGGACGGGCCCTCGCCTCGTCGATGGGCCGCACCGGCCACCAGCGGCGGGTGGCCAGCGCGACGCCCGTGCCGACGGCGGCGCCGGCGAGCACGTCCGAGCCCCAGTGCACGCCCACGTGCACCCGCGAGTAGGCCACCGACGCCGCCAGCGGGGCCATCACGAGCCCGAGGCGCGGGCTCTCCAGCGCCACGGCGGTGGCGAAGGCCGCAGCCGAGGCCGCGTGACCCGACGGGAACGACGACGAGGTCGGCGGGTTGTCGATGGTCTGGTAGGCGGGCAGCTCCGCCGCCGCCGGGCGCCTGCGGGGCAGCACGGGCTTGAGCAACGCGTTGGCCGTGCCGCTCGCCCCCGCGATGGCGAGCAGGCCACGGGCCGCGGCCTTGCGGCTCGCCCCCCGGCGCGACGCCAGGAGCGCGGCGATGGCGAACCACAGGAGGCTGTGGTTGGCGGCGGTCGACACGCCCTTCATCGCCGTGTCGAGCGGCGACGGAGACATCGAGGAGATCGCCCGTGAGATGGCGCGATCAGCATCGTTCACCTCGTCGGCGGCCCGCCGGAACCAGGAAATCACGGGCCGACACTACGCAGGCGTTCGTGCTCCCGCCGGACGCCCCGGGCCCGGCGACGCTGGCCAGGCGGCCCGCCGAACACCCCCCAACGCTCGACGGGCCGCCTGCGGAGCAACGCTAATGGCGCAGTGTCAGCACAACATCGGTAGAACTACCCGGACGACCCACCCGAACCGGTCTGTCACAGCCATGACATGAGGGGGGTTTCTCCGCCTACGCTGAGGGGATGCAGCGGCGGATCTACGGTGTGGAGACTGAGTTCGGGGTCACCTGCACCTTTCACGGACAGCGGCGTCTCTCGCCCGACGAGGTGGCTCGCTACCTGTTCCGCCGGGTCGTGTCGTGGGGGCGCTCGTCGAACGTCTTCCTGCGCAACGGTGCCCGGCTCTACCTCGACGTGGGGAGCCACCCTGAGTACGCCACCGCGGAGTGCGACTCCCTCACCCAGCTCGTCGCCCACGACAAGGCCGGTGAGCGGATCCTCGAGGACCTGCTCGTCGACGCCGAGCGCAGGCTCGTCGACGAGGGCATCGGCGGCGACATCTACCTGTTCAAGAACAACACCGACTCGGCGGGCAACTCCTACGGGTGCCACGAGAACTACCTGGTCGCCCGGGCCGGGGAGTTCTCCCGTATCGCCGACGTACTGCTGCCCTTTCTGGTCACCCGCCAGCTGATTTGCGGTGCCGGCAAGGTCCTGCAGACCCCGCGCGGCGCCGTGTACTGCCTGTCGCAGCGCGCCGAGCACATCTGGGAGGGCGTGTCCTCGGCGACCACGCGCTCGCGCCCGATCATCAACACCCGCGACGAGCCGCACGCCGACGCCGAGCGCTACCGCAGGCTCCACGTGATCGTCGGCGACTCCAACATGTCCGAGGTCACCACCCTGCTCAAGGTGGGGTCGGCCACCCTCGTGCTGGAGATGATCGAGGCCGGGGTCCAGTTCCGGGACTTCACGCTCGACAACCCGATCCGCGCGATCCGCGAGATCAGCCACGACCTGACCGGCAGGCGCACGGTGCGGCTCGCGGGCGGGCGGGAGGCGAGCGCGCTCGACATCCAGCGCGAGTACTACAGCCGCGCGGTCGAGCACGTCGCCACCCGCGGCACCGAGGACCCGACGATGCAGCGGGTGCTCGACCTGTGGGGCCGCACGCTCGACGCTGTCGAGTCGCAGAACCTGTCGCTCATCGACCGGGAGATCGACTGGGCGATCAAGCACCGCCTGGTGGAGCGGTACCGCGAGCGCAACGACATGGACCTCGCCAACCCGCGCATCGCCCAGTTGGACCTCGCCTACCACGACATCCGGCGTGGCCGCGGGCTGTTCGACCTGCTGCAGCGCAAGGGCATGGTCGACCGGGTCACCGACGACGGCGAGATCGAGGCCGCGAAGGACACCCCGCCGCAGACCACGCGGGCCAAGCTGCGCGGCGACTTCATCGCCGCCGCCCAGGCGGCCGGGCGCGACTTCACCGTCGACTGGGTGCACCTCAAGCTCAACGACCAGGCGCAGCGCACCGTGCTGTGCAAGGACCCCTTCCGGTCGGTCGACGAGCGCGTGGACCGGTTGATCGCCTCGCTGTAGCCACTGGCCCCCGGGCTACTGCTCGCCGAACATCGTGGCCCGCAGCTTGGCCAGTTCGTCCTGCACGATCGGGGAGGTCACGCTCTCGTCGTTGCGTCCGGGTTCGATGCCGAACGCCCGGAGCAGCGCCGTGGCGGGCACCGCAGGGTCACCCGCCTCGCCGAGCACGGGGTGCAGACCCTGGTCGGCGAGGTGGTGGAACACGAGGTTGACCACGGTCCACGGGTTGAACGTCTCGACGCCGCGATCATGGGCACTTTGATCATGAACAGTGCGTTCATGGGCACTGCGGTCTGCATCGACACTGTCGTTCACGGTGCCTCTTCCGGTCCGATGGTGGTCAGCCGAGCGTGGGCTCGGGTGGGTTGCCCGGTCAAGGGCCCGGGTGTCGCAAGCTGAGACACCCGACCAGGTTGCGCCGGTCGCCCACGGCGGGGGCGACACCGGCCGTACGATGCCGACGTGTCCTCTGCACGGGCCGAGCGTCTGGTGAACCTGGTGCTCTGCCTGCTGTCCACCCGCCAGTTCCTGCCGGCCGAGCGGATCCGCCAGATCGTGCCCGGCTACGCCGACGCCCGCGGCGACGACGCCTTCTTCCGCATGTTCGAGCGCGACAAGAACGAGCTGCGCGAGCTGGGCGTGCCGCTGGAGACCGGCCGCCTCTCGAGCTTCGACACGGTCGACGGCTACCGGATCGCGCGTCAGGACTACGAGCTGGGCGACATCGACCTCGAGCCCGACGAGGCGGCCGCCGTCGCGCTCGCGGCCCGGCTGTGGGATTCCCCCGACCTCGCGGCGCCCGCCCACAGCGCCCTGGTCAAGCTGCGTGCCGCAGGCGTCGAGGTCGACGAGGACCAGGGCCGCGTGCAGCCCCGGGTCCGCACCACCGAGCCGGCGTTCGGGCCGCTGCTCGCCGCCGTGCGCTCGGGGCGCGTGGTCATGTTCCAGCACCGCCGCGGTGGCCCGGGCGGGGCCCTGCAGCGCCGCATCGTCGAGCCGTGGGGCGTCGTGTCCTGGCGGGGGCGGTGGTACCTCGTGGGCCACGACCGCGACCGCAACGCACCACGCTCGTTCCGGGTGTCGCGGATCAGTGAGTCCGTCACGCCCATCGGCCCGGCCGGTGCCGTCACCGTGCCCGCCGACATCGACCTCATGGCCATGGTGCGCCACAACGTCGACCCGCCTGCGGTCAGCGGCACCGCCAGGGTGTGGGTGGCCGACGGCAGGGCACCCGGGCTGCGCAGGCTGGCCAGGGTGATCGGGCCGCGTTCCCACGGTGGCCGGGCAGGCGACGAGCTGGAGCTCGACCTGCGCAGCGTCGACACCGTCGCCCGCTGGCTCGCGGGCCACGGCCCCGACGTGGTGGTGCTCGGCCCGGAGAGCCTCGCGGAGGCGGTCCGCGGCAACTGGGCGGCCGCAGCGGCGGCCCACTCCCGCGACGACACCGCTGGTGCGGCCGTGCTGGGGCCCGCCGGCCGCACCCGGCGACCGGACCGGGCCGGGACGGTGCGGTGAGCACCGGCGGGGTCACCGAGCGGCTGCCGCGGCTGCTGTCGCTCGTGCCCTACCTGCTGGCCCGGCCGGGGGTCCTGGTCGCCGAGGTCGCCGCCGACTTCGGTGTCACCGAACGCCAGCTGCGCCGCGACCTCGAGCTGCTCTGGATGTGCGGCCTCCCCGGATACGGCCCTGGCGACCTGGTGGACCTCTCGTTCGCGGGCGACACCGTCACCGTCACCCACGACGCCGGGATGCAGCGCCCGTTGCGGCTCACCACCGCCGAGGCCACGGCCCTCCTCGTGGCGCTGCGCACGCTGGCCGAGATGCCCGGCATGGTCGACACGGCGGCCGTGCAGCGGGCCACCGCGAAGATCGAGCGGGCCGTCGGCGACGCGGGGCACGTCGGGGTGGCCGTCGACCTGCCGCACGAGCAGGCGGCCACCACCGCGGCCGTGCGGGAGGCGCTGTCCGCGGGGCGCGCGCTGCGCATCGTCTACTACACGGCCGGACGCGACGCGGTCTCGCAGCGCACGATCGACCCGATGCGGCTGCTGATCGTGGAGGGCCGCGGCTACCTGGAGGCCTGGTGCCGCGGCGCGGAGGCCGTCCGGATGTTCCGGCTGGACCGGGTGGAGGAGGTCGAGGAGCTCGACGAGCCCGCGGCGCCGCCACCGGAGGCCGAGCCCGCCGACGTGTCCGAGGGCCTGTTCCGCCCGAGCGCGGAACACCGGTCGGCCGTGCTGCTGCTCGAGCCCGAGGCCCGGTGGGTGGCCGAGTACTACCCCGTCGACGACGTCGTGGAGCTCGACGACGGCCGGGTCAGGGTGCTGCTGCGCTATGCCGACCCGGCGTGGCTGGTGCGGCTGGTACTGGGGCTCGGCGGGGGCGCGCGGCTGCTGGAGCCGCCGGAGCTGGTCGACGCCGTGGCAGCCCGGGCCCGGGAGGCACTGGCCGCCGCGGCGGGCCGGCATGTGGACGAGGACGGGACGACGAACGGTGACTGACATCCTGCCCGCACTGGTGACGGTCGCGGCCGGTCTCGTGGTGCTGGTGCTCGTGGTGCTGCTGGCGCTGCGGCCGGTGCGACGGCTGCGGCGCGCGAGCACCGCGCTTCGCGACGACACGGGTGCGCGGGTGGCGGTTCTGCAGCAGTTGGTGAACGCCCGGCAACACCGTCACGAATGAGTGACGACCACTGCGTTCGACACGGGCCGCGCCCGGATCGGGCGTTCCGGGCGGCGTAGACTCCCCCTCACGTGTCCACGGCGGAAGGACGAGAATCATGCCGAGCCTCGGCGGCTGGGAGTTCGTGATCCTCATCGGGATCTTGGTGCTTTTGTTCGGTGCAAAACGACTGCCGGACATGGCCCGCTCCATCGGACAGTCCGCCCGCGTGTTCAAGGGTGAGATGAAGGGCATGAAGGGCGACGACACACCCGCCCCCGACGCCACCACCGAGAAGCCCGCCGCAGCGCCCACCGCGCCCGCGGCCCTTCCCACGGCGCAGCCGGCCCCGCAGACCACCCCGGTCCAGGACACCCGGCCGGAGAGCACCCGCGCCACCCAGCCGGGCCCCACCACCACCGGGCAGTAGCCCCAGCACGGTGGCCAGATTCTCCTTGCTGCGCAGGCGGCCGAAGAACCCCGACGGCACGATGACGCTCATCGAGCACCTCTATGAGCTGCGCAACCGCCTCGCCATCGCCCTTGTGGCCATCGCGATCACCACGATCGTCGGCTACATCTGGTACGGCATGAGCTTCTTCGGTCTGCCCAGCCTCGGCGACCTGCTCAAGGAGCCCTACTGCGCCATCCCGGCCACCTCGCGCGGCCAGTTCAGTGCCGACCCCAACGCCTGCACGCTGCTGGCCACGGGTCCGTTCGACCAGTTCAACCTGCGGCTCAAGGTCGCCATGACGGCGGGCATCGTGCTGGCCTGCCCGGTGTGGCTGTACCAGCTGTGGGGGTTCATCACCCCCGGTCTCTACGCGAAGGAGCGGCGCTACGCGCTGAGCTTCGTCTCCGTCGCGGCGGTGCTGTTCGTGTTCGGGGCGGTGCTGGCCTTCTTCGTGGTCACCCAGGGTCTGAGCTTCCTGCTCAGCATCGGCGACGAGGTCCAGACCACCGCGCTCACCGGTGAGTACTACTTCGGATTCATCATCGCGCTGCTGCTGATCTTCGGGGTCAGTTTCGAGATCCCCTTGCTCGTGGTGATGCTCAATCTCGCCGGAGTGATCTCCTACGCCAAGCTCAAGGAGTGGCGCCGAGGGCTGATCTTCGCTCTCTTCGTGTTCGCTGCGATCGCGACTCCGGGCCAGGACCCCATCTCGATGCTCGCGCTCGCCCTCGCCCTCGTGCTGCTCTTCGAGATCGCCATCCAGATCACGAGGCTCAACGACAAGCGCCGGGCCGCCCGCCGGGCCGCCGAGGGCTGGGACAGCTGGGATCCCGACGCCCCCAGCCCGATCGACACCACTCCCAGTTCGGTGGACATCACCCCGAGCACGATCCCCGAGCCCAGCTCGATCGACCGGCCCAGCCCGGTCGAGGTGACCCCGGCGTCCGAGGCCGCACGCCGGGTCGAGGACGCCACCTGAGCCGGCCGGTCAGCCGCTAGCGCTGCACCGGCCCGGCTCCGACCGCGAGCACGTCGAGGGCCTGGTGGCCGGGTTCGACCCCGTCCACCAGGATCGCCTCTCCGAGGGCGTTCTCGGTGCGCAGCGGCAGGATGGCCCGGTAGGCGGGGGAGTCGTACCAGCCCTGCGCCTGCTCCCGGCTCGGGAACCCGATCACGACGAGGTGGCCCGGGAAGTCGCCCTCGAGCACCGTGGGTTCGGCCCCGTGCACGACGAACCGCCCGTCGAAGGGCTCGAGCGTCGCGTCGATCCGTTCCAGGTACTCGACGATCTCCGGTCCGACGGTGACCTCACGCAGGTGCGCGACGGCGTAGGTGGTCATGCTTCCTCCCCGGTCCGTGGCCGGCGTTGCCCGGCCGCGGTATCAGCCTGGGCGAGCCGGGAGCGCCGGTCGATGACGCGGGAGGTAGGGCGGCGGGTTCAGGCCGCCTCGCGCCACACCATGACCTGGTCGTTCTTGCCCTCGAGCAGCACCGCCGCCGGCTGTACGTGCAGCCGCCACGGGTCCAGCCGCAGGGCGGCGAAGCCAGGGGACAGGGGGCCGTCCCAGCCGGAGATGATCGCCGGGTCGTACCCGACCGGCTCCGGGGCGGAACGGAAGCGCTCCCACAGTTCGGTCCGCGTCTCGTCGTCGGTGTGCAGGCTCGCGCGGCACTGGACGCTGGCGGTGTCGTGGGACGAGTCCCAGTAGGTCAGTGAGACGTAGGGATGGGCGGCGAGGTGCGCCTGCTTGGTCGGCGTCGGCCCGGTGGCGATCCAGCCGGTCAGGTGCTCCCCGTCCCACAACCAGATGGGATGCAGGACGCGGGTCCACGGCCTGCCCTGTTCGTCCACGGTGGCGGCGGTGGCCCAGACGATCCGGTGGGCGATCTCGATGAAGGCGGGAGCAGCTTCGGAGAGGGAGGAAGGCACGGGGACGACCTTCTCACGAGGCGCATACCGCCCACTGTGAGCGGGCACGCCGGGTCGCTCTTGCGCCGATGTGGAAACCTGGGCCGGTGGCCAGCAGCAATCCTGCTCCCGCGGAGGCTTACGCCGCCGCCAGGAGCCGAGCCGCACGTCCCCGACTTGCCGAGTTCGCGGGGAGTCTTCCCTTCGAGCTCGACGGCTTCCAGTACACGGCGTGTTCGGCCCTCGAGGACGGGCACGGCGTCCTCGTCTGCGCCCCGACCGGCGCGGGGAAGACCGTGGTCGGTGAGTTCGCCGTGCATCTGGCGCTCGCCCAGGGTCTCAAGTGCTTCTACACGACGCCGATCAAGGCACTGTCGAACCAGAAGTACGCCGACCTCGTGGAGCGCCACGGTGCCGACGCCGTGGGGTTGCTGACGGGCGACACCGTCGTCAACGGGGACGCGCAGGTGGTGGTGATGACCACCGAGGTCCTGCGCAACATGATCTACGCCGGGTCGCGGCAGCTCGACCACCTCGGCTTCGTGGTGATGGACGAGGTGCACTACCTCGCCGACCGCTTCCGCGGCGCCGTCTGGGAGGAGGTCATCCTCCAGCTCCCCGAGCACGTCGCGCTGGTGAGCCTGTCCGCCACGGTCAGCAACGCGGAGGAGTTCGGCGACTGGCTGGTGACCGTCCGCGGCGACACCACGGTGGTCGTGGACGAACACCGCCCGGTTCCGCTGTGGCAGCACATGATGGTCGGCAACCGGCTGCTGGACCTGTTCGCGGGCGAGGACACCGCCGGCGAGCTGCAGGTCGACCCGGACCTCGTCCGGTACACGCGCGACCTCGACCGCCAGAGCGCCGTGTGGGACCGGGGCCGCGGTCGCGGGCCGCGGGGCGGCGGGAACGGCAGGTCCTCCACCCGCTTCCGGCCTCCGTCGCGCACCACCGTGATCGACCGGCTCGACCGCAACGGTCTCCTGCCCGCGATCACGTTCGTCTTCAGCCGGGCGGGCTGCGACGCCGCGGTCGGGCAGTGCGTGCGCTCGGGCCTGCGGCTCACCACCGAGGCCGAGGCCGTGGAGATCCGGCGCACGGTGGAGCGGCGCACCGTCGACCTCCCGCAGGGCGACCTTGCCGTCCTCGGCTACTGGGAATGGCTCGAGGCGCTGGAGCGCGGGATCGCGGCGCACCACGCCGGGATGCTGCCTGCGTTCAAGGAGACCGTGGAGGAGCTGTTCGTCCGCGGCCTGGTCCGCGCGGTGTTCGCCACGGAGACCCTCGCCCTCGGGATCAACATGCCCGCCCGCACCGTGGTGCTGGAACGGCTGGTGAAGTTCAACGGTGAGTCGCACGCCGACCTGACCCCCGGCGAGTACACGCAGCTCACGGGCCGGGCCGGCCGGCGCGGTATCGACGTCGAGGGTCACGCGGTCGTCGTCTGGCAGCCGGGGGTCGACCCCGTGCAGGTCGCGGGGCTGGCCTCCACGCGCACCTACCCGCTGCGCAGCTCGTTCCGGCCCGGCTACAACATGGCCGTCAACCTCGTCGGACGGCTCGGCACGGACTCCGCCCGCGACCTGCTGGAGCAGTCGCTCGGACAGTTCCAGGCCGACCGCTCCGTCGTCGGGCTGGCCCGGCGGATCGAGCGCAACACCGAGGCACTGGCGGGCTACGCAGAGTCGATGCAGTGCCATCTCGGCGACTTCGCCGAGTACGCCGGGCTGCGCCGCCGGGTGAGCGAGCGGGAGAAGTCCCTGTCGCGCCAGGGCGTGGCCGACAGCCGGGAGGCCGCGGCCGAGTCGCTGCGGTCGCTGCGGACCGGTGACGTCATCGCCGTGCCCGGGGGTCGCCGCGCAGGCCTCGCCGTGGTGCTCGACCCCGGCCTCGACAACGGGGACGAGCCGCGCCCGCTCGTGCTGAGCGAGGACCGGTGGGCGGGCCGGCTCTCGCCCGCCGACTTCCCGACCCCGGTGGAGCCCCTCGGGCGGATGCGACTGCCCAAGCGGGTCGACCACCGGACGCCGAGCGTGCGCCGTGACCTGGCCTCCTCGCTGCGCAACACCGGGATCGTGGCTCCCACCGTGCAGCGGCGGCGCTCGCGAGGCGGGAGCGTCGACGACCCCGAGCTCGCGACGCTGCGCCGCGCCCTGCGCGCGCATCCCTGCCACGGCTGCGACGACCGCGAGGCGCACGCCCGGTGGGCCGACCGGCACGCCCGCCTGGAGCGGGAGACCGAGCAGCTGCAGCAGAAGGTGCGGGCCACCACCCACTCCCTCGCGAGGGCGTTCGACCGGATCCGCTCCCTGCTGGGGGAGCGCGGCTACCTCGACGGGGACGAGGTCACCGAGCACGGCGAGCGGCTCGCCCGGCTGTGGGGCGAGTCGGACCTGCTCACGGCGGAGTGCCTGCGCCACGGCATCTGGGACGGGTTGGAGCCCGCGGAGCTGGCGGCAGTCGTGTCGGCGCTGGTGTACGAGTCGCGCCGGGACAACGGGCAGATGCCGCAGGTGCCCTCCGGCGCCGTGGCCGAGGCGCTGGGGAACACGGTGCGGATCTGGGCGGAGCTGGAGGGCGACGAGCGCAGGCACCGCGTGGACCGCACCCGTGAGCCCGACCTCGGCTTCGCCTGGCCGATCTACCGATGGGCACGCGGTGAGTCGCTGTCGGTCGTGCTCACCGCGGCGGAGCAGAACGGCGCCGAGCTGTCGGCGGGCGACTTCGTGCGCTGGTGCCGGCAGGTGCTCGACCTGCTCGACCAGGTCGCCGGCGTCACCGGCCGCGGCAGCGCCGTGGGCCGGGCGGCGACGCAGGCCGTTGCCGCCGTGCGGCGGGGTGTGGTGGCGGTGGGATCCGTCTGAGCAGGGTGTCCCGTTCGTGCAGGCACGCCCTGTGCTTGGATCTCCGGACCGCACGTTTGCAGAAAGGTCTGCGATGAGCACGCCCCAGGGCCCCATGACCCCGCAAGGCACCCCACCCGGGGAACCCGCGGAGAAACCGGCATGGGGCCAGCAGCCGCCCGGCGGGTGGGGGCAGGCACAGCAGGACGTCGAGCTGGATCCGGACGAGACCGGCGCCGTGCCCACCCAGGTGGGCCTCGAGCACGATCCGCCGCCGAGGCCTGCCGAGTTCGACAAGTCCCGTCAGCACACCGAGACCCGGTCCGGGAAGTCCCGCCAGCACCAGCAGCAGACCGAGACCCTGCCGGCGATGCCACCACTCGGCAGGCCACCGCAACAGTCGCCTGCCCCGGGCCGGGCACCTCAGCCACTCCAGGCTCCCCAGGCGCCCCAGCAGGGCCAGCCACCTCAGCCGAGCCAGGCGCCGAAACTGCCCCAGCTGCCGCAGCACGGGCTGCCGCTGGGACAGCCCACGGCCGGCGTGCCGCTCTTCGGCCAGGCACCCCAGCCGAGCCAGCCGCCCTACGCGCAGCCGTCGTTCGGTCGGCCCCAGCAGGCCCCCGGCCAGCAGTACAGCCAGCCGGGGCAGGGTCCCGCCCCGTTCGGTTCGCCCGGCTGGGGACTCAGCCAGCAACCCACCCAGCAGTTCCCGGGGCAGCCGCAGGGCCCTCCGCAGCAGCGGGGTCCGCAGGCTCCGGCGCGGCGGAGCAGCGTCAAACGCCTGCTCCCGCTCGTCCTCGGTGGCGTCGCGGTCGTCGCGGTCGTCGCGCTGCTGGGCTTCGTGGCGCCGGGCTTCTTCGTCACCCGCGTCTTCGACCCCGTCGCCCTCCAGAACGGCGTGCAGCACGTCCTCACGCAGAACTACCACATGGACGTCGCCGGAGTGCGCTGCGCCGAGGGGATCCGCGTCGACGAGGGCACCAGGTTCGAGTGCGACGCCACGGTCGACGGCGCCTCGGTGAGGGTCCCGATCATCGTCACGGGGTCGGACGGTTCCTACGAGGTGGGGCGTCCCACCTAGTCAGCGGTCGGGGAAGATCGGGCAGCATCACACCCCGTGACCCACGACGTCCGCTTCCTGGAAACTGATCAGGTGCGCTCTGCGCACAGCCTCTTCGCCGCCACCATCCACCGGGGCCCGGTCGAGGACGAGCGGTGGTCCCGGGTCGCCCCGTCCTACAGCCCCGGCCGCACGATCGGCGTCCACCACGGCAGCACGCTGGTCGGTACGGCGACGTCGTTCCCCAGCGAGCTCGTGGTGCCCGGCGGCGCCGTGCTCCCCATGGCGGCGGTCACGCGGGTCGGGGTACGGCCCGACCACACCCGCCGTGGTCTGTTGTCGGCCATGATGCGGGCGCTGCTCGACGACGTGGCAGCTCGTGGTGAGCCGGTGGCGACCCTGCGCGCCAGCGAGGCGCGGATCTACGGGCGGTTCGGCTACGGCGTGGCCACCCGGGGCCGGGACATCGTGGTGCGGGCCACGCGTCCGGCGTGGCGGCCCGGAGCGCCCCAGGGCGGAGCCGTGCGGCTGCTCGACCGCGACGAGATCCTCCCGACGCTGCAGAAGGTGCACGAGGTCATCGCGCTCACCCGGACCGGGAGCATGACCCGGCGCGACAGCTGGTGGTGGAGCTCGATCGGGCGCCGGGTCGAGGACCGCGAGCCCGTCCTCGCGGCCGTGCACACCGGTGTCCACGGCGACGACGGCTTCGCGGTGGCGTTCCGCGGGGAGTCCCACAGCTTCACCGAGCAGACCCTGGAGCTCGCGGACCTGCACGCCGCGGACGTGGAGGCGACGGCCGGGCTCTGGCGCTTCCTGCTCGACGTCGACCTGGTCGGCTCCGTGCAGGCCGAGCTGCGGCCGCTCGACGAGCCCCTCGAGCTGTTGCTCGCCGACCCGCGCGCCTGCGCCGTCGCCGGCCACCACGACGAGACCTGGCTCCGGCTCGTGGATGTGCCCGTGGCGCTCGCCGCGCGGTCCTACGGCGCAGCGGACCCGGTGCTGATCGCCGTGCACGACCCGCTGCTGGAGAAGAACACGGGCGTCTACCGGATCGCGGGTGGCAGCGCGGAACGCGTCGGGCCGCTCGGCGGACCGGTGACCCCCCAGCTGGAGTGCGATGTCGCGGCTCTGGCGATGGCCTACCTCGGGGACCGCATCCCCTCGGAGCTCGTTGCCACCGGCTGGTGGCAGGCACCCGATGCGGCCGCGGTCCCGCACGCCGACGCCGCGTTCGCCACCACCGTGTCGCCGTGGTGCGGCACCTACTTCTGACGGTGCCCGCTTCGACGGCCCGGCCACTCGCCGCCGCAGGCGAGGAGCGCCGCCCTCAGGCGTTCTTCGCCAGCGCGGTGCAGAGCCGGTCCACCGAGCTCTCCACGCCCCAGCGCTTCGCCAGCGCGGCCAGGCGGTCCGGGTCGGCAGGCGTGCGGGGAAGGGTGTCGGACCGGTCGAGCTGCACCGGGGCGTCCCGCGCCACGCGCACCACGGGCTCCACCACAGCAAGGTACGGCGCCGCGGCCGCCAGCTTGGCGCGCACGGGCGGCGCCAGCCGCGTGTCCGCCCGATCGGTGACGGCGGCCCGCAGCTCGGCCCACGAGCCGAACCGGCCCACGAGCGTGGCCGCCGTCTTCGCCCCGACCCCGGGCACCCCGGGCAGCCCGTCGGAAGGATCACCCCGCAACATCGCCATCTCGGCGTAGGCCTCACCCGCCCGGTCGGCAGGCACCCCGTACTTCGCGGCCACCTCCACGGGCCCCAGGTGCTCGGCCTTCGCCAGGCCCCGGCCGACGTACAGCAGCCGGACCGGGACGGGCTCGTCGCGCACGATCTGCATGAGGTCGCGGTCACCGCTCACCGCCAGCACCGGGTCCTTCCGCTCACCCGCGGCGAGCGTGCCGATCACGTCGTCGGCCTCGTAACCCTCGGCGCCCCCGGTGGCGATGCCGGCCGCGGCGAGCACTTCGAGCAGGACCGGGACCTGCGGCGCGAGGGTGTCGGGCACCTCCTCCGGCAGCCCGGCGGGGGCCACCTCGGGCTCGCCGGGCACCCGGTGCGCCTTGTACGACGGCAACGCCTCCACCCGGAACGCGGGGCGCCAGTCCAGGTCGAGACACGCGACGAGCCGGGTGGGCCGCCGCTCGGTGACCAGCCGCGCGACCATGTCGGTGAAGCCGCGCACGGCGTTGATCGGGGTGCCGTCCGGCGAGGTGATGGACTCGGGCACGCCGTAGTAAGCCCGGAAGTACAGGCTCGCGGCATCCAGCAGCATCAAGGAGGGCGCAGGCGCGGTCACGCTGCCACAGCATGCCGGAATACGCTGCTCACCATGACACCGGCCGTTCCGATCGCGCTGCTCGCCGACCGCATCCGCCGCGCCGGAGAGATGGCGGCGACCCACGACACCGACCTGCTACTCGTCACACCGGGCACCGATCTGCGCTACCTGATCGGCGCGGACGGGGAGTCCCACGAGCGTCTGACCTGCCTCGTTCTGCCTGCCGCCGGCCATCGCGCGCCCCCCGCGCTGGTCGTTCCCCGGCTCGAAGCGCCGGGGTACGCGGGGCTGCCGCTCGACGAGCTGGGCGTGGAGATCGTCACCTGGGTGGACGGCGACGATCCCTACCTGCTGGTCAGCGACCTCGCAGGCGGGCCGAGACGGGTCGGCGTGGTCGACTCGATGACCGCCGCCCACGTCTTCGGCCTGCGCGACGCGTTCCCGGAGGTGGTCCAGGAGCTCGCCGGGCCGGTGCTGCGGGAGCTGCGGATGCGCAAGGACACGGCCGAGGTGGCGGAGCTGCGGGCGGCAGGCGCCGCGATCGACCGGGTGCACGCCCGGATGGCCGAGTTCCTCAAGCCGGGCCGCACCGAGGAGCAGGTGGCCGCCGACATCGCCGCGGCGATCGTCGACGAGGGCCACACGACGGCGGCCTTCGTGATCGTCGGTTCCGGGCCGAACGGGGCCAGCCCGCACCACGACGTGTCCGACCGGGTGATCGAGGACGGTGACGTCGTCGTGATCGACATCGGCGGCCCGCTGCCCAGCGGCTACAACTCCGACTGCACGCGCACGTACGCCGTGGGCAGCGCCCCCGCGGCGTCGGTGCAGGAGGCCTACGCCGTGCTCCAGGACGCCCAGGAGCGGGCCGTCGCCGCAGCCCGGCCGGGTGCCACCGCCGAGCAGGTGGACGCCGCCGCCCGGCAGCCGATCGCGGCAGCGGGGCTGGGCGAACGGTTCCTGCACCGCACCGGGCACGGCATCGGCCTCGACGTGCACGAGGAGCCCTACATCGTGGGGGGCAACGCGCTCCCGCTGGAGCCGGGGATGGCGTTCAGCGTGGAGCCCGGTGTCTACCTCGACGGCGAGTGGGGCGCCCGCATCGAGGACATCGTGGTGCTCACCGACGACGGCTGCGAGCGGCTCAACACCCGTCCCCGCGACCTCGTGGTGCTCTGAGCGGTGCTTCTCTGACCGGGCCGGCCGGGCCCACCGGGCCCCGGCCGGCCCCTCAGGCCCCCGGAACGGCCGCCGGCGGGGCGGGCTCCAGGCGGTCGCGGCCGTCGGCCCCCGCGACACACGAGGCCGTGGTGTCGCCCGCGCGCACGAAGTCGCCGAGGCAGCGCCCGATCTCCGCGTGCGCCGCCGCCGTGGGATGGAACGACTCCTGGGCGAGATGGAACCCGATCGCGTCGAGGCCGCCGTGGACCAGCGCGTCCGGGTCCACGGTGATCCGGCGTTGCCACTCCTCGGAGTACAGGGCGTGGCTGCAGGCCTCGCGGCCCTCGGTGGCGCGCACCAGGTCGAGGAACCGGGCACCGGTGCGTTCCGCGACGCCGGCGATGGTGGCCGACAGGGCGGGGAACAGGACCGTGCGGCCCCAGCCGGCGTCCGCCCGGCTGTAGGGACAGCCCTGCGCGGCCTGCACCGGCACCATCCGGTCAGTGATCGGCGCGGCGTAGGACGCGAGCACGAGCTCGTAGCCGCCGTCGGCATAGCCGGCGCGCCGCATGGCCTCCCGCACGTCGCGCACGGCCGCCTCGACCTTCCCGCCGGTGGCTGCCATCCGCTCGGGCACCTGGGGCCCGATGGTGTCGCGGCACGGTGGCTGACGGGGATCGACCAACGCCCGGATGCAGGCGATGCCGGTGGCCGTGAGCGCCGCGTCGTCGTTGGCCCCGACCTGCAGGACGACCGTGGTGACCCGGTAGCGGCCCGCGACCTCGGTGAGCCGCTGCGCCTGCGACCCCTCGGTGTTGTGGGTGCCGCCGAAGGCCACCGCCGCGGAGTCGGCACCCGAGCAGGCCAGGTTGATCGACTCCCCGGGCAGCCCGGTGCGGTGGATGTAGGCGTGGGCGGAGCGATGGCACCAGTCGCCTCCCTCCCCACGGGTTCCTGCCTCGTAGTCGCCCGCCCCGTCGCCCGACGCGGCGCTGTCGCCCAGCGCGACGACCGCTTCCGGCCGCGTGTCGGCGGCCGCTGACGGTGCCGGACCCAGGAGCGCGGCGACGACGAGCAGGGCGACCGCGCTCGCCGCAGCGAGCGCCGGGACCGGGTGACGCAGGAAGCGGATCACGTGAACGACGCTAGGTCGCAGGATGCACCCCGGCCAGAGCGTTCCTCGGTCGTGTGGACAACCGGCGGCGGTCCGCCCGGACGGCGTACTCGGCGCTTCACCCTGGGCGAATGCCGTCCGCCTTACGGGGGTACCTCCGGGATAACTCAGGGCCGTCTCCGGGCAGTCACCGAGTCCGACGCCTCCGCCCCGGCGGAGACTTGATCAGTAGCGGCGAGATTCGCCGCACCTGGAAGGAGCCCCTCGTGGCATCGACCCTGACCCGACCGCAGCACGGGAAGGTCATCGCCGGCGTCTGTGCCGGACTCGCCGAGCGCTTCGGCTGGAGCCCGTTCGCCGTCCGGCTGCTGTTCCTGCTGTCGTGCCTGCTGCCCGGCCCGCAGTTCGTGGCCTACATCGTGCTGTGGGTGATCATGCCCAAGCGTCCGTACTGATCCGTCTGATCCGTGCGGTAGACAGGGCGGGTGACGCGCACCCTGCTGCTCGGCGCCCGGGTCCTCGGTCCCGGCGGCGCGGTGGACGCCGCTGAGGCCGTGGAGATCAGTGCCGACCGGATCAGCTTCGTCGGTACCGCGGCGCAGGCCCGGGAGCGGACGCGCAGCGGTGACGTCCACGTGCTCGAGCTCGACGGCGCCGTCGTCACTCCGGCGTTCGTCGACGCCCACGTGCACGCCACGGCCACCGGCCTGCTGGTCGACGGCGTCGACCTCACCGGCTGCTCGTCACCCGGTGCGCTGCTCGATGCGGTCGCCTGCCGGGCGGCGGCCCGGCCGGGGGCACTGGTCTGGGGCCACGGCTGGCAGGACCAGCACTGGTCGGAACCGCTGCCGTCGCGGGCGGAGCTCGACCGTGCCGCCGGCGGCGCCCCGGTGTACCTGAGCCGGATCGACGTGCACTCCGCGCTCGTGTCGTCCGCGTTGCTCGACCGCGCTCCGGGCGCGGTCGGAGCACCGGGTTGGTCCGACGGCCCGCTGTCCGCCGAGGCGCACCACCACGCCCGGCGGGCGGCGCTGGCCGCGGTGGACAGCACCGGGCGCTCCGCCGCGCAGACCGCATTCCTCGCGGCGGCCGCCGCCCGCGGGGTCGCCGTGGTTCACGAGTGCGCAGGCCCGGACATCTCGTCGGTCGACGACCTGGCCGAACTGCTCCACAGGCCGGGACCCGAGGTGGTCGCATACTGGGGCGAGGCGGTGACCACGGCGGAGCAGGCGCGGGAGCTGCTCGCCGCCACCGGGGCCCGTGGTCTGGCGGGCGACCTGTTCGTCGACGGCTCGATCGGCTCCCGTACCGCCGCGTTGAGAGCGGCCTACGCCGACGCGGACGGCGGCACCGGCAACCGCTACCTCGACGCCGACGCGGTGGGTGCTCACGTCGCGGCCTGCACGGTCGCGGGGGTGCAGGCCGGCTTCCACGTGATCGGGGACGCCGCCGCGGACGTGCTGCTCGCCGGCCTCGACGCTGCGGCCGCGCTCACCTCGACCGCCGCGGTGCGCGCCGCCGTCCACCGCGTCGAGCACCTCGAGATGGTGGAGCCCGGCCAGGCCGGGCGGCTGGCCGAGCTGGGGGTCGTGGCCAGCGTGCAGCCCGCCTTCGACGCCTGCTGGGGTGGCCCCACCGGGATGTACGCCGACCGGCTCGGTGCCGGTCGGGCGGCGGGGATGAACCCCTTCGCCGCGCTCCGCGACGCCGGGGTCGTGCTCGCTCTCGGTTCGGACACCCCGGTCACCCCGCTCGACCCGTGGGCGGGCGTGCACGCCGCGGTCCATCACCGCACCCCCGGGTCGGGGCTGCGGTGGCAGGAGGCCGTGGCCGCACACACCGTCGGCGGGTACCGGGCCACGGGCGACCGCTCCGCACTGGCCGGCCTGCTGGTGCCCGGGGCCCCGGCGTCCTACGCCGTGTGGGACGGAGCCCAGGACGGTGTCGCCCACCCGGCGCGTTGCCTGCGCACCGCCCACCGAGGGGTGGTGCTGCACGACGCCCTCCCGGGTGTGGGAGCATTCGCGCCATGACGGACCGGACGGGCTTCGCGGGTGTGTCCCGCTGCTGTCCGGGGTGTTGTCGCTGTTGTCGCTGTCGCAGCTGACGTTTCGCCCGGTTCCCGTCCATCCGGCCGCCTCCGCGGCCCGCACAGTCTGTGATCACACACGTGACCGCATCTTCCGATCTGCGTGGGCACACCGTCCTCGTGCTGCACGCCCACCCCGACGACGAGGCGATCTTCACCGGCATCACGCTGCGCCGCCTGGCTGACGCGGGTGCCCGCACCGTTCTCGTCGTCGCCACCGCCGGTGAGCTCGGGGAGTCGCGCCTGCCGCTGCGCCCCGGCGAGACCATCCCCGAGCGGCGCCTCGCGGAGCTCGAGCAGGCCGCCGAGCTGCTCGGGGTGTCCCGGCTGGTGCTGCTCGGCAAGCGCGACTCCGGCCTGCCGGGCTGGGCGGCGGGAGAGCACGCGCGGGCGCTCACCGCCGCCGACCCGCTGCAGCTGGCCCGGCGCGTCGCCGAGATCGCCGACGACGAGGGCGCCGGCACGATCGTCCACGACGACGAGCACGGCATCTACGGGCATCCCGACCATCGCGCGGCGTTCCGGATCGGAGCCACGGCCGCCGAGCTCGTGGGGGCCACGGGCTACCGGGTGACCGTCGACCGCGAGCACCTGCACGTCACGGCCCGGGACGGACACCTGGTGCACGGTGCCGCCCGTGCCGCCGCGGTGCCGTTCGGCCGGGCCACCGCGGAGATCGGGCTCGCCGTGTCGGGCTCTGCCGAGCACCTGGCGTGCAAGCGGGCGGCGATGGTCGCCCACGAGTCGCAGATCGATCCCGCGGAGGTCCCGGCCGAGGACTTCGCGGCCGCCTACGGCTTCGAGTGGTACCGCCGCAGCGGCGGGCCCGGCCTGCTCGACGCGCTGGGCAACGTGCATCTGCTCGCCCGCGTGCCCGTCTGACCGGTTCGACGTCAGGTCCCGGGCGCCCGATCACCGCTGATCACCGCGCTCACACAGGCGCGCCGTACGCTCCTCCCGTGGCCGTACCCACCGCCAGCCCCGTCGCATCCGAGCCGGGGCCGCCCTCCGTGCCCAGCGGGCGTCGCCGCCCGTGGCCCGCGCTCGCTCTCCGGTTCGTCGCCGCGGGCGGAGGCGGCCTGCTGCTCTACGCCAGCTTCCCGCCCCGGACCCTCTGGTGGCTGGCGCTGCCGGCGTTCGCGCTCCTGGGGGCGGCGCTGCACGGGCGGGGCATCCGCGCGGGGTTCGGGTGGGGCTTCGTGTTCGCGCTCGGGTTCCTGCTGCCCCTGCTCACCTGGATCGGCACGCTCGTCGGCCCGCTGCCCTGGGTGGCGCTGTGCGTGTTCGAGGCGCTCTTCATCGGGCTGGCCGGGTCCGGGATGGCGCTGGTGTCGCGGCTGCCCGCCGCTCCGCTCTGGGCCGCGGCGGTGTGGATCGGCGGCGAGGCGCTGCGGGCCAGGGTGCCGTTCGGCGGGATGCCGTGGGGGAAGATCGGGTTCGGCCAGCCCGACGGACCGCTGCTGCCGCTGGCCGCGATCGGCGGGGAGCCGCTGCTGGCCTTCGCCACCGCGCTGGCCGGGCTGGCGCTCGGCGAGCTGGTGCGCAGGCTCGTGCTGCGCCGCGGCGACCTGCGCCGCTCGCCGGCCGAACTCGTCGCACCAGCCGCGATCGTCGTGCTCACGCTCGTGGCCGGCCCGCTGGCGGCGTTCGTGCCCGCCACTCCCGGGGCACCGGACCGGACGGTCACGATCGCGGCCATCCAGGGGAACGTGCCCCGCCTCGGCCTGGACTTCAACTCCCAGCGTCGCGCCGTGCTCGACAACCACGTCAAGGTCACCGAGCAGCTCGCCGCCGACGTCGCGGCCGGCCGCAAGCCCCAGCCGGACCTGGTGATCTGGCCGGAGAACTCCAGCGACATCGACCCCCTCCAGAACCCCGACGCGGCCGCCCGGATCGACAGGGCGGCCAGCGCCATCAAGGCCCCGATCCTGGTCGGCGCGGTTCTGCACAACCCCGACGGCCTCACCACCAGCAACTCCGCGCTCGTGTGGGAGCCCGGCGTCGGGGTGGTCGAGCGCAACGACAAGCGCAAGGTGCAGCCCTTCGGCGAGTACATCCCGTGGCGCAACTTCTGGCGGCACTTCTCGTCCTACGTCGACCGTGCCGGGAACTTCGTGCCGGGAAACGGGCCGGGGGCGGTCGACATGGCGGGCGTGCGCGTCGGGGTCGCGATCTGCTGGGAGATCGCGTTCGACGACCTGGTCGACGACAGTATCGACGCGGGTGCCACCGTGCTCGCCGTGCCGAGCAACAACGCCACCTTCGGGCTGACGGAGATGACCTACCAACAGCTGGCCATCTCGCGGATCCGCGCCGTGGAGCACGACCGTCCGGTGATCGTCGCCACCACGAGCGGAGTGAGCGCCACGATCGCTCCCGACGGCACCGTCACGGCCAGCACCCGACAGTTCACCCCCGACGTACTGGTCGATCGAACCACTCTCAAGGACACCACTACGCTGGCTACTCGATTGCGGGCCGTACCCGAGTGGGTCCTGGTCGCGTTGGGAGTGGTGGCGGTCGGTGTCGGGTTCGTGACTCGGCGTCGAACGGGCACGCGTGCGGGGAAGGACGAGAATGGCTGAGCCGACGGTTCCGGTGCTGGTGGTGATCCCGACCTACGAGGAGCGGGACAACCTGGAGCCGGTGCTGTCGCGGCTCCACGCCGCCGTGCCGACGGCGCACGTCCTCGTGGTGGACGACGCGAGCCCGGACGGCACCGGCGAGCTGGCCGACAAGCTGGCCGCCGAGGACCCACGGATCCAGGTGCTGCACCGCGAGGCCAAGGCCGGGCTGGGTGCCGCCTACCTCGCCGGGTTCGGGGTGGCGCTGCAGGGCGAGTACCAGATGGTCGTCGAGATGGACGCCGACGGATCGCACGCCCCGGAGGACCTCCCGGCCCTGCTGGCCGCCCTCGACGACGCCGACGTCGTGCTGGGATCGCGTTACGTCGCCGGTGGGGCGGTGTCCAACTGGCCGGCGCATCGGGAGTGGCTGTCGCGAGGGGGCAACCTCTACTCGCGCCTCGCGCTGGGCGTCTCGCTGCAGGACATCACCGGCGGGTACCGGGTGTTCCGGCGCCAGGTGCTGGAGGAGCTGGACCTCGACGAGGTGTCGTCGCAGGGCTACTGCTTCCAGGTCGACATGGCGTGGCGCGCGGTGCAGGCCGGGTTCCGGGTGCGCGAGGTCCCGATCACCTTCACCGAGCGCGAGCGCGGCGTGTCCAAGATGAGCGGCGCCATCGTGGCCGAGGCGTTCTGGCGTGTGACGTGCTGGGGGGCCAACCGGTTCCTGCACCGTTCCCCGGGGCGCGACGACGCGGTGAGCGACGGCGCGGTACGTGCATGAGTGAGGCTCGCGAGGAGCTGACCTGGGAACGGTTCGGCACGGCCTCGCGGGAGCTGGCCGAGCTGGTCGCGGCCGACGGCTACGAGCCCGACATCATCCTGTCGATCGCGCGGGGCGGGCTGTTCGTGGCGGGTGCGCTGGGCTACGCCCTCGACGTCAAGAACCTGCATCTCGCCAACGTCGAGTTCTACACGGGGGTGAACGAGCGGCTGCCCGTGCCGATCCTGCTGCCGCCGGTGCCCAACGTGGTGGACCTGTCCGGGTCCACCGTGCTCGTGGCCGACGACGTCGCCGACACCGGCGCCACCCTCAAGCTCGTGCGCGACTTCTGCGCCGGGCACGTGGCCGACGTGCGCTGCGCCGTGGTGTACGAGAAGCCGCAGAGCACGGTGTCGTGCGAGTACGTGTGGAAGCGCACCGACCGGTGGATCAACTTCCCGTGGTCGACGCAGCCCCCGGTGGTGCGGCGCGCGGCCGGGGCGGTCGGGCAGTAGCGGTCCGGACACGACGAAGCCGGGCCGCCCGATGGGCGACCCGGCTCCGAGGACGTGCGGTCAGGCGATCTCGCGACGGCGCTCGGCCAGCAGTTCGAGGCGCTCGTTGAGCAGCACCTCCAGCTCGGCCACCGACCGGCGCTCGAGCAGCATGTCCCAGTGGGTGCGCGGGGGCTTGACCTTCTTCTGCTCGGGCTCGTTGCCATCGACGAGCCTCGAGATGCTGCCGTGGAGTCGGCACTCCCACGTCGCCGGTGCCTCCGCGTCGTTGGCGAAGGGCACTTCGAAGTCGTGCCCCCGCGGGCACGCGTAGCGCATCGACTGCCGCGGTGCGAGGTCGTGGTTGCGGTCGGTCTCGTAGCTGACAGCCCCGAGCCGGCTGCCACGGAGCACGCGGTCGGCCATGCGTCATCCTCCCGTTCACGGCCCAAGGGAGCCTCCCTCGGGCATTTCCACCGGGTGTAACGTCTGCGGAGCAGCCGTCTGTTCCCGCCATCGGAGCGGTCTCATCAGGTGTCGTTGTCGCATGACAGACACCAGACGTTTCGCGCCCCGACCGATGAGTGTCCCCGATAGCGGGCCGCTACACACGCAACTGTGACGTGTCAGCCAACTGTGACTTATGTCACCGGCGTTGACGAGGTGTTCACACGACCACCGATTTCCGGTTACCGAAGGTGGTGCATGCGCCCTTTCGGCCTGGTCAGACGGCGGTCGTGGCCGGCGGTCGCACCGGCCACAGCGCCAGCAGCCCGACGCCGAGCACCAGCAGGATGCCGACGATCCCGGCGCGATCGGACCCGAACAGGTAGGTGAACAGACCCACCAACGTGGGGGCGAGGAACGAGACCGCGCGCCCGGTGGTGGCGTAGAGGCCGAACAGCTGCCCCTCCTGGCCGGGCGGGGCGAGCCGGGCGAGGTAGGTGCGCGAGGACGACTGCGCGGGCCCGACGAACAGCGTGAGCAACAGCCCGAAGATCCAGAACATCGTCGGACCGGACACGAACAGCAGGACGACGCCGACAGCCAGCATGCCCGCGAGAGACCCCACGATCACGGCCTTCGGCCCGGTGCGGTCGTCGATCCTTCCGGCGACCAGCGCACCGACCGCGGAGACGACGTTGGCGGCCACGCCGAAGATGAGCACGTCCCCCGCCCCGATCCCGTAGACGGTGACGGCCAGCACCGCGCCGAACGTGAAGATGGCGGCGAGGCCGTCGCGGAACAGAGCGCTCGCCGCGAGGAAGTACACGGTGTGCGGGCTGGTGCGGTAGAGGTCGCGCAGGTCGTGGAACAGGGCCCGGTAGGAGCCGACGATCCCCAGCCGGTGCGGCTGCCGGGACCGCGCCGGCAACTCGGGCACCGCGATGAACATCGGGATCGCGAACACGAGGAACCAGCCGGCCGCGACGAGTGCGACCAGCCGGATGTTGAAGCCGTTCTCGGTGGGGACGCCGAGGGCGCCGCCGTCGCCGCTGATGAAGCCGATGTAGACGACGAGCAGCAGGACGATCCCGCCCAGGTAGCCCATCGACCAGCCGAACGCGGACACCCGCCCAATCGTCGACGGCGTCGAGACCTGCGTGAGCATCGCGTTGTAGGACACCGAGGCGAGCTCGAAGAAGATCGAGCCGAGCCCGAGGAGCAGCAGGCCCAGCCACAGGAAGTGGTAGTCGTCCTGGACGAGGAAGAGCGCGGCCACCGTCGCCACCGTCAGCGCCGTCCAGACCCCCACCGAGAGCTTGCGGTGCCCTCCGGTGTCGGCGTTGCGCCCGATCACCGGGGCCAGCAGCGCGATGAGCAGGCCGGCCGCGCCGATCGAGTAGCCGAGCCAGCTGTTCGCGTTGACGTCGCCCGGCAGGTCGGCACCCACCGCGTCGGTGAGGTACACGGAGAAGACGAACGTCAGGATCACGGCGTTGTACGCCGAGGATCCCCAGTCCCACAGGCCCCAGGCAGCGATCTGTGCCCGGGTGGCGGGTAGGACGGGGGTGGG
Source organism: Pseudonocardia sp. OZ21 (assembly GCF_059359135.1). Lineage (NCBI taxonomy): Bacteria > Bacillati > Actinomycetota > Actinomycetes > Pseudonocardiales > Pseudonocardiaceae > Pseudonocardia > Pseudonocardia sp. OZ21. Next base: position 613,376 of record NZ_JCADBN010000004.1, read on the forward strand.
TGGTGTGGTGGTCATGACGCCTCCCAGACGCCTCGGGAGGCCAGTACGTCGCGCAGCAGGTCGGGCCGGTCGGAGATCAGGCCGTCGACGCCCAGGTCGAGCAGTGCGGTCATCTCGGCCGGGTCGTCCACCGTCCAGACATGGACCTCGCGGCCACTCTCGTGCGCCGTGCGCACCAGCGTGGCGTCCACGACCGTCAGCCCTCGGAAGTGGTGGGGCAGCTGCGCGAGGTTGCCCGTGACGGGCGGGGCGGGCAGCCACGACAGCGGGCGGGGCAGGGCGTCGAGCCAGGCCCGGGCTCGCAGCCCGGACGCCGAGACCTGGGCGAGCGAGGTGCACAGCCGGGAGCCGCCCATGCTCCGGGCTCTGGCCAGCCGCCCGTCGTGGTAGCTGCCGAGGCACACGCGGTGCCAGCTGTCGGTCCGGTCGAGCACGGCGAGGACGGGCTCGACGACCGCGTGGGACTTCAGCTCGACCGTGATCCGGGTGTCGGGCAGCTCGGTGAGCACCTGCTCCAGCAGCGGGATCGGTTCGCGGCCGTTCACCCGTACCTGGGTGATCGCCGACGCCGGCAGCGCGCCGATCGGCCCGACTCCGTCGGTGGTGCGGTCCAGAGTGGGGTCGTGGTGGACCACGGGCACGCCGTCCGCACTCGCGTGCACGTCCATCTCGAGATAGCTGAAGCCCTCGTCGACGGCCCGGTGGAACGCGGCGAGCGTGTTCTCGCATCCCGCGAGCTCGCCCGTGTGCCAGCCGCGGTGCGCATACGCCCGGGGGTAGGGGCCGTCGAGGTAGGGGTGGCGATCCACGCGAGGAGCCTGCCAGTAGTTGTCGATCACCCGCGACGGGGCAGGCGTTGCCGAGAGGTGAACAGCGGCGCGAGCAGATCACCGTGCTCGGCGATGCGGGCCGGTAGGTCGTCGGCGGTGAACACGAGGTCGTCGGGACGCCGGCAGGCGCGCACCTCCTCCCAGGTCACGGGGGTCGCGACGGTGGGCAGGGACCGGCCGCGCAGGGAGTAGCTCGCGATCGTGGTCTTGTGGGGGTTGTTCTGGCTCCAGTCGACGAACACCTTGCCACGGCGCCGCGCCTTGGCCATCACGTCGGTGACCCGGCCGGGGGTCTCCCTGGCGAGCTCCTCGGCGAGTGCCTTGGCGAACTCCGAGGTCTGCTCCGCCCGGGTGACGGTGACCGGCAGGTACAGCTGCATCCCCTTGCCCCCGCTGGTGCGGGGGTGGGCCACGAGGTCGTCGTCGGCCAGCCGGTCGGCGATCCGTTCCGCGACCCGCGCGCAGTCGACCACCGTGGTGCCCTCGCCCGGGTCGAGGTCGAACACGACCAGGTCCGGGGGCTGGTGCCCACCACGCGGGCCGATCCGCCACTGCGGGACGTGCAGTTCGAGCGCGGCGAGGTTCGCCGCCCACGCCAGCCCCTCGGCGTCGTCGATCAGCGGGAAGTCGGCCTTCTCCGAGCGGCCTCCCGGAGTGCCGACCCGGGCCGTGCGGATCCACTCCGGCGCGTGGCGCGACACGTTCTTCTCGAAGAACGAGGGCTTCTCCACCCCGTCCGGCCAGCGCACGAGCGTGACCGCCCGATCCCGCAGGTGCGGGAGCATCACGTCGGCGACGGCCAGGTAGTGGGCCAGCACGTCGGCCTTGGTGGTGCCGGTGAGCGGGTAGAGCACCTTCTCCGGGTTGGTCAGCCTGGCCCGCCCGACGCGGGTCTCGCCGCCGTCGGGACGGGGCGGGCGGCGTGTCCGTGCGGGTTCCGGCCCGGTGCTCACCTCCAGCCAGTGCGCGCTGCGTCGCCCGGGCTCGTACGGGGAGCCTGCGTCCTTGGCCACCACGGACGGCAGGCCCTGCTGCCCGGCCGCGGCGACGACCTCCGCGCCGCCGCCGTGGAACACGGGCGCGAGCTTCCAGTGCAGGCCGTCCAGCGGGAGCCGTTCGAGCAACGCCCGCCGCTCGTGGAACGGCAGCGGGCACGCGTCGCGCCCGTCGAGATGCAGCAGGTCGCCGATCCAGAGCTCGGGCCGGTCCGCGGGTCCGGCCAGCTCGCCGTCGAGCAGCACCTGCGTGGCGCCGAGCGAGGGCCCGAGGTCACGCAGCCGCGGCACCTGTAGCTCCACGCCGTGCTCGTCGGTGATCGTGGCGCGGCCGCCCTCGACGCGTACCAGTACGCGGCTCCCGCCGAACCCGACCTGCCACCACAGGTCGCGGTCGTCATCGGCCCGGGGGAGCGCACCGGGCGTCGCGAGCATCGGCAGCACGTCGTGGGGCAGTGGCTCTCGCCCCGGAGCGGGGTCGGAGCGGCGCAGCAACCAGTTGTCCTTCCCGGTGCCACGGTCGGTGCGGATGAACACGAACCGGCCGGTCGCCCGGTCACCCCGCAACCGGACGATGACCTCGCGCGGGTTCCACTTCTCGGTCTCGTACGTGCCGGCGTCCCAGATCGTCATCGCGCCGCCGCCGTACTCGCCTGCCGGGATCTCCCCGGAGAACTCCAGGTACTCGATCGGGTGATCCTCGGTGCGCACCGCGAGCCGGACGGTGTCCGGGTCGGTGGGCAGGCCCTTCGGCACCGCCCACGAGGCGAGCACCCCGTCGCGCTCGAGGCGCACGTCCCAGTGCAACCGCCTGGCGTGGTGCTCCTGGATCACGAAGCGGTGGCCCGGACCGGGCTGCGGATCCCCGTCCGGGACCGGCTCCGGGGTGCGCCGCACGTCGCGTTTGCGGCGGTACTCGTCCAGTGACACTGCGTCAGGTTAGGGCTTGTGCCCGACATCGGATTGGCTCTTGCGCCGGTCGGCCCGGCGCTGCAAGCATAGCCTTACCTGAACGAAGGAGTGCCTGTGTACGTCTGCATCTGCGAGGCGGTACCCGACACTGTGATCCGTTCCTGCATCGCGAGCGGCGCACGGAGCGTCGAGGACATCGGCGATGCATGCGGAGCCGGCACCGGCTGTGGGTCGTGCCACGATCACATCGACGTCTTCCTCGCCGCGGCACACGCTCCCTCGGAGCTGGCAGGGCTTCCCGTCTCCGCCTGACGGGCCAGCTGAGGCTGGCCTGACCTGCGCAAAGGCGGTACTGCGTTCGCCACGATCGGGGAGCGGAGCTACCGTCGCAGCATGCGTGGCGACCCCGAGATCATTGCTCTGCTCAACGACCAGCTCACCAGCGAGCTCACCGCGATCAACCAGTACTTCCTGCACGCGAAGATGCAGCAGAACTGGGGCCTCACGAAGCTCGCTGCCTACACGCGCGCGGAGTCCATCGACGAGATGCGGCATGCGGAGAAGATCACCGACCGCATCCTGTTCCTCGAGGGGCTGCCCAACTACCAGCGCCTGTCCACCCTGCGTATCGGCCAGACCGTGCGCGAGCAGCTCCAGTCCGACCTCGCGATCGAGCTCGAGGTCGTGGAGCGCCTGCGCCCCGGGATCACGATGTGCCGGGAGAAGCAGGACATCACCACGGCCAACATCTTCGAGGAGATCCTCGCCGACGAGGAGCATCACATCGACTACATCGAGACGAACCTCGAGCTGATGGACCGGCTCGGTGAGCAGCTCTACCTCGCCCAGCTCGTCGACCAGCCGCCCACCCCGGGCTGAGTTCCGACCTCGCACAGCTCCCGGACAGCCACCCCGACGCGACCACCCGACCGGCCGGTTCAGCTTGACAGTGTCTGAAACGGTTTGCAGAGTTTGGTCAGCGATGACGGGAGCGGCCGTGGCGGCGACGATCTGATGGCGGTCACCATCCACCATGTGGCCCGGGCTGCCGAGGTGTCGGTGTCCACCGTGTCCCGGGCGTTCACCGTGCCCGAGATGGTGCACCCGCAGACGCGCCGCAAGGTGCTGCAGGTGGCCGAGGAGCTCGGTTACCAGCCCAACCGGGCAGCCCGTGGCCTCGTCACGGGCCGGACCGGCAACATCGGCGTCGTCGTCCCCGACGTCGCCAACCCGTTCTTCTCCGCCGTCCTCAAGGGCTGCGCGGCCAGGGCCCGGGAGGCACGCCACGTCGTCTTCCTGGCCGACGCCGCCGAGGACCCGCGCGTCGAGGCCGAGGTCGTCGGTGCGATGGCCAAGCAGGTGGACGGCATCGTCCTGTGCTCGCCCCGGGAGGACTCCGACCAGCTCGACCGCCTGGTCGGGATCGCGCCACTGGTGCTGCTCAACCGCGCCGACACCGGCCTGCCCACCGTGCTCATGGACAGCGCGGACGGCGTCCGGCAGGCGGTGGAGCATCTCGGGGCGCTCGGGCACCGGCGCATCGCGCACCTGTCCGGTCCGGCCTCCTCATGGGCGGGCGAGGAACGCCTGCGTGGCCTGCGGGCAGCCGCCCCCGCCTGCGACGTCGAGGCCGTGGAGCTCGGGCCGTTCCCCCCGACGTTCCAGGGCGGCATCCAGGCCACCGACCTCGCGCTCGCGCGCGGCGTCACGGCCGTGCTGGCCTTCAACGACCTCATGGCGATCGGGGTGCTGAACCGCCTCGCCGCCCGCGGGGTCTCCGTGCCGGAGGAGATGAGCGTGGTGGGGTTCGACGACATCGAGATGTCGTCGATGACCACCCAGCCCCTCACCACCGTGCGGATGCCGATGGAAGCAGCCGGACGCACCGCCGTGGACCTGCTGCTCGACGAGCTGCCGCCCGGCCCGGAGCTGCAGCGCTGGCTGCCCACCCAGCTGATCGTCCGCTCGACCACCGCACCGCGGGTGCCGGTGCCGGTGGCCACGCGCTGATCGCGCCTGCCGGTCAGAGCGACAGGATGTCGTCCACCGCAACCGGCAGGCCGGTCTCGAAGGAGCGGTTGGCCGCGAGCCCGGTGAGCAGCGACAACGCCCCGTCGCGGTGGGTGGAGGCGCGCCCCAGCGGGTCGGCGGTGCGCTCGCCGCCGAAGATCTCGGCGAGCATCCGCGCGTCCCCGCCACCGTGCCCTTCACCGGTGGCGTCGGGCAGGTTCAGCTCCACCGGCTTCTCCCAGTGCCGCCGCAGCGTGAGCGTGGACGAGTGCTCCGGTGCTGCCGCCACCCCGTGCAGGGCCTCGCCCGGCGCCGTCCCGGCCGTGCCGGGGTCGACGAACGAGTTCTCCACGACGTCCAGTTCCAGGCGACCCTCGCTGCCGTTGAACACCACGTGGTAGCCCTCCCACGGCGAGTACGCCGTGAGGTGGTAGCTCATCGTCGCGCCGCTGCGGTAGCGCACCGCGACGGTCATGTCGTCCTCGATGGTGATGCCGTCCCCGAAGACGTTCTGGTCGCGGTGGTAGCCGTCCTCGTGCTCGGCGTCGAGGTAGAGCGCCTTGAGGGTGGGGGAGCCGGCCATGTCCAGCGCGAACGGGTCATCGCCGGCCGACCCGGCACCGTGTGCCCGGTCGTAGGGGCGGGCCAGACCGCGGGCGCCGCCGTTGCCGGAGCCGTAGAAGAACAGCTTCCCGAACCCGAACACGACCTCGGGGGACGAGGCGATCCACCAGTTGACGAGGTCGAAGTGGTGGGTGGCCTTGTGCACCATCAGGCCACCGGAGTTGGCCTTGTCCCGGTGCCAGCGGCGGAAGTAGTCGGCACCGTGGCGGGTGTCGAGCAGCCACTCGAAGTGCACCGACCCGACCTCGCCGATCGCCCCGCTCGCGAGGACCTCCCGGACCTTGGCGTGCACGGGGTTGTAGCGGTAGTTGAAGGTGACGGTCACCGTGCGGCCCGTCTCGGCCTGGGCGGCGAGGATGCGCCGGCAACGTTCGGCATCGGTGGTCATCGGCTTCTCGGTGACGACGTCGCAACCGGCGTGCAGCGCGGCCACGATGTACTCGTCGTGGGTGCGGTCGATCGTGGTGATGATGACCGCGTCGACCCGCTCCCGTTCGAGCATCGCCACGAAGTCCTCGGGCCGGTAGGCCGGCACCGGCGCCTGTCCGAATTCCTGGACGGCCCGGTTGTGCACCTCCATGCGTGTGCGGTTCACGTCGCAGAACGCCACCAGCTCGGCGTGGTCGGCGTGCGTGCTCGCGAGCGCGCGGACGAACATCTGCGCGCGGCTGCCGAGGCCGACGATCGCGAAGCGGGTGCGGGTGGGGGAGGAGGGCGTGGCTGCGCTGGTGCTCATGGAGCTCCTGCCGTCGGGTTCCGGTGGCCGGGTGCGGGGGTGCAAACGCTTGTAGCCGCTGCTCTGGTCGAGTGGCATCCCGTCCCCTCGCGCGGTTCGCCGCGAGGCTTCCCAGATGGTGATGACGTCATGATGCAAATGCTTGAAAATTTCCGCAAGAGCCATTGACCGCGCCCGCGCCCCCTGACCTAATGGGCGTCGCGCGCGTGTGTCCCGGCACACAGCGGCGCAGCAGGGCAGTGAGAGACCGAAGGAGCTCCCTCATGACCATCTCCGGCAGGCGCCGTCCCGCGCCGCCCGTGCCACCGACCGCGGGTCGGCGAGGGCTACGGCATGTGCTGGCGGCCACCGCCACGCTGGCGCTCCTCGCCACAGCGGCCTGTGGCGGCGGCTCGGCAGGGGACCAGGAGCCCGGCGCGGCCCCCGTCACCGACAGCCCCGTGCAGCTCTCGGTGGCGTGGTGGGGCGGCCCGGCCCGCGCCGAGAACACCGAGAAGGTGCTGGAGCTCTACAAGAAGTCCCACCCCAACGTCACCTTCACCACGCAGTGGCAGGGCTACTCCGGCTACTACGACAAGATCAACACCTCGGCTGCCGGCCGGAACGCGCCGGACATCATCCAGATCGACAACCGGGCGCTGCGCGAGTACGCGAACAAGGGACTCATCGCCGACCTGAACCCCTGGACGGGCAAGACGCTGAAGGTCGACCAGATCGACCCGAAGCTGCTGGGCACCGGCAAGGTCGACGACAAGCTCTACGCCCTGCCGCTGGCCTCCAACACCCAGGCACTCGCCGTCGACACCACGGTGATCGAACCGCTCGGCCTGGTCCCGCCGGAGACCGGATGGGCGAGCTGGGACGAGTTCGGCACCTGGGCGGCCCAGGTCACCACGGCCACCGGCGGCAAGGTGTGGGGCACGCGCGACGAGAGCGCGAACCTCAGCGCCTTCGAGTACTGGCTGCGGCAGAACGGCAAGGAGCTCTACGACGGCCAGAAGCCCGGTTTCACGGAGGCCGACACCACGGCGTGGCTCGACCTGTGGGCGAAGCTCCGCGACAGCGGCGCGGCGTCACCCGCTGAGGTCGCCCAGCCCGCGAACGCCGGTGACATCTCCAAGAACACCGTGGCCACGAAGCAGACCGTGGCCACCTTCTCCTACGACAACCAGCTGACCGAGCTCGCCAAGGCCACCGACCACAAGCTGATGCTCGTGCCATTGCCCGGTCCGGGAACCGGCGCCTACGCGCGCCCGTCGCAGTTCTTCACCGCCTACGCAGGCGGCAAGAACGTCGCCACGGCCGTCGACGTGATCAACTTCTTCGTCAACGACCCGGAGGCCGGGGCGATCCTGGGCACCGAACGGGGCCTGCCACCCAACGACCAGGTCAGCGCGGCGATCCTCCCGAGCTTCAGCGAGCAGCTGAAGTACGTGGCCGCCTACGACGACCGGGTGACGAGCCAGGCCGGGGACACGCCGCCCGTGCCCGCCCAGGGCGACTCGCAGATCGTCCAGCTGCTCATCTCCGCTGCGGAGAACGCCGGCTTCGGGCGCCAGTCGACGAGTGACGCCGCCGCGGAGTTCGTCTCCCAGACGACGTCCGCCCTCGAGCGCGCGAGCAGCTGACGGGAACTTCGATGGAGGACACAGTGACGACGGCGACCGGGCCGACGGCCGCACCGCCGGGGGAGACAGCGGCCCGGCGATCGGAGGCCGGCCCACCGGTCGCCGGGGTCCGCCGGGACCGCAGGCGGGAGGCCGTCGCCGGGTACGTCTTCCTCTCGCCGTGGTTGCTGGGCCTGTTCGGCATCACCCTGCTGCCGATGCTCTACTCGCTCTACCTGAGCTTCACCGACTACGACCTCCTGCAGGACCCCGACTGGGTCGGCGTCGACAACTACGTCCGGATGTTCACCGACGACCCGAAGTTCTGGCACGCGGTGGGCGCCACCCTGCTGTTCGGTGCGGTCTCGGTGCCGTTGAAGCTCGCGGTGGCGCTCGGGGTGGCGCTGCTGCTCTACCGCAACCGGCGCGGTGTCGGGCTCTACCGCTCGCTGTACTACGTGCCCTCGCTGCTCGGCGGCAGCGTCGCGATCGCCATCGCGTGGCAGACCCTGTTCGGGGGTCAGGGCGCGATCAACGAGGTGCTCGGGTTCTTCGGCATCGAGGGCCGGAGCTGGATCACCAACCCGTCCACCGCGCTCGGCACGCTCGTGCTGCTCGCGGCCTGGCAGTTCGGGGCGCCGATGGTGATCTTCCTCGCCGGGCTCAAGCAGATCCCGGTGGAGATGTACGAGGCCGCCGCGCTCGACGGCGCCGGGCGCGCCAAACAGTTCTGGCACGTCACGCTGCCGTTGCTCTCACCCGTGCTGTTCTTCAACCTCGTGCTGGAGACCATCGCCGGCTTCCAGGGGTTCACGGCGGCGTTCGTGATCAGCGGGGGGACCGGCGGACCGGCCGACTCGACGTTGCTCTACACGCTCTACCTGTACCTGCGCGGCTTCGGCGACTTCCAGATGGGCTACGCCTCGGCGATGGCCTGGATCTTCCTGGTGGCGCTGGGCCTGGTGACCGCGCTCGTGTTCCGCAGCGGCTCCCTGTGGGTCCACTACGCCGACGAGGGGGAGCGCTGATGGCCACTCCGACCGTCCTCGCTCCGCCCGCACCGGAGCAGCAGGCACCACCGCCTTCGGGTCAGCGGCGCTGGTACGACCGCACCGCGGCGCACGTGCTGCTGGTGGGTCTGCTGGTCGTCGCGCTCTACCCGATCGCGTACATGATCGGCACGTCGTTCAAGTCGCCCCAGGAGATCTTCAACAACCTCGACATCTGGCCGCGGGAGTTCACCCCGGGCAACTACAGCGAGGGATGGTCGGGGATCCCCGGCGTCAGCTTCGGCCGGTTCTTCCTCAACAGCGCGGTGATCTCCGCGGGCGTGGTGGTCGGCAACGTGGTGTCCTGCGCACTCGCCGCGTTCGCGTTCGCCCGGCTGCGCTTCCCCCTGCGTGGCATGTGGTTCGCACTCATGATCGGCACCCTGCTGCTGCCACATCACGTCCTGATCGTGCCCCAGTACGTGCTGTTCAACTACCTGGGCTGGATCAACACGCCCCTGCCGCTGGTCGTGCCGAAGTTCGTGGCCACGGACGCGTTCTTCGTGTTCCTGATGGTGCAGTTCATGCGGGGGATCCCGCGCACGCTCGACGAGGCGGCCGAGATCGACGGCTGCGGACCCTACCGGCGCTTCTTCCACGTCGTGCTGCCACTCACGAAGCCCGCTCTGGTCACCACCGCGGTCTTCTCGTTCATCCAGACCTGGAACGACTTCTTCTCCCAGCTCGTCTACCTCAACGACCTCACGAGCTACACCGTCCCGATCGGCCTGCGGCTGTTCCTGGACTCCAGCGGGCAGAACGCTGTCGGCCCGATGTTCGCGATGTCGGTCCTCTCACTCGTGCCGGTCTTCCTGTTCTTCCTGTTCTTCCAGCGGTTGATCGTGGACGGGATCAACACGAGCGGGATCAAGGGATGAATGTGGGCCTGCTGCGGCGGCGGGTCCCGGAGCCCACGGGGTCCGGGCGCGGGTGGAAGGAGCAGCTGCGCCGCGTCTCGGAGCTGTGCCTGCTCGGCATCGTGGCCGTCGTGCTCTGCCTGCCGCTGCTGACGGTCGGTGCGGTGGTCGCGGTGCTGTCGTCGGCGGTGGGGCACTGGATCGACCACGACGACCTGCCCCCGTGGCGTGACATGGCCGCCGAGTTGCTGGGGCGGCTGGTGCCCGGCGCGGTCGTCAGCGTCGCCGGGGGACTGGCAGCCCTCGTGGTCGTCCGCCAGGTGCGCTGGCTGGCGAGCGGGGAGGTCCCCGGGGGAAGCGTGGCGCTCGTGGCGCTGCTCGTGGCCACCGGCTGCCTGCTCGCGGTGGTGCTGCTCGCCGTGCCGCTGCTCGCCGGGGGTGGCTCGTGGCGCAGCGCACTCGCCGGTGGCTGGGCGGCGTTGCTGCGGGCACCGGGAGCCGGGGCCGCGGCGCTGGGCGTCACCCTGATCGCCGCGACGCTGGCCGTGCTCCTGCCCGGCGTGGCGCTCCTCCTGCCTGCGCTGCTGGTGCTGGCCCTCCACGCGCTGTTCCGGGCCCTCGTGCGGTGATGATCGGTGCCTCGCGATGATCATCGTGGGGGAGGCTCAGCGTGGTGCTCGGCGGCGAGCACCACGCTGAGCCAGCCGTCGATGCGCTCGCACAGGGCCGGCCGGCCCGGGTCGAAGGCGACGCCGTGGCCGACGCCGTCGAGGGTGCCGAGGGTGGCTCCGATGCCCTGGGCGAGACCGGCGACGACGTCGCGGTGACCGACGGCGTACGCCAGCGACGCCAACGCACCCATGCTGTGGCCGACCAGGACCGGGCGGCCGGGGGACTGGTCCACGCCGACCCCGATCTCGGTCTGGACGTCGAGGATGCTCCGGTGCACCCACTCGCCGTGCTCGAGCCGGCGTGACATGCCGTGGGAGAACCAGTCGATGGCCAGCACGGTGCGCCCGGAGCGGGCGCTCGTGACAGGTGAGACGGGGAGCCCAGCCGCCCCGTGGGGTGCTCCACCCACGGTGTCTCCTGTTCCCGATATCCGCCGAACCCGAGTACTCGGTGGAACGACGGTAGAAACGAGAGCCTCGCGGCGCCACCCTCGATGAGAGAAATCCCCCGATCCTGCCGTTCTCCACATTCTGGTGGAAAGTCGCGGTATGGCCGAAACCGACCATGTCGACGTGGTCATCGACGATACCTGGCACGACCTACCCGAGGAGCTCCGCACAGAGCTCGTCGCGCGCCGCGCAGCTTCGGCCGAATGGGGGCCCTACCAGCGCGAAGGCAGGCCTGGCAGGCGCTGGGAACCACTCCGACCGATGGTCGTCCGGGAACGGGCCTACCGGGGGCTCGAGTCCCTCACGGCCCGGTTGCTACGCCTGGCCGTGGATGCGTGCTGTCGCCGTGCGTCGACGGTGGGTGAACTGCATCGAATACTTCGCTTTCCCCATCAGATCCTCTTGATGGATCCTGACCGCCCACTGGTTGCGGCAGAACTCAGCCGATTCGCGCGTCCCGACATCCTGGTCGAAAAGGGGAGGCCGCGCCTTCTGGAGTTCAACATCAGCACCCGGCTCGGTGGCGACGGGGTGGCGTTCTGGCTCGCGGAGGCCTACGTCCGGCTGTGCCCGGAGATCGGTCTGCGGCTGCCGCCCTCCACGGTGACGGCGCAGTGCGCGGCGCTGACCCGCACGCCGCGAGCCGAGAACGGGCACGGCGGTCCGGGCCGGTTGCTCATCCCGGTCCATTCGGTGCTGGACGGCACCGGTGCGCGGCACCGCCGCTACATGATCAAGCCGGGCGTCCTGGCCGGTGCGCAGCAGGTGGGCCTCGAGGTCCTCCAGACCGACCTCGGCGACCTGGGCCTCGACGCCACCGGACGGCTGCTCGCCTCCGATGTGCCGGTCGACATCGTGCTGCTCGGGTGGCGCGGTAGCGATCACATCGTCGACGACGGCGGCGGGCTCGCCGCACTGCGTACGGCGGACCGGGCCCGGACCGTCGAACTGTTCCCCCGCCCGGAGTCGGGGCTCGTCTCGTCGAAGGCGGTGCTGTCCTGGCTCCACGAGGACTGTGAGGCGGGCGTGCTCGGCTCGGCCGACCGCGCACTGGTGCGCGCCCACGTTCCGTGGACCGTGTGCCTCGGTCTGGACCGGGATCCGGACGTGGAGAGGGGACTGCTGTGCATGGCGGCCGCCGAGCGGGACCGGCTGGTCGCGAAGCCGGCCGTCGGCAGATCCGGTAACGACGTGATCTTCGGAAGCCAGACGTCGGCGCAGAACTGGCAGTCGGCTGTCGCCGATGCGGCGCGCGAGTCGCCTCTGGTGCTCCAGCGCCGCGTCGAGTCCGACCGCATCACGATGCCCTTCCGCGATCAGGAGTCCGGGCAGCAGGTCACCACGCGGGTGCCGTTCGTGCTGAGCCTGTTCATGGTCGACGGCGCGGCGGCCGGCGTACTGGTGCGCCACATGGCTCCGGGCCTCACCACGAGGGACGTGGTGATCGGTATGCGCCGTGGCGCACGCCCGAACGCGGTGCTGTTCGCACCGGAGCCGCTCGCAGTCTGACCCGGCTGTGGAACGAGAGTGGCGGTGGCAATCGCGGATCAGGGTCGGCCGCCTCCGGTGTGCTGGATCAGAGCCGGTACGAACACGTCCCACAGCGGCTTCGGCAGGTCGTGCCCCGCTCCCTCCAGGACCAGCAGCGTCGCGCCGGGAATCGCGTCGCGCAGGGCCTGTCCGTGGGGGAGGGGGACGAGCGGGTCGTGGTCCCCGTGCACCACCAGGGTCGGCGCCGTGATGTCGCCGAAGCCGCGGGACGCTCCGTCGAAGCTCATCGCGTAGTGGTTGACGAGGGTGGACGCGATGGTGTGTGTGCGGGCCACGTCCCGCTCGACCAGCGCTCGCATGGCGGTTTCGTCGAAGTAGGGCGAGCCACCCGAGAACGCCTTTGCCGATGCGACGACGAAGTCCACCACCGCGGCGGGATCGGCGGGGTCCGGGTCGGCGGGGGTGTCGCTGGTGAGCCCATCCGACGACGGTGGGAGGCCGTCCTCTCCCGTGGAGGTGGAGACGAACGTCAGCGATGCGACCCGGTCGGGGTGGTCCACGCCGACCATGAGCCCGATGCCGCCGGACATGGACCGGCACACGACGTGCGCGCGTTCGACGTTCAGGGCGTCGAGGATGCCGAGCGCGTCCCCGGCCAGGTCTGTGTACGTGTAGCCCGGGCGCCCGGGCGGGTAGCTGGTGGATCTGCCGGTGTCCCGGTTGTCGTAGCGGATCACGAACCGGTCGCCGCGCGCGATCTGTTCGCACAGCTCGGCTTCCCACCACAGCATCGAGGCGGCCGCACCATCGACGAGCAGGACGGCCGGGTTGCGGGGGTCTCCGAAGGTCTCGACGCACAGCTCGACATCGTTGATCTCGACGAGTTTCTCGCCGTGGGAACGGTGATCGGTCATGAACGTCAAGCTAGGACACCCCAGTCATCGCCACAAGCGATGGTTCGCGATCGAGACCATCGTTCAGGACGATGTTCATGCGCAGCCTGCCAGGTGCTCTCGTGCGGTGTGATCGGTACGGGATGATCACCGTGGGGGCGAGGCCGTTGTTCCGACGCAATCAGGACAATCCCGACGGAATGTCCGGTCCAACGGTAACTGCTGCACAAGTGATCTAGTTCTTGCGTAGGCGGCAATTTCTCCGTCGGATTCCCGACATCCGGGGGCAAGATCACCGCCCCAGTGTCTCCAAGCGCATCCCCGAGCCTGGAGAGTCCTCGAGCCATGTCCGAACTGTCCCGCAGAAACTTCCTCGGCGCCGCCGCGTCCGTCGCTGGTGCCGCCGCCATCGGGGTCGCCCTGCCCGGCGTGAGCGCTGCCGCGACTCCCGCCCCGGCCGCCGCCGGCAAGGCGCACGGCGACATCCGCGACATCAAGCGCGTCGTCGTGATCATGCAGGAGAACCGCAGCTTCGACCACTACTTCGGCGCCCTCAAGGGGGTGCGGGGGTTCGGCGACCGCTCCACGATCCAGCTGCCGGGTGGCAAGTCCGTCTGGGAGCAGCCGAAGAAGCCCGCTGAAGGGGTCGAGACCCAGTACCCCTGGCGGCTGAGTGGGGCGAAGTCCTGGAGCGGCGCGACCCCGCCGAGCGCCGAGCTCGGCGCCGCCAACTACGGCGGCACGAGCCACGGGTGGGCCGACCAGCACGGCGCCTGGAACGGCGGCCTCATGAACGGCTGGTACGACGCCAAGGGCGGTCCGACCACCCTCGGCTACCTGGACCGCGCGGACCTCCCGTTCCACTACGCCCTTGCCGACGCCTACACGGTCGGCGACGCCTATCACTGCTCCGTGCTCAGCGCGACCGGCCCGAACCGCACCTACCTGTGGGGCGGGACGATCAACGCCGACAAGAAGCACGGCAGCTTCACCGCCAACGACGGCGGCGACGAGCGCGGCAAGTCCCTGCCGTGGGAGAGCTACGCCGAGACGCTCCAGAAGGCCGGAGTCAGCTGGCGGGTGTACCAGTGCGCCGACGACTACGGCGACAACGGACTGGAGTACTTCGCCACGTTCGCCGCGCTCGACCCCACCCAGGGCGGCACGGCCGCTCCGGGCAACGTCTTCTACGACAACGGCGTGAAGAACGTCCCCGAGCCGGTGACCGGACTCGCGGGCAACGCCGACAACATCAACGCCGCGATTCGCGCCGACGTCCTCAACGGCTCGTTGCCGCAGGTCAGCTACGTCGTCAACAACCAGTTCTTCTCCGAGCACCCGGTGACGGCCCCGAGCAACGGCGCGTACTTCCTCCGCGGCCTCCTGGAGGCCCTCAACGCCGACCCGAGTGTTCTCGACTCGACTCTGGTGATCCTGAACTACGACGAGAACGACGGTCAGTTCGACCACGTGCCGCCGCCCCTGCCGGCGCCGGGTGAGGCGGACGAGTTCGTCTCCGTCGGCACCACCGCCGCCCTCCCGGTCGGCCTCGGGTTCCGGGTGCCGTTGATCCTCATGTCGCCCTGGACCCGCGGCGGTTTCGTGACCTCCGAGGTCTCCGACCACACCTCGGTCATCCAGCTCATCGAGAAGTGGACGACGGCCCTCGGCAAGCCGGCCATCTGTCCCAACATCAGCGACTGGCGCCGCAAGGTCTGCGGTGACCTCACCGGTGCCTTCGACTTCGCCTCGCCGGTCTACGGCCTGCCCGACCTGCCGGACACGGGGGAGCTCGTCCCCGAGACGAAGTACACCCCGCTGCCGGGCGACAACACGATGCCCACCCAGGAGCAGGGCACCAAGCCGGCGCGCCCGCTGCCGTACCAGCCCAACGCCAACCTCACCGGCTTCGGCGACGGCGGGGTGAACCTTGCGTTCAGCAACGACGCCCCGTTCGTCACCAAGGCGAGCCACTTCACCGTCTACGACAACAAGGGCGGCTCCCCGGCGCTGGCGCAGTACCCGGCGAAGTTCCCGGGCCAGTACACGGTCGGCGCCAAGGAGACGGCCACCGGCACCGGCCCCGTCGGCTCGTCCGCAGGCGACACCGCATACGACCTGACCATCACGGGCCCGAACCGGTTCCTGCGCCGCTTCGTCGGCGACGTCGCCACCGCCGGCAAGGACCTGGTGGTCGAGGCGAGCTACTACGACGGCAGGTCGACCGCACGACCGAAGCTGAAGCTGTGGTTGCGGAACAACGGAGACTCGCCGGTGGAGTTCACCGTCACGCACAACCATTACATCTCCGGCGCACCGCAGAAGGTGAAGGTCGCCCCGCACAGCAAGGAGGCGTGGGCGGTCAGCCCGCTGGGGGTCAGCAGCGGCTGGTACGACGTGACCGCGACGGCCGACTGCGACGCCGCGTGGTCGCAGCGGTTCATCGGCCACCTGGAGACCGGGAAGGCCAGCATCACCGGCTGACCCGGCCCGTAGCGACGACCGGACCGTGGCGTCGGGCTGGAAGCCCGAGTGCGTCGCGGTCCGGCTCGTAGGGTCGTCCACGCCGGTTCATCGCCGGTTCGTCGCGCTGTCGCCGCCGGTGTCCGTCCGGGTCGTCGGGGGAGTAGAGGGTCACCCAGTACTCGCGAGGTCGCTGGCGCCAGTACACCGGCCCCACCGGGCTCGTGGTTCCGAGATAGGCTGAGTCCCGCTCATACCCGGGCGGTCAGCTTGATCTCGATCAGCTGCTCAGGAAAGGCCAGCCGCGGTGTGCCGACCAGTGTGCTTGCCACCAATGGATCCTCGCGTCCGTAGGCGGCCTTGCGCAGCGGCCCGGCCACCTGGAATGCCGCGTCGATGTCAAGCACGTAGAGGACTTCCTCCACCACGTCAGCCAGCGAGGCTCCGAACCGGCGGAGCAACGTCTCGGCGTTGCGGTAGGCCTGTTGCATCTGCTCGCCCATGTTCCCGTAGTCCGTGACATTGCCGTGCTCGTCGACCGGGGCCGCGGCTACGAGGTCGGCGCCGTCGTGCGCGAGTTGCCCGGACACGTAGATCGTGTCACCGTGCTTGATCGCCTGGACGTAGCCGTAGGATTCCTCCCACGGAACACCGAAATTCTCAGTGTGTGTGTCAGGAGTTTGCGCTGCAGGCATGGTTCTCCTTCGTGGTGTCGGACTGGAACGCCGTGATCACAGGAGCCGTGATCACGAAGGATCTGTAGGTGCCGACCAGATTCATCGGTGCCGTCCTCGGCGAGGAATCATGCAGGGAAGTCCGCGTGCAAGTCCGGAGATGCTTGTGCTCGTCACTCGACTGCGCAGGTTCCACTCCGCGGCCGGCGTCGTCGGGGCCGCGGTAGATGAACACGCGCCGAATGAGGAAGTCACGGACCTCGAACATGTCACACCAGCGGCCGACGCTCCAGTCCTGCACGCCCGCGCGCCACGGCCCGAGCGAGTCGGCGGTGGCAGATCAGGGTCCAGCCCGGAGCCGTTCAGTTTAGTTCCGCGGCCCACGCGCCGGGGTGGCTGGTGAGCAGGCCGTCGTCGTTGAGCGCGCCATCCTCACGAGTCCAGGTCAGCAGGCGGACGGCACCGGGTCGCTGTTCGGCTTCCCCCGGGACCGTCACCGGAGAACCAGACAATCAGAGCATACCGAGCGTTCGAGACGAGAATAGCAGCGACGACTTTTCAGACATCGACCAGGCATTTTCGTGTTTCCCGCCGTGAGTCAGCTTTCCGACCTGCATTTCTTCCGCCGTAGCGGCGCGGTTCAGGCCATCCCTGCGGAACGCAGATGCCGGCCCGCCTTGCGTGACACTGTGTAGTACGCTCCGTAACCAGGGCAAATTTGGCTTCCCAGAACTTGACACGTGGCGCACGCAAGGAAATTCTGTTGAACGTTGACGGGCCGACACGGGGACTACCGTCGGCTGCCAGGTTCGACCGCGCAGTCAAGCAGCGGATCGAGTCGATCGACATCATCCGGGCGATCGCGGTCATGGCGATTCTTTTGGTCAACATCGGGTACTACTACGCGAATCAAAACCATCGGCCTCCTGCGATCGTTTCACCATGGGACGTGTGGAGTGGCCGCGTGGTCGACCTGCTGGTGTTGGACAAGTTCCATTTCATCTTTGCTTTCCTGTTCGGGGTCAGCGCGGCGATCCTGTACGAAAACATGTCTCTTCGGGGCAAGGTGTGGCTTCCGTACCTGCGCCGGATGGCCATCCTCTTGGCCTTCGGTGCGATCAACCTGTTCTTGCTGCACGCCCCCGACGTGTTGATGGTCTACGCGGTCAACGGCACCCTGCTCGCGTTGTTCTTCCGTGCCCCGCAGTGGGTTTTGCTGATCGTCGGCCTGGTGATCGCGTGCGGCGGCAACCTCGGTTCCGTCCTGGTCGCCGTGGTGAATCACCATGCCGGCACCAGTATCGAGACGGTTCCTATGCTGGCCGCCTGGGTCGCGGTCCAATCATTGGGACACACGTTGCTCGGTTGCTGGGCATTCCGGGCGGGACTACTGACTGACGAGCGCCGGATTCCGGCAGTGCGTGTCCTGTTCGCCGTCGCGACAGTCGGCACGGTCGCCCTCTGGGCGTACGGACTGTCGCTGACGGACACCAACTTGATCGACTCGATGAACGAAAACCTTGCCATCATTCCGGCGGTCACCTACTTGTCGGGCCTGGTATTGCTCCTGCGTTCGTCGCGGCTGCGCGCACGACTGCTCCCTTTGCAGCGCTACGGGCGGATGGCGTTGACCAGCTACGTCACGCACGGGATCTTCGGTATCACCGTCGTCGCCACTCTCGCATCCGTGATGACGATTTCCTCCTCGATGCTCCTCCTGCTTTGTGTGCCGATCTGGATTCTCCAACTGGCCTTCTGCAGCTGGTGGCTCTCTCGTTTCACATACGGTCCGTTGGAATGGATATGGAGAGTTGGAACTTATCTCACTCGCCCGCCGATGCGGTTGTCTCGGACTCGAGAAGCAATACGGTGAGGCGTACGGCTCGCCGGTGATGAGGGCGCCAGCGGGTTCGTCGTCAACGATCTTGACCTGTGTCGCCGGGCGATAGATCGGGCTGCTGGGTCCGGATGCCCGGAGTGCCCGTAGACGCGCTGTAACACTCACCGCACCGAGCGCGAGCGTCGACGTGCCACGCTGTGCGGGATCGGATTCACCATCTCGCTGTTCATCGTCGACCTCGCGATCGACGACGGCTCGCGCAGAACCAGGCACGGGTGGGCGTACTGGCGGCATCTGTCATCGCCTTCGTGCTTGCGACGATCACCTTCCGGATCTCCGATGCCGTGCGCCCCGCCACCGAGGCCGCTGCCGCGCAGGGCAGATTCTTCGCGCGCGCGATCTTCGACGACCAGGACAACCAGCGGCCGTCCGACATCATCTACATCGCCCACGACCTCGGCCTCGACGTCGAGCAGTTCGAGAAAGACCTCATCTCGGCCGAGGTCACCGGCCGGGTGCGCGACGACATCCTCGACGCCGAGGCCATGAACATCACCGCCCGTCCCGACGCTCTTCATCAACGGCCACCGGCACGTCGGCCCGTACGACGCGCAGTCGCTGCTGCGAGCGCTCACGGCCCCGACCGACACACATCCGTCGCCGAGTAGCGGATGCCGTGGCCCCTCTCCTGGCGCCAGCTGTGGTCACGGCCACCTCGCCGGCCGGGGCGCACTGGAGGCGATGGCAGCTCGCAGCGGCGCCGAAGCGGCGAGGGCCCCGCCGGGTGACCGGCGGGGCCCTCGCTCCTGTCCGAACTGCCTACTGCTGGCCGATCGCGTCGCGCTGCTCGGTGCGGGTCTCGGCCTCCGCGGGCTGGTGCCCGTTGCGGGCGGCGGCCTCGGCCTCGGCCTCCTCGTGGCGGGCCTGCTCCAGGGCCGCGGTCTCCTCGGGGGAGTCGGGCGTGAGCAGCGAGCCGGGGACCGGCGAGCCGCCCATGCCGAGCTGGTTCATCCGCTTGGGCACCGGGGCGCCCTGGTACTCCAGCGGGATGGCGTGGCCGTGGTCGTCGACGCCGGCCAGCGGCTGGTGCACCTCGATGAACTCGCCGTGCGGCAGGCGCTTGATGATGCCGGTCTCGATGCCGTGCTCGAGCACGGCGCGGTCGCCGCGCTGCAGTCCGATGCAGATCCGGTACGTCACCCAGTAGGCGATCGGCGGGACGACCAGCACCCCGATGCGGCCCGCCCACGTGGTGGCGTTCAGCGAGATGTCGAAGACGTAGGCGATCAGGTCGTTGCTGCCCGAGAGGACCAGCACCGTGTAGAAGGAGATGCCCATGACGCCCAGCGACGTGCGCACGGGCGCGTCCCGCGGGCGCTGCAGCAGGTTGTGCAGGGCGTTGTCCTTCGTGAACCGCCGCTCGATCCAGGGGTACGCCCCCGCGAGGACGTAGAGGACCGGGAGGAACGCGGGGCTCGCCCAGAACGCCGGCGGGATGTTGTAGTCGCCGATGTGGATGTCCCACGGCGGGAAGATCCGCAGCATCCCCTCGGTGAAGAGCACGTACCAGTCGGGCTGGGACCCGGCGGAGACCCGCGCAGGGTTGTAGGGCCCGAAATTCCAGATCGGGTTGATCTGGAACAGGCCGCCCATGATCCCCAGGATGCCGACCGTGACAGCGAAGAACGCCCCACCCTTCGCGGCGAACGCCGGGAGAATCCGCACGCCGATGACGTTGCCCTCGGTGCGGCCGGGTCCGGGAAACTGGGTGTGCTTCTGGTACCAGACCAGCCCGACGTGCAGCGCGATCAGCGCGAGCAGGATGCCCGGGATGAGCAGCACGTGCACGATGTAGAGCCGCGGGATGATCTCGGTGCCGGGGAACTCACCACCGAAGATCGCCCAGTGGCTCCACGTGCCGACCACCGGGACCGCCAGCATGAACCCGGATGCGATCCGCAGGCCCGTACCGGACAGCAGGTCGTCGGGCAGCGAGTAGCCGGTGAAGCCCTCGAAGAAGCCGAGGAACAACAGCAGCACGCCGATCACCCAGGTGGCCTCGCGCGGCTTGCGGAAGGAGCCGGTGAAGTAGTTGCGGAACATGTGCACGACCATCGCGGCTAGGAACAGCAGCGCCGCCCAGTGGTGCATCTGGCGGACGAACAACCCGCCGCGGATCTCGAAGGAGATCCCCAGGGCGCTCTCGTAGGCCCGCGACATGTGGATGCCGCGCAGGTTCTCGAACGGTCCGTTGTAGGTGACCTCCTGCAGAGAGGGGTCGAAGAACAGCGCCAGGTAGGTGCCCGACAGCAGCAGGACGATGAAGCTGTAGAGCGCGATCTCGCCGAGCAGGAACGCCCAGTGGGTCGGGAAGACCTTGTTGAACTGCCGACGCAGCCCCGCCGCCGGGTGGTAGCGCTGGTCCAGCTCGTCCAGCGCACCGATCACCTTGGCGTTGGCGCCCGACCCGGTGGGTGTCGTGAGGGAACTCACGGGTTGTATCTCCGCTCCCAGAAAGCCGGCCCGACAGGCTCGGCGAAGTCACCCTTGGCGACGAGGTATCCCTCGTCATTCACTGTCATCGGAAGCTGGGCGAGCGGCCTCGTGGCCGGACCGAAGATCGGCCTGGCGTACTTCCCGGAGGACAGGGCCCCATCGCGTCCCGTGAAGTTGTGGCAGGACGCGCAGTCGAGGCGGAACAGCTCACAACATGAGCTTCCAATCGGCACGGCGGAATGGCGTAGGCAGAAACTAGCCCGCGGCCGACCCGGTACCTTGGACGATGTCCCCATTGAGTCCATCTGGGTAGAAGCCACCGGAGGAGCCGCCTTGGGGAGCAAGGTAGACGACGTTGAGGATCTCCGCAGCGCTCCTGCCGAATACACGGCCGTACTCATCGGTGGGAACCAGGTTGGCCTCGTTCTTCGTGCCGATACCCTGATCATCATCAGCGGGCCCACTGACCGCGTTGCGAACCGCGGAAATCTTGCGCACGACGTCGAACACCGAGTCATCCACGAGCCCTTCGCTGAACAGCGTCGCCCGCACCACCCCGGCGTGGTACGCCTCGGTAGCCAGCAAGCCTGCTGCTGCGTCCAGGTAAGTCTTGTTGGAGATGAACGGCGCCGCACCCTTGAAAGCAGTGACTCCGACATCTTCGAAGAGGAACGCCGCAAAAAGGAAGTTGCGGTCGTTCGCATAGGCGTCGAAGACCTCACCGGGCTTGATCAATCCGGCCGCTGTAGCCGCAGCCGTAAAGCTGTGGTCAAGGGAGATCCGTGGCCGCGCAGCAGCCGCGTCGCCGAGTGCGTCGCGGAGGAACGCAACGTGGGCTCGCTCGTCCATGGCGATCTCGCGGGCGATGTTCTTGATCAAAGGACTACGGAAGTCAACCTGACGGCCGCCGGACACCCCGCCGGCCTTCCCCGTCCCACCTACCATGTCATCGGGCAGCCCCTGACCTGTTGCGCCACGAAGGTAGAACTCGGCTTCAAGGTACTCCAAGTTGAGCGCGAAGTTCAGGATCGAACTGTCACTCGGCCCGCTTTCTTCTGTCGTGGTCCTCGGTGCGCCGGTGGCGGCTTCGGCGACCATACTGGTGAGCTTGGTGCGATCTTCTGCGGTTTCGGCGCTGCGGTTGATGGCATCGTCGATGAAGCGGTTCTCAGACATTCTGACTCCAGTGCTGTTCGTTGATTACGCTCGCCGCTACAGGCCAGCCGCTGTGATCTTGGATAGGCTGTCGAGACCACTGCTACCTTCCAAGCGGAAAAAATAAGCGGGTTGGAAGCCGTCGCCGGTGTCCGATGCGACTTCTTAAACTGACTAACGACTCAGGACACTAGTTGCGGCCTGCCATGACCCCGCCGTCGACGTTGAGGATGGCGCCCGTGATCCAGCTCGAGGCCGACGAGAGGAGGAAGGTGATCGCGGAGGCCAAGTCCTGCGGGGTGCCGACTCGGCCGAGCGGGTGCAGGCCAGCCATCTGCTGCAGCGTGGCTTCCCGCTGGTCGGCGGGAAGCCAGTCGAAATGAGGCGTATTGGTGACGGCGGGAGCCACGGCGTTCACACGGATGCCCTCGCCGGCGAGTTCGATGGCGAGGTTGTGCGTAAGTGCGTGCAGGCCCGCCTTGGCCATCGAGAACGCCGACGACGGTGTCGCGGCGAGGGCCTGGTGCGCCCACATGGCGCCAACGTTCACGATCGCGCCGCCCTGACCGCCGGCGACCATACCTCGGGCGACGGTCTGAGTTAGGAAGAACGTCGCCCTGTTGAGGTCGTGATAGGAGTCGTAGTCGGCTACCTGGTGGTCGAGGAAGGTCTTGAGCCGGACGAGCCCCGCCGAGTTGACGAGGAGGGTGGCATCAGGGTGGTTCTCCGCCAGTTGCTTCTGCGCCTCGACGACCTGAGTCCAGTCCGTCAGGTCGGCCATGACCGACCACGCGGTGCCGGAGCGCGACAGGCTTGTCACGGCGTCGTCCAGTTTGCGACCCGGGCGGCCGACGATCACTGCGCTGCCGCCCGCCGCGATCACGTCCTCCGCGGTCTTGAAGCCGATGCCACTGCCGCCGCCGAGCACGACGATCTTCTTGCCTTCGAAGTCCGTGGCCACGCGAGTCACTCCCCGTTCAGGTGCGTCGTGAGCGGTCAGACCCCTGGTGGGACCGACCTGGCTCGGGCGTCATCCGTCGGGCCGGGACTCGACTCTTCGGCGCCCCCGGCTGGACCGACTGCGGGGGACTATGCGGGACCAGAAATGGACTGTCAAGTACTACTTCCAGCGTTGGCCGCACCCCGGAGCGACGCTTCCTCTGGGAATCCACGACCGGCCGCAGCCCCCGGCATCGCCGACCGGTCCCACCTCGCCCCGTAGGCACGATGCGTCGGAAACCGCAGGTGAGATCCACTGGTCTGATCACCGTTGGCTCGTGCCGAGACTCCGGACCGCCCCGGCGGCCCGTTGGCCGACGGCAGACCACTCGGACTCCAAGCCCCACCAACCAAAAGTGGACCAAAGCGACCATTATCGTCGGTCGAAATCCCCGGTGTCCGCACCCCGCGGTGTCGCCGGCCCTTGCCCAACCGGCCGTCCGAGCTGTCGACCACCCGTGTGGCCGCACCCTGCGGCACACAGCTGATCGATTGGACAGGGTACGGCGTCCGACCGCTGACGGGTCAGGACCGACGGGGCGCGGACGATGCGGCGGCTGCTCAAGTCAGCGGGTGCTCGCGCCGGTGTCGGGTTCGCCGAGCGCGGGGGAGGGGTCGAGACGGCAGACCTGCAGATCGCGGACCAGCCGCGATCGTCGCCGGGAGTGGCGCGATGAGGCGGCTGAGCATCAACTGGAGGTCCATCGAGCAGCGCCGCATCGCCGTCGGCCTCCAGGGCCGCGGCCCGCAAGCTCGACATCTCGGTCGGGACCGCACGGCGGTGGCGGGCCCGGTTCATCGAGTCGGGTCTGGACGGACTGCTGGACGAGCCCCGCCCAGGCCGCCCGCGGACGGTGGTCGACGAGCAGGTCGAGCAGGTGATCACACGGACGTTAGAGACCACCCCGAAGGACGCGACGCACTGGTCGACCCGTTCGTTGGCTGCGGAGTTGGGGCTGTCGCAGACCACGGTGTCGCGGATCTGGCGGGCATTCGGCCTGCAACCACATCGCCAGGACAGTTGGAAGCTGTCGAAGGATCCGCAGTTCATCGACAAGGTCCACGACGTCGTCGGGCTCTACCTCGATCCGCCTGAGGCCGCGGTCGTGCTGTGTGTGGATGAGAAGTCCCAGGTCCAAGCGCTGGACCGCACCGCGCCGGTGCTACCGATGATGCCCGGCGCTCCCGCCCGGGCAACCCACGACTACGTCCGCTCGGGCACCTCCAGCCTCTATGCGGCCCTCAACGTCGCCACCGGTGAGGTGATCAGCTCGCTGCACTCGCGCCACCGCGCGATCGAGTTCAAGAAGTTCTTGGCCAGGATCGACGCGCAGGTGCCGCCGCATCTGGACGTGCACGTCGTGCTGGACAACGCCTCGACCCATAAGACTCCGGCGATCAAGCGCTGGCTGAGGGCGCATCCGCGGTTCGTCCTGCACTTCACCCCGACCAGCTCGTCCTGGCTCAACCTGGTCGAGCGCTGGTTCGGTGAGCTGACCACCAAGAAGCTGCGCCGCGGCGCTCACCGCTCGGTCCGAGCCCTCAACGCCGACATCCGCGCCTGGATCCGGACCTGGAACGACAACCCGCGCCCTTACGTCTGGACCAAGACCGCCGACGACATCCTCGACTCCATCGCTCGCTACTGCACGAGGATTAACGACTCACGACACTAGGGCGTGTCCTGTAGGTCGGCACGCAGCCACAACACGATGGCCGCGATACTGATCTCTGACCGGTAGTAGGCCATC
>NZ_JCADBN010000040.1:0-2757 GCF_059359135.1 Pseudonocardia sp. OZ21
GCCGGGGAGTTTCCCGCCTTTGACGAAGTCGAAGTCGGTGGGGAAGCGCAGGTGGTAGCGCAGGTCGAGGGTGTCGGTGGTGGTGTCGGGGAGGCGGAGGTAGGCCTGGGTGCCGCCGTCGGGGCCGTCGGCGGAGCGGCTGGCGGATCCGGCGGGGTAGGAGACGCGGAGCAGGACGCCGCCGGGGGCGTCGGAGGTGGTGAGAAGTTGGGCCCGGTCGAGCCCGAAGTCGCCGTCACCGATGTAGTCGAGCCCGTTGCCGATGAACCACTCCAGGTCCTTCGGGGTGACCACGGAGTCCACCGCCCGTGGGGTCGGCTCCGCAGGGGGCCATGCCGCGCCGCATGCCGTCGCACCCGCCACCAGTACGCCCACAGCCACTGCGGCGGAGCGCCGCAGTGCGCGGCGCTTCGTCATGACCATCGCTCAGCCGCCGGCGGAAGGGAGGACGGGCGGGGAACGGCGGTAGGCGACCGCGAAGCTGCGTTGGCGGCGGGTGTGGACCTGTTCCAGGACGATGGCCAGCAGGATCAGTGGGATGCCGATGGCGCCGAGGAGGTTGAGCGGGGGCAGGCTCAGCTCGTTGGGTCCTTCCTGGCCGATCTGGCCGCGGACGGCTTCGGCGGCGTGGATCCGGGAGGCGGTGAGCAGGAACGGGCTGCCGTCGGCGGCATTGATCCCCAGGGCGGTGGTGGTGACGTCGACGTTGTCGGCGTGCACGAGTTGGGCCGAGCGGGAGCGGATTCCCTCCTGGGCGTGGTCGATGACGGTGCCGGAGATGGTGGTGGCGGCGGCGACGTCGATGCCGGTGGTGCCGCCGGTGATGCGGCCGCCCACGATGCGGGTGCCAGGACTGAAGGTACGCACGGCATCGGACGCGACGTTGTCGGCGACGAGATCCTGCACGAGCACGCCGGTGGTGTCGGGCGTGGCGACGATGCCGTCCTGGCCGCCGCGGAGCCGCAGGCCGGTCACGGTGACGGTCCTGGCGCCGCGTTCGATGCGCACCCCGGTGGCGGAGTCGGTGATCTGCAGGTCGGTGAGGGTGACGTCCTGGCCGCCGACCGACACCCCGGCCACCCTGGCGCCCTGGAACGTGGAGTCGCGCACCGTCATGCCCTGGGTGCTCTTCTCCACCACCATTCCCCGCCGGCCCCTGGTCACCGTCACGTGGTCGAGCGTGAGGTTTGCGCTGTTGACGTGGGTGAAGATGCCGATCGGCTGGTCGGTGGCGGTGAAGCCGGTGACCATCACGTTCTTCGAACGGCTCAGGCGCAGGCCGCCCGACCTGTCGGACGCGGTGGCGACCCCGATGACCTGGATACCGGTCTGACCGATGATGGCGACGCCGAACACCCCGTTGCGTGCTGTGGAGACACCGGTGATGGGCCGGTCCGTGCTCTCCCCGGTGACGATCACCCCGTTGCCGGCATTTCGTTCGGCGCGGATGTCGTTCATGGTCGTGGCGCGGTCGCCGCGCAGGACGATCCCGTCGGCGGTGGACTCGCTGACGGTGACCTGGTCGAGGTGCACGGCGTCGGAGCGGGACAGTTCGAGTCCGGTGCTGTTGCGCGCCAAGGTGGTGCGGACCAGGGCGCCGGTGCTGGCGGGGTTGAACGACACGGCGGCGTGGCCGTTGTCGGTGTCGAGGGCGGGAGTGCCCAGGTCGGTGATGGTGGTGTCGGTGGCGTCGAGCCGTCCCTGGCCGGTGACGACGATCGACGGACGTCCGGGCGACGGGGGCAGGGGTTGGCCGGTGGCCGGGTCGGCCGAGGTGACGGTCAGCCCGCGCAGACTCAGGCGCCCGCCGCCGGTGTAGAGGGAGGCAGTGTCGACCGTGCTGGGACCGCCGGCGAGAGCAAGGGTGCGGATCCCCGAGACGTCTGCCGAGACGTCCATCGTGGTGCCCGGGGTGAGGATCACGGTGGCGGCCAGCAGCGCGGTGTCGGTGGTCTGACGCATCCAGGTGGGAGGCAGGGACTGGTCGAGCACGTGGATGGTGACCGGGCCGGGCCGCAGGGGGACCTGCTGGGTGAGGCGGCCGTCGGCCACCACGTCGACGCGGGTGGTGCGCACGATCGCCATCCGGCTCGGCCGGCCCCGTTCTTCCCAGGCAATCCGGATCTTGTCGTTCGCCGCCGCGCTCCGGCCGGCGGCCAGGGCCGCCGCGGCCTGCTGCCGGGAACGTTCGGCTGCGCGCTCACGGGCCTGCCGCGCGAGGTCCGAGGACGTGGTCCGCTGCACGGGTCGGGCCGGTCGGGCCGCCGGGCGTCCTCCCGCGACGATCCGCCGTGGGGCCGCTGCGGGAGGAGCGGGCGGCGGATCGGCGACGAGCCGGGGTGCGGGCTGCGGCTGTGGCGCGGGCTCGAGGACGGGCTCGGGCGGGGTCAGGCGCGGCGGCTGCGGTGGGGTCGGGGGCTGAGGCACGGCCCGCGGCAGGCGCTGCTGCGGCTGTGGTTGCGGTTGCGACTGGGTCGGGGGCTGGCGGAGGGGAGCGGGCTGTGGCCGCGGCTCGGGTTCCGGTTCAGGTTCGGGCTGCAGCGGTCCCGGCTCCGGCGGTGACTGGGCGGGGAGCGCCTGGGCGGCGGGGATGACGGTGCCGGCGGCCGCGGGCGTGGCCGGCAGGGCGATGGTGGCAGTGGTGAGGGCGACGGCCAGGAGCAGCAGCCGGGTGCAGGTGCGTCTCATGCGGAGATTTCCTCCGGTGTGGAGTGGTCGTCATCGGTGGTGGTACGCACGACCACGCCGTTCTCCACG
>NZ_JCADBN010000041.1:0-2438 GCF_059359135.1 Pseudonocardia sp. OZ21
GCCGGGGAGTTTCCCGCCTTTGACGAAGTCGAAGTCGGTGGGGAAGCGCAGGTGGTAGCGCAGGTCGAGGGTGTCGGCGGTGGTGTCGGGGAGACGGAGGTAGGCCTGGGTGCCGCCGTCGGGGCCGTCGGCGGAGCGGCTGGCGGATCCGCCCGGGTAGGAGACGCGGAGCAGGACGCCGCCGGGGGCGTCGGAGGTGGTGAGAAGTTGGGCCCGGTCGAGCCCGAAGCCACCGCGGTCCTCGTATTCGAGTCCGTTGCCCAGGAACCGCTGCAGGTCTGCCGGGGTGACCACGGAATCCACCTCCGTCGGGGTCGGCTCCACCGGGCCCCTCCCGCCGCACGCCGCGACGGCCGCCACCACGACCAGCACGGTGGCGGCCGCGACGCAGCGCCGGAGGGTTCGGGTCACCCTCACCCTCCGCTCGAGGGGAGGACGGGTGGGGGGCGGCGGTGCGCTGCGCCGGTGGGGCGTTGGCGGCGGGTGTGGACCTGTTCCAGGACGATGGCCAGCAGGATCAGTGGGATGCCGATGGCGCCGAGGAGGTTGAGCGGGGGCAGGCTCAGCTCGTTGGGTCCGACCTGGCCGACCTGGCCGCGGACGGCCTCGATGGCGTGCACCCGGGAGGCGGTGAGCAGGAACGGGCTGCCCGCGGCGGCGTTGATGCCCAGCGCCGTGGTGGCGACGTCGACGTTCTCGGCGTGCACGAGTTCGGCCGAGCGGGAGCGGATTCCCTCCTGGGCGCGGTCGATGACGGTGCCGGAGATGGTGGTGGCGGCGGCGGCGTCGATGCCGGTGGTACCGCCGGTGATGCGGCCGCCCACGATGCGGGTGCCAGAACTGAAGGTACGCACGGCATCGGACGCGACGTTGTCGGCGACGAGATCCTGCACGAGCACGCCGGTGGTGTCGGGCGTGGCGACGATGCCGTCCTGGCCGCCGCGGAGCCGCAGGCCGGTCACGGTGACCGTCCTGGCGCCGCGTTCGATGCGCACCCCGGTGGCGGAGTCGGCGATCTGCACGCCGGTGACGGTGACGTCCTGGCCACCGACCGACACCCCGGCCACCCTCGCGCCCTGGAACGTGGAGTCGCGCAGCGCCACACCCTGCGTGCTCTTCTCCACCACCAGTCCCCGCCTGCCGCCGGTCGTCCGGATGTGGTCCAGCACCACGTTCGTGCTGTTGATGTGGGTGAACACGCCGATCGGCTGGTCGGTCGCACTGAAGTTGGTGACCACCGTGTCGGCCGAGCGGCTCACCCGCAGACCACCGGCCTTGTCCGCCGCGGTGGACACATCGGTGACCTGAGCGCCCGTCTGACCGATGAGCACGAGTCCGAACTCCCCGTTACCCGTCGTGGACACCCCGGTGAGGCGGTGGCCGGTGGTCCCCGCGGACAACCGGCTCGCGGGCCCGCCGGCGAACCGACCTGCACTCTCCGCTGCGACGACCATCCCGTTGCCGCCGTTCCGTTCGGCGCGGATGTCGCTCATGGCCGTGGCGCGGTCGCCGCGCAGCACGATCCCGTCACCGACGGACTCGCTGACGGTGACTTGGTCGAGGCGCACGGCGTCGGAGCGGGACAGTTCGAGCCCGGTGCTGTTGCGCCGCAGGATGGTGCGCACCAGGGTGCCGCTGCTGGCCTGGTTGAACACCACGGCGGCCCGCCCGCTGTCGCCGATGTCGGAGTCGCTGGAGGGGGTGCCCAGGTCGGTGATGGTGGTGTCGGCGGCATCGAGGCGGCCGCGGGCGGAGACGACGATCGAGGAGCGCCCGGCAGCCGGGACTGCGCGTTGGCCGGTGGCCGGGTCGGCGGAGGTGATGGTCATCCCGCGCAGGCTCAGGCGCCCGCCGCCGGTGTAGAGGGAGGCGGTGTCGGCGGTGCTGGAGCCACCGGCGAGGGCGAGAGTACGAATCCCCGAGACGTCCCCGGAGATCTCCATCGTGGTGCCGGGCGTGAGGATCACCGTGGCGGCCAGCAGCGCGGTGTCGGCACTCTCACGCAGCCAGGTGGGGGGCAGCGAGCGGTCGAGCACGGGCAGGGTGACCGGGCCAGGGCGCAAGGGGACCTGCTGGGCGAGGCGCCCGTCGGCCACCACGTCGACCCGGGTGGTGCGCACGATCGCCATCCGGGTCGGCCGGCCCCGCCCCTCCCACGCGGCCCGGATCCGGCCGGCTGCGGCCGCCCGGTCGCCCGGGTCCCCACCCGGCGGCGGTTGGGCCGGGAGCAACGACGCGGGGGTCGCCGGCGGGCCGGCCGTGGCGATGGACGGCGTCGCCAGCAGGCCGACGAGGGTGATGACGGCGCAGGCGAGCCGCAGCCAGAGGCTGTGCCGGTGAGACCGAGACCGGTCCCGGGTACGTCTCATGCGGAGATTTCCTCCGGTGTGGAGTGGTCGTCATCGGTGGTGGTACGCACGACCACGCCGTTCTCCACG
>NZ_JCADBN010000042.1:0-2069 GCF_059359135.1 Pseudonocardia sp. OZ21
ACGTGACGTTCATCGACACGGACACATCACGGCTGCACGAACTGAGGACGACCCACGGGTTGGATGCGCGCGCGGAGTTGGATCTCCGTGACGAGCCGGACTCGTTCGTGTTCCTGACCTTGCCCACGCCCAATGTGGGGTGGGACTACGACCTTCGGGCGTTCACCGCGGGGACGACCTCGGTGGGGCATGCGCTGGCGGACTCCCCTGGCCGTCACACGGTCGTGGTGCGGTCGACGGTTCCGCCGGGAACGACCGAGGGTTTGGTGCGGTCGGTGTTGGAGCGGTGTTCGGGGTTGGTGGCGGGGGTGGGGTTCGGGTTGGCGGCGAATCCGGAGTTTTTGCGGGCGGCGTCGGCTGAGGAGGATTTCCGGTCGCCGTGGATGACGGTGGTGGGGTCGCGTGATCCGGAGACGGTGGCGGGGTTGGTGGGGTTGTTGGCGCCGTTCGGGGGTGAGTTGCGGACGTTCGGGGCGGCGGCTGAGGCGGAGTTCGTGAAGTGTGCGCACAACATCTTCAACGCGACGAAGATCAGTTTTTGGAACGAGATGTGGTTGGTGGCTCGGGAGGTGGGGGTGGCGTTGGATCCGGTGGCGGCGACGGTGGCGCGGTCGGCGGAGGGGTCGTTCAACCCGGAGTACGGGATTCGGGGTGGGGCGCCGTATGGGGGGGCGTGTCTGCCGAAGGACACGTGTGGGTTCGTGGGGTTTGCGGAGGGGGTGGGGGTGGACATGCCGTTGTTGCGGGCGGTGGTGGCGACGAATGATCGGTTGGCGGCGGTGATGCGTCGTGAGGTGGAGGGTGTGGTGGGCCGGCAGGTGGTTCCGGGTGTCGGGCGGACATGAGTCTGCCGCTTTATTACTACGTGTTGGGCACTCCGTTGGGGGTGCTGGGTTTGGTGCGGTGGTCGTGCTGGTTGGTGCGGCGGGTTCCGGCGGTGTTGTATCGGCCGGTGGTGAATGATTTCCGGTTGCCGGTGAGTGTGGTGGTGCCGGTGTATCAGGAAGATCCGGTGGTGTTCACCGCGGCGGTGGAGTCGTGGTTGGCGAATGAGGGTGTTGTCGAGGTCATCTTGGTGATCGATGCCTCGGATGCGGTGTGTCGGGAGATCGCGTCGCGGTATCCGGTGACGGTGGTGGTGACCGAGGTGCCGGGGAAGCGGGATGCGTTGCGGCGGGGGTGGCGGGCGGCGAGCAGCGACCTGGTGGCGTTGGTGGATTCGGACACGATTTGGGCGCCGGATGTGGCGGCGCAGGTGTGTCAGCCGTTCGTGGATCCGCGGATCGGTGGGGTGGGGACGCGGCAGAGTGTGTATGGGTCCTCGGGGTTCCTGGCGCGGATCACGGACATGTTCCTGGATCACCGGTATTTCGATGAGAACGCGAGTCAGAGTTTGTTGGGGCAGGCGGTGTCGTGTCTGTCGGGGCGGACGGCGGTGTATCGGCGGGCGTTGCTGTTGGAGGTTGAGCACGAGTTCATGCATGAGACGTTCTGGGGGGTGCCGTGTCTGTCGGGGGATGACAAGCGGTTGACCACGTTGATCTTGGAGCGTGGGCATGGGACGTATATGCAGCGGAGTGCGGAGGTGTGGTCGACGTTCCCGGACGGGTGGCGGGTGTTCTGCCGGCAGCGGTTGCGGTGGGCGCGTAACACGTGGCGGTCGGATCTGCGGGCGTTGTCGCGGCGGTGGGTGTGGCGGCATCCGTTCCTGGCGTACACGATGATCGACAAGGCGGTGGCGTGTTTCACGTTGTTGCTGGGGTTGGCGTTCATGATCTCGTCGATCGTGGCGGGGCATTGGGTGTTCGTGGTGGTGTTGGCGTTGTGGTGGCAGGTCAGCCGGTCGGCGAAGTTGTTGCCGCATCTGCGGCGGCGGCCGTCGTCGTTTTTCTACATTCCTGGTTATGTGGTGGTGTCGTGGTTGATGGCGTTGATCAAGATTCAGGCGTTGTGCACGATCCGGAAACAGCGCTGGCTCACCCGCGAGGTCGCCGTGGAGAACGGCGTGGTCGTGCGTACCACCACCGATGACGACCACTCCACACCGGAGGAAATCTCCGCATGAGACG
>NZ_JCADBN010000043.1:0-1334 GCF_059359135.1 Pseudonocardia sp. OZ21
GGCGCTGAACGAGGTGTCGTTCGGTCTCGCCGAGGGTGAGATCATCGGCCTGATCGGGCCGAACGGGGCGGGTAAGACCACCTTGTTCAACTGTCTGACCGGGTTGTATGCACCGACGTCGGGGTCGGTGACGTTGCGGGGCAAGGAATTGCCGCAGGACCCCGCCCGGGTGACCGAGCAGGGTGTTGCCCGCACGTTCCAGAACATCCGGTTGTTTCCGAGCATGACCGCCCAGGAGAACGTGTTGGTGGGGCGGCATGTGCGGATGCGGCAGAGCCCGTTGTCGTCGTTGTTGCATGGTCCGGGTTTCCGTCGGAGTGAGGCGGAGGCGGTGGCGCGGACGGAGGAGTTGCTGGCGTTCGTCGGGTTGACGCAGTTCTCCGACGAGTTGGCCCGCAACCTGCCCTACGGGGATCAGCGTCGGTTGGAGATCGCGCGGGCGTTGGCGACGGATCCGTCGGTGTTGTTGCTGGATGAGCCGACGGCGGGGATGAACGCGCAGGAGACCGAGGCGACCCGGCAGTTGATTTTCGCGATTCGGGATCTCGGGGTGTCGGTGGTGGTGATCGAGCACGACACCAAGTTCATCTTCACGTTGTGTGATCGGGTGTTGGTGTTGGTGCAGGGTGAGTTGTTGGTGGAGGGCAGCCCGGATGAGGTGCGGGGTGACCCGCGGGTGGTGGAGGCCTATCTGGGGGCGCCGCCGGATGAGGTCGACGCGCAGATTCACCGTGGGGGGCAGCAGTGAGTTTTCTCGAGGTTCGTGATCTCACGGTTGCCTATGGTGCGATCCAGGCGGTGCGTGGGGTGTCGTTCTCGTTGGAGCGGGGTCAGATCGTCAGTTTGATCGGGAGCAACGGGGCGGGGAAGACCACCACGTTGCGCACGATTTCGGGGTTGTTGCGGCCGGTGTCGGGTGAGGTGTTGCTGGATGGTGAGCCGATTCATCGGTTGCCGGCGCACGAGATCCTGGGTCGGGGGGTGGCGCACAGTCCGGAGGGGCGGCGGTTGTTCGCGCGGATGACGGTGGAGGAGAACCTGCTGTTGGGCGCGTATACGCGTCGGGATGAGGCGGGGATCGCGGAGGATCTGGATCGGATTTTCTCGTTGTTCCCGGTGTTGGGGGAGCGGCGGGCGAACAAGGCGGGCCTGTTCTCCGGTGGTGAGCAGCAGATGCTGGCGATCGGGCGGGCGTTGATGTCGCGGCCGAAGTTGTTGATGTTGGATGAGCCGTCGATGGGGCTGTCGCCGATCATGACGCAGAAGATCTTCGCGACGGTGCGGGAGTTGCAGGCCGAGGGCACCACGGTGTTGTTGGTGGAGCAGAACGCGCT
>NZ_JCADBN010000044.1:0-1153 GCF_059359135.1 Pseudonocardia sp. OZ21
GACCACCCCGGCCTCACCTTCCGCACCACCCCCGACCTGCACATCGACGGCCTGTTCTTCTCCACCTTCTTCGGCGGGGACGACTCCAGCTGGGCCAGCCCCACCGACCAGCACGCCGACTTCGCCGACTTCGCCGTCACCTCGACATCGACCCCACCACCTGCACCACCACCGGGCGCCGCGGCGTCCGACTGTGGAGTGAACGGAGCCCCGTCATGACGAGTCGCACAGCCTGCTGGAGACGTCGAGCGGCCGGGTTTCCCTGGTTCTCGGTCACCGCCGCCCGGGCCGTGCTGCTGGTTGCCGTGCTCGGGCTGTTGGGAGGTGCCGTCGTTCTGCTGGCGAGCGCCTACGCCCCGCCGGATCCGGAACCCCTGGCGCGCCGGCCGATCGCGGCGGACCCGGTGGTCGACCCGGCCCGGCCCTGCACGCGGGAAGCCCCGCCGGCACCCGCGGCCGAGCCGGGCACGCCGTCCCGCGCGGGCGTGACCTTCGACCCCGCCACCAACACGATCGTGCTCGCCTCGGGTGAGGGCGTCAGCCTCTCCGCGCTCAGCAGCGCCGTCGGCAACCCGGCGGCGCTGCGCGAGGTCGCTCCCGGGGAGTGGCTCCTCGGGGCCGACCTCCAGGTGCTCACCGGCGCCTCGTTGCAGATCAGCGCCCCCGACGTGCGCTGGCTCAAGCTCAGCAGCGGCCCGGCGGGTTTCGCCACCGTCAAGATCCTCGGGGGCGCCCTGGACATCACCGGAACCTGCGTCACCTCATGGGACGACGCTGCGGCCAGCGCCGACGCGGACAGCCTCGACGGTCGCAGCTTCCTGCTCGCCCGCGACGGCGCACGGATGATGATCCAGCATGCCGAGCTGCGCTACCTCGGCTACGGCGAGGTCGAGTCGTACGGGATGTCGTGGCGCACCGCTGCCACCGGCGGCATCACCACGAGCGTCGTGTCGCACCTGTTCTACGGGCTCTACTCGTTCCGCGTCGACGGACTCGCGGTGCAGGACAACGAGTTCCACCACAACGAGCTGTACGGCATCGACCCGCACACCAGTTCCCGCCGCGTGCTGATCGAGCGCAACATCGTGCACCACAACGGCAAACACGGGATCGTCCTGGCCGAGGACTGCACCGACAGCGTGATCCGCGACAA
>NZ_JCADBN010000045.1:0-1097 GCF_059359135.1 Pseudonocardia sp. OZ21
GTGGGTGATCACGCTGGTGCAGCGGTTCCTCGCCGACGGCGAGGCCGGGCTGGCGCCGCGGTCACGCCGACCACACCACAGCCCGGGGCGTACCCCGCAGCGTCTCGAGGACGAGATCATCGCGCTGCGCAAGGACCTGGACCGCGACGGTTACGACGCCGGTGCCGCAACCATCGCCGCGCATCTGCAACAGCGCCACGGCCCCCACGCAGTGCCGGCGGTCTCGACGGTCTGGCGGATCCTGTCCGCCCGGGGATTCGTCACCCCGCAACCACACAAGCGCCCCCGCAGCAGCTGGCAACGCTTCGCTGCCGACGCCCCGAATGAACGCTGGCAACTCGACATCACCCACTACCGACTCACCGACGGGACTGATGTCGAGGTCCTCAACATCATCGACGACCACTCCCGCCTCGCCGTAGCCTCCACCTGCCGCCGGACCTTCACCGCCGGCGACGTCAACACGGCCTTCACGGCCACGACCAGCACCTACGGCGACCCGGCGAGCTTGCTGTCGGACAACGGCGCGGTGTTCACCGGAACTCCCCGCCGCGGCGGCCGGGTCGCCCTGGAGATCACCTGCCACGCTCGCGGGATCCGGTTCACCCATTCCCGCGCCTATCACCCGCAGACCTGCGGCAAAGTCGAACGATTCCACCAAACCCTGAAGAAATGGCTCGACCGGCAAGCCCGCCCGGTCACTGTCAACAGGCTCCAGGCCCAGCTCGATGAGTTCCGCGGCTACTACAACACCGTCCGGCCGCACCGCGCGCTGAACCGGCGCACCCCCGGCCAGGCCTACATCGCCCGCCCGACCGCAGTCCCCACCGGCGCCCCGATCGACACCAGCCACTACCGCGTCCGCCACGACCGCATCGACCGCTCAGGGGTGATCAGCTTGCGGCACAACAGCCGCCTGCACCACATCGGACTGGGCCGCCGACACGCCGGCACCCGCGTCCTGGTCCTCGTCCGCGACCTTCACATCCGCGTTCTCGACATCAACGGAACGCCCCTGCGGGAGCTGACCCTCGACCCCACCCGGGACTACCAACCACAACCGCGACCGTGAACGATGTCGCGCGACACCCGTGCAC
>NZ_JCADBN010000046.1:0-1090 GCF_059359135.1 Pseudonocardia sp. OZ21
GACCACCCCGGCCTCACCTTCCGCACCACCCCCGACCTGCACATCGACGGCCTGTTCTTCTCCACCTTCTTCGGCGGAGACGACTCCAGCTGGGCCAGCCCCACCGACCAGCACACCGACTTCGCCGACTTCACGCTCACCTCCACCGTCCTGGCCTCCCCCGTCTACACCGGCCCGCCGGTCTACGGCCCGGCCGGATGCACAGCGGCGGTTCGGCCGTGATCCGCACGGCGCCGATCCGGGCCCTGCTGCTCATCCTCGTGTTCCTGCTCCTGTCGAACGCCTGCGCCGCGACGGCACCGGAGCCGCTGGTCCGCCACGACGTGGCACCGAGAGCAGTGATCGACCCGGACCGGCCGTGCATCCGGGAGACCGCGGCGGGTGCACCCGCGGACCGGACGCCGCCAGCCGGCCTTGCCGTGCGCTTCGACCGCGTCACCAACACGGTCGCGGTGACCCGTGGGGAGGGTGTCACCCTGCCGGCGCTGAGCACAGCGATCGGCAACCCGGCGGTGCTGCGCGAGGTCGCCCCCGGGGAGTGGCTCCTCGGAGCCGACCTCCAGGTGCTCACCGGCGCCTCGGTGCAGATCGGCGCCCCTGACGTGCGCTGGCTCAAGCTCGGCAGCGGCCCCACCGGTTTCGCGTCGGTCACGGCGCTGGGCGGCGGTCTGGAGATCACCGGATCCTGCGTGACGTCGTGGGACACGGCGCAGCAGCACGTCGACACCGAGCACGTCGACGGTCGCAGCTTCCTCCTCGCCCGCGACGGCGGACGCCTGATGATCGACCGTGCCGAACTGCGCTACCTCGGCTACGGCGAGGTCGAGTCCTACGGGTTGTCGTGGCGCACGGAAGGCACCACGGGTGGGATCAGGGCCAGCCTGATCTCGCACCTGTTCTTCGGGCTCTACTCCTACGAGGTCGGTGGTCTCGTGGTGCAGGACAGCGAGTTCCACGACAACGTGCTCTACGGGATCGACCCGCACACCGGCTCGCACGACCTGCTGATCGAACGCAACATCGTGCACCACAACGGCAAACACGGGATCGTCCTGGCCGAGGACTGCACCGACAGCGTGATCCGCGACAA
>NZ_JCADBN010000047.1:0-1041 GCF_059359135.1 Pseudonocardia sp. OZ21
CCTAGGGAGTGTCTGACGGATCTTGGCTCGGGTTCGGGTGAGGATGCGGTCATGGGTGGTCGTCACGTGTTGTCCGATGAGGCGTGGGCGTGGCTGGAGCCGTTGCTGCCCGATCGGGCACCTCGGCGGGGTGGGCGGTGGCGTGATCACCGGCAGGTGATCGAGGCGATCGCGTGGAAGTACCGCACCGGTGCCGCATGGCGAGAGATCCCCGAGGAGCGGTTCGGGCCTTGGCAGACCGCGTATGAGCGGCTCAACCGGTGGAGCGCGGATGGCACCTGGGCGCGGCTGCTCGCTCGGGCCCAGACCGACTCCGATGCCCGCGCGGACCTGGACTGGCTGGTCGCCGCGGACTCCTCCCTGGTGCGGGTGCACCAGCACGGCGCGGCCGCGTCCCGTATCGGTGGCAACGCTGCCACCCTCGCCGGGCCTGCCCCGTCCCCGGACGGGCTCACAGGGGGCTCGGTCGAATCACAAGAATTCCCGCGCTGATCACCGGGCAGGGCCGGTCGGGCCGCTGGTCCTCGAGCCCGCTGATCATGCGATAGGCCGGTCCCGGGGTGGGTTGACGACGAAGGTCCACGCCCTCGTTGATGGCCGCGCCCGCCCGCTGGTGCTGCAGGTGACGGCCGGGAATGTCAACGACACGACCCAGTTCGCGCAGCTCATGGCCGGGCTGCGGGTCACCCGTCCGGGACCGGGTAGGCCACGGACCCGGCCCGGGCATGTGCTCGCCGACAAGGGTTACAGCTCTCGGGCCAACCGGGAGCTGCTGCGGCGGCGCGGGATCTCCCACACCATCCCCGAACCCCGCGACCAGCAGGCCAACCGAGCACGCCGAGGCTCCCGCGGCGGCCGCCCGGTCGGGTTCGACAAGGCTCGCTACCGGCGCCGCAACGTCGTCGAGCGGGGCTTCTGCCAGCTCAAGCACTGGCGAGGACTCGCTACCCGTTACGACCGCCACGCCCGCAACTACCTCGGTGCCCTACAACTCGCCGCCCTGCTCAGCTGGCTTCCATGATCGACCAGACACTCCCTAGC
>NZ_JCADBN010000048.1:0-960 GCF_059359135.1 Pseudonocardia sp. OZ21
TCACCCGTACCGGCGCAGCTCGTGGAAGAAGTCGTCGACGACGTGCAACTCGCCGGAGCGGGTCACCTCGTCGTAGACGTATTTGCCGACGGCGAGGTCGAGCACGCCGAGGCCGAAGGGCGAGAACACCACGGGGCGGTCTGCCGGCACCGTGACCTGTCCGGCGATCACGTCGTCCAAGGTGCCGTGCAGGAAGTCGCGGTTTCCCGTGAGCTGTTCGGCGAGGTGGGGCGAGGTGTTGGCTTTGAGGCAGTGTTCGACGTCGTCGACGATGTTGGTGGAGGCGAGCACGATCTCGGGGGCGAGGTCGCGCAGTGACACGTGCAGGACGAGCGGGTTGTGGTCGAACCAGGACACGTCGCTGACGTGGGGCTGGGCGGCCACGGTGGCGAAGACGATGAGGTCGCTGGAGCGGATGAGGTCCTCCGCGGAGCGGTGCACCGTGATCCGTCCGGGAGTGCCGGACTGTTCGAGGTAGCCGCGGAACCCTGCGGCGTGTTCGGTGGACAGGTCGAACACGCCGATGTCGTCGAAGGACCAGCCGGTGCCGGCGAGGAAGGTGTGGATGTAGCGGGCGATGAGGCCGAGGCCGATGAACCCGACGCGAATGGGGCGGGTGCGGCCGCGGCTGAGCCGGTCGGCGGCGAGTGCGGCGGAGGCGGCCGTCCTGGTGGCGCTGATGATGGAGCTTTCCAGGCAGGCGAAGGGGTAGCCGGTGTCGTGGTCGTTGAGGATGAGGACGGCTGAGGCGCGTGGGATGCCGGCTGCCACGTTGCCGGGGAAGCTGGAGATCCATTTCAGGCCGTCGACCCGGACGTGGCCGCCGATGGAGGCGGGCAGGGCGATGATCCGGTCGTCGGGACGGTCGGGGAAACGCAGGAAGTAGGACGGTGGGTTCACCGAGTCGCCTGCGCCGTGCAGGCGGTAGGTGGCCTCGACCACCTCCATGATCTGCTTCTC
>NZ_JCADBN010000049.1:0-939 GCF_059359135.1 Pseudonocardia sp. OZ21
GGGCGTGTCCTGTAAGGGTTGTGGCCTGCGATCGGTGATCATGCTCAGGTGGCGGGCAGGGGCGAGCTGACAGACAAGGCCTGGACGCGGATCGAGCCGTTGTTGCCACCGGTCGAGAGTGGGGGTCGGCGGTGGCGCGATCACCGCCAGGTGATCAACGCGATCCTGTGGAAACTCCGCACCGGGGCACCCTGGCGGGACCTGCCCGAACGCTACGGCCCCTGGAAAACCGCCCATGAGCGGTTGCGGATCTGGACCGCGGACGGCACCTGGCAACGCATCCTGGACCACGTGATCGTCAAGGACGACTCCGTCGGGAACGTGGAGTGGACCTTCAGCATCGACTCCAGCAGCGTCCGGGCCCACCAGCACTCCGCTGGGGCCCGGAAAAAAGGGGCTGCACCACCGAGTGGGTCGAAGCCCTCGCCGTCGACGGAGAAGCCCTCGGACGATCCCGCGGCGGACTGACCAGCAAAATCCATCTCGCCGTCGACGGGCGCGGGCTGCCGATGTCGGTGATCCTGACCCCGGGCCAGGCGGGGGACAACCCGCAACTGCTTCCACTGCTCGACCAGGTTGCGGTCGGTCGTCACGGTCCCGCCCGGCCCCGGAAACGTCCGGAGCGGGTGCTGGCCGACAAGGCCTACTCCCACCCCTCCACCCGCACAGCCCTGCGACAACGCAAGATCGCGTTCACCAGCCCCGAACGCAGCGACCAGATCACCCGCCGCGCCGCAAAGGGTTCCCGTGGCGGGCGACCACCAGCCTTCGATCCCGGGCTCTACGCCGACCGCAACGTCGTCGAGCGGCGCTTCAACCGGCTCAAGCAGTTCCGGGCTCTGGCCACCCGCTATGCCAAGCGGATGGCCTACTACCGGTCAGAGATCAGTATCGCGGCCATCGTGTTGTGGCTGCGTGCCGACCTACAGGACACGCCCT